>NZ_VCCH02000048.1 GCF_005938675.2 Mycobacterium sp. KBS0706
CCTCCGGGCTCGGGACCCGAAGGCGATCCGCCGGGCCGCTGTCATTCGCGATGCGGCGTATTTCGCCGAGCTCAATCTGTCCGCTCCCGGATGGCTGCCTGTCGTCCGACAGCTCCGGCCGGATCATTCCTGGTCGACGGTGGTTCGCGTCCTGAACGGGCGCGGCCGATCTGGGACCTGGACCACCGAACGGCTGGTGAGAGCCGTGAGGCGCTTCGTCCGTGAGGGGCTTGCCGACAAGGCACTGCTCGATCGCGCGCCGAGGCGCACGAGAGCCGACCATGCGGCGATCCTGATATCGGGTATCGCCCAGGCGAACCCGACGCTGTCGCTGAGAGCCATCGGAGCGCAGCTCGACGCGATGCGAGTAAAGCCTCCGCGGGGCCCTGAACTATGGCTTCGCGGCGCACTCCGACAATCGCAACGGCGTGTCAAGTTTAGACATCTCTTCCGGCGGCGCACATGCCGGGAATCCGGCAAGTCGCATCGTCTCGGCCAGGCGCTGTCGCTCGACATCGTTGAGGCCGGGATCGTTCACATGGCCTTCGATCGTCAGGTTGGGATAGCGCTTCAGAGCTTCCTGGACCGTGGCCTGAGCCTCGGTCGCTCGGCCTAGCGCCGCGAAGCTTCCCGCGCGCTCGACCCAGGCGAACTTGCTGTAGTTGTCGGGTGTCTGGCGCTCCATCACGCGCAGCGCGTCCTGGTAGCGGCCGACCATGAAATAGGCATAGCGAAGCCCGCCGCACGCCCAGCTCGGGTAATTCGGATTGAGCCGGATGGCCCGATCTGCCATTTCTGCCCCGCGTTCGGGTTCGCCGAAGCTACTCGCCCAGCTGAGGTAGTAGATCAGAATCCGGAAGGAACCGGGGTTGAGGGCCAGGGCCGTGTCCATTTCGGCCTTGGCGTGGCCGAGTTCTCCGCGTCTACCCAGGATTTCTCCAAGGGCTCCGTGGGCTCCAGCATCATATGGATCCAACGCGATTGCTTTCTCGGCTGCCTCCAGCGCCATTCGGTTTGAGGCTTCCGTGTCGGCACCGAAATTCACTGCCAGCGTCAGGGCCCAAGCGAGACCGTTCCAGGCGCGGGCATAATTCGGATCCGCGGCGATTGCCTGCCTGAAGAGATCAGTCGCCTCTGCAACCCTCTCCCGCGTCAGGCTCGTCAGCTTCTCCGCACCGAGCAGCTCGAGTTCATAGGCGGTGAGACTCTGTGGCCGCCTGCGGCGTACGGCGCCGAGTTCCGCGGCCTTGATGGGGCCGGTGGTCAGCTCGAACTCGATGACCACCCGTTCCGCGATGTCGGTCTGCACGGCGAACAGATCTTCCGCCGGCCGGTCCCAACGCTCCGACCAGAGATGTGCACCCGTCGTTGTGCTGATGAGCTGGGCCGTGGTTCGGATCCGCTCGGCCTGGCGCTGAATCGAACCCTCCAGCACGTAACCGACGCCCAACTGCCGGCCGATCTTCTGCACATCGACCGGCTTCTCCTTGAAGGCCTCGGTGGAGTTGAGGGCAATCACATCGAATTCGTTGATCCGCGACAAGTCCGTGATGATGTCCTCGGTGATCCCGTCGGCGAGCCGGCCGGTGGCTTCGCTGCCGCTGAGATCATCGAACGGGAGCACGGCGATCGACGCCCTGACGCTCGTCCGCTCGATCGGCTGAAGCCACCACCAGGTACCACCAGCCACGAACAGAAGGATCAGGATCGCGACAGCCCAGCGCAGTTTTCCGAGATGCGGCCGCATGCGCAGGCGCCAGGGTCGCCGGCCGCCGTCCAGCCGGACCTTGTAGGTGCGGACCGGCCGCGCGATGTTCTTCACGTGCTGGTCCCCGGCGTAGTCCAGCACCAGGTGATCGAGCTTGCCTTGCAGGTGGTCGAACACCGTGCCGGAAATCAGAATGCCGCCCGGGCTGCAGAGCTGTTCCAGGCGGGCGGCCACGTTGACACCGTCGCCGAGCAGGTCCTCGCCTTCGACGACCACATCGCCGAGATTGACGCCGATCCGGAAGACGATCTGACGCGCACTCGGGCGGTCGCCCTGCCGGGTCGCGCAGCCCTTCTGCAGGGCGACCGCGCCGGCGACGGCATCGACAACCGAGCCGAACTCGATGATCGCGCCGTCGCCCATCAGCTTGACGATGCGGCCGTGGTGCTCGACCAGCAGCGGATCGATCAGCGCGTGGCGAAGCTCCTTGATCGCAGCCAGGGTGGCCGCCTCGTCGGCCTCCACCAGACGGGAATAGCCGACGATATCGATGGCCATGATCGCCGCGAGCCGTCGATCCACGGACATAGCCATGCCGACGTCCTCCAGAGCGTCCACGCCTCCCATGCACCGCGCTTCTTCTTGTGCCGACGGCCCGCCTGCTGCCACTGCTGACGGAAGTCGCTTGTATCGGCAGATCATACACCCGCCGAACCTGCGTTGCGATGGCACGGAGACGAGAGCGATCCCCCGTCCCGGGTGCCTTCTTCGGGCCCGCCAAGTCGATGTCCGCCACGGAGATTATGACCGGATATGGCGCAATGACGACGGCCGCATGTGACGATCGAGCGACCGCTTTCCGCCCTTCTCGGACGGTTGTGCCGGCTGCGCGGTGCCCGAAACCGGCCATCGCTATCAAGCGACTTCCGGAACTGGACCCCTGTCGTCAGGGGGAACTAGACCCCCTCGTGGTGGTTGGTTGCGGCTCATCCCCGGAGTCCACAGGAGGGACCCGCGCGTAGCGGAGCGCCTCCGCGCGGCTGGCGTAGCGAAGCGCGGGAGGTCCCTGTGGGCCCCCGGGGTTGAGCCGCGGGGGTGGGGGTTCGGGGGCGGGGGTGCGTGCCCAGCCATTTCGCGCAGATCTTCCGCCGCGAGACCGGCCTCTCGCCGACCGACTACCGTCGCGGTTGAAGCGTCAAGCCCGTCCGAGGTCAGAAAGAAGCAAAATCCCGACAGCCTCCGCAAAGCGCCGGGAGAGAGAAAAGCCAAGGTTTCCTAGATTTCTCCTTGTCGAACACGAACGCCTTTCCGCTCCCGCGAAAGCGTTCGCAAGCAAAAAGGAGACAGGCCATGACGAACATCGATGGAAGAGTCGCGCTGATCACGGGCGCATCGAGCGGCATCGGCGCCGCCACCGCCCGCAAGCTGGCGGCGGCCGGCGTCAAGGTCGGAATCGCGGCGCGGCGCGTTGATCGCCTCGACGCCTTGAAGGCCGAGATCGCGGAAAAGGGCGGCGAAGCTCTCGTGATCGAAATGGACGTGGTCGATCCGGCCTCCGTCGAAACCGGCGTCCGTAAGCTGATCGACGCCTACGGCTCATTCGACATTCTCTTCAACAATGCCGGTCTGATGCCGCTCTCCGACGTTGACCAGATCAAGATCAGCGAATGGCATCGCATGGTCGACGTTAACGTGAAGGGCTTGCTCAACACCACGGCCGCCGCACTGCCGCAGATGATCAAGCAGCATTCGGGTCACATCTTCAACACCTCGTCGATCGCCGGCCGCAAGGTCTTCAAGGGGCTGTCGGTCTATTGCGCGACCAAGCACGCCGTGACCGCCTTCTCCGACGGCCTGCGCATGGAGGTCGGGCAGAAGCACAACATCCGTGTCACCTGCATCCAGCCCGGTGCTGTCGCCACCGAACTCTACGACCAGATCACGGACCCCGGCTATCGCCAGCAGATGGACGACCTCGCCAAGCAGATGACTTTCCTGCAGGGGGGCGACATCGCAGAGACTATCCTGTTCGCCCTTCAGGCGCCGGCCCATGTGAACGTCGCGGAACTCTTCGTTCTCCCCGTCGACCAGGGCTGGTGATCGCCTAATCCGAGTCATCGAAACGTCCGCCTTCCCGCCTTTAGCGGGAAGGTCGGCGGTTAAGGGGACCTCACCATGAAGGAAATGCCCGCCTCGCAGGCCTATCGCCTGCTCGAGCCAGGTCCGATCGTACTCGTGACGACCAGCCACTTCGGAAAGCCCAATATCATGACGATGGGCTTCCACATGATGATCCAGCACGATCCGCCGCTGATCGGCTGCGTCATCGGCCCCTGGGATCATAGCTACAGCGCTCTGAGAGCGACCGGCGAATGCGTCATCGCCATTCCGACAGTCGATCTTGCAGAGAAGGTCGTCGACATCGGCAATTGTGCGGGCGACGCGGTCGAGAAATTCGGTCGCTTCGGCCTGACGCCGCAGCCGGCCCACGACGTGGCCGCGCCGCTGATCACGGAGTGCCTCGCGAATATCGAATGCAGGGTCGCCGATAGCCGCCTCGTCGAGGAGCACAATCTCTTCATCCTCGAAGCCCGGCGGATCTGGATCGACCCGGACCGCGAGGAGCAGCGTACCCTGCATCACCGCGGCGACGGTAGCTTCGCCGCCGATGGCGCCGTCCTCGACCTGCGCGAGCGCATGGTGAAGTGGCGCCATCTGCAGCGCTGACGCCGGTCGGCGCGTGGAAGGGCCAGAAGGATATGGAGCACCTTCCGGCCCTGCTCTTAGCGGGTGCGGGCATCGAGGCTGAAGCGTCCGGCGCCAAAGGCCACGATCTGCAGCAATCCGCCGACGATCGTGATGTTCTTGAAGAAATGAATGAACTGGTTCTGATCGCCGAGGTCAGCGTGGAACGCGAGTGCGGCCGCAAGGGTGAACAGCGCCATCACTGCCGCGACGAGTCGTGTGCGGTAGCCGAGGATGAGGGCGATGCTCCCCAGAACTTCGACAAGAACGGCAGCCGCGAAACCAAGCGTGGCCAGAGGCAGCCCGGAGCTTGCGATCATTCCGATCGTGGCGGCGGGAGCCGAAAGCTTGGAAATGCCCGAGAGCAGAAACAGCGGGGCGATGAGGAGACGCCCGGCCAACGGCGCGAATGACTGGATGGCTCCCACGGTGGAAACGGGACTGATCGAGTTCGAAGACTGGGTGGCGGTCTGTGACATGACGATTGCTTTCCTGAGGCGGCGCTCCCCGATGGAGCGCTGTTGCAGGATCAATCTGGCGATTCACCCCTTATCGAAATAGATGAATAGAATCGATGGTTAGGTTCTATAAATTCGACATGACTTCCGCGCCGCGAACAGCCGCCATGGGAGCGATGCCTGCGTGCCCTTCGCTGCTACGCCGCTTCGGCATCGTCGCTTTGCGCCTGAAATCGAAAGCGCTCGATCAGCCAACTGGCCGCCGGCCCCGGCGGTGTGTCCGTGCGATAGATGGCGTCCATGACGTAGTGACCTCCGATGCTGTCCGGCATGTCGAGGCAGACCAGTCGGCCAGCTTCGAGATCATCCCGAACCATGGGCTCGGGCATGTTTCCCCACCCAATTCCGGCCTTCAGCAGCATGTGCTTGGAACTGAGGTCGGCCAGGCGCCAGGTGCTCGTGCCGACCACCGCCATGTCACGGCCTCGGGTGAGTTCGGACCGATCTGTGAGAACCAGCTGGACATGCTCGCGACCGGCGCCGGGTTGATTCGTCTCCGCCGTGGCAAGGGGATGGCCGGGCGCGGCAACCGGAATCATGTGAACGCTGCCGATGCCGATCTTCTCGATTCCATCGACCGTCACCAACGGGCCGGCGACACCGATAGTTGCGACGCGATCAAGGACCAGCCGCGTGACGGCGCCGAGAGACTCCACATAGAGATGCAGGTTGACCGTCGGAAAATGTTCTCGAAAGCTCGTGAGGGCATCAACCACCCGATGCTCGGGAAGCAGCGTGTCGAGGACGACATGCAGTTCCGACTCCAGCCCCTGCAGCATCCCTTTCGACTTGGCCCGGAGATTGTCGATCCCATTGGCGACACGCCGCGCCTCGGCCAGGACCATGCGCCCGGCTTCGGTGAGCTGCGGCTTGCGCGTGGTCTCGCGGTCAAAAAGGGTGAGGCCGAGTTGCGCCTCGAGGTTCGCGATTGAGTAGCTGATGACGGAAGTGGCGCGGTTCAGCTTGCGCGCCGCACCGGCAAAACTCCCGACATCGACAACGGTCAGTAGGACCTTGAGCTGGTCGAGGGTGGGGGTGCCTGGTTCCGATATCATGTCGATTTCCTCGAACGTAAATGCCGATCTTATGCCGGTTTTTTCGTTCGTCTACCAGGCATAGCTTTTCCCCATCGCACAGGGGCACGGGCTTTCGAGCCAAGATGAGGAGAAGTCCATGAGCATCCAGTCCAACAATGCGCAGATTGACCAGGTTCTGCTTCCGTCCGTGCGGGATCTGGGCGATTTCCAGGTCCGCAGGGCTTTGCCCTCGGCGCACCGTCGCATGGTCGGTCCGTTCATCTTTCTCGACAGCTTCGGGCCGGCGGTCTTTCGCGAGGGTGCAGGGGTGGATACGCGCCCTCATCCGCATATCGGCCTCGCCACGCTCACCTATCTGATCGAAGGGGAGATGGATCACCGCGATAGCGAGGGCTATGTCCAGACGATCCGTCCCGGCGAGGTCAACCTGATGACCGCGGGGCGCGGCATCGTCCATTCCGAGCGCAGCGGTGCTGAGTTTCGGGCGCGGGAAGACCGGATGTTCGGTTTCCAAGCGTGGCTTGCCTTGCCGTTCGCGTTGGAGGAGACCGATCCCGGCTTCCAGCATGTCAACGCAGGCGAGATCCCCGTCATCGACGATCGCGGCGCTCGCCTTCGGGTACTGGCGGGCAGCTTTGGGGGCGTGACAGCGCCCACTCCGATCTTCTCCGATACTCTCTATGCCGACGCCATCCTTGCCGACGGCAAGACGCTCAAGCTCGCGTCGGACCATATCGAGCGCGCCGCCTACGTCGTCGAGGGTGAAATCGAGGTGGCGGGTCAGACCGGACGGTTCGGAAAAGATCGGCTGGTGGTTTTCAAGCCTGATGCGGAGATCGTCCTGAAAGCCATCGGGCCGACGCGCCTGATGCTGCTGGGCGGCGAGCCGCTTGAGGGCGAGCGGCACATCTACTGGAACTTCGTCTCCAGTCGCCGCGAGCGGATCGATCAGGCCGCCGCCGACTGGCAGGCCGGCCGTTTCCCCATCGTGCCGGGCGACCCCGAATTCATTCCGCTTCCCTCGGCAAAGCCGCGCCGGGCGGCGTGAAAGCGCTGCTCAGCACGCCTGCCACAAGTGACCCGACGAACAATTCACGAAAGGAAAGTTCCATGACCTACGCCATCATCGGTGCCGGCGCGATCGGCACGGCCCTCGCCCGGCAGTTCGCCCGCAAGTCCATCCCGGTCAAAATCGCCAACAGCCGAGGCCCCGCTTCGCTCGCGTCGCTCGCGAGCGAACTCGGCGCGAGCATCCAGCCGGCCGAGCTCTCCGAGGCTTTGGCGGCCGATATCGTTATCCTCGCCGTTCCCTTCACGGCTGTCGCAGCTACGGTGAAAGCAGCTGGGCCCTGGAACGGCCGCATCGTGGTCGATGCCACCAACGCGATAAATTTCACCGACTTTTCCCCGGCCGACCTCGGAGGCAGGCTTTCGAGTGAGATCACCGCCGAGGCGGTTCCCGGCGCTCGCCTGGTCAAGGCGTTCAACACGCTGCCGGCCGCCGTGCTTGCCGATGTGCCCGACGGCCCGAGCGGCCGGCGCACGATCTTCGTGTCGAGCAATGACGCGGCGGCATCGACGACGGTGGCGGGTCTGGCGGACAGCCTCGGTTTTGCCCCGATCGAACTCGGCAGACTCGCCGAGGGCGGCCGTCTCCAGCAGTTCGGCGGCGCGCTGATGGTCCACAGCCTGATCAAGCAGGGCTGACAAAGCAGCGCTCGACCCGAGCACATCATTCCAGAGATGCCCAAGGACCGCTTGACCGCGGAATGCGCTCGCGCGCCCAGGAGACAGACAATGAGCGATATTTTGAAAGACAAGACGGTCGTCGTGACCGGCGCATCGAGCGGCATCGGGCGCGCCATCGCCATCGCGGCGGCCCGTCACGGCGCCAAGGCCGTGATCGTCTCAGACATTACGGAGATGCCGCGCGAAGGAGGCGCGCCGACCACCTCCGAGATCGAAGCGCTCGGCGTACCGGCACGCTTCTTCAAGGCCGATGTTTCCAGCCGTGCCGACAATGATGCTCTGGTTGCCGCGGCGGATGAGTTTGGCGGCGTCGATGTGATGGTGCTGAACGCGGGCATTTCGCTCCGCTCTGACGGGGCCGAGGTCAGCGAGGAAGACTATCGCCGGCTGATGTCCATCAACCTCGATGGCACGCTATTCGGGGCGCAAGCCGCTGCCCGGCAAATGAAGGCGCATGGGAAGGCAGGCAGCATCGTCCTCATGGCCAGCATGGGCGGCATTGTCGGCGCCGGCATCACCGTGGCGTACTCGACGAGCAAGGGCGGCGTCGTCCTCATGGCCAAGGCCCTCGCGGATGCGCTCGGCCCGGACGGCATTCGCGTGAATGCCATCGCCCCGGGGACCATCGATACCGAGTTGCTCCGATCCACCCCCGACATTGCCGCAGCCAGCGAGGGCTTCCGCCAGCGCACGCCGCTGAGGCGGCTCGGGCAGCCGTCGGAAATCGGCGACGCCGTCGCGTTCCTCGGCTCGGATCTGTCGAGCTACGTCACGGGCATCGCCCTTCAGGTCGATGGCGGTCTGCTCGCCGTGATCTGAGCTCCTTGCCGAATTTTTCGAACCTATCTCTCGATCGTATTCGGATTTTCAAATCGACCGATGGGCGGCAGAAGTGCCCTGGCAAGCCCGTTCACGATCACCCTCTCACGAAATAGGAAGCCGCCATCATGGCCGAGGTTCTGGTTCTTTATTACTCGTCCTATGGACACATCGAGGGCATGGCGAATGCCATCGCCGAAGGTGCTCGCTCCGCAGGCGCAAGCGTTGACGTGAAGCGCGTCCCGGAAACAGTTCCCGAGGAGATCGCGGCGAAGGCGCATTTCAGGCTCAATCAGGCAGCGCCCATCGCCAGCATCGCCGATCTCGAACATTATGATGCGATCGTCGTCGGCACCGGTACGCGCTTTGGCCGGATATCGAGCCAAATGGCCGCCTTCCTCGACCAGGCTGGCGGTTTATGGGCTCGTGGGGCCCTGAACGGCAAGGTGGGCGCGGCGTTCACCTCGTCCGCGACGCAGCACGGCGGCAACGAGACCACGCTCTTCTCGATCATCACTAACCTGCTGCACTTCGGCATGACGATCGTTGGCCTGCCCTACAGCCATGCCGGCCAAATGACGATCGAGGAGATCGTCGGCGGTGCTCCCTACGGCGCAACCACCGTGGCCGGTGGCGACGGCTCGCGCCAGCCTTCGGCAATCGAACTGGACGGCGCTCGGCATCAAGGCGAAATCGTCGCGAAGACAGCCGCCAAGCTGTTCGGCTGACCGATAGGCCGGGCCGCATAGCCCGGCCGCCCCAACCTAAATCGACGGACCACTCACGCGAAGGACAATATTCCTTCGCAAGGGAGGAACTCATGCCCGATGACTTCAAAGACAAAGTCGTGCTTGTCACCGGCGCAGGTTCCGGGATCGGGCGTGAAGCCGCCCGGTTGTATGCGGCCAGAGGCGCCCATGTCTTCGGCGCCGATCTGAACGAAGCCGGGCTGGCCGAGACCGATGCCCTCATCCGCTCCGCAGGGCAGGCAATCAAGGTGCGAACGACCGACGTCTCCCGCGCGGCGGATGTGAAGGCGCTCATCGACCATATCGAACAGAACGCCGGGCAGCTCGACATCGCCTTTAACAATGCCGGCATCACCGGCGGCACCTATCGGATCGAAGACTACCCGGTCGAGGATTTCGACAAGGTCGTCGCCGTCAACCTGCGCAGCGTCTTCCTCGGCATGAAGCACGAAATCCCCGCCATGCTCCGGGCCGGCGGCGGCGCGATCGTCAATACCGCGTCGGTAGCGGCGCTGACGGGGCCGGGCGGCATGACCGCCTACGCGGCCTCCAAACACGGCGTTCACGGCCTCACCCGGGTCGCCGCCATGGAGAATGCTGCGCGCGGTATCCGAATCAACGCCTTGGCGCCGGGTTGGACCGAGACGCCCATGGTGGCCGCCAACAGCGCCCAGAACCCGGCTTTCGCGGAACTGGCACGCACGGCAATCCCGGCCAAGCGCGGCGGGCGGCCGCAGGAGCTCGCCGAGGCCGCACTTTGGTTGAGCTCGAACGCCTCGAACTATCTGTTCGGTCACATGCCGGTGGTCGATGGCGGAATGACCATCGGCGGCTTTGAACTCTAACCCACGAAGGAAAAATCCGATGACACAGGACATTAGCGAGCAGGCGAAGGCGATTGTCCGTCGCAACACGGAGGAAGTTCAGGGCGGAGGCAATTGGGCGCTCTTCGACACACTGTTCTCCGACGACTTCTACGATCACACGCCTCAACCGGGCATGGCCCGCGACAAGGCAAACGTTCTCGGCCTGTATCAGCGCCTGCGCGTCGCATTCCCCGATTTCAGACCGGAAATCCATTGGCAACGCGCCGATGGCGATGTCGTGACGACCTTCAAGACGTATCACGGCACGCATCTGGGCGACTTTCTCGGCGTTCCCGCCACCGGCAAGAAAGTGAGCTTCGAGACCGTCGACGCTATGCGCGTGGTGAACGGCAAGATCACCGATCATTGGGGTGTGGCGAACCTCTATTCAGTTCTCCAGCAGCTCGGCGTGATCGCGCCGATGGCGAAGTAAGGAGCGTGCCATGACCACCGTCAGGCCTAACGGCGTGACGATGATCCTTTTCTTGCGGCCAATTGCATCGGACTCGCGCGTCACATAACCGCGCTCCTCCAAGGCCAGGATTATTTTCGCGGCGGCTTGGTTTGACACGGAGAGGCGCCGGCCAAGCTCGACTGCACTCTCGCCACCTTGCGAATCGGGAGGGCTATGGAGGGGAATCGGCGACCATCGGCGGCAAGTCGTTCTTCTTCATGGTCATTTTAGCCAAGGTGGCGGATCGCGCGGGATTCGAACGACTAGGTCTTGGCAAGATCGCTGCGCGGGCGTCCGCTGAATCGCAGAAAGCGGCCAACCAGGCACAAGCCTTGCATTTCCGCTTGTGGCGCACGGCGGCCGCACTGGTCGCCGGCCTACGCCATCCTGCCTATGAGCCGATGCGCAGCACGATCTTGCCACGAGGGTGCGGTCTGGTGCCGTCCAGCATCTCATGCGCGGTCCGCACCTCGGCCAGCGGCAGGACCGTGCCGATCTGGGTGACCAGCTCCCCGGTGTCGACCATCGCTGCGATCCGTTCGAGATCCGCAGTGTTCACCTGCACCAGGAAGAAGCCCGCCGTCACGCCGCGGCGCGCGGCCTCCTCCTGGTCCGGCTGCGACACCGCCGAGGCCAGGACACCGCCCCGCTTGAGCACCGCGAAGGAGCCGGCCTGCGCGTCGCCGCCGACGAGGTCGACCACGGCGTCGACCGCCGCGACCCGGTCCTCGAGCCGCTCTTTCCGGTCCACCGCCTCGTCGGCGCCTAGGCTGCGGACGTAGTCGAGGTCGCCGGCGCTGGCGGTTGCGATCACCCGCGCCCCGGCGCGGTGGGCGATCTGCACCGCATAGGCGCCGACATTGCCGGCACCGCCAAGGACGAGCACGGTCTGGCCCCGGCCGATCCGGGCCTGCCCGAACAGCGCCTGCCAGGCGGTGACCGCCACCACCGGCAGCGAGGCGGCATCGACATGGCCAATCCGGGCAGGCTTGCGGGCGAGCATGCCGGCCGCGGCGATGGCATATTCGGCATAGGCGTCGGTGAAGCGGGCGTTGGTCACGCCGAACACCTCGTCGCCCGGGGCAAAGCCGGTGACGCCGGGGCCGACCGCCGCGACGGTGCCGGAGAGGTCCGAGCCCAGGGTCAGCGGAAGGGGCTGCGGCAACACGCTCTTGCCGGCCCGGATCCAGCCGTCCCAGGGGCCGACGCCGGCTGCGGCGACGTGGACCAGCACTTCGCCCTCGCCCGGCTCGGGCCGGTCGATGTCCTCGAGGATGATCGCCTCCGGCGGGCCGAAGCGGTGGACCCGCGCGGCCTTGATGGTGCGGGGCAGCGAGGCGGGGGACGCGGTGGAGGTCATCGGAAGAGTCCTTGGTGATGCACGGCGATGCTCACGTGATCGTCCTGCCTAGGAGATGGATCAGTCGAGGGGAGTCGTCAGGGCCTTGTCGTCGGTATCGACAACGAACACCGCCAGCAGCTTCGCGGGCTCGGTGGCACTCGCATTCCGGCTGACGAGGTGGCTGGCCCCGGGCGGCTCGTAGAAGCTCTCGCCCGCGCGGTAGATCCGCCTGGGCCCGTCATCGACCTGCGATTCGATGGCGCCCGAGACGACGTAGGCGTAGATGAACGCCGATTTGGCATGGCTGTGCGGGGACGATGCCGCGCCCGGCGGATAGTCGACGACGGCGGCGATCAGCGACTTGCCCGGGATGTTGGGGATCGCATGCGCGAAATTCGGCGTGACGATCTCGCCCGGGTCATGGGCCGCGGCCGGTGCTGCAGTGGCGATGTAGATGGCGGCGATGAGGGATCTGATAATCATGGCGGCTGTTCTCCTTCGCCGCTGAATTGACCCTTCGATGGTTCAAAGATAAGCACCAGGAATCGACAAAACTCGTGTACCAAGGGGCATGACCAAGCTCCTGCCGCTGGACCTCGATCGGTCCGCCAAGACGCCGCTGGCCGAGCAGATCCGCAACGGCATCGGCGCCGCGATCGAGAACGGCGCGCTGGCGCCGGGAGCTCGCCTGCCCTCCTGGGTCGACCTTGCGGCGCAGCTCGGCGTCGCCCGGGGCACGGTGCGGTCGGCATATGAGAAGCTGGCCGCCGCCCAGCTGATCGTCACCTCCCGCGCCGCCGGAACCCATGTGGCCGATCGGCCGCCCCTCGCCGTTCGCCAGGAAGCGCCACCCGATCCCGGGTCGTTCATGGAGATGTACCGGGAGATGACCGCCGGGCCGTCAGTCTTCCAGATGGGCGTGCCGGCGCAGTCGACCTTTCCCGCCAAGCTGTTCGCCCGGATCCGCTCGCAGGCGGTCCGCGCGGAATCGAGCGCGCCGGCCCTGTATCCCGATCCGCGGGGCGAGCCGGAGCTGCGGCGGGAGATCGCCGCCTATCTCGCCATCGCGCGCGGAGTCGAATGCTCGCCCTCCCAGGTCATCGTCACCGGCGGCTTCGGCAGCGGCCTCGGCCTGGCGCTCCGCGTGCTCGGGATCGAGGGGCGGAGCGCCTGGATGGAGGAGCCCGGTTTCTTCTTCACCCGGCGCGGCCTGGAGCTCGCGCGATTGGCGCTGGTGCCGGTCCCGGTCGATGACGACGGCATCGACGTCGACCACGGGCTGCAACACGCCCCGGATGCGGCGCTGGCCGTCGTGACCCCGGGCCAGCAGGCGCCGCTCGGGCCGACGCTGTCGCTGGCCAGGCGCCTGCGCCTGCTCGACTGGGCCGCGCAGGCCGGGGCCTGGATCGTCGAGGACGATTATCTGAGCGAGCTGCAGCTGAAGGGGCGGGCCACGCCGGCGCTCGCCTCGCTCG
Source organism: Mycobacterium sp. KBS0706 (assembly GCF_005938675.2). GTDB lineage: Bacteria > Pseudomonadota > Alphaproteobacteria > DSM-16000 > Inquilinaceae > Inquilinus. The sequence goes on from NZ_VCCH02000048.1 coordinate 13,463, forward strand.
ACCGCGCCGGGCGGGTCATCCATATCGGCTCCTTCAGCAAGACCATCAGCCCGACGCTGCGCCTGGGCTTTCTGGTCGCGCCCGCGCCGCTGGCGTCCCGGTTTGCCGAAGCCGCCGCGTGCCTCGCCCCGGCGCCCGGGCCGTCGTTGCAGCTCGCGACCGCGGCGTTCATGCGGGACGGGCACTATATGCGGCATCTCCGCCGCACCAAGCGCGTCTACTCCGCGCAGCGGGACGCGTTGCTGACATGCCTGCAGCCGCACGCCGACAGCATCACGGTCGCCGGGCTGGCCGCGCTGATGCGGCTTCCGGACGGCGCGCCGGACCTGGCCATCGCCCGGGAGGCGCAGGCCTTCGGGCTGGCGCCGGTCCCGCTGTCGCTCTGGTATTCGTCGCCCGCTGCCGCGCGATCCGGATTGCTGCTGGGCATCGCGACGACGCCGCAGAAGCAGCTCGAGAGGTCGTGCGACCGACTCCGCCAGGTCATCGCGCGCCTTGCGTGACGGACTGAGGCGCCGGCGAGGCCGGTGCGGAGAGCCGTCGCCCGATGGTTCAGCGGGAAATGCCGGTCTTGGTCCTGTTCCGGGGAGAGCCAGATGCGCATCTCTCCGCCACGATCATCAGCCGGGGCCGCGCGGTCGCGCATCGGAGGCTCCCGCAACGGAGGACGAAGTGGCGACAGCAACCCCCATTGCCGGCGTCGGGATTCCCGACAGCAGACTGGCGCGCGAGGCGACGCAGCTTGTCCGCGACACCGAGAGCGACCTGCTGTTCCACCATTCCACCCGGGTCTATTTCTGGGGGGCCCTGGTCGGGACGCGGAAGGGCCTGAGGTTCGATCCGGAGTTGCTCTACGTCGCGGCCATGTTCCACGACATCGGCCTGACGCCGCGCTATCGGGACAGCCAGCTTCGCTTCGAAGTGGACGGCGCGAATGCCGCGCGCGACTTTCTGCGAGGCCACGGCATCTCCGAGGGAGATATCGAGAGAGTCTGGGCCGCCGTCGCCCTCCACACCACGCCGGGGATCCCGGAGCATATGCATCCGGAGATCGCCCTGGTGCAGGCAGGCGCGGCGATGGATGTCGTGGGCCGCGGCTATCGCGACCTTACGGACGAGCAGCGCGAGGCGGTGATTGCCGCCTATCCCCGTGGCAGCGAGTTCAACCATGAGATGATCGAGGCATTCTATCAGGGGATGAAGCATCGGCCCGAAAGCACATTCGGCACCTTCAACGACGACATTCTTGCGTTCAAGGATCCGAACTTCCGGCGTGAGGATCTTTGCAGCATCATCTTGGGCTCACACTGACCAAATTGGCCGCTTGATCAATGGCCGGCCTGGTGGCACAGGCGGTGGACCTGGGCACTGCGCAGGTCCGCTCTCTGGCATGCTTGCGATGTCTCCTGTGGAGAGCCACCCCGTAGGGCTTCCGCGGCCGGACACGCGGGAAACTGCGAAGTTGGCCGGCGTCTGCTTCCAAGTCGCCCGCGTGAAGGCAGCTCTTGGCGCCTATCAGAAGGAAGTGCCGTGCCGAGTGCAAAAACCGGTGAGGTCGCAGCGGGCAACCCGTCCCAACTGCGATACCATTCGCCGGGCCACCCTTGCTACCCGCGCGTGCCGTCGAACAGGTGAGGCAGCCTCGATAAACCCTCCTGCTGCAGTTCCGGCGGCAGCAGCTCTTGCGGCAGATCCTGATAACAGACCGGCCGCAGGAAGCGCCGGATTGCCAGGGTTCCGACCGAGGTGGTGCGGCTGTCAGAGGTGGCGGGGAACGGGCCGCCATGGACCATGGCATGCCCGACCTCGACGCCGGTGGGCCAGCCGTTCGCGAGGATGCGGCCTGCCTTCCGCTCCAGGACCGGGATCAGCTGGCGGGCCAGCTCGGTGTCCGCGCGCTCGAGATGCAGCGTTGCCGTCAGCTGCCCTTCCAGCCGCTCGGCCACGCTCGCCATCTCTTCAATCGTTCTGCAGCGCACGACCAGGGCTGCGGCGCCGAACACCTCGTGCGCCAGGCGTTCGTCCGCGCCGAAGCTCGGCGCATCGGTGCTGAACAGCGCGCCCGGACTGCGGTTGACGCCGCTGCCGCATGCGCCCCGCGCCACGGCGCGCACCGCAGGATTGGTCTCGAGCGCCTGCACGCCTGCGGCATAGGCATTGTGGATTCCTTCGGTCAGCATCGGCGCCGGCTCCCGGGTCGCGAGTGCCGCGCCGGCCGCCGCGAGGAAGCGGTCGAGACCGGTGCCTTCGAGCGCGATGATCAGGCCAGGATTGGTGCAGAACTGGCCGGCGCCGAGCGTCAGCGAGTCGACGAAGCCGGCAGCGATTCCTTCGGCCCGGGCACCGAGGGCGGCGGGCAGCAGGAACACCGGATTGACGCTGCTCATCTCGGCATAGACCGGGATCGGCTCCGGCCGCTGCGCTGCGGCCGCGACCAGCGCCAGACCGCCGCCGCGCGAGCCGGTGAAGCCGACCGCCTTGATGTGCGGGTGCTTGACCAGGGCCGTGCCGGTCTCCACGGCACCGGGGAGCAGCGAGAACACGCCCTCCGGCATGCCGCATTCGCTCGCCGCCGCCTGGATGGCGCGGCCGACCAGCTCGCTGGTGCCGGGATGCGCCGGGTGGCCCTTCACAACGACGGGGCAGCCCGCCGCCAGCGCCGACGCCGTGTCGCCGCCGGCGACGGAGAACGCCAGCGGGAAGTTGCTGGCCCCGAACACCGCGACCGGGCCGAGCGGGATCTGCCTCAGCCTCAGATCGGCGCGCGGCAGCGGTGTCCGCTCCGGCTGCGCCGGATCGGCCCGCAGGTCCAGCCATTCTCCGCTTCGCACGACCTGGGCGAAGAGGCGCAGCTGCCCGACGGTACGCGCCCGCTCACCCTCGATGCGGGGCCTCGGCAGTCCGGTCTCGGCCATGGCGCGCTCGACCAGCGTATCGCCGAGTTCGAGAATGTTGCGGGCGATCGCCTCCAGGAACCCGGCCCGTTCCTCCAGGCCGGTCAGACGATATGCGTGGAAGGCGGACCAGGCGAGCTCGCAGGCCCGGGCGACCTCGGCTTCGCCGGCGAAGGCGAAGGCGGGATCGAGCGCGTCTCCCGTGGCGGGGTTCATCGCCCGCAGGGGCCGCTCGGCTGGGCTGATCGAGGCTGAGCCGATCAAGATGTCGCCGGTGATCGTCTTCGATACCATAGTGCTGATCCGGGTTAGGGCCTCACAGGTCGCATCCGAAAGCCAAGGCGGCGTTTCCGCCTCTGCCCGGTCAATGCCGAGAGCGCGGCCCGGAATCTGGCCGCGCTCCGGCTCGATCCGGCAGACGCCTCGAATGCGGTTGGCAGGACGTAGATGGCGCCGCCCGGGCGTCGGGCAAGGTATCCTGGACGCGAATCTGCCTTGTCAGCGGCCGCCGGTGGGCGCCCAGCCCGCCAGCACGACCTTGCCCTTGGCGCGACCGCTCTCGATCAGCGCATGGGCACGGCGGAGGTTCTCGGCCGAAATGGTCCCGAAGGTCTCTGCCAGCGTGGTCTTCAGGGTCCCGGCGTCGACCAGCCGCGAGACCTCGTCGAGGAGCGCTCCCTGCTCCGCGATGTCGGCCGTGCCGAACATCGAGCGGGTGAACATGAACTCCCAATGGGTCGACACGCTCTTCAGTTTGAAGGGCGACACGTCGAGCGACGCCGGATCGTCGATCAGGGCGAAGCGGCCCTGCGGCGCGATCAGGTTGGCGATCTCGGCGACATGCTGGTCGGTATTCGTGGTCGAGAACACGAAGGCCGGCTGCCCGATGCCGAGCCTCTCGATCTCTGCCGAGAGCGGCTTCGAGTGATCGACGACGTGGTGCGCGCCGAGGCTGCGGCTCCATTCCGCCGTCTCCGGGCGCGAGGCCGTCGTGATCACCGTGACGTCGGTGAGCCGGCGGGCGAGCTGGGTCGCGATCGAGCCGACGCCGCCGGCCCCGCCGATGATCAGGAGGGCGCTCGCAGCGCCCGGCACGGGCTTGCGGATGTCGAGCCGGTCGAACAGCGTCTCCCAGGCGGTGATGGCGGTCAGCGGCAGAGCCGCGGCCTCCGCGAAACCGAGTGAGGCGGGCTTGCCGCCGACGATCCGTTCGTCGACCAGATGGAGCTCGGCATTGGTTCCGGCGCGGCCGATCGCGCCGGCATAGAACACCGCATCGCCCGGCGCGAACAGGGTCGCCTCGGGCCCGACCGCCTCGACCGTCCCGGCCGCATCCCAGCCCAGCACCTTCCACTGCCCGGGCTCGGGCTGGGCCCGCACCCTGACCTTGGTGTCGACCGGATTCACCGAGACGGCCTCGACCCTGACGAGGATGTCCCGGCCGGTGGGCTCGGGCCGCGGCAGATCGATGTCGGTGAGGGAGGCTGGATCGTCGATCGGGAGAGGAGAGCGGTAGCCGACAGCTTTCATGATGGCACCCATCGCGATATGGCGTGACCCGCTATGCCGGGGAGCGGATTGCCGGCCCGTCGGGTGCCCCAGAGCTATCAGCCGGGCATCAGGGCCGACAGGACGTAGATGCCATCATTCCGGCCATTGGAGCGGGCGGATCTCTGGCCGGAAACAAGGCATCTACGACGTTCGTGCGCGCTCGACGAACGCCTAGCCTCCCTCCGACACGGCCGTATGTCGCGGCCATGCAGGAGGAGCATGTCATGACGGGGCTCAGGGATTTCGTGATCGACGCCCATGGCGGATTGCAGCGCTGGCGGCAGTTCGAGCGGCTCACCGCCGATCTCGCGCAGGGCGGGGTGCTGTGGCCGTTGAAGGGGCAGCCGCAGACCCTCGAGCGCACCACGGTCACGGTCGAGCTGCGCAGGGAATGGGCCTCGCATGCGCCGTTCGGCTCCGGGCGCCGCCGTTCCGAATTCGAGCCCGGGCGGGTGGCCCTGGAAACCATGGACGGGACGGTGCTGGAGGAGTTTTCGGATCCCCGGAGGAGCTTCGCGGGCCACACGCTGCAGACGCCGTGGACGGATCTTCAGCTGGCCTACTTCGCCGGCTGCGCGATGTGGACCTATCTCAACACGCCCTTCCTGCTCGCCTGGCCAGGCGTCGAGGCAGAGGAAATCGAGCCGTGGCGGGCGGGCGACGGGATCTGGCGCCGCCTCGCGGTCCGGTTCCCGGCGGACATCGCGACGCACAGCGCCGTGCAGACGCTGTATTTCGATGCCGAAGGGCTGCTGAAGCGCCACGACTATGATGTGGAGATCGCCGGCAACACCCCCGGCGCCCATCTCGTCGACGATTATGTGGAGGTCTCGGGCATCAAGTTCCCCACCAGGAGGCGCATCTTCGCGCGGCAGCCTGACGGTGGCTTCAACGAAGAGCCGCTGGTGGTGTCGATCGATCTGTCCAACATCCGGCTGAGCTGACGTCCGGTCCCTAAAGCACGGCGAGGGTGCCCGCTTCGTTGCGGATCGCCCTGGGCACCTCGCCATGCACCCTGATGAAGGCCTGGCGCATGCGCTCGCGGTTGGCGAAGCCCGACTGCTGCGCGACGACCTCGATGGGCAGCCGGCTCTGCTCCAGCATCAGTTTCGCGGCCTCGATCCGCAGCGCCTCGACCGCCTTCGCCGGGGTCGTCCCCGTCTGCGAGCGGAAGAGGCGCGTGAACTGCCGCGGGCTCAGGCATGCCGCGCGCGCCAGGTCCTCGATGCTCAGGCTCTCGCCCAGATTCTGCCTGGCATAGGTCAGCGCCCGCTGGATCCGATCCTCGCTCACATCGAGGTCCAGCAGGGCGGAATGCTGCGACTGCCCGCCGGACCGCCGGTGGTACATGACCATGCCTTTGGCGACGGCGCGGGCCGGGTCCGGCCCAAGGTCCCGCTCGATCATCCCGACGACCAGGTCCGTTCCGGCGCTCATCCCGGCCGAGGTCCAGATCTGGCCGTCCGCGACGTAGATCTTGTCCATGTCGACCCGGCACTCCGGGAACCGGGCCTGCAGTTCTGCCGCATAGCGCCAGTGGGTCGTCGCGCGCCGTCCATTCAGCAGCCCGGCATCGCCGAGAACGAAGGAGCCCAGACAGATGGACGCGACTCGCCGCGCGTCCCCGGCGGCGGCACGGAGAAGCCGGACCAGTCCGGGCGACGAGGTCGGGATCTCGAGCCCGGCGGCGACGATGAGCGTGTCGAAGGGGCTCAGGTCGAACGGCTCCGTTATCACCTGGATTCCCGAAGAGGAGGCGACGAGCCCGCCGTCCTCGGACAGGACGCGGACGTCATAGACCTTCTCTCCCGCATGCTTGTTGGCGACGTCGAAGGCCGCCACAGCGCCGAAGCAGACGGCCTGGAAGCTCGGGCACAGAACCAAGCCAATTCTCATGATTCCTCCTGGACCTCGGGTCCGTCGTATCTGGTCGCGCGGCTCCTCCCGTGCCAATTCCCATGGCCGAAATAATGGCATCTACGTCCTGTCGGCCCCGGTTGTCGACTGATACGTCTTCGCCACCAAGAGCGCTGGAGACGACACGGCCCGCATCGCCTGCCGGGCTCGTTCCGCGCATCCGAAAAAGGACATCGCATGTCACTCGAAACGGCGAAGACCGAGTTCGTCGAGGCCGGCGGCATTCGCTTCGGCTTCCGGCGCCTCGGCCCGGCAAAGGGCACGCCCCTCGTCCTCCTGCAGCATTTCACCGGCACCACGGATTCCTGGGATCCGGCGGTGGTGAACGGGCTGGCGGAGACGCGGCCGGTCATCGTCTTCAACAATGCCGGCGTCGGGACCTCGACGGGCGTCACGCCCGACAGCGTCGAGCGGATGGCGGCGGACGCGGAACGCTTCATCGGCGCCCTCGGCCTTGGGCAGGTCGATCTCCTCGGCTTCTCCCTGGGCGGCATGCTGGCACAGGTCCTCGCGGCCGAACGCCCCGGCCTGGTCCGGAAGATCGTCGTCGCCGGGGCGGCGCCCCGGGGCGGGGAGGAGCATCTGCTGGCGGTCGTCGAGGAGGCGTTCTCCCGCGGCGCGGCGGATGTCCGGCTGCCGCTGTTCTTCACGCCATCCGAAGCCAGCCAGGCCGCCGGAAGGGCCTTCATCGCGCGAGCCGCGGCGCGCGTGCAGGACCGGGATCCGGACAGCGGTGATGATGTCAGCCAGCCTCAGGCCAAGGCGATCATCGGCTGGTGCGCCCGCAAGGACGAGGGCGATCGGACCCTCCGCGCCATCGGGCAGCCCACGCTGATCGTCCATGGCAGCGACGACACGATGTTCCCCAGCATCAACGCCTACACGATGTTCAAGGCGATGACGCGGGCGCATCTAATCTTGTATCCCGACTCCGGACACGGCGCGCTGTTCCAGTACCCGGACCTGTTCGTCGCGCATTGCCGCACGTTCCTCGACAACTGATCGAAGTCACAGGTGGACCGAGCCAAATGAACGATCTTCGACAGCAGGTGATCGAGGCCCATGGCGGCCTGGATCGGTTCCGGCGGTTCACGACGCTAACGGCGAAGCTGCACCAATTCGGGATCCTCTGGGAGCTCAAGGGCAAGCCGGATGTGCTGACCCGGGCAAACGTCCGGGTGAACCTCAGGACGGAGGAGGTGTCGCATTGGCCCTTCCATCCGACGGAGAACCGGTCCCGCTTCACGCCGGAAAAGGTCACGATCGAACGGCCGGACGGGACCGTCGTCGAGAGCCTGACCAACCCGCGTGCGAGCTTCGCCGACTTCCAGATGGAAACGCATTGGAGCGACCCGCAGCTCGCCTATTTCGCGGGCTACACGATGTGGACCTATCTCACCTCGCCCTTCATCCTCGCCCAGCCCGGCGTGGTCTTGGAGGAGATCGCGCCCTGGTCGGAGGCCGGGCAGACATGGCGCCGGCTGCGCGTGACCTTCCCGGCCTCGGTCGCGACGCACAGCACCGCTCAGACCTTCTACGTCGATGCGGACGGCCTAATCCGGCGCCACGACTACGAGGTCGAGATCCAGGGGAACAACGCCGCCGCCCGATACCTGATGGATCCGGTGACGATCGACGGCATCACGCTGGCATCGAAGTTCAGGGTCTATCCAAGGGCGGCGGACAACACGCCGCTGCCGGAGCCGCTGATCGTGGGCGTCGATATCACCGACTACCATTTCGAATGAAGGGTGCAGGCCGGCGATGCAGACCGACTGGCCGGTGACGCCTGTCAGTGGCGCGATCACCGGCTTGGCTCTATCCCATCAACCAAGGAGATTGCACCATGCACATGCACGACTGGAACACCTACCGGCAGCAGCTCTTCGCCGGGGTCGGCGAACTCGGGAAGCTGAGCCCAGATACGGTCCGCGGCTATGTGACGCTCGGCGGCGCCGGCGCCAAGTCCGGCCATCTTGACGCCAAGACACGCGAGCTGATCGCCCTGGCTGTGGCCATCACGCTGCGTTGCGACGGCTGCATCACCGTCCACTCGGAAGCGGCGCACAAGCTGGGCGCGACCAAGGAAGAGATCACCGAGGCGCTGGGCGTCGCGGTCAGCCTCAACGCCGGGGCTGCGATCGTCTACTCCACCCGCGCGCTGGATGCCTTCGCCGCTGCCCAGGAAGGGTGATCGTCGAACACCTTGCCAGACATCGCGCGGGACCGATTGGTCCCGTGCGATCTGGCCCTGTCAGCGTTTGGCTGCTCTGCCGCGCCGCTGCGCATGGATCGCTAGCCGGCGGCACCACGCAATTCCAGTACGGCGTACCCCAGCCGCACGCCTTAAACGAGGCGTTTCCACAGTGCCTTGGTCGCCTCCAGACGCGTCCGCTTCCGGGACCGACTGGGTGGCCGATTTTGAGCTAGCTGCGACGGGCTGACTTGAGCGGAAGGGGGGCACCGCAAAGTTTTTCCGCCAATGCACCTTTCTCCGGACAAAGCGAGAACATAGTCAGCCGGCGGCAGCAGACAGGTCATCCTGCAGGCGAAGCGGCCAGTAGTCGAACGGGGCCTGGGCCGCCTGCTCCCAGAGGTAGTCGCCGGTCAGGCTGATGTGTTCCCAGCCCAGCGGCGCGACATGAGTCAGCGACTCGTCGGGCGCCAGGATCCCCCTCGAGCGGAGGTGCTGCACGGCCCGCCCCATGTATACCGTGTTCCAGTAGACGATCGCCGCGATCACCAGATTGAGGCCGGAGGCGCGGAAGCTCTGGTTGAGCAGGGTTCGGTCGGTGATCCGGCCCTGGCGCTGGGTGTGGATGGCCTGGGCGAGGAAGTGCCTGGCCTCGCCCTTGTTGAGTCCGGCGCGACAGCGACGCCGGAGGTTCAGGTCCTCGAGCCAGTCGAGGGTGAACAGCGTGCGCTCTATGCGGCCGATCTCCTGCAGCGCCAGGTCGAGCCGGTTCTGGCGCCGGTAGGCGGCGAGCTTCTTGAGGATCTCCGAGGGCGCCACGGTGCCGGCGTTGATCGACGCGACGGTGCGGACGGCGTCGTCCCAGCACTCGACGATGACATCTGTCCGGATCGGCTTGCCCATGAGATCCTTGAGGCCCGGATACTGGCCGGCGGAGCCGATCGAGGCCAGCTTGCGATCGGCCAGGTCGCGCAGCCACGGCACGAAGCGGAAGCCGAGCATGTGGCTCAGGCCGAAGATATGATCGCTGGCGCCGCCGGTGTCGGTGTAGTGCTCGGTGAGCTTCAGCGACGTGCCGTGCCGCATCAACCCGTCGAGCACATACGGCGCCTCGGAGCCGGTCGAGGAGATCACCACGGAGTGGTAGGATCCATGCTGGTCCGAGACATGGGTGTAGAAGCGGATGCCGGGGTCGATGCCGTATTTGGCGTTGACGGCGGCATGGCCTCCCTTGCCGCGGCCGGTCCGAACGAACTGGCCATCCGACGACGAGGTCGTGCCCTGGCCCCAGATGTCGGCGAAGGGATGGGCATGGTGGGCGTCGATGATCGCGGCCAGGCCGGCACGGTAGGTCTCCTCGCGCAGGTACCAATTGTGGGTCCAGGCGAGCTGGGCGTAGCTGACGCCCTGAGAGGCGTTCGCCATCCGCTCCAGGCCGAGGTTGCTTGCATCGGCCAGGATCGCCGCCAGCACGGCGTTCGGATTGTCATGTGGCCGACCGCTGCGGAGATCGGTGAAGGCCGACAGGAAGCCGGTGCGGCGCGCCACCTCCGTCAGCAGCTCGGTCACGCGAACCCGCGGCAGGATGCCGTCGATCATGCGATCGAGGTCGTCAGCCTCCGGCGGCGTGATCGCCGTCAACGGCGCGATGTGCAGCCTGCCGTCGCGCAGCTCGACGCCGCTCAGCTGGCCGCGCTTCAACTTCCGCTCGAAGCGCCGCAGCCGCCAGTCGAGCAGCTGCGTCCGTTCCTGGAGATAGGCGTGGACATCCAAGGTGAAGGGCAGCTTCGCCGCAGCGGCGGGGACAGCGGATTTCGGCAGGAGGTAGCGGTCGAAACGCTGGTAGTTGCGGGTGCCGTCGATCCAGATGTCGCCAGAGCGCAGCCGGTCGCGCAGCGTGGCGCAGACCGCGACCTCGTACCGACGCCGGTCGACCTTGCCGTCCTCGACCACCAGCGCCTTCCATTTTTTGTGCGAGAAGGACATGGGCGCCGTCGCGGGAATCGCGCCGCGGCCCTTGCGGTTCACCTCGCGGAGAACCTCGACGGCCGACAGCACGGGATCGCGCGCCCTGGATGCCTTGAAGGTGAAGGCCTCGAGGAAGGCCGGCGCGTATCTGCGCAGCGTCATGTACTTGCCGGTGGCGGTGACCAGCGCATCCTCCTCCACCAACTCGGCCAGCGCCGCGACCTCAGGCTGGGCCTTCATCAGCGTCCACCACCCGACTTCGTGATCGATGGCGTCGAAGGCGTCGAGATCCTGCTCATGGGCGTTCTGGAGGGCGGTCAGCGTTTGGTCGAACAGGCGCATCAGGCGGCCGACATCCTTCGCCGTCGCCTGATATTGCCGCTCCTTCCGCCGTTTGGCGCGGGTGAACATGGCGCCAACCAGCTTGTCGAACATCTCGACCGCGGCATCCGCCAGACGGCTCTCCAGGTCGATCATCTGGGCGACCAGCGTCGCCCGGCGCCGGCGCAGGCCATAGGCGCTCAGCAGGAAGGCCGGCGCGACCGCACCCTCCCGCACGAACTGCCGGAATCGGCTCTCGTGGATCGCGTCCGCCAGCGCCGGCTCTATGCCGATCCGCCGGACACGATCGAGCCGCGCCAAGACGGCGTTGACGTTGTCGGCGCTGGGTGACTCAGGATAGCCCCGCAGCCAGGCCAGCGGCGTGCGCCCCAGTTCCGGGTCGTTGAGCAGCAGCATATCGACCTGCGCCAATTGATCCGGCATCAGCGACGCTACCAAGGCGTCTGCCGTGAGCCGGCGGGCCCGGGCGCGGCCCGTGGCTCCGGCGCGCTCGATCGTCCCCGGCGCCGGCAGGATGATCTTCCGCTCCCGCAGACCCTCCATCAGAGCGACCGCGATCTCCAGGCCGCGGTCGGTCGACCAAGCCGCATCGGCCGCAAGGCCGATCATCAGCGGCATGTCGGTCCGACGCGACGCTCGCAATCCGAGACGCTGCGCGACCTCTTGGGCATGTCTCTCGCGGGTTTGGCGCCGACGCCCGTAGTCGCGGTAGACCTCTGCAGGAACGGCGAGCTGCATCCCGAGATAGCGCAGCACCTCGTCCGGAACCCCCTCCCAGTCGCGCAGGCCGAAGCCCGGATGCCGATGCAGGCAGAGCTGAACCGCAACGCCGAGGCGGTTTCTGTCACCATGCCGGGCCAGGATGAACTCCAACTCCTCCGGGGCGAGCGTATAGTGCCGGATCAGCGCCGCCCGGTCGGTCGGAATGTCGAAGAGCCGACGCCGCTCGTCGTCGGTCAGCAGGTTGTACCGCGCCATCGAGACCCTCGGCAGAGAGCGATCGGGTCAGACCACCTCAGCGCCGAAAGCGAGTCCAGCGGGAATGATCCGCCCGTGTCCGCAAGAGCATCGCTCAACGGACCGCCTGGAGCGGGACGGCCCTCCGCCTCCGTGACAACCGATCCCCGTCGCCGGGCGACCATGTTCTTGCTTTGTCCGGCGAAAGGTGCACTGGCGGAAAAACCTTGCGGTGCCCCCATGTGGCAAACGCCTCGGCGCGAAAGCGGCGGTGCGTGGCGGCGGTGGTGAGGTGGCGGCAAACGTTGAAGGTGTTGTAGGTCGCGGCGTGCATCGACAGGAACCGCTGCGCCGAGGCCGCCGATTTGAACCGTTGCAGCTTGCGCTCCCGTCGCCGGGCCGGGACGTGCGAGCTCTCGGCCCGGTTGTTCAGCCGCTTGGCCCGTAGGTGGGGTATTCCGTCGAGCCGCAGGTCACGAAGCGCCGCGCCGTAGGCCGGACACTTGTCGGTGACCCAGGTAATTGGAGCGATGCCCTGCTTCCGGAGAAGCTTGCGCATCAGCTTGCGGGCGGCCGCCGCGTCCCGCCTGGCTTGAACCAGCGCCTCGAGCACCTCGCCCTCGGCATCGACGGCGCGCCAGAGGTACATCGGCTTGCCGGCGATCCGGACGAACATCTCGTCGAGGTGCCAGCACCGATGCGGCGCCGGCCGCCGCGCCCGGAGGCGGCGGGCGATGATCGGTCCGAACACGTTCACCCATCGGCGGATTGTCTCGTAGGACACCTCGAGGCCGCGCTCGGTGAGCAGGTCCTCGACGTCGCGGTAGCTCAGGGTGAAGCGGAGGTACATCCAGACGGCGCGCTGGATCACGTCGGATGGAAAGCGGTAACCGGCATAGTCAGGCGGGGGCATGGCTACCGCTACGCCGCTCGCGGGCGCGCCGCAGGGCCCTGAACGTGACAAGCCCGGTGGGGCGGTCTCCCCAGACTTCTGGCCTTCGGCCCTGTAGCCCGGCTCTGGTCGCCGCCCTAACCGCGGGCGGCCAGGGTGGGTGAGTCCCCGTCGCCCCACCGACCCCTGACGGAGCTCGACCGAGGACACCTCGGTCCGCCCCGGCGATGGTCAGACCCCGTGGAGGCTCGCGGTCAAGCGGGGCAAGGATGGGCGCGACAGAGCATCGGCTAAGGTAGAAAGCTCGTCCGCAAGGGCCAGAAGGCTGCTATATTGGAGTTTCGCAACTTCCTATTTGGCGACCGCTAATTTGGGTCTTACCTGCAGAATGTGGCACGGACCGGAGTTGCTATGTGCAGAGTGCATAACTTGTTCATTTTGTTGATATCGGCTTTCATGCTCCTCTCCCAGACTGCTCTTGGGCAGAAGCCTAGTGCAGGGTCGGCTGAAGAAAGAAGCTTCAATCGGCAGCAATTTTCGGGGTGGGGTGGAATCGTGTTCCGTTGCCTCCCAAATAACTTGAGTGACTCATTGGAGAAACGTATCTGCAAATCCGCGTCATCTGACGCGCGATTCCTTGCGGAATCAGCTAAAATACCTTTCCAGGACACCGGAAGCGAAGATTACTCCGCCGTATTAATAGCTTCGAACGCACTGAGCCATGCTCTTGTATTGGAGACCAGCGTGCTATCTACGAAGCTCTATCCTAAAGGCGTGCATGTGGCAGTTAGAGCAGGATCATTCTACAGCGGGGCGATAGAGCTGGGTGCCATCCCAGGCACACCGGAGAGCACGGGACGAGATGGAGATCTCATTCTGTGGGAGCGATCGGCGATTGGTACTGGTGACGAGAATGGGTTGGCGCAATCGATGCCCGGCTACGTTTCGACGGTGTTGAAGGAATTCTTCGCGCTATTCCTGAAAAGTCGCAGCTAGGACCTTCGCCAAGGGTCCTGGACCGCACCCCCCTAGGGAGGTCAAAAGACCGGCCCATGGCGGCGGGATCGGCGCGGGGTCATTCATTTCAAACGCCGCAAAATTCGAAAATCGAGGTATTCTGCCGAGCCTGGAGGAGTCAGGTCATGCGAGGCCGTAAACGAACCCCGTCCTACCTCAAGGTGATCGAAGGCAATCCCGGCAAGCGGCGCATCCCAAAGCCGCTGTCGGTCGAGCCGATCCTGCCGGAACCGCCGGACCACCTCGACGAGATCGCGAAGGCCGAGTGGCGCCGGGTCGCAAAGCATCTCTTCCGGCTTCGGCTTCTGACCCCGCTCGATGTCGGCGCGGCCGCCGTGTACTGCCAAGGCTGGAACCGGCTCGTTCAGGCCGAACGTCTGCTCGCCGAGAAGGCCGAGCGGGATGGCGTCACCCACGGCCTGCTGATCCGGGGCAAACACGGCACGCCGGTCCAGAATCCATTGATCGGCATTGCGCGCCGGTCGGCGGCGACGATGATGCACGTAGCCGCCGAATTCGCGATGACGCCGAGCGCGAGGAGCAGGATCGGGGCCGGGCCGAATCCGCCGAGCTCGGAATTCGCCGGTCTCCTCGGCGACCTGGACGACGAGCCGGCGTAGCGCTGCAAGGCGCGGTGTCCTCACGGCGCCTCTCCGGGGGTCCGGATTCGGCTCGTTGCGGACGGCCGCTGGCGCTGCCGGCTTCTCTGAAGCGGACATCTCCGGCGGTCCAACCTTGCCCGAAAGCGGACAGGACCGCTTTGGTTCGAGTCAGGTTGGATCCCACTTTTCGGCACCGAGGGCGACGGCGGCTTCCGGGCGTCCGTCATTCGACGTGGCCGACCGCAACGGGCGGAAAGTGGAACTCAGGGGAGGTACGGCGTCGCTGCGCCTCATGACCGCAATGGGTGATGAAGCGGCCATTGGCACGGCCCTTCACATCAGTCCGGCCTTTGGCTCTAACCGGCCATCACAATCCTGTTTCTGAAATTGGACTAATTTCATCCGCGAGCATGATGTCTCGCATGCCCGAATTGTATGTTACGTCACTGTGGGCGGCGAAGCTGCCCATCGCGCCGATATCAAATATCAGGTTGATCGGGGGCAGCGCGGCAGTCGTGCTACCGCGCTGCGATCGTCACTTCTTGAACTGCAGCGTTCGTGAGTCGAACGGAATGACGCGCAGATGATCACCCTGCTCGAAAACCGCATTCTCGCGAATGAAGTCGATTGCCACGACTGACGAGAGCGGGGCCTCGCCGGGCTTGATCAGATTGGCCATTTGCATGCTGTTCAGCAACATGGTCCTCGCAACCTCATAGACCGAGTTGCCTCCAGTCGCGCGACGCTCGACTTCGGCCCGAGTGTCGGGCGAAAGTCCCTCCAGAATCGCCCGCTGGAAGGCCGGGCTGGGTGCCGGTTGGGCAATTCCTGCTGGCGCCGCCAAGGTGAAGGGAAAAAGTATGATGGCCACTAATAGTGCTTTGCGCGTGAGCATGCGAGTCCTCCCTTCTTGAATCTGTATCGGCTGCTCAAGGCAGTCGGATCAGAGCTGTTGGGACGCGGCGATAGATCTAGCCCTAAGCCGCGTCGCCTTTCGTGCAACTTGTCGGTGCGTCCTAGATGCAGCGGCCATTGCACACTCGGGCAGCAACATCATCGCACGATCCGCTCCGGTTCGCTTTGATCTAGAGCATTTTCACAGCAAGTCCCGAAAGCTTGATCGGCTGCTGCCTCGTTTCATGTCACCGCAGCCGAGTTTCCCAAGCGGGAAGCCTGGCCCGCCCGGCGAGCGAGGGGACGCCACTCTCCCTCGCTCGCCCGATTTGAGCTCCTGCCTATCGCGTGACTTGCTCGTCTGGATAGGATCGCAGAGCAGACGATTGCTACCCTGTTGCCGGATGTCCGCATCGAGCCGTAAGTGGTCGCGAAGAGTGGGCTGCATCGATGTCGTGCCTCATGACCGGATAGGGTCGAATCGCGTCAGGTTCGCTTTCCAGAGCGGAGGTTGACGTCGGCTCTCGGGCAGCCGGCCGTGGGCTTGGCTGACCGAGAAGGGCGGAAAGCGGAAGTTGGAAGCCAGGCTGTTGCATGGCCGGTTCATGCTGTAGCGGACGCCAGTCGCGGCGCGCACTGCTGCCCGGGATGAGGCGGACTTCGCCATCTATGCAGAGGAAGCGTTGTCTCTACTGTCCGGCTGGCGATGTCGTCATCCTCAACAGTCTCGGCTCGCACATCGCAAAGGCCTCCTGTCCGGCCATCAGTCCGCTTCATCTCAAACGATCGATGCCATCACGTCTCCAAGACCCTGGTCGAAGCTGCAGCAAATCTGCTCACCCGGCCGCATCGGGAAGGCCCGCACGAATGAGCCGCTCAGGATGGTCTGACCGGCATCGAGTGCAACACCGAACTGAGCCAACTTGTTGGCAAGCCAAGCAACGGCATTGATTGGGTGACCCAAAACCGCCGATGCCTCGCCCTCGGTCTCCTTGACGCTGTCCCGGTAGACCGCGCCCTTGACCTTGCCGAGTTCCAGTTGATCGAGCGTCCTTGGATTTGCGCCAAGAATAACGCCACCGCATGCAGCGAGGTCCGCAACCGTATCCACGATCGTCATTGCGGGATTGTAGGCCACCCGGAAATCGCAGATCTCGATGGCTGGCAGAACGAAGTCCGTGGCCCTGATAACATCGACAGGTAGGATGCCAGGCCCTTCAAGCCGATTGTTGAGGACAAACGCGATTTCCATCTCGGCGAAAGGCGTGATGAAACGGCTTGCTTCGATCGGGTTATTTTCGTCGAAAAACAGGTCTTCGGTAATTGCGCTGAAATCGGGCTCTTTGGAGTTCACCAGTTCCTGCATCGTCTTGGAGGTCAGACCTATTTTATACCCCCGCACAGGGATTCCCTGTTGCACGCGGCGGGCGATGAATTCCTCCTGGATGCGGTAGGAATCCTCGACTTCGATATTCTCGTAGGTCCTGGTCAGTAACGGGAGCTGCTTCCGTGTCCGATAGACGTCTTCGATGTCTAGGACGATCTTGGATCGTGTCGCTGCGTCAAGCATCTGTCCTCTCCTCATGCATCACAATTTCAAGGGTCTTCGCATCCGCATGAAGCGATGCTGATAGACCATGCAGGTCACTACCCTTCGAATTAGAAAGCCCAAGTCGCTGCGCTACACCCTTGGCAGCAGAGGCAGGCGACACACGGACCTTGAGCACCCTGTGCTGTACAATGCCTTTGCGGCAAGTCAGGCGGAGGTGCCGCCGTCGATCCTGAGGTTTGCGCCGGTGACAAAGGCCGCTTCTGGACCCGCGAGATACGCAATCAGTCCGGCAACTTCGTCGCAGGTTCCGTAGCGGTGCACGGCGATCATCTGCAGCACCTTGTCGGACGCCAGATCGTCGCCTGCGCTTTCTCGGGAGCTGCGCGTCATCTCCGTGTCCACCCGGCCAGGCTGAACGTTGTTGACCGTGATGCCGCGCGGGCCGAGGTCTCGCGCCAGGCCGCGTGTGAGACCGGCGACGGCCGCTTTGGTCATGGCGTAGACTGAGCCTCCGGCGATCGGCATGAACTCACTACTGATGCTGCCGATGTTGATCACCCGACCGCCTTCTTCCATGTGGCGCACGGCTTCCTGCGTGGCGACGAACAGCCCCTTGACGTTGACCGCGATCATCCGGTCCAAGTCTTCGAGGGAGTAGTCGGTGATGGTGCCGAGCTTTGCGATCCCTGCATTGTTGACGAGCACATCAAGCCGTTGGAACCGCTCCACCGTCGCGGCGACGGCGGCTCTCACAGCGTCGATATCCGCACTGTCGGCATGGATCGCCATAGCCCGGCCGTGATCTGCTTCGATGGCGGCGACGACCGCGTTTGCACTATCGCCGGATGACGTATAAGTGATCGCTACGGTGGCTCCTTCGCGCGCCAGCCGCTTGGCGACCGCGGCACCAATGCCCCGCGACCCGCCGGTTACCAGGGCGACCTTGTCCTTGAGCCTATCCATGCAAGACCTCTTGGTCAGGTGTGAAACGGCTACGCTTCTCGTGCCGTCCGATACGTCGTGGCTTCTGGAACGGCGATTCATGGTGCGGACGCGCCTCCACGAAGCTGGAGCGGGCATGCCGCATTCCCCGACTAGCGGTAGTGATAGGTGCCGGGCGTGAAGAGCAACGAACCGATCCGGACAGAAGCGAGCGACCGGAAGCCGTCTGCCCTTCACGGCCCATGGCGAAATCAGGCCGGGATGTCAGCGAACGGCTGGGCCGATGCCTATAGCGCTCGCCGACATTGTGAGCCCAAGTGATCCAGGTAATCGAACTCACCAAACTCGGCTGCGTGACGGCGAAGGTCGTTTTGTCGGAGCATCTCTGCCTTTCCCGCGCCCTGGCCGCGTAGTCTTCAGGATAAGAACAATCGTACCGGGACCGGCCGACTCCCCTCCACCCTACAGGCGTGCCAGCGGAGTCCTACGTTCGGGTCGCCAACCGCATACCTTGGTGTAAGGCGGGATGGCATCGTCAAATAGACGCGGTTCGGACTATAGGCCGAGGTCGCGGCAGTCTTGGCGGGCAGGTTGTGGCGCCAAGCCACGCTGCGACAATCTCTTGCCGAGCCGATGCCGAAGTTCGAGCCGAGACATCGGGACGACTGCTGCGTACCTAATGGATTGACCGGAACAGAAGAGCCCGGTTGAGGATTCTCGTGCAGCGCGGTCTGTGCGAATGTGAGGGACGCGCACAGGGATTTCCATCGAGGTCACCGCCGAGGACCGCCGCCGGCTGGAGGCGGTAGTTGCGGACCGCAACACGCCGCAGAAGCATGTCTGGCGAGCCCGGATCGTGCTTCTCACCGCCGCGGGCGCCGGCACGACCGCGATCATGCGCGAGGCGGGGGTGTACAAGACAGCGGTCTGGCGCTGGCAGGAGCGCTTCATGGCCGAGGGTGTGGACGGCTTGAGGGGCGTGGCTATCTAGGCCGGATGAAGCGTCCTCAGTGACCGAGGTCGGGTGCGCATCCTGGCAAGGCGGGGGCGTCACCGCCGTTGGTCGCATGCAACCGCGTCCGGTTTGGCGAACCGGGTGAGGTGACCGCATTTCACCCTATCCGGACATAGTAATCCATTGATTCCATTGGACAATAAGGGGGCTTATCGGGCGTTGGAGCTTTCGCACGCGGCGATGGACGGGTAGACTCCTCACGTCAGCCGCTCCTGGGAGGCCCCGTGCCGTTCGCCGTCCACCTCGATCTCGACCCGCCCAGCGCCGCCGCGCTGACACCGCTGATCGACGCCGTCGAGCGGGCCGATCCGGACGCGATGACGCCACGACGGGCCCAGGTCGCGCCACATCTCTCGCTCGGCGTCTACGATCGGCTCGACGCCACGGCGATGAGCGCGTCGTTGCAGCGCTTCGCCGCGCTCCAACCCGCCTGCGACATCCAATTGTCGAGCCTCGGCCTGTTCCCGGGACCACCCGCCGTCCTGTTCGTGGCGCCGGTGGTCGCGGCCGAGCTGCTCGACCTGCACGGCCGCTTGCACCACGCCGCGGCGCGCTTCGTCCCGCACTGCTGGGTCCACTACCTCCCGGGCGACTGGGTACCGCATGTCACGCTCGGCGAGGGCATGAGGCCGGCCACGGTGCCGGCGGCGATCGGCAACGCCATCGCCGCCTGGCGGCCGCGCGCGGCGGTGCTGAACCGGCTCTCGCTGGTTCCATCCGGTCGAGCTGCTGTGGTCGACGGCGCTGGCGCCGTCGCACGCTTGAGCAGGGGAGGGGAGGGTGATCGTGCATCTCAACGGCTGGCCCGGGGTCGGAAAGCTCACCGTCGCGCGCCTGCTGGCGCCGCGGCTCCAGGCCCGCCTGATCGACAACCACCTGCTGCACGACGTCGCCATCCGCTGCACCGGCATCGATGACCCGGCGCGCTGGCCGCTCTACGAGACCGTGCGCGCCGCCGCCGATCAGGTGCTGGCCGACCGGCCGCGATCGGAGACCTTCGTCATGACCAACGCGCTGTGCATCGGCTCTCCGCGCGAATGCGAGGCCTGGCGCCAGGTCGTCGCCCTGGCGGAGACGCGGGCGGTGCCGCTGGTGCCGGTGGTGCTCGAGGCCGACGCCACCGTGCTGCGCTCCCGGGTCCAGAGCCTCGAGCGCCAGGGACGCAAGCTGACCGACCCAGACGCCCTTGCGGCGATGATCCGCGCCGACCGGCTGCTGAAGCCCGACGTGCCCGAGCGGCTCGATCTCGATACGTCCCGTCTCGCCGCCGCCGACGCCGCCGCGGCGATCGAAGCCCATCTGCTGGCTGTTCGCGGCCTGCTGGCGCCGGCGGATGCCAGGCACCTGACCCTGGTGACCGCACCATGATCGACGCGACGATCGCGAACGGCGCGGCAGGGGAGGGCGCGCCGGCGGCCGGGCGCCCGGCGGTGGCGCTGCCGGACGCCGGCGCGGCGGCCGGCCTGACCGAGACCCAGCGCGCCGAAATCCGCCGGCTCGCGCAGCGCGCGGACGCGCTGGTCGAGGCCTCGCTCTCGGCCAACACCCGGAAGGCCTATGCCTCGGCCTGGCAGCAGTGGACCACCTGGTGCCTCGGCTTCGACCTCGATCCGGCGATCGCGGACGCCTCCTGGCTGGCCATGCACCTCACCGCCCTGTCCGAAACCCGGTCCCTGTCAACCATCGAGCTGCGCCGGGCCGCGGTGCTGGCGATCCGGCGCCGGCTCGGCCGCCCGCTGCATCTCGACGAGGGATATTTCCCAAAGTTCCTGCAGGGCCTGCGCCGCACCAAGGGTGTCCGCCCAGAGAAGAAGGCCGCCCTGCTCGAGGAGAATCTGCGGGCCGTCCTGGTGCTGCTCGACCCGGCCACGGCGCCGGCGCCGAAGCGCTGCCTGCGTGATCGGGCCCTGCTGCTGACCGGCTTCGCCGGCGGCTTCCGCCGCTCCGAGCTCGCCGGCTTCGACCTGCGGGACGTCGGCTTCACCGCCGAGGGCCTGGTGCTGTTCGTCGCCGGCTCGAAGAATGACCAGGAGCGGCGGGGCGAGGAGGTCGGCGTCCAGGCGGTGCCGACATCGCCGCTGTGCGCCGTGACCGCGGTCTCGGCCTGGCTTGCCGTCCGCGGCGACGCGCCCGGGCCACTGTTCTGCCGCGCCGACCGCGGCGGCCATCTGACCTATGGCCTCGACGGACGGCTGCAGCGGATCGACACCAAGACTGTGGCCCGCCTGGTCAAGCGCGTGATCAAGGGGACCGGGCTGGCCGAGGGGGAGTTTTCGGCGCACAGCCTACGCGCTGGCATGATGACGGCCGCCGACCGGAAAGGGGTGCCGCTCGAGGCGGCGATGCAGCACGGCCGCTGGAAGGACGCGCGGACAGCTCGTGGCTACCGCCGGCATTCGAGTTTGTGGGTGGGGAATTTCACCGGCAAGCTGCTGGCGGACGAGTAAGCCTCAGGGCATGTTGCACAATCACGCCGATGGCGCTGACAGAGCGTCCACCGAGATCTGGACGAGTTCGTCCGCCGCAGCATGCTTGCCGGAGCGTCGCAGAGCGCCGGCACGATGCTGAAGGAACGCTGCAATTTCCTCTCGTCCGGCTCTCTTGCCAGCCGAAAACCCGTGCAGGTACGCACCCTCAAGGGCCTCGTGAGCCGCTTCGCCTATGGCGGCTGGGATTGCAGGCGTCGGTGCAATTTTGGTCATGATCGCCATGAGGCGCAGTTGGTGAAGGATCAGGGGTCGTCAGCGGTGATGCGGGCGGCGTCCAGGTGACAGATAGTATCCGATTCTACGGAAGATCGGTGGTGCTCTGAACGGCAGCTTCGTCCCCATTGCTGACGTTCGGGTACCTTCCGACCTTCTCCGGACCGGACGTTTCCGGCGACTTGGCCGTGTCCGAACGCGGACTCAACGCGGTTGGGATGGATCGTATTGCCGATCTTCGCCTAGCCGTAAGGTCCCGCCACGCGGACATTCTCATTCGACCTGACTGCACCCATTCCAAAATCCCCAACACGCCGAGCGAGCGAGCGCAAAACGGGGCCAAGCGGCGCCCGCGATGAGTTCCTCCCCACTGTCGCCGCCCAAAACTCCGCAATCTCACAAAGCCATCCCCGCGCGGAGCCCGCATCGGCCTGGAGAGGCCTCGGCCTGCCGCAAGCCCACCCTGGCCCAAACCTTCAGCAAGGTCGGACGGCCGACAATAGAGTTCGGGACTGGGCTGGTTTCTCTTCGAATGCACAGATGTGTGAAGCCACCCATACGAAGGTATTGTTCCGGCAATCCAGATTCAGAGGACGGATGAACCTTCGTAGGCTAGGGGAGCCGGGAGAACTCATCATATCGTCCTATCTGACATAACGATGATTTCCAGAACAAAATCCGGATGCTTCATAATAAAACAAAAGCATCCAAGAAGATCTATGATTGAAGCGCCCTTGGTTTTCTGATGCGGAGGTTAGGAATGACATTCTCTGTCGAAGACGGGACGCGCCTTCTCCGTGACGTCCCGATAGGGCTGACGGCAACGGGACTACGCCACGAATTCGACAGCATGGGCGAGGTCGAGGTCCCGGCCGACCGGTACTGGGGGGCGCAGACCCAGCGATCCCTCCAGCACTTCTCCATCGGCGGGGATCGGATGCCGAAGGCGGTCTATCACGCCTACGGCATCGTCAAGAAGGCCTGCGCCCTGGTGAACGCCGCCGCCGGCCGGCTTCCGGACTGGAAGCGCGATGCCATCATCCGCGCGGCCGATGAGACCATCGGCGGCCAGCTTGACGAGCACTATCCGCTGTTCGTGTGGCAGACCGGCTCGGGCACCCAGTCGAACATGAACGTCAACGAGGTGATCGCGAACCGCGCCATCCAGCTGCTGGGCGGCACGCTCGGCTCGCAACACCCAATCGGACCGAATGACGACGTGAATATGGGCCAGTCGTCGAACGACACCTTCCCGACGGCGATGCACATCGCCGCGGTCGAGGCCATCGATGCCGCGCTGGTGCCGCAGGTGGCGAAGCTGGCCCAGACCATTGAGCGCAAGGCCGATGGCTGGATGGACGTGGTCAAGATCGGCCGCACCCATCTGGAAGATGCCGTGCCCCTGACGGTCGCCCAGGAATGGCATGGCTGGGCCGGCCAGATCCGCGCCGCCATCGCCGAGATCGAGGCGAGCCGCGCCGGCCTCTACGAGCTGGCGCTGGGCGGCACGGCCGTCGGCACCGGTCTCAATGCACCGAAGGGCTTTTCGCAGCAGGTGGCAGCGAAGATCGCGGAGCTGACGGGCAGGCCCTTCGTCACCGCGCCCAACAAGTTCATGGCCCTGGGGTCGCTCGACCCCATGGTGCGCGCCCACGCCGCCCTGCGCGGGCTGGCGGTGGCGCTGATGAAGGTCGCCAACGACATGCGCTGGCTCGCCTCCGGCCCGCGCTGCGGCCTGGCCGAGCTGAAGCTGCCGGAGAACGAGCCGGGGTCGTCGATCATGCCGGGCAAGGTCAACCCCACGCAGTGCGAGGCGATGGTGATGATCGCGATCCAGATCATGGGGAACGACACCGCCGTGGCCTTCGCCGGCAGCCAGGGCAATTTCGAGCTGAACGCCATGCGGCCGATCATCATCAGCAATTTCCTGCATTCGGCCCGCATCCTCGCCGATGGCTGCGGGACGTTCCGCCGGTTCTCGGTGGAAGGGACGGAGCTGAACCGCGACAGGATCAAGCGCTATGTCGACGGCAGCGTCATGCTCGTCACCGCCCTGTCGCCGGTGATCGGATACCAGAACGCCGCGCACATCGCCGAGAAGGCGATCGCCGACGGCACGACCCTGAGAGAGGCCGCGCTCGCGTCCGGCAAGGTCGACGCGGCGCTGTTCGACAAGACCATCGATCCGCTCAGCATGGTCGGCCACGGCCTGGCCGGCGCCTGACAGGAAAGGACAGCACCATGATCCGATGCGTGAGGTTGTGGACCGGCGATGACGGCAACTCCCATTTCGAGGAGGGGACCATCGACCTGTCCCGCGGGGAACGAGGCGATATAAGGAGCGACGTGGTCGCGGCCGCCAGCCTGTCCTTCCAGGAGACCGGATCCGGCGGATCCTATGAATGGCACCAGGACCCGATCCCGCGCTTCGTCATCACCCTCAGCGGCACGCTGGAGTTCGAGACGGTGGGCGGCGAGCGCTTCACCATCCGTCCCGGCGACATCCTGCTGGCGCAGGACAACTCCGGCACGGGCCACCGGTGGAAGCTGATCGGCGACGAGCCGTGGCGGCGCGCCTATGTGGTGTTCCAGTCCGGCGCCGCGCTTCCGTTCAAAGCCAACTCTCCCGAGGCCTGAACCGCAGGAGCCGACCCATGCCGACACAGATCGACACCCCCGACGTGGTCCTGATCGGGGCGGGCATCATGAGCGCCACGCTCGGCACCGTTCTGAAGGAGCTCGAGCCGTCGCTCTCGATCACGATGTTCGAGACGCTCAAGGACTGCGCCCAGGAGAGCTCCCAGGCGTGGAACAATGCCGGGACCGGCCATGCCGCCAATTGCGAGCTGAACTACACGCCGCAGCGCTCGGACGGCAGCGTCGACATCTCCAAGGCGCTGACGGTCAACACCGAGTTCGATGTGTCGCGGCAGCTCTGGGCCCATCTCGTCCGCAAGGGCGCGATCCCGGATCCGCGCGCCTTCATCCATCCCTGCCCGCATATGAGCTTCGTCTGGGGGCAGGAGAACGTCGACTTCCTGAAGACCCGCTACCGGGAGATGTCGGCGCATCACTGCTACAAGGGCATGGAGTACACCGAGGATCGCCACCAGATCGCCGAATGGGCGCCGCTGATCGTCGAAGGCCGTGACGAAAGCCAGCCGATCGCCGCCACGCGCATCATCACCGGCACCGATGTGGATTACGGCGCACTGACCCACCTCCTGGTCGGCGCCCTGTCCAGGCAGCCGGGCTTCGACCTCCGTTACGACAGCAGGGTCGTGGCGCTCGACCGCGAGGCCGGCGGCCGCTGGCGGGTCACGGTCGAACACACCTATGACGGCACGCGCCAGACCGTGTCCGCCGGCTTCGTCTTCATCGGCGCCGGCGGCGCCTCGATCGAGCTGCTGCAGAAGTCGGGCATTCCGGAGGGCCATGGCTATGGCGGCTTCCCGGTGAGCGGCATCTGGCTGCGCTGCGACGATGATGCCGTGAGCGCTCGCCACCACGCCAAGGTCTATGGCAAGGCCGCCAGCGGCTCCCCACCGATGTCGGTGCCGCATCTCGACACGCGCGTCATCGGCGGCAAGACCTCGCTGCTGTTCGGCCCCTATGCCGGCTTCTCCAGCAAGTTCCTGAAGCACGGGTCGCTCACCGACCTGTTCCGGTCGATCAGGCCGGACAACATCGTCCCGCTGCTCGACGTGGCGCGCGACAACCTGCAACTGACCGAATACCTGATCGGCCAGGTGCTGCAGAGCGCGAGCCATCAATTCGCGGCCCTGCAGCAGTTCTTCCCCAGGGCGACCCGCAACGAGTGGAAGGAAGCGGTCGCCGGCCAGCGTGTGCAGATCATCAAGCCCGACAAGGAGCGGGGCGGTTTTCTCGAGTTCGGGACGGAGCTGATCCCGGCCGCCGACAAGTCACTGGTGGCACTGCTCGGCGCCTCGCCGGGTGCCTCGACGGCCGCCTTCATCGCGACCGAGGTTCTCAAGCTCTGCTTCGCCGACAGGCTGACCGAGGACGGCTGGCTGCCCGCGGTCCGGCGCCTGTTTCCGACCTGGGGCATCGACCTCACCGTCGACGCCGACGCCTGCCGCCGCACCAGGGCCGACACGGCCCCGGTCCTCGAGATCGCCAACATCTGAGTCCACGCCGGCAGGGGGGCGCGCCGGGCGAAGCGATCGCCCGAAGGGGCGCTGCTGCCCCGCCGGCACCCATCCCGCATGTCCTGGAGTAGCACCGATGAAAGCCGCCGACCTGATCACCGATGTCCTCCACTCGGTGGGCGTCCGCCGCATCTACGGCGTCGTGGGCGACAGCCTGAACGGGATCACCGAATCCCTGCGCCGCCGCGGCGATATCGACTGGGTCCACACCCGGCACGAGGAGGCAGCCGCCTTCGCCGCCGGCGCCGAGGCCCATCTGACCGGCCGGCTCGCGGTCTGCGCCGGCAGCTGCGGTCCGGGCAACCTGCACCTCATCAACGGGCTGTTCGACGCCCACCGCTCACGGGTGCCGGTGCTGGCGATCGCGGCGCACATCCCGAGCGCGGAGATCGGCCGCGGCTACTTCCAGGAGACCCATCCGGAGCAGCTGTTCCGAGAGTGCAGCCACTATTGCGAGCTCGTGTCCCATCCCGAGCAGCTTCCGGGCGTGCTCGAAGCCGCGATCCGCGCCGCGGTGGGCCATCGCGGCGTCGCGGTCGTGGTGATCCCGGGCGACATCGCGCTGCAGGAGGTCTCGACGCCGATCTCGACCGGGCCTTCCATTGCCGTCAATCCGCCGGTCGTCGTGCCGAACGACCATGATCTCGGCGAGCTGGCCGCGCTGCTCAACGCCGGCGGCCGGACCACGCTGCTCTGCGGCCGGGGCTGCGCCGGCGCCCATGACCAGCTGCTGCAGCTCGCCGAAGCGCTCAAGGCCCCGATCGTGCACGCCCTCGGCGGCAAGGAGCATGTCGAATATGACAACCCCTACGATGTCGGCATGACCGGGCTGATCGGCTTCAGCTCCGGCTACCATGCGATGCTCGACTGCGACACGCTGCTGATGCTGGGGACGGACTTCCCCTACCGGCAGTTCTATCCGCCCCGTGCCAAGATCGCGCAGGTCGACCTGCGGCCGGAGAATCTGGGCCGGCGGACGCGGCTCGACCTCGGGCTGGTGGGCGATGTGCCGGCCACGATCTCGGCCCTGCTGCCCCGCCTGGAGACGAAGCAGGACCGGTCCCATCTGGACGACGCCCTGGCCAACTACCGCAAGGCGCGCGAAGGGCTGGACGACCTGGCGACCGGCACGCCCGGCCGCAAGCCGATCCATCCGCAATACGTGGCGAAGCTGGTCAGCGAGCATGCCGCCGATGACGCCGTCTTCACCTTCGACGTCGGCACGCCGACGGTCTGGGCGGCACGGTATCTGAAGATGAATGGCCGTCGCCGGATGATCGGTTCGCTGAGCCACGGCTCGATGGCCAACGCCATGCCGCAGGCCATCGGCGCCCAGGCCGCCTATCCCGGCCGGCAGGTCATCAGCCTGTCGGGCGACGGCGGTTTCGCCATGCTGATGGGGGATTTCCTGACGCTGGTGCAGCAGAAGCTGCCGGTCAAGATCGTCATCTTCGACAACAGATCGCTCGGCTTCGTCGCGCTGGAGATGAAGGCCAACGGCTTCCTGGAGACCGGGACGTCGCTGACCAACCCGGATTTCGCGGCCATGGCCCGTGCCATCGGCGTCCACGCCGTCCGGGTCGAGGACCCTGGCGAGCTGGAGGGGGCGATCCAGGAGGTGCTGGCGCATGACGGGCCGGCGCTGCTCGACGTCGTGACCAACACGCAGGAGCTGGCGATGCCGCCGGCGATCAAGCTGGAGCAGGCCCAGGGCTTCGGCCTCTGGGCGCTCAGGGCCGTCATCAACGGGCGCGGCGACGAGCTGATCGAGGTCGCCCGGACCAACCTGCTGCGCTGATGCCGCTGCGATCGGTGCCGGCAGGGCTGTCCGGCGCCGATCGACCTCCCGGTTCACCCGATTCCGCTTGGAGCGTGTCATGGACCTGACAGCGCTGCTGCTTTCGCGCCTGCAATTTGCCTTCACGGTCTCGTTCCACATCATCTTCCCGGCCTTCACGGTGGGCCTTGCCGCATGGCTCGCCGTGCTCGAGGCGCTGTCGCTCGCGACCGGCCGGCCGGTCTATCGCCGGCTGTTCGATTACTGGCTCGGGATCTTCGGCGTGGCCTTCGGCATGGGCGTCGTGTCGGGCATCGTGCTGGCCTTCGAATTCGGCACCAACTGGAGCGAGCTGGCACGCCGCACCGGCTCCATCCAGGGGCCGCTGCTGGCCTATGAGAGCTTCACGGCCTTCGCACTGGAGGCGGCGTTCTTCGGGATCGTGATCTTCGGCCGGGACCGCGTGCCGCGATGGTTCTACATGCTGGCCTGCATCATGGTCGCGGCCGGGACCAGCCTGTCGTCCTTCTGGATCATGGTCAACAACAGCTGGATGCAATGGCCCGTCGGCTTCGCACCGGGGCCGGACGGGGCGTTCATCCCCACCGACTGGTCGGCCATCATCTTCAGCCCGGTCGTCTGGGTCCGTTTTCCGCACATGATCCTGGCGGCCTATGTCACCTCGGCCTTCTGCGTCGCGGCGACCGGGGCCTGGCACCTGCTGCGCGGCCGCTTCAAATCCGACGCCCGGACCATGCTGCGCATGGGGCTGGGCCTCGCCGCCGTGCTGGTTCCCGCGCAGCTGCTGTTCGGCCATCTCGTCGGCGACTACACCCACGACAAGCAGCCGGCCAAGTTCGCCGCGATCGAAGCACGCTGGCATGACGAGCAGCCGGCCTCCGAGGTCGTGATCGCCTGGCCCGACCCGGAGCATGAGCGCAACCGCTATGCCCTGAGCATCCCCTATCTGGGCAGCCTGATCGGGTCGATGAGCCTCGACAGCAAGGAGGTCGGCCTGACGGATTTTGCTCCGGCCGACCGGCCGCCGGTTTTGATCCCGTTCTTCGCGTTCCGCATCATGGTCGGCTGCGGACTTCTCATGCTCGCCCTGGCGTGGCTCGGCGTGGCGCTCGTCGCGACCGGCGGGATCGAGCGGCAACGCTGGTTCCTGCGGGCGACCTTTTGGTCGTTCCCTCTCGGCTTCATCGCCACCCTGACCGGCTGGTTCACGGCCGAGGTCGGCCGGCAGCCCTGGGCCGTCTACGGCCAGGTCCGGATCGCCGATGCGGTGACGCCGTTCCTGACGGCGCCGCAGGTCGCGGCCTCCCTGGTCATCTTCGTCGCCGTCTACTCGCTGATCTTCCTGTTCGGCGGGGTCTACATCTACCGGCTGCTGCAGCGCGGGCCGGTGGTTCTTCCGGACTACACCGAGGCGGCGATCAATCCGAAACGGCCCCTGTCGATGGCAGGGCAGGGGCCTGGCGTGCCTGGTGCCACCCCAGCCCCGGAGGCCGGCGAATGATCACCTTCTGGACCTGCGCCCTCGGCCTCACGATCCTGCTTTACGTGACGCTGGACGGCTTCGACCTCGGGGTCGGCATGCTGTTCGCCTTCGCCCCGAACGAGACGGCGCGCCGCCACATGCTGGCATCGATCTCGCCGGTGTGGGACGGCAACGAGACGTGGCTGATCATCGCGGCCGCCATCCTGTTCGGCGCCTTTCCCCTGGTCTACGCCACGCTGCTGTCGGCGCTCTATCTGCCGCTGATCGTGATGCTGGTGGCCCTGATCCTGCGCGGTGTCGCCTTCGAGTTCCGGTACAAGAGCCGAGGCCTGCGGCGCCTGTGGGATATCGGCTTCGCCGGCGGATCCTTCGTCGCCAGCTTCGTCCAGGGGGCCGCCGTCGGGGCGCTGGTCGAGGGGCTCGCCATCCAGGATGGGCGCTATGTCGGCGGTCCGTTCGGCTGGCTGTCGCCCTTCTCCCTGCTGTGCGGGCTGGGGCTGTGCCTCGGCTACAGCCTGCTCGGCGCCGGCTGGCTGACCTACAAGACCGCGGCTGACGTCCAGGCGCTGGCCTTCCGCCTGCTGCCCGGCCTGACGATCGCCGTGCTGGCCTTCCTCGCCGCAGCCCTCGGCGTAGCGCTGGTGATCGACCTCCGGGTCCTGCGTCGCTGGCTCGATGAGCCGGTGATGGCGGTCTTCCCGCTCGTCGGCGTCGTGGCCTGCGTCGTCCTCTATGACGCGATCCACCGGCGTCGCGAGCTGGTGCCGTTCCTCTGCGGCATCGCGATCTTCGCCGCGGCCTTCGGCACGCTCGCCCTGTCCTTCTATCCCTACATGGTACCGTTCTCGATCCGCATCGCGGATGCGGTGTCGCCGCCGGCCAGCCTTGCCTTCATGTTCTGGGGCGCGGGCATCATCGTCCTGCCGATCACGCTGATCTACACGCTCGTCGTCTATTTCGTCTTCAAGGGCAAGGTCGATCCGGGCGCGGACTACCACTGACGGGCGGTTTCGGGCCGGTATCGGTCGCGGAGATCCACCGACGATCGGCGATTAGATCGTGAGCTAGACGCAGGCGACCTGGCTGATGCCGGTATCGGAGACGCCGGAAGGCCGAGGTCCTCTACCTGCTCTCGCCAGGCGCGATGAGAGAAGACACTTGACTCAAATGTCATGACGTCATTACATTCAACCCATGTCCTGGATGCTTCACGACCTCGATGACGGTCCGGCCCCGCTTTGGGCCCAGATCGCCGATCGCCTTCGCGCCGACATCAAGAAAGGCGCGTTCCGTCCCGGCGACCTGCTGCCGGCGGAGTCGGAGCTGAATCGCCGCTTCGGAGTCAGCCGGACGACATCGCGAGCGGCGCTGGACTGCCTGGAGAGCGAAGGCCTGATCGTGCGGAAATCCGGCCGGGGCTCGATGGTCCTGCCGCCGCGGATCGAGCGCCCGCTCAACCGGCTCTCCTCCTTCTCGGAGGACATGCAGGCCCGCGGCCTTCGCGCCGGTTACAGGACCCGATCGATCCGGCGCTGCCCGGTGGAGGCAGCGGTGGCGGCCGAGCTGCAGATCGAGCCCGGCTCCATCGTCATCGAGATCGACCGGCTGCTGCTGGCCGATGACAAGCCGATCGCGACGTCGATGACCTATCTGGCACCCTTCGCCTTCGAGAACGGCCTCTTCCCGGACTGTGCGGAGCTGGACAGCGGGTCGCTTTACCAATGGCTGCAGGACAAGGCCGGAATCCGCCTTGCCACCGGCAGCGAACGGATCGAGGCCATGATCGCGGATGCGCCGACGGCACAGAGCCTGGGCCTGCGGTCGCCGGCCGCGGTGCTGGTGTCGCACCGGATCTCGCGCACGGCCGCAGGCCGGCCGGTCGAGTACGCCGTCCTGCACTACCGCGCCGACCGCTACAACTTCCGCGTCGAATCGGCGCGCCCGTGAGCATGGCGGCGCCCTTGCCTTCCTTTCCCTTGTAGAGGACGCCGCCCATGAGACAGATCCTCTCCGCCCTACTGGCCTGTGCCGCACTCCTCCTGCCGGCCCGGCAGGGATGGGCCGAGGATGCGGCGCCGCAGCCGGGCGGCACCCTGACCATCGGCGTCGTCTCCGACCCGGTGACGCTCGACCCCGCCTTCTTCGCCTCATATTTCGAGCTGTCGGCCCAGTACCTGATCTATGAGCCGCTGCTGACGCTGACCCCGGACCTGAAGGTCGAGCCGGGCCTCGCCAGCTACACGCAGCCGGACGACCGCACCTATCGGTTCGAGATCCGCCCTGGCGTCACCTTCCAGGACGGCACGCCTTATGACGCGGCGGCGGCGAAGTTCAATCTGGACCGGATGTTGGACCCGAAGAACGGCTCCCCCCGCCGTTCCGAGCTCGGGCCGATCCAGTCGGTGGACGTGACCGGCCCCCTGGCCTTCACCGTCAAGCTCTCCCAGCCCTATTCGCTGTTCCCGGTGGTCATGACCAACCGGCCCGGACTTTTCGTGTCGCCTGCCGCGCTCGCCAAATACGGGCCGGACTTCGCCACGCACGGCGTCGGCGCCGGGCCGTTCCAGGTCGCAAGCTGGACCAAGAACGGGCAGTTGGTGCTGGACCGCTTCGACGGCTACTACAAGGGCAAGGCGCCGCTCGACAAGGTCGTCCTGCGCCCGCTGCCGGACGAGACGTTGCGCACCGCCAGCCTGCGTGGCGGCGAGGTGCAGCTGACCGACAGCCTGCCGCCGCAAACCTTGTCGACCCTGAAAATCGACGGCTCGGTCACGGTCAGCAACCTGCCGGGCATCGGCTTCAACGCCCTGTCCCTGAATGTCACGCGACCGCCCTTCGACGACCCGAAGGTGCGCCGCGCCTTGATGCTCGCGGTCGATCGGGACGTCGTGAACCGGGTGGCCTATTTCAACACCGGCGTCCCCGCCTTCGGCCCCATTCCCCCCTCGATCGGCTGGGCCTACGACGCGGATTTTCATCCCTACAAGCGCGATGTGGAGGAAGCGAAGCGACTTCTGGCTGAGGCCGGGCATCCGGACGGTGTCCCTTTTGCGATCACCGTCGTTGCATCGCCACTGCAGAGCCGGATCGCCCAGATCATCCAGGCCCAGGCCGGCGAAGCGGGCTTCAAGGTTACTGTTCGCCAGGTGGACGCCACCAGCCTGATCTCCGTCCTGCAGAAGCGCGACTTCGACATCTGCTGGTCGCCCTGGACCGGCCGGCCCGACCCCGACGGCAACATGTACAACTGGTTCACCAAGGGCGGCCCGAACAACTTCTCGGGCTATGCCGATGACGAGGTCGATGCGCTGCTGCGCCAGGCCCGCGTCACCCCGGACCAGGGCGCCCGCGCCACGATGTACCGGCAGGCGCAGCAGATGATCTCGGACGACGCCCCGGTCCTGTTCCTGCATTTCGACGCCTCGCTGCAGGGGGCCAGCACCAGGTTGCGCTGGACCCCTTACCCCGACGGCGCCTTCCGCCTGGGCGATGCATGGCTGCAGCCCTGATCTGATCGCCGCTGCCTGTCCGCGCCCAACCTGTTTCGACGCCCTGGAGAATCGTTGTGAGCGAACCATTGGTCGCCCGAGCCAAGCCCGTGTTCCGGACCAAGCCGAATGCCGTCGAGGCGATCTTCGGCCGCAGGAAGGCCGTGATCGGGGTGATCCATTCGCTGCCGTTGCCCGGCTCTCCCGACTATGACGGCCGCGACATGGAGGATGTCGTCGCCTTCGCCGTGACGGAGGCCGAGCGGTACCGCGACGGCGGGGTCGACGGGCTGATCGTCGAGAATCATGGCGACATTCCCTTCGCCAAGCCCGACCGGCTCGGGCCGGAGACGGCGGCCTGCATGGCGGTGATGACCGATGCAGTCCGCCGCGCCTCCGCCCTGCCGGTCGGGGTCAATGTCCTGGCCAATGGCGCGGTTCAGGCCCTCGCCGTGGCCAAGGCGGCGGGGGCGGCGTTCATCCGGGTCAACCAATGGTCCAACGCCTATGTCGCGAATGAGGGGCTGATCGACGGCCCGGCCGGGGACGCCGCACGGTACCGCTCCTGGCTCCACGCCCGCACCGTCCGCATCTTCGCCGACGTCCATGTGAAGCACGGCGCCCACGCCATCACCGCCGACCGTACGATCGGGGAATTGGCGCGCGACAACGAGTTCTTCGATGCCGATGTGGCGATCGCCACCGGCCAGCGCACGGGCGACCCGACGACGATGGAGGAGCTGCGCACCGTCGCCGCCGGCACGTCGCTGCCGGTCGTCGTCGGCTCCGGCGTCGCGCCGGACAATGTCGGGGACATGCTGACCGTCGCCGATGCCGTCATCGTCGCCAGCTGGCTGAAGCGGGACGGCGTCTGGTGGAACCCCGTGGACCCGGACCGGCTGCGCCTCTTCATGCAGCGGGTCGAACGCGCCAGGGGTTGAGGCGAGGATGGGCCGCGTGTTCATCCTGGGCAATGCCGGTCTCGATCTCGGCCTCGGCCTGCCACGCCTGCCCCTGCGCGGGGAGACGCTGCTGGGCCACGGCACGACACGGGCGCCCGGCGGCAAGGGGTTGAACCAGGCGGTCGCGGCCGTCCGCAGCGGCGCGCAGGTGATGTTCCATGCCCCGGTCGGGCAGGATCCGGACGGGGATTGGATCGGGACCGTCCTGTCGGGAGAGGGCTTCACCGCCCTCGACCTGCCGCGCCTGCCGCACCCGACCGATTTCTCGGTCCTGATGACGCTGCCGGACGGCGAGAGCTGCATCGCCAGCGCCGGCCCCTGCGCCACGGCGCTGATGCCGGAGGCTGCCGCCGAATTCGCCGCCGCGGTGGCCCCAGGCGACGTGCTGCTGCTCCAGGGCAATCTGAGCCGGGCGGCGACCGAGGCCGCCCTGTCCGCCGGCGCCGCCCGCGGGGCCGGCACCATGCTGAATCCGGCGCCGCTCTGGTGGGAGGCCGGGCCGTTGCTGCCGCTGTGCCGCATCCTTGTCGTGAACCGGGTGGAGGCGGAGGCGATCACCGGCCTGGCCGATCCCCGGGCCGCGGCCGCGTGGATGCGGGAAAAAGGTGCCGACCTCGTGCTCGTCACGCTGGGCGCGGAAGGCTGCCTCGCCGCGGCGGAAGAGGGCATCCGGCTCCACCCCGCCGTGCCGGTCACGGCCGTCGACACCACCGGCTGCGGCGACACCTTCTGCGGCGTTTTGGCGGCATTGCTGGCAAGCGGGCGCGGCCTCGACACCGCGGTCGGTGCGGCCCAGCGGGCGGCGGCCCTGACCGCCACGCGCGCCGGAGCCTATGCCGCCTTGCCGTCGCGGGACGAGCTGGGTTTCCTCCAGGCCGGCCGCGGGGAGGCGTGAGATGGCATCCCCCGATCCCGCACCGCTACTCGACATCGACCGCTTCTCGGTCTCGCTCGGGCCCTTCGGCCGGCGGATCACCGTGGTCGACGAGGTGTCGCTGCGCGTCGGGCGCGGGCGGATCGTCTGCGTCGTCGGCGAATCCGGTTCGGGCAAGAGCGTTTTGGCCACCTCGCTGATGCGCCTGCTGCCGCGGAAGCTGTGCGGCATCACCGCGGCACGGGCCGCGTTCGAGGACATCGACCTGCTGCGGATGAGCGAGCGGCAGATGCAGGATCTGCGCGGGTCGCGCATGGCGATGATCTTCCAGGAGCCGATGACGAGCCTGAACCCGGTCTTCACCATCGGCGACCAGATCGCGGAGGCGGTGCGGACCCATGGCCGCCTGTCGCGCGAGGCGGCACGGGACAAGGCGCTGCAGGCGCTGCGCCAGGTCCATATCCCCGCCGCCGAGCGCCGGATCGACGCCTATCCGCATGAACTGTCTGGCGGCATGCGGCAGCGCGCGATGATCGCGATGGCCCTGGCCTGCGAACCGTCGCTGCTGATCGCGGATGAGCCGACCACGGCGCTGGACGTCACCATCCAGGCGCAGATCCTGGCCCTGCTGACGGAGCTGCGCGACCGGATGGGCACGGGCGTCCTGCTGATCACCCACAATCTCGGCGTGGTGGCGGAGGTCGCGGACGATGTCGTCGTGATGTATGCCGGACGGGTGGTCGAGCGCGCCCCGGCCGCCTCCCTGTTCCGCGACGCGCAGCACCCCTACACGCTGTCGCTTCTGGCCGCGATGCCGCAGCTGGACGGCGAGACCGACCGGCTGGAGCCGATCCCCGGCCGCATGCCGTCACCCGATGCCATGCTGCCCGGCTGCCGCTTCGCGCCGCGCTGCCCCTTCGCGGCGCCGGAGTGCAACGTGGCCCAGCCCCTGCGGGCCATGGCTCCCGGCCATGACGTGGCCTGCTGGCGTGCGCCGGTGGAGGCGCTGTCATGACCGCCGCTGCCCCCTTGCTTCAGGCCGAAGGCCTGGTGAAGTCCTTCGCCGTGTCGGCCGGCCCTTTCGCGCGCGCCCGTCGGGTGCGGGCCGTGGACGAGGTGGGGTTGCGGCTGGAGCGCGGCCGGACGCTGGCGATCGTCGGCGAATCCGGCTGCGGCAAGAGCACGCTCGGCAGCGTGCTGCTGCGGCTGCAGGACCCGGATTCGGGCACGCTGGCGCTGGACGGCGAGGATGTGCTGCGGCTGGACCGGACCGGGCTGCGCCGCTTCCGCCGGCGCGTCCAGGTGGTGTTCCAGGATCCCTACGCCTCACTCGACCCGCGCGAGCGCATCCGCGAGGTGCTGGTGCGTCCAATGCTGCTGCACGGCCTGTGCGACCGGCCGGCGGCCCTGCGCCGGGCCGCGGAGCTGATGGAACGGGTGGGCCTGTCGGCCTCGCAGCTCGACCGCCTGCCGCACCAGTTCAGCGGCGGCCAGCGCCAGCGCATCGCCATCGCCCGCGCCCTGTCGGTCGAGCCCGACCTGATCGTCTGCGACGAGCCGGTCTCGGCGCTTGACGTCTCGATCCAGGCCCAGATCATCAACCTGCTGCAGGATCTGCAGCGCGACACGGGCGTCGCCCTGCTGTTCATCTCCCATGACCTGGCCGTCGTCCGCCACCTGTCGCACGACGTCGTGGTGATGTATGCCGGCCGGGTGGTGGAGACCGCGCCGGTGCGGCGCCTGTTCGAACGGCCAAGTCATCCCTACACCCGGGCCCTGCTCGCCGCGGTGCCACGCATCGAGCTGGGCGCCCGGCACCATGCCCTGCTGCCGGGCGAGCCGCCCGACCCGACCCGGCCCGAACCGGGATGCCGCTTCGCCGGACGCTGCCCCCACCGCCGGCCGGCTTGCACCGACGGCGCGGTGCCGCCGCTGCACCCGGTCGCGGCAGGGCACCTGTCCGCCTGCCTCTTCGCGGAGACCCTGCCGCCTGTCGCCGCGAGCTCCGGCATTCCGGAGGAGACGGCGACGGCCCGGCGGATCGCGGCCTATCGCCGGGCGCGGGACGCGGCCCGGCAGGAGCGGGCGTCATGAGGATGGTGCTGTCCCGCCTGGCGGCGCTGCTGCCGGTCCTGCTCGGCCTGTGCTTCCTGTCCTTCGCCCTGTTGTCGCTGGTGCCGGGCGACCCCGTCACCGCCCTGCTGGGGCTGGAGGCGGACCCCGCGGCCGCTGCGGCGCTCCGGGCCAAATACGCGTTGGACCAGCCCTTCCTGCTGCGCTTCGTCGTCTGGCTGGGCCATGTCCTGATCGGCGACTTCGGCCGGTCGATCCAGACCGGGCGGCCCGTCCTGGAGATGGTGCTGACGGCCCTGGTGCCGACGCTGCAGCTGGGCTTCTGCGCCCTGCTGGTGTCGCTGGCAATCGCCATTCCGGCCGGCGTCATCTCCGCCTCCCGCCGCAACAGCCTGGCGGATTTCGGCGCGTCGCTGCTGGCGCTGTTCGGCCTGTCCCTGCCCAGCTTCTGGCTGGCCATCCTGCTGGTCCTGTTCCTGTCGATCCGCCTGTCGCTGTTCCCGGCCTCCGGCTATGTCCCCTTCGTCACCGCCCCCCTGGAGGCGTTGCACCACATCGCGCTGCCGGCGCTGACGCTCGGCGTCGGCATGGCGGCCGCAACCATGCGCATGTCCCGCGCGGCGATGCTGGAGGCGCTGAGCGCCGACTATATCCGCACCGCCCGCGCCAAGGGGCTGCCGCGGCGCCGGGTGGTGTGGAAGCACGCGCTGCGCAACGCCCTGATCCCGGTGGTCACCCTGGTGGGGCTGCAACTCGGCCAGCTGATGGGGGGCGTCGTCGTGACCGAGACGGTCTTCGCCTGGCCGGGCATCGGCAAGCTGACGGTCGATGCGATCTTCGCCCGGGACTATCCGGTGGTGCAGGGCGCGATCCTGGCGGCAGCGGTGCTGTTCGTGCTGATCAACCTCGCGACCGACATGATCTACGCCGTTCTCGATCCACGCATGCGGGGCACGCCATGAGCAGCAGCGCGCACACCGCCGGCCCCGGCCTGCTGCTTCGCCTGGCGCGTGACGGCCGCAGCGCCATCGGACTTGCCCTGGTCGTGCTGCTGGTGCTGGCCGCGGTCATCGGGCCATGGCTGTCGCCCTATGCGCCCGACCAGGCCGATTTCCTGGCGACGCTGGCGCCTCCCTCCTGGTCGCATCTGCTGGGCACGGACGATCTCGGACGTGACGTACTGACCCGCATCCTGGTCGGGGCCCGCGTCTCTCTTCTCGTCGGTCTGGCCAGCGTCGGTGGGGCGCTGCTGGCTGGAGTGCCGGTCGGGCTGGCTGCGGGATATTTCGGCGGCAAGGTCGACATGGTGCTGATGCGGTGCATGGACGTCCTCCTGGCCTTTCCGGGCATCCTTCTGGCGCTTGGCATCACCGCCGCGCTGGGTGCGTCGCTGCTGAACACCATCCTGGCCATCGCCGTCATCAACTTCCCGACCCTGGCGCGGGTTGCGCGCGGCCAGGCCTTGCTGGTGCGGCGGCTGGACTATGTAAAGGCCAACCGGGCGCTGGGCTTCGGCAACGGCACGATCCTCCTGCGCTGCATGCTGCCGAACATCGTCTCGCCGGTGCTGGTCCAGGCCTCGCTGCTGCTGGCGTCTTCCATCATCACCGAATCCTACCTGTCCTTCCT
This sequence comes from Mycobacterium sp. KBS0706, assembly GCF_005938675.2. Taxonomy (GTDB): domain Bacteria; phylum Pseudomonadota; class Alphaproteobacteria; order DSM-16000; family Inquilinaceae; genus Inquilinus. The sequence continues at coordinate 51,378 of NZ_VCCH02000048.1, forward strand.
GGGGCTGGGCGTGCAGCCGCCGGCCCCGACCTGGGGCAACATGCTGCGCGACGCGATCAGCTTCCTCGACCTGGCGAGCTGGCTGGCCTGGTTTCCGGGCGCCGCGATTTTCCTGACGGTCCTCGGTTTCAACCTGTTGGGTGACGGGCTGCGCGACCGGCTGGACCCGCGCGGCTGATGCTGCCAGCCCGCGGCCGGGATGATCCCGGTCAGGATTGATGAAGCCGCTGCCGGGGGGCCGGCGTCAGGCGAAGGAAAGAGGAAGCCGGGGGAAACAAGGCTTAATAGATGCCGTACCATCAGGGTTTGCAGAATGCCGTTCGTCGGGACGTGGTGTCGTTCGGTCCGTTCCGTCTGTCCATTGCCAGGAGACTTCTCGAAAGGAACGATACCCCGGTCCCTCTCCGCAGCCGCGCGCTCGACCTCCTGCTGGTCCTGATCGAGCGTGCGAACGAGGTGGTGACCAAGGACGAGATCATGGCCAGGGTCTGGCCGGGCTTGACGGTCAGCGAGACGACGCTCCGAGTCCAGATCGCCGGCCTGCGCAGAGCGCTCGGGGATGGCGAGCAGGATGCCCGCTACATTGCCAACGTGACCGGCCGCGGCTACTGCTTCGTCGCCAGCCTCACCCATCACACGGGCATGGAGCCGGCAGCGGGGTCTCAGCCGCCCAGCGCAGCCGCCGAACTGCCACCCGCACCGACCCGGATGGTCGGACGGGACGACACGGTCCGCAATGTTTCCAGGAACCTGGCGACCCGGCGTTTCCTCACGATCGTCGGTCCGGGCGGCGTCGGCAAGACGACCGTCGCGGTGGCCGTTGCCCGTCACATGCTCGAAGATGTCGGGGGAGCCGTTCATTTCATCGATCTGGGCTCGCTGAGCGATCCTTCGCTCGTGCCCAGCTCCATCGCGTCTACGCTGGGGGCGCCCGTCGGCCCGGACACCACTGCCGCTTCCCTTCTGGCGTTTCTCCGTCGGAGGCGCATGCTGCTGATCCTCGACAGCTGCGAGCACGTCATCGATGCGGTGGCGTCGCTGACGGACCGCATCCGCGGTGCGGCCCCCGAGATCCATCTTCTCGCCACGAGCAGGGAGCCGCTGCGGGTGGAAGGGGAGCAGGTGCACCGGCTGCGTCCCCTCGACTACCCGCCGGAGGATCCGGCCCTGACGGCTGCCGATGCCCTGCGCTTTCCGGCTGTTCAGCTGTTCGTGGAACACGCAGTCGCATGCGGATCGCGCTTCGAGTTTTCGGATGAGGAGGCTCCGGTCGTCGGCGAGATCTGCCGCAGACTCGACGGCATCGCCCTGGCCATCCAACTCGCCGCCGGCCGTGTCGAAGCCTATAGCGTGCGGGTGATCGCGGTGCTCCTCGACAGCCAGTTCACGCTTGGCTGGGACGGGCGACGGACCGCCGTGCCGCGGCACCGGACGCTCAGCGCCATGCTCGACTGGAGCCACAACCTGCTGTCGGCGGCCGAGCGGGTGGTGCTCCGGCGATTGGCCGTCTTTTCCGGCTACTTCTCCTTCGGAGCCGCTCTCTCGGTTACGGCTGGCTTCGACATCGACGGCGCCCAGGCCGCCAACGCGGTCGCGAGCCTCGTCGCGAAATCCCTGGTTGCCGCGTGTGGCGGCGCGCGATCGACGCGATATCGGCTGCTCGGTACGACGCGGGCCTACATGCTGCAGAAACTTGTCGAAAGTGGAGAGGAACCCGCGATCATAAGCCGGCACGTCCTCTGCCACGGCGAAGAGTCCGAGCAGATCGGCGCAAATTTACGAATCCTGAGATCGAGGTATTGGCTGCTCCCTGGGGGGCGAGACTGCTGTCGAAACAGTGTTCCCGCCCGGTGCAGCGCAACTTAACGGACGAAAACACAACCTAACGCGCCGCGGCTCTCCTCTTCCGCGAGAGTGCTCCCGATTGACCGGCGGTGTTTGTCCTCGATCGCAAACGTCGGCCTGTGGTCTCGGGGGGGCACCTCCCCTCGAGGCCTTGTCATCCGATCTCAGGCGGCCGCTGAAAGGCCTTCACGCGAATAAGAGAGGGGCGCCATGGCGCGATACGGACAGGCATCTCTTGCGGTTCTCCTTGCGCTTGCCGTTGCAACCTTTCTCGACAGCTACGGCATACCGACGGCGTTCGCGACCATGCTGCTCGCCGTCGTGTTCTCGGTCTGGCGATTTGGCATCGGCGCCGGATTGCTGGCCGCGATTCTGGCGATTGCCAGCATCCGGTTCTTCTTCCTGCAGCCCCTCCATTCCCTCGATCCGTTCGCACTGCCCGACGAGAATGTTCGGCGATTGCTGCTCTACACCGAGTCGATCCTGCTGCTGTGGCTGCTGGGGTCGGCTCTGCGACGCGGGCAGAGCAGGCTGGAGCGAAGCGAGGCGTATCTGGCCGATGCCCAGGCGCTGAGCCGGACGGGAAGCATCAGCTTCGTCGCCCCCGATGCCGAAATCTTCTGGTCTGCCGAGACTTACCGCGTGTTCGGCTTCGGCGAGGAGGTCTCCCCGAGCGTCCGGCGGATGCTGGATCGGATCCATCCCGAAGACGTGAACACGGCCCGGAGCGGGTTCTACGGCCTGGCCGAGCCTGTGCAGCGCATCGAGCTCGAGCATCGAATCGTGATGCAGGATGCCTCCGTCAAGCATCTCAACATTCTCGGCAAGGCCGAGCGCGAGAAGGACGGCAGACTCCGGATCTCGGCGGCCGTCATGGACATCACGGAGGCCAGGCGCACCGCCGAGCTGCTGCGGAAATCCCGGGCCGAGCTCGCCCATGTGACCAGGCTCACGACCATGGGTGAGCTGGTTGCGTCGATCGCGCATGAGATCAACCAGCCGCTTGGCGCCATGAAGCTGCATGCCCAGAGCGGCTTGCGATGGCTCGATCGCAAGCCGCCCGAGCTGGAGAGGGCCGAAATGTCTCTGAACCGCGTCATCGACAACGCAGTCCGCGCCGAAGGCCTGATCGCCAAGATCCGAGCCATGGCAAAGAAGCAAGAAGTGGAGTCCGTACCCGTCGACCTCAACCATCTCGTCGGCGACGTCATGGAACTCCTCAAAGGCGAAGCTCATGAGAGAGGTGTCGCATGTCAGATCGATCTTGAGCCAAGCCTGGGAGAGGTGAGGGGCGACCCGATCCAGCTGCAGCAGATCGTGGTCAATTTCCTGATGAACGGCTTCGACGCCATGGCGGCAACGCCGAGGGAAGAGCGCGAGATCACGATCCGCTCGCGCAACCGCGGAAACGAGGTAATCTTCGACGTGCGGGACGCAGGCCCCGGGATTCAGCGGGGGGCGGAGGGTCTCCTGTTCGACGCCTTCTTCACCACCAAGGCCCATGGAATGGGAATGGGACTCTCGATCTGCCGCTCAATCGCCGAGTCCCACCAGGGCAGGATCGAGGCCTTCAACAACGACGATCGCGGGGCGACCTTTCGATTGACCTTGCCGCAGAGTGAGATATCGAAGTGAGTTGGAACGCAAGACGACTATCCAGCCCAGGGCTGTGGAAGCGGATGGCCCTCACTCCATCCGGCGTCGGCCCAACCCCGCCGCGCAGGATACCCGAGCTGACCAGGGATCAAGCTCCTACGGTCGAACGCGGTCATGTCCGCTATCCGGAACCGAGTGCGGTGTCCTGTGTGCTGCCTCTCGTCGGGCCAGGCCAACCGACAAAGGCCGGATCCGGCCGACAAAAACCAACGTCCGCATCGGAGACGCCGGCGCAGCGACCGCCCATCCAGGGGTCGTTTGCGGGAGGGGGCGAAATCCTACCTTAAGCGCGACCAGCGATACTCTCCGGTCAACGTGATGTGCTCCCAGCCCAGCGGCGAGACGTGCGCGAGAAGGTCGGGCATCGGCGCCTGGCCGGCTTCAACCATGCCAGCAACGATCTCGCCGAGGCGCCATGTGTTCCAGTAGATGACGATGGCGGCCAGGAGGTTGAGGCCGGCGATCCGATGCTGCTGGCCCTCGGAGGTGCGATCACGGATTTCGCCACGTCGGTTGAAGCTGATGGCGCGCTTCAGCGCATGGTGCGCCTCGCCCTTGTTCAGCCCCATCTGAGCCCGGCGCTGAAGGTCGAGATCGCTCAGCCATCCGGCCAGAATTTCCGCTGATCGACGCACTGCGCGGTGGGGCGCTGGAGCATCAATCCGCGGTCTTCGACGTCGCAGCACGGATGTGGCGACAGGGATCGACTATTCCCGACCGACTCATGCGCCGAGGTCTCAGTTGCCGTTTCGCCCGCGATACTGCAGGGCGACGACAAAAGCCTTCGCCGGTCGCAGCAGAGCCGCTGCGATCAGGACGATCATCACGGCGCCGATCGCGACCGGGGCCCATGCCGGCAGACCATAGGACAGGCTGAGCCACAAGGTGATCGGGACCACCGTGAAGCCGAGAATGAAAATCAAGAAGACCGCGGGACCATCGCCCGAGTCGACCTTGGACAGCTCGAGGCCGCAGACACCGCAGCGTTCGGCGACAGTCAGAAAACCCCGAAACAACGCGCCGCGGCCGCAGCGCGGACATTTGCACCCGAGGGCACAAACGAAGGGTGACACAGGCGGGAATCGGCTCTGCATTCAATTTGCCCTTATGGACGTTTCCGGAGGCGTCGTCAGCGAACTATAGGAGGTTGCCTGGGTGAGAAGCGTCGCAGCCCGTATCGCTCAGCAGCAGTCGGCCCCGGATGTAGTGATCCGCCCGATCGATGCCATGCTCGGCGCAGATCCGCATAGCCCTTACAACCTCGCCGGTGTAGGGGCGCCGCCTCCAGTTGATTCCCAGCACATCGAGGTGGTCGTGCAACGCCAGCACGGATAGCCGCTCGCCACGCAATTGAGTGGCCACACGCTTCAGGCGTTCCGTCCGCCCTGCATCGTCGTCGCCTCTGGTCACCGACACCTTGATATCAACCATCCGATCATCCTTCCTCTCGCTCGCGACCCCCGGCTATACACCCAGGTGGCTCAAGGCCCAGGCGTACCGGGTGCGGCCCGAGATCGTCAGCCATGCCGCTTGTCGACGTTCCCTTCGGCCTTCGGTCCTCCAAAGAGCCGAAGCAGTGGCCGGACGCGCGCGACGCTGAAGTGCCGTGCCACGCCATCGAGTTCCGTCACCGTCACGATCTCGTTCTCGACCAGCCGGTCAGATTGCAACCGCCAGATCGGATGCCCACCAGAGTCGCCAGGAAGTTGAGAGAACGCCCATTGGCCCTGCCCGATATGCACGAGAATCCCGGACCGATACTTCTGCCCGAACCAGAACCGACGGACCCGGCAGTCGGCGAAACGCCGCTGCCAGGACGCCGCCTGCAGGCGGCCGTCGCGATCCAGCGGAACGGTCAACTCGTAGCCGCACCGGCTATCTCCGTCAGGTGCTTCGATGCATGGCGCCAGTTCCAAGCGGACCCGATGAAGCGACATCGCTATGCCTCCGCGCTGGGGATCATGGTGCGTCGGGATCCTGCGCCGCGGCGCGCTCGATGCCGGCCAGGATCATCTCGGCGGCCTTGCTCGGCCCCTCCCACCCGGCGATCCGTACCCATTTTCCGTCCTCCAGATCCTTGTAGTGGGCAAAGAAGTGGGCGATCTGCTGCCACAGGTCGCCCGGCAGGTCCTCGCGGCTGTGCACGTCGTCGTAGTCGGGCTTCAGCTTGCCGATCGGTACGGCCAGGATCTTCTCGTCCGCGCCCTTTTCGTCCTCCATCAGCAGAACGCCGATCGGGCGGACCCGCAGCACCGCGCCGGGGACGATCGGATGGCGTCCGATGACGATGACGTCGACCGGATCGCCGTCACCTGAGAGGGTGTGCGGGATGAAGCCGTAGTTGCCCGGATAGGTCATCGCCGTGTGGATGATGCGGTCGACGACCATGACGCCCGCGCTCTTGTCGAATTCGTACTTCACCGGGGAGCCGCCCACCGAGTTCTCGATGATGACGTTGACGTCATAGGGCGGGTTCCGTCCGGCTGGAATCTTGCTGATGTCCATGTTAGTCCTGGTGCATCGGAAGGGGCTGGTCGTGCGCTGGTGGTATCGGCCTACGGCTTCAGGCATCCCATATCCCCTGCGCGGGAATGGCGACTTTGGCGATCTCCACACGGGCGGTTGGCGCACACCCGGTAACGTCCTCGAACTCCCTGGCCACCGTGCGGCAGAACAGCGTTCGCCCGTCCGGACCGCCAAGCGCGCAGGCCACGGCTTGCCGGCCTGGCCTCTCGACCCGGTGCGTGATCCGGCGCGGCGCTTCGAGGAGATAGAAGCCTTCGGCCAGCACAATGGTTTGGAGCGCTTTCAAAGCACCGATCTCGCGACGCTTTCACGCTGGTCCATCAGCGCGAGTAGCCCCTTGAGCAGCGTCGTCGGGTCCGGCGGACAGCCGCGGATGTGGAGGTCGACGGGAAGCACGGCGGCTACGCTGCCGACCGTCGCGTAAGAGTCCGCGAAGAGGCCGGCGCCGACCGCGCAGTCGCCGACCGCGACCACCCATTTCGGCGCCGGCGTGGCCGCGTGCGTGCGTTCGACCGCCTCGCGCATGTTGTGGGTGACGGGTCCGGTCACCAGCAGCACGTCAGCGTGGCGCGGCGAGGCGACGAAGCGCAGGCCGAACCGCTCGAGATCGTATACGACGTTGTTGAGGGCGTTGATCTCCAGCTCGCAGCCGTTGCACGAGCCGGCATCGACCTCGCGGATCGACAGGCTGCGCCCCAGCCGCCGACGGGCGGCAACGTCGAGGCGGGCGGCCAGGGCCGCCAGCTCCGGATCGTCGGCGGGCGGCCGCGGGTCGGTCAGCGGCGGCCGGAGGAGGCCCTGGAACAGGTGCCGGCGCATGGCGTCCTCAGAGGTCGTGCCCCGCATAGGAGCAGTTGAAGGATTTGTTGCAGAGCGGGAAGTCGGCGACGATGTTGCCCTCGATCACGGCCTCCAAGAGCGGCCACTGAAACCAGGACGGGTCGCGCAGCCGGCCACGCAGAACCCGGCCCTCCCGATCCAGTCGAACCCAGGCGAAGATGTCGCCGCGGAATCCCTCGACCAGCGCTGATCCCTCGCCGGCCCGACGCGGGATCTCGGCGCGGACCGGGCCGCCCGGCAGTCGCTCCAGGATCTGGGCGATCAGCGACAGGCTCTGCTCGACCTCGCGGATGCGGATCCAGACCCGGGCGTTGACGTCGCCCTCCTCCAGAACCGGGACGTCGAAGGCAAGCATCCGGTACGGCGCGTCGCCGAAGGCCTGCCGTGCATCGAAGCGGCGGCCAGAGGCCCGCCCGACGAAGCCGCCGGCGCCGAAACGCCGGGCCAGCGCAGGGGCGAGGATGCCGGTTGCGACCGTGCGGTCCTGCAGCGAGGCGGTGTTGTCGTAGAGCTCGACCAACGGCGGGAAGTGCAGCCGGATCTCGTCGATCAGCGCGGCCAGGATCTCGACCGCCTCCGGCCCGGGATCGGCGGCGACACCGCCCGGCACCACCCGGTCCATCATCAGGCGGTGACCCAAGGCCCGTCCGGCGGCGCGCAGCACGCGTTCGCGCAGTACGCCGCAATGAGCGTGCATGAGTGCGAAGGCGGCATCGTTGCAGATGGCGCCGATGTCGCCGAGATGGTTGGCCAGGCGCTCCAGCTCGAGCATGAGGGCGCGCAGCCAGGCGGCGCGGAACGGGACCTTGACGTCGAGCGCGGTCTCGACGGCCTGCGCGAAGGCGCAGGCATAGGCGACGGTGCTGTCGCCGGAAGCCCGGCCGGCCAGTCGGGCCGCGCGGTCGAGGTCCGCTCCGGCCATCAGGCCCTCGAGGCCGCGATGGACATAGCCGAGCCGTGCCTCGAGCCGGACCACGGTCTCGCCGTTCGCGGTGAACCGGAAATGCCCTGGCTCGATGATGCCGGCATGCACTGGCCCGACCGGAATCTGGTGCAGGCTCTCGCCCTCGACCGGCAGGAATTGATAGGGCTCGGCCGCGAGTGCCGGCCGACGTTCGCCAAGCGGTTGGTGCAGGCCCCAGCGGCCGTGGTCGAGCCAAGGCCGGGAATCCGGCACATCGACCGGTTCCAGCCCGAACAGGTCCCAGATCGCCCGTTCCAGACGGATGGCGGGCGGGTGGTGCTGCCCCACCGAAGGAAAGCGACCCGACGGGCATTCAAGGCTGACGATGGCGATCTCGGCCGCGGGCTCGTCGAGTAGCGCCATGTGCACCTGGGGGCTCTGGGAGGCATCGCCCCAGTGGTCGAGCAGAGTCCAGGCGCCCTTTGCAAGCTGCTTTGCGACGCCGCTCCAAGTCCCGGAATCGACGATCACTCGCATCCAGCGCTGGGCGGCCTCCACCCGGTTTCCCAACTGGACGATGTCGTTCAGCGCCGGCATGAGTCCTCCCTCAGCCCAGCAGGCCGGCAACGTGCTGGAACCAAGCGGCCAGCGGTGGCGGCAGGTAGATTCCGGCGGCCAGCACCAATCCGAGATGGCCGAGCATCGGCACGGTCGAGGCCTGGATGGGTGCAGAGGCGCCGGTGGGTTCGCCGAAGGCGAGTCCCTGGACGCGCAGCACAAGCGCCCCAAGGGCGATGAGCAGGCCGAAGACGAGCGGGACCGCCAACAGCGGCTCGCGGGCGAAGGTCGAGGTGACGACCAGGAACTCGCTCATGAACACGCCGAGGGGCGGTAGCCCGGCGATCGCCACGACGCCGGTGACCAGCCCCCAGCCGAGCACGGGATGGCTTTCGGTCAGGCCGCGGATCTCGGCGATCTTCTGGGTGCCCTTGACCTGGGCGATGTGGCCGACGGCGAAGAAGATCGCCGATTTGGTCAGGCTGTGCATGGTCATGTGCAGCAGGCCGGCGAAATTGGCCAGCGGCCCGCCCATA
>NZ_VCCH02000049.1 GCF_005938675.2 Mycobacterium sp. KBS0706
ATTCGCGTTGGCGAATGGGAGGGTGAGGGGGATGGCGCCGGCCCTTCAGCACCTCACCAACGGTAACGAATGCTGCCGATCACCGTCTGGCCCTGGCCCTGATAGCAGTAGCCCTGGGCGCAGGTATCGTAGTCGCGGTCGAACAGGTTGGTGGCGTTGACCGCCAGCTGCACCCCGTCCAGCCGCGGCTCGACCGCGCCGAGGTCGTAGCGGATGGCGGCGTCGAACAGGGTCACGGCGTCGTTGCGCCCGGTCGCGTTGTCGTCGTCGCGGTAGCTCGACCCGATATAGCGCAGGCCGGCGCCCAGGCTCAGCCCCGGCACGATCCGGTCCGGCATCCGGTAGTCGGCCCAGGCGGAGACGACGTGGTTCGGGATGCCGGATGGGTCCTTCCCCTCGGTCGCCGCGGTGCCCTCGGTGACCTCCGGGTCGAGATAGGTGTAGGCCAGTTGCAGGCTCAAGCCGTCGCCGAGATCGGCCAGGCCCTCCAGCTCGATGCCGCGGACGCGGATCTCGCCGCGCTGGGCCTTGAAGTTGACGTTGTTCGCGTCGGCGATCAGGCCCTTGTCCTGGGTGATCTGGAACACCGAGGCGGTGACCAGGCTGTTCAGCCCGTCTGGCTGGTATTTGACACCGGCCTCGATCTGCTCCGCCGTGGTCGGCTCGAAGGCGCGCCCCTGCCAGTCCGTGCCGAGATTCGGATTGAAGGAGGTGGCATAGGCGACATAGGGGGCGAGGCCGAAATCGGTGACATAGGTCAGGCCGACGCGGCCGCTGAAGGCGCTGTCGGAGACGTCCTGCCCGGTGCCGGCGATGCGCTCTTTGGTCGTGGTGTCGACCCAGTCGTGGCGGCCGCTCAAGGTCAGCAGCCAGCCGCCGACCCGGATCTGGTCCTGCAGATAGGCGCCGAGCTGGTCCTGCCGCTGCCAGGTGCGGGCATAGACCGCCGGCATGTCGATATGCTGCCTGCCGTAGTTCCGGGTGGTCAGGTCGAGGTCCGGCGCTGCGCCGTCGCCGGCGATGTTGGTGGTGTCGACGAAGGTGTAGTCGATCCCGGCCAACAGGGTGTGCTGCACCGGCCCGGTGTCCAAGCGCAGCTGCGCCTGGTTGTCGACCGACAGCGTGTCCAGGCTTTCGCGGTCCTGCCCGGCCCGGCGGTAGGCGGTGGTGCCGTCGTCCGACAGTCCGGTGATGTAGACATAGCGGGTGTTGGCGTCGACATGGGCGTAGCGGAAGCTCTGCCGCAGTGTCAGCGCGTCGTCGACCCGGTGCTCGATCTGGTAGCCGGCCCGCACACTCTCGATGTCGAGGTCGTTCCAGGCCGGGTCGGCGGTGCGGATGTCGAGCAGGCCGGTGGCCGGCGAGTAGTAGTTGAACAGGCTGCCGCCGCTCTTGTCCTTCTGGTAGGCGCCGAGGATCGTCACCGTCGTGTCCTCGTTTGGCCGCCAGGTGAAGGCCGGCGCGATATAGGCGCGGTCGTCCGGCACCGCCGGCATCTGCGTGTCGCTGTCGCGGAACAGCCCGGTCAGGCGCCAGGAGAAACGATCGTCCAGCGGGTCGCCGACGTCGAACTGGCCCTGGTATCGATCATGGTTGCCGAATTGCAGCTCGGCCTCGCGCAGCGCCTGGTCCGGCGGACGCTTGGTGACCAGGTCGACCAGCCCGGCCGGCGAGGACAGGCCGTAATTGGCCGAGGCCGGGCCGCGCAGCACGTTGATCGCCGCCAGGCCGTAGGGCTCGGTGCGGATGCCGGCGAAGACCTGGCCGGTCGGCTGCCGCAGCCCGTCGCGGAAGATGCCGAAATAGGCGGCGTCGAAGCCGCGGATCCAGAAGGCGTCGAGCCGCGGCGCGAAGCCGTAGAGGCCGGTCAGGATGCCGGGGGTGTAGGTCAGCGCCTCCTGCAGGCTCTGCACGTTGCGCGCGTCCAGCTGGCCGCGGGTGACGACGGAGATCGACTGCGGCGTCTCGACCAGCGGCGTGTCGGTCTTGGTGGCGCTGGTGCTGGTGGTGGCGGTGAAGCCCGCACCTCGGTCGTCGGCGTCTCGGCACTGCCCTGCACCACGATCGGGGCGAGGGTCAGGCTGGACTCATCGGCCGGGACCGGTGCTCCTGTTTCCGTTTGGGCCAGGATCGGCGCCGGCGCGAGCGCCGTGATGGCGAGCAGCCCGAGGAAGAGGCAGGCACGGGGGCTTGGTCGATGTCGCATCGGTGAGGTCGGCTCCGGTCGCGGAAGAGGCCGGCAGGATTGCCGGCTGCAAGCGGCCCGTTAATTGACATTGATTATCATTCTCGTCTAGAGCTTGTGGGAACGTGACCAGGACAAATTCGTGAACCGATCCAAGGCGCTGGCCTGCGCGCTTCTGCTGTTGACTTGCCTGCTGGCTCTGCCGGTCCGGGCGGAATGGCCGGTGACCGTGACCGACGCCGCCGGCCGGCAGGTGACGGTGCCGCACCAGCCGCGGGCCGTGCTGCTGGGGGCGGGCATCAACCTGGTGGCGCTGGCGCTGATCGACCCCGACCCGGTGTCGCTGCTGGCCGGCTGGGCCGACGACACTCGGCAATATGATCCCGGCCTCAATGCCGCTTTCCTGGCGAGATTCCCACGCCTGGCCGAGGTGCCGGTGGTGGGCGGCGGCACCGATGAGAGCTTCTCGCTGGAGAAGGCGCTGACGGTCGGGGCGGATCTGGCGATCTTCGGCGCCTGGCAGGCCGAGACCGAGCAGGGGCGGCTGATCCTGGACCGGCTGAACGCGGCCGGGGTGCCGGCGGTGGTGGTCGACTTCAACCACCGGCCGCTGGCGAATACGGCGCCGGGCATGCGGTTGCTGGGCCGTGTCCTCGGCCGCGAGGACCGGGCCAACGCCTTCGCCGATTTCTACGAGGCGCGGCTGGACCGCATCCGCCGGCGCATGGCGGCGCATCCGGAATCGGGGCCGACCGTGCTGATGCACGCCTATCCGCGGCCGGATGAGTGCTGCTGGGCGATCGGCGAGACCGGACTGGGCGAACTGGTGTCGCTGGTCGGCGGCCGCAACATCGCCGCGGACCGCTTTGCCGACGCAGGGGGCGGGGTGCTCAGCCTCGAATATGCGATCGGGCAGGACCCGCAGGTCTATATCGCCACCGGCCTGCCTCAGGCGGAGGATGCCCCGGGGCTCATCGCGGGACCCGGCGTTCCCGCCGATGTCGCGCGGCGGAGCCTCGCGGCCGTGCTGGCGGCGCCCGGCCTGTCCGGCCTGGCGGCGGCGCGAGACGGCCGGGTGCATGGCCTGTGGAATTTCTTCAACGCCGTGCCGCTGAACATCGTCGCGGTGGAGGCGGTGGCGCGCTGGGTGCGGCCGGAGATCTTCGGTGACCTCGACCCCCGCGCCACCCTGGCCGAGATCAACAGCCGTTTCGCCGCCCTGCCGTTCGACGGGGCGCTGTGGGTCAGCCTCGACCCAGCCGATGGCCGGTCGCGCTAGCGGCTGGCCGCGACGGTCAGCCGCCAGGCGGCCCAGGCGCCGAACACGGCCAGCGGCAGGGCAGTGACGAACACCCAGAATGCCGCCGCCCGCGCGGTCTCGACCGTCAGGCCCGCGCCGAACCCGACCAGGTTGGCGGTGGCGCCGGCGATGGCGGCGCCCACCGCCCCGCCGGTCTGGCGCACCGCGATCATCGCCGCGCTGCCGATCGCCTTGTCGTCATCGGCCAGGGTGCCGATCAGCCGCCGGTTCAGCAGGCTGGAGGAGAAGCCGAAGCCCGCGCCCATCAGCAGGGCGGCGCCGACGATCCAGGCCAGCGGGGCGTCGCGCATCACCACGACCAGCAGCACCGCGCCGGCCAGGATGCAGACGGCGCCGCGCAGCAGCCAGCGCAGTTCGCCCGCGCCGGTGGCGCCGGCGACGACGAAGGCGGCCAGGGTCCAGGCCAGGGCCAGCACCGCCACCACATAGCCGGCCCACAGCGGCGACAGGCCGTGCAGAGTCTGCAGGATGGCGGGGCCGTAGACGTTCAGCGCCATCGAGGTCGCCATCAGGGCGAAGACCGCGGCGTAGGCGGTGCCGCAGACCGTGCGCAGGTCGCCTGCCTCGCGCGGCAGCAGCCGCACTCGGGCGCCGGCATCGATCCGCATCACCAGCACCAGGATGCCGAGGCCGGCGGCGACCAGCGCCAGGGCGATGGCGGGGTTCGGGATGACATCGGCCATGGCGATGGCGCCGACGCCGAGCGCCAGCCCGCCGATCTGCGGCCAGGGCACGCCCGGCTGGCCGGCGCTGCGCACCGTGCCCTTCAGCAGCCAGGGCGAAGCGGCGGCGAAGACCAGCGACTGGGCGGTGAACAGCCAGAACACCAGGCGCCAGTCGCCGGCCTGGGCGGCCAGGCCGCCGACCAGGGGCCCCAGGATGGTGGCGATGCCCCAGATGCCCGACGCGACGGCGAACATCCGGGCCAGATGGCGCTCGGGGAACAGCAGGGCGATGGCGACCATCGAGAAGCCGGCGACCCAGCCACTGCCGATGCCCTGCAGCACCCGCCCGGCCAGGAACACGCCGATATCCGGGGCGGCGGCGCTGGCCACGCAGCCCAGCGCGAAGGCCAGGCCGGCGATGGCCGAGGCCCAGCGCAGCCCGAACCGCTCCGACAGCCGCCCGGCGCTGGCGCCGGCCAGGATGGCGCCCATCAGGAAGCCGGCGGTGGCCCAGCTGAAATAGGCATAGCCGCCGAGATCGGCGCCGACGCTGGGCATGATGGTGGCGGTGACCAGGGAGTCGGCCGCATTCAGCCAGATGCCGAGGCAGACCATCGCGAATCGCGGCAGCCGCCCCTCGCCGAGCAGATCCGCCCAGCCCGACGGCGGTTGCGCCGCTGCCTGCACCATGTTGCGTTTCCCCTTCGTTCCAGCCGGGCTACACCGCCGGCGTCACGATGAGAAGCGCGGAGTCCACAGGACAGAAATCAGCGCCAGCGCGCGGCGGCCTCGTCATCCTCGGTCCGGGACTCGACCCAGCGCTCGCCGGCCGGCGTCTCCTCTTTCTTCCAGAACGGGGCCTTGGTCTTCAGCCAGTCCATCAGGAAGGCGCAGGCCTCGAGGGCGGCGCCGCGATGGGCCGAGGCGGCGCCGCAGAACATGATCCGCTCGCCCGGCTCCAGCCGGCCGATTCGATGGACGATGCTGACCTCCAGGAGCGGCCAGCGGCTGCGGGCCTCGGCCTCGATCTCCTCCAGCTGCCGCTCGGTCATGCCGGGGTAGTGCTCCAGCGTCATCGCCGTGACTGCGGTGCCGCCGGCGATGTCGCGCACCAGCCCGACGAAGCTGGCGACGCCGCCGACATCGCTGCGGCCGTCCGATAGCGCCGCCATCTCCGCGCCGACATCAAAATCGGCCTCTTGCACGCGAACCGCCATCTCAGCCTCCGGTCACGGGCGGAAAGATGCCGATCTCGTCGCCCGGCGCCACCGGGTCGCCCGGCTTGGCGAAGCGCTGATTGACCGCGACGCGGACCACCGCCGGGTTGGCCAGGGCGTCGGCATAGCCGGTGCCGCGGGCGCGCAGCCAGTCCAGCAGGCCGGCGACGTCGCGCACCGACTCCGGCGGCGACACCGTCTCGGTGGCGGTGCCGATCTTGCTGCGGACCCAGGCGAAATACAGGAGCTTCATGCCGGTTCTCAGATCAGGGCGCTCAACGGGATATAGGCAACCGGATCGCCCGGTGCCACGCCGACCGAGTCCTCCGGCAGCTCGACCAGCCCTTCGGCGCCGGCGAGGGAGCTCAGCATGCCGGCGCCCTCCCGGCCGTGGCGATGGGCGATCAGCCCGCCGGATGGGTCGATGTCCAGAATCGCGCGGAGAAACTCACGGCGGCCCGGCTTCTTGGCGTGGGCGAAGCCGGCGGCGACCGGGAAGCGGCGCAGCGGCAGCGGCTCGGCGCCGGCCAGATGCAGCAGCAGCGGCCGGGCCACCAGCAGGAAGGTGACCATCGCCGCGACCGGATTGCCCGGCAGGCCCAGCAGCGGCACGCCACCGACCTGCCCCAGAGCCACCGGCTTGCCCGGCTTGATCGCCAGGCGCCAGTGGTGCAGCCGGCCGCCGGCCGCCTCCAGCGCTGCCTTGACGTGGTCCTCGTCGCCGACCGAGACGCCGCCGGATGTGACGATCGCGTCGGCCTTCGCCGCCACCGTGAGCGCCGATCGCACCGCATTGACCCGGTCCGGCACGATGCCGTGGTCGGCGACATCGCAGCCCAGCCGGCGCAGCAGCGTCGTCAGCAGATAGCGGTTGGCGTCGTAGATCTGGCCCTCGGCCACCGGCATGCCCGGGTCGCGCAGCTCGTCCCCGGTCGACAGCACCGCCACCCGCAACCTCCGGCGGACCGGCAGGACGGCGCGGCCGAGCGAGGCGGCCACGCCGATCTCGGCCGGTCCCAGCCGGCGGCCGGCGGTCAGCACGGTGGCGCCGGCATGGATGTCGTCGCCGGCCTGCCGGACATGGGCGCCGCGCCGCAGTCCGGCCGGGAGGGTGACAAATTCGCCCGCGACCGCGCAGTCCTCCTGCATCACCACCGTGTCCGGCCCGGCGGGCAGCGGCGCGCCGGTGAAGATGCGGATCGCCTCGCCCCGTCCGCCCGGGCGGCCGAGCGGATGGCCGGCAGCGACACGGCCGGCCACCGGCAGCGGGGTCGGGGTACCGGGCGCCAGGTCGTCGAAATGCACGGCGTAGCCGTCGACCGCGGCATTGGCATGCGGCGGCACCGAACGGTCGGCCACCAGATCCTCGGCCAGGAACCGGTCCTCCGCCTCTGCGAGCGGGACGGTCTCGGCCGCAACGACCACGGCCAGGCGGGAGCGGAACTCGGCCACCGCCTCCTCGACCGACAGCAGCCGGTCGCCCAGGGCGAAGCAGTCATCGGGCAGGCGGCCCATGACTCAGCCGGCCTTGCGGGCGAAATCGACGACGAAATCGGCGATCGCCTCGATGTCGTCGATATCCAGCCGCGTCCGGGCCGGGTCGGCGACGGGACCGTCGCTGGCCACCGCGATGATGCTCGGATCCTCGGGATGCAGCGGCGGCTTGCCGGTCTCGGTGCGCCAGACTTCCAGCTTGGGATAGGCCTCGCGCTTGAAGCCCTCGACCAGGACCAGGTCGACCGGCTGCAGCTTCGCCAGCAGCGCCGCCAGCGGCGGCTCGGCGGCGCCGCGGTGCTCGTGCATCAGGGCCCAGCGCCGGTCGGAGGAGACCAGCACCTCGGTCGCCCCGGCCTCGCGGTGGCGCCAGCTGTCCTTGCCGGGCTGGTCGATATCGAAGTCGTGATGCGCGTGCTTGACGGTGGAGACGGTCAGGCCGCGGCCGATCAGGGCCGGAATCAGCTTCGCCAGCAGCGTGGTCTTGCCGCTGCCGCTCCAGCCGGCGATGCCGAGCACACGCATTGGGGTCAACCAGCCGTCCTGGCGGCCTTGGCCGGTGGCGGGCTGCGCGGGTCTTCGGTGATGGCCTGGCGCACGCCTTCGCGCAGATAGCTCCAGCCGGTCACCAGGGTCAGCACCGCGGCGACCCAGATCCCGGCGATGCCGATCTGGGTCACCGGCACCTGGCCGTCGAAGGCACGGGTGCCGGCGTCGCCGACGATCAGGAAGCCGATCGCCAGCATCTGGATCGTGGTCTTCCACTTGGCCAAAGCGGTGACCGGCAGGCCGCGGGCATTCATCCCGGCCAGGAACTCGCGCAGGCCGGAGATCAGCACCTCGCGCAGCAGGATGATCACGGCCGGGATGATCGTCCAGCCTTGCAGCCGGCCGAAGGCGGCCAGCATGAACAGCACGGCGGTGACCAGCATCTTGTCGGCGATCGGGTCGAGCAGCCGGCCGATCGGCGAGGTCTCGTTCCAGGCACGCGCCAGCTTGCCGTCGAGATAGTCGGTGATGGCGGCGGCGGCGTAGATCGCCAGACAGGTCCAGGCGGCCCAGGCGGCGGGCACATAGAACAGCGCGATCAGCACGGGAATGGCCGCGATGCGCGAGTAGGTCAGGAGGTTCGGCAGGCTGGTGACCATGGCGACGGCACTGACTTCAGGGGCTTCGGGACGCTAGCACATGGCGCTTTACGCGTCGGGGTGGAAATGTCGGTATATCAGCCCGGCGACGGCCTCGCTGATGCCGTCGACCGCCTCGAGGTCCTGCAGGCTGGCGCGGCTGACCGCACGGGCCGAGCCGAAATGCAGCAGCAGCGCCTTCTTGCGGCGCGGGCCGATGCCGGGGATCTCGTCGATCGGCGAGCGGGTGATGTCGCCCGCGCGGCGGGTGCGCTGGCCGCCGATGACGAAGCGGTGGGCCTCGTCGCGCAGCCGCTGCAGGAAATACAGCACCGGGTCCTTCATCTCCAGGCTGAAGGGCGGCTTGTCGGCCATGAAGAAGCGTTCCCGGCCGGCGTCACGGTCAGGTCCCTTGGCGATCGAGACCAGGCAGATGTCGGTCAGGCCGAGCTCGGCGAAGACCTCGCGGACGACGGTCAGCTGGCCCTGGCCGCCGTCGATCAGGACCAGATCGGGCCAGCCTTCCTGTTCGCGGTCCGGGTCCTCCTTCAGGGCCCGGGCGAAGCGGCGGGTCAGCACCTCGCGCATCATCGCGTAGTCGTCGCCGGGGGTGACCGGGCCCTTGATGTTGAACTTGCGGTAGGCGGATTTGACGAAGCCGTCCGGCCCGGCGACGATCATGGCGCCGAGCGCGTTGGTGCCGCCGAGATGGCTGTTGTCATAGACCTCGATCCGGCGCGGCGGCGCGTCCAGGCCGAACACCCGGGCGACGCCCTCCAGCAGCACCGCCTGGGACGCGCTCTCGGCCATGCGGCGGCCCAGCGCCTCGCGGGCGTTGTTCAGCGCATGCTCGATCAGCCGCCGCTTGTCGCCGCGTTTCGGCACCGCGATCTCGACCTTGCGGTCGGCCTTCAGGGTCAGCGCCTCGGCCAGGAGTTCCACCTCGGCGACGTCGTCGCTGAGCAGGACCAGAGGCGGCGGCGGGTGGCTGTCGTAGAACTGGCTCAGGAAGGCGGCCAGGATCTCCGCCCGCTCCGCCGTCTTGTCGTGGCTCGGGAAATAGGCCCGGGTGCCGTAGTTGCGGCCGCCGCGGAAGAAATAGACCTGGATGCAGCTGTGGCCGCCGGCCTCGTGGATCGCCAGCGCGTCGGCGTCGCCGATGCCTTCGACATTGATGTCCTGGTGCGACTGGACATTGGTCAGGGCCCGGATGCGGTCGCGCCAGCGCGCCGCCTGCTCGAAATCCAGCCTTTCGCTCGCCGCCATCATCTGCTCGCCGAACCGGGCCTGCACGCCCTGGCTGCGGCCGCTCAGGAAGTCGACGGCGCTCGCCACCTGCTCGGCGTATTGCGCCTCGGTGACATAGCCGACGCAAGGGCCGGTGCAGCGCTTGATCTGATACTGCAGGCAGGGCCGGCTGCGGGTGGCGAAGATCGAATCCGAGCAGTTGCGCAGCAGGAAGGCGCGCTGCAGCGCGGTGATGGTGCGGTTGACCGACCCGGCCGAGGCGAAGGGGCCGAAGAACTGGCCGCTCGGGCCCGTGGCACCGCGGTGCTTGGCGATGCGCGGAAAGGCGTGGTCGCCCGAGATCATGATGTGCGGGAAGGTCTTGTCGTCCCGCATCACCACGTTGTAGCGGGGCTTCAGCCGCTTGATCAGATTGGCTTCGAGCAGCAGCGCCTCGACCTCGGACCGGGTCACCACGAATTCCATGGCGACCGTGTCGGCGATCATGCGCAGGAGGCGCGCCGGCTGCTTGCCGGTCTGGGTGTAGGCGAAGACCCGCTTCTTCAGGTTGCGCGCCTTGCCGACATAGAGGGCGTTGCCGGCCTCGTCGAGCATTCGGTAGACGCCGGGCGAGCTGGGCAGGGTGCGCAGATGCGCCTGGATCACCGCGACCCCGTCGGCGATGCTGTTCGCCCGGGTCCTGGCGCGGCCCGCGGGCTTGGGGCGCTCGGGCGGCGGGCTGCCGGGCGGGATATCGGTGACGGTGTCGCTCATGGCGGCAATGTCGGCCGGTCCGGGCGCGTCTTCAAGACCGGATCGTGAACGCCCGGCTGAGTCGGCGAAGCGATCGGATGACGCTTCGGTGATATCCACCGAATCTGTGGATAACTGTGTGGGGAACTGACCCTGAGGTTGCGACAACCGAGGCGCCGCCTAAGTGTCATCGTTGTTGCTCAAAAAATAGGCAAAAACGCTAAGGTTTTGAGAACTATAGACAAATTCCAAGTCAAGTTGAAACACAAGCATCACACACTATGTGCGAGCCGGAAAATTGCGGACGTCTCCGATTCGGATTTCGCCTGTGCACAACTTGCGGTCGTGACGAAGCGGCGAGGCCAGGAAATCCAAGGCGATAGCGGCTACCGCAGAGCGATTGCCCTGCGGCGTCCGGGCGCAGGAGAGGGGCATCCCGGTGCTGCCGCGCCATGGCGCAGGGGTCAAGCAGCTTCGATCGAAAATTTGAGATAATTTCGACGCGAGCCTGCGGCATCATCCTCTCGCTGCTTATTCCATCGGCACGATGCCACGGCTGGGCTGGGCCCAGCCGAGATGCTCGCCGCCGTCCAGCGCGATCATCTGCCCGGTCATCGCGGGCGCCGACAGGATGAAGCGGACGGCGTCGCAGATCTCCTGCGGCGATGTCGGCCGGCGCAGCGGCACGGCGTCCCACTGCCTGGCGAAATGCTCCTCGCTCTGGCGATCGCTCTTCAGCGTCGGCCCGGGGCCGATGCCGTTGACCCGGATCTTCGGCGCCAGTGCCTGGGCCAGGGTGCGGGTCAAGGTCCATAGCCCGATCTTGGCCACGGTGTAGGACAGGAAATAGGGGGTCGGGTTCCACACCCGCTGGTCGAGCATGTTGACGACATTGCCCGGCCAGTCCGCCGGCAGCTGCCGCGCCAGCGCCTGGGTCAGCACCAGGGGCGCGCGCAGATTGGTCTCGATATGCTCGTCCCAACTCGCCCGGGTCGCCGTCGCCACCGTGTCCATGCGGAAGGCCGAGGCGTTGTTGACCAGCAGCGACACCGGCCCGCCAAGGGCCTCGGCGGCCCGCGGGATGACGGCCTCGACCTGGGCCTCGTCGGTCAGGTCGGCCCGGATCGCCAGCCCCCGAGTGCCGGCGGCCTCGATATCGCGCACCGTCTGCGCCGCCTCGTCGGCGGAGCTGTGCCAGGTGATCGCCACCCGCCACCCGTGCCTGGCAAGATCGAGAGCGATCGCCCGGCCGATCCGCTTGGCGGCGCCGGTGACGACGGCGATTCGCGGCTCGGCCCTGCCGGTGGGCGGCAGGGGACGTTCGACGGGGCTCATCGGCTCACGGTCCCTTGCGGCGGCGGCCCTTTTTGGGCCGTTCGGTCGGCTTGGCGATCGACAGCGGCACGCCCTCCAGGGCCGCGGCGTGGCCATGCGAGCCGACGCGGGCATGGACGATGATGCCGGCGCCGCCACCATCCGCGTTGAGGCCCATATCGGCCGCCTCCAGCCGGCGCAGCTCGTCGCGGATCCGGGCAGCTTCTTCGAACTCCAGGTTGGCGGCGGCCTCCCGCATCCGCTTCTCCAGGTCGCCGATATGCTCCTTCAGCGACTTGCCGGTCAGGTGCTTGGCGCCGCTGTCGCCGGTCGAGACGGTGACCCGGTCGCCGCGCTCATAGACGCTGTCGAGGATGTCGCCGATCTGCTTCTTCACGCTTTCCGGCGTGATGCCGTGGGCGGCGTTGTAGGCCTGCTGCTTCTCGCGCCGCCGGTTGGTCTCGCCCAGCGCCGCCTCCAGGCTGCCGGTCATGGTGTCGGCATAGAGGATGGCGCGGCCTTCGATGTTGCGGGCGGCGCGGCCGATGGTCTGGATCAGCGAGGTGCGGCTGCGCAGGAAGCCTTCCTTGTCGGCGTCGAGGATGGCGACCAGCCCGACCTCGGGCAGGTCCAGCCCCTCGCGCAGCAGGTTGATGCCGACCAGCACGTCGAACACGCCCAGCCGCAGGTCGCGGATGATCTCGATCCGCTCCAGCGTCTCGACGTCGGAGTGCAGGTAGCGGACCTTGATGCCGGCCTCGGTCATGTACTCGGTCAGCGCCTCGGCCATCTTCTTGGTCAGGGTGGTGACCAGGACGCGCAGGCCGCGGGCAACGACCTCGCGGCATTCGGCCATGACGTCGTCGACCTGGGTGGCGGTCGGCCGGACCAGGACGATCGGGTCGATCAGCCCGGTCGGGCGCACCACCTGTTCGGCGAAGACGCCGCCGGTCCGCTCCATCTCCCAGGGGCCGGGGGTGGCCGAGACGAAGACGCTCTGCGGCCGCATCGCGTCCCATTCCTCGAATTTCAGCGGCCGGTTGTCGCGGCAGGAGGGCAGGCGGAAGCCGTATTCGGCCAGGATGTCCTTGCGCGCCCGGTCGCCGCGGAACATACCGCCGACCTGCGGCACCATCACATGGCTTTCGTCGACGACCAGCAGGGCGTCCTCGGGCAGGTATTCGAACAGGGTCGGCGGCGGCTCGCCCGGCGCCCGCCCGGTCAGGTAGCGGGAATAATTCTCGATGCCGGCGCAGCTGCCGGTCGCCTCCATCATCTCCAGGTCGAACTGGGTGCGCTGCTCCAGCCGCTGCGCCTCCAGCAGCTTGCCGGTGGCGTTGTACTCCTCCAGCCGCTCCTTCAGCTCGACCCGGATGCCCTTGATCGCCTGCAGCAGCGTCGGCTTCGGCGTGACGTAGTGGCTGTTGGCGTAGATGCGGACCATCTTCAGCGCCGCGAATTTCTCGCCGGTCAGCGGGTCGAACTCATGGATCGAATCGATCTCGTCGCCGAAGAAGGAGATGCGCCAGGCGCGGTCCTCCAGATGGGCGGGGAAGATCTCGACCGTGTCGCCGCGCACCCGGAAGGTGCCGCGGGCGAAGGCGGTGTCGTTGCGGCGGTACTGGATGTCGACCAGATGCTTCAGCAGCACCTGCCGGTTCAGCTTCTGCCCGGCCTCCAGCGGGATCGTCATCTCGCTGTAGGATTCGACGTCGCCGATGCCGTAGATGCAGGACACCGAGGCGACGATGATGCAGTCGTGCCGCTCCAGCAGCGCCCGGGTGGCCGCATGGCGCATCCGGTCGATCTGCTCGTTGATCTGGCTTTCCTTCTCGATATAGGTGTCGGTCCGGGCGACATAGGCTTCCGGCTGGTAATAGTCGTAGTAGCTGACGAAAAACTCGACCGCGTTCTCCGGAAAGAAGCTCTTGAACTCGCCGTAGAGCTGGGCGGCCAGCGTCTTGTTCGGCGCCAGCACCAGGGTCGGGCGCTGCAGCTTCTGGATCACATGCGCCATGGTGAAGGTCTTGCCCGAACCGGTGACGCCGAGCAGCACCTGGTCGCGCTCGCCGCGCTCGATCCCGGCCATCAGCTCGGCGATCGCCTCGGGCTGGTCGCCCGCCGGCTTGTAGTCCGAGACCAGCTTGAACGGGGTCGACCGGTCCTTCTCCGGCAAGGCCGGGCGATGGACGACGACCGGGGAGGTCTCGCCGCGCGGCGAGGCCGGGGTGGGGGAGAGGAGGGGGGCTGAGCTCATGTCGACACTATCGGTCCGGCAAGGGCGGAGGGGAAGGGCCGCCGGCGAAGCGGAACGCGGAAGGGCTGAGGGATCGATAGGAACATAGAGGGAACAATTCGTCAAGTGGGGGAACCGCTCTGCGCGCCGTGCGCTTGACAGCTTCCGATGGCGGCTCGTATCCAGGGGATAATACTTAACCAAAAGGTTTATTTTGCCATGCCGGAGGACACGCCCGACACTCTCGCCTCCGGGCCGAGGGCGACTCGCCGCGAATGGATCGGCCTGGCGGTGATCGCGCTGCCCTGCCTGCTCTATTCGATGGACCTGACGGTGCTGAACCTGGCGGTGCCGACGCTGACCGAGGACCTCCGGCCCAGCGCCTCGCAGCTGCTGTGGATCGTC
This sequence comes from Mycobacterium sp. KBS0706, assembly GCF_005938675.2. Classification (GTDB taxonomy): domain Bacteria; phylum Pseudomonadota; class Alphaproteobacteria; order DSM-16000; family Inquilinaceae; genus Inquilinus. The sequence goes on from NZ_VCCH02000049.1 coordinate 13,945, forward strand.
GACATCTACGGCTTCCTGGTGGCGGGGTCGCTGATCACCATGGGCACGCTGGGCGACCGCATCGGCCGCCGCAAGCTCTTGATGATCGGCGCCGCGGTGTTCGGCCTCGCCTCGCTGCTGGCCGCCTTCGCCAACACGGCGGAGACGCTGATCGCGGCCCGGGCGCTGCTGGGCGTCGCCGGGGCCACCGTCGCGCCGTCGACCCTGTCGCTGATCCGCAACATGTTCCATGACCCGCGGCAGCGCACCTTCGCCATCAGCGTCTGGATCACCGGCTATTCCGTCGGCGGCGCCATCGGGCCGCTGCTCGGCGGGCTGATGCTGCAATATTTCTGGTGGGGCTCGGTGTTCCTGCTGGCGGTGCCGGTGATGGCGGTGCTGCTGATCGTCGCCCCGATCCTGCTGCCGGAATACCGCGACCCGCAGGCCGGGCGGCTGGACCTGGCCAGCGCCGTGCTGTCGCTGGCGGCGGTGCTGGCCGCGATCTACGGCATCAAGATGCTGGCCGAGCACGGGCCGGGCTGGGCGCCGCTGCTGTGGATCCTGGCCGGCCTCGCCATCGGCACCGCGTTCGTGCGCCGGCAGGCCCGGCTGGACGACCCGCTGATCGACCTGCGCCTGTTCCGCTCGCCGGGCTTCGGCGCGGCGCTGGCGGTCAATGTGCTGGGCCTGTTCGCCGTCTTCGGCACCTTCCTGTTCGTGGCGCAGTATCTGCAGCTGGTGCTGGGGCTCTCGCCGCTCGAGGCCGGGCTGTGGACGCTGCCGTCGTCGCTGGCCTTCGTCGCCGGTTCGATGCTGACCCCGATGGCGCTGCGCCGGACCCGGCCGGTGGTGCTGATGACCGGCGGTCTGATTGTCGCGGCGTTGGGTTTCCTGGCGCTGACCCTGGTCGATCATGTCTCCGGCCCGGCGCTGCTGGCCGGCGCCGCCGTGGTCTTCGCCACCGGGCTGTCGCCGGTGTTCACCCTGACCACCGACCTGATCGTCGGCGCCGCGCCGCCGGAGCGGGCCGGGTCGGCGGCCGCGATCTCCGAGACCGGCGCCGAGTTCGGCGGCGCCCTGGGCATCGCCGTGCTCGGCTGCATCGCCACGGCGCTGTATCGCGGCGTCATGATCGACAGCGTCCCGGCCGGGGTGCCGCCCGAAGCCGCCGAGGCGGCCCGGGCGACGCTGGGCGGCGCCCTGGCGGCGGCGCAGGAGTTGCCGGGCGACACCGGCCGGGCCTTGGCCGATGCCGCGCGGGGCGCCTTCACCCATGCCTTCGGCCTGGCCGCCCTGGTCAGCGCCGGCATCGCGGCCGTCGCCGCGCTATTGGCTGCGACGGTGCTGAGGCCGCCGCGGCAGGGGGCCGAAGCTCCCGCGACGGAGTGAGCGGGTCAGGCCGCCAGACGATGCGCCCGGCCGGTCCACAGCGCGGCCAGGCCGGCCTCGATCTCGGCGGGGGAGTCGCTCTGGCACAGCAGGCGGCGGGCCTCGCGCCGGTCCTCGGCGGCGGCCGGCCAGGGCGCGGCCTCGATATAGGCGGCGAGATGCTTGCGGAACACGCGCAGCCCGTGATGGTCGCCGTAGAAGGCCAGCGTCTCGCGGAAATGCTGCAGGGCGATCGCCAGCCGGTCCTCGGGGCCGGGTTCGGCGGCGCTTTCGGCCTCCGGCCGGTCCAGCGCCGCCTCGATCGCCGCGGCGATCCACGGCTTGCCGGTGACGCCGCGGCCGACCATGACGCCGTCGGCGCCGGATTGGGCCAACGCCTTCCGCGCGGTGGTGCCGTCGACGATGTCGCCATTGACGATGACCGGAACCGACACCGCGTCCTTCACCGCGCGCACCGCGCTCCAGTCGGCCGTGCCCTTGTAGAACTGGCAGCGGGTGCGGCCATGCACCGTCACCGCCCGCGCGCCGGCGGCGACGCAGCGGTGGGCGAAGTCCGGCGCGTTGCGGCTGAGATCGTCCCAGCCCAGCCGGATCTTGACCGTGACCGGCACGTCGACCGCATCGGCCGCGGCCGCGACCAGCCGCTCGGCCCGGTCCGGGTCGCGCATCATGGCCGAGCCGGACTGCACCCCGGTGACCTCGCGCGCCGGGCAGCCGAAATTCAGGTCGATGATCTGCGCCCCGGCAGCCGCGGCCAGGCGGGCGCCTTCGGCCACCGCGCCGGGCTCGTGGCCGATCAGCTGCACCACCATCAGCGGCAGGCCGTCGCCGACCGCGGCGCGCCGCACCACGTCGGGCCGGCCGCGGGCGAATTCGGCGCAGGCCACCATCTCGGTCGCGACATAGGCCGCGCCCAGCCGCGACGCGGCGCGGCGGAACGGCAGGTCGGACACCCCGGTCATCGGGGCGATCCAGACCCGTCCGGGGACCGCGACGGAACCGATGGTCAGGGCTTCGGGCATGGCTTCCACAATTCGATCGTCGCTTATCTAGGCGCGCTGCGGCGTGGCGTAAACCGAAAGCCTGTCGATTCGGGGCTTCCCGGAACGACAAGCCAGCATCCACACTCGCAGCCGGAAGGAGCCCCCGATGAAGTATCTCTGCCTGGTCTATATGGAGCAGCGGACCCTGGACGCGATGCCGCCCGACGAGCTCGGCGCGCTGGTCCGCGAATCCATGGCCAATGACGAGGAGATGCGCCGCCGCGGCCAGTTCGTCGCCGCCCAGGCGCTGCAGCCGACCAGCGCCGCCACCACCCTGCGGATCCGCGGCGGCCGGGTCATCACCAGCGACGGCCCTTTCGCCGAGACCAAGGAGTTCCTGTCCGGCTTCATCATGGTCGAGGCGCGCGACCTCAACGAGGCGCTGCAGCTGGCCGCTGCCATCCCGATGGCGCGGATGGGCAGCATCGAGGTCCGGCCGGTCTGGGAGCATTGCGGCGACCGATGACCGCGGATCCGGCCCGGGCGATGCAGCGGACGATCGAGGCGGTCTACCGGGCGGAGTCGCGCCGGGTGCTGGCCACGCTGATCCGCCTGCTCTGTGACTTCAACCTGGCCGAGGAGGCGCTGCACGACGCCTTCCGCGCGGCGGCGGAGCAATGGCCGCGTGACGGCATGCCGGCCAATCCCCGGGCCTGGCTGGTCTCCTCCGGCCGGTTCAAGGCGATCGACGGGCTGCGCCGCCGCACCCGCCTCGATGCCGCGCGGGCCGAGCTGGCGAAGCATCTGGAGGAGGCGGAGGACCCGCACGAGCACGAGGCCGAGGCGATCGAGGACGACCAGCTGCGGCTGGTCTTCACCTGCTGCCATCCCGCCTTGGCGCCCGAGGCCCGGCTGGCGCTGACCCTGCGCGAGATGTGCGGCCTGACCACGGAGGAGATCGCGCATGCCTTCCTGGCCGCGCCGACCACGGTGGCGCAGCGCATCGTCCGGGCCAAGGCGAAGATCCGCGACGCCGGCATCCCCTACCAGGTGCCGCCGAAGGCTGAGCTGCCGGACCGGTTGGACAGCGTGCTGCAGGTCATCTACCTGGTGTTCAACGAGGGCTACCTGGCCTCCTCCGGCGCCGATCTGACCCGGCCGGACCTGTCGGGCGAGGCGATCCGCCTGGGCCGGCTGCTGGTCGGGCTGTTGCCGGAGCCGGAGGCGATCGGCCTGCTGGCTTTGATGCTGCTGCAGGAATCCCGCCGCGCCGCGCGCAGCTCGCCGACCGGCGACCTGGTGCTGCTGGCCGACCAGGACCGCAGCCTGTGGCACCGCGGTCTGATCGCCGAGGGCACGGCGCTGGTGCGGCGGGCACTGGCAGGTCCGGAGGTCGGCGGCTATGCGCTGCAGGCGGCGATCGCGGCGGTGCATTCCGACGCGCCGGACCCCGCCTCGACCGACTGGGCGGAGATCGTCGGCCTCTACGACCTGCTGCTGCGGGCCGACCCGTCGCCGGTGGTGGCGCTGAACCGGGCGGTGGCGGTGGCAATGCGCGACGGCCCGGCGGCGGGTCTGGCGCTGATCGACGCGATTTTGGCGCATGGCCATCTCGGCGGCTACCGCTTGGCCCACGCCGCCCGCGCCGACCTGCTGCGGCGGCTGGGCCGGACGGCAGAGGCGCGCATCGCCTATGACCGCGCGCTCAGCCTGACGCAGCAAGAGTCGGAGCGGAGATTCTTGCTGCGGAGGTTGGATGAGCTGGAGGAGGGGAGGCAGATATAGGTTGAGTTCGTAGAGCGAACTCAATACAGGATCCCTCCAGGGTTTGTCGAAGGTGTCGACTTAACAATCTGAACCTGAAAAACATTGGATTTTGTTCGTAATTTGTAAGAATTACAGATGAATAATTATCTGTATCCGATCTGTTCGCATTGGTTTTGGAACACTATCTGATTTAATATTATGATTGACGTTGGAATGTTGGGCTGAGAGGGAGGATTTTGCGATGGCGTATTGTATTACATTCACTATAATAAACAAAACTGCATGGGGGATTTCGTCAAACGAAAGCGAAACAAGTGCAAATGTAAGTATTCCTATCCGTGATAGTATGCCCGGTAATGGAGCCGGGTTTTGCGTCATTGCCGCCGGAGAGGCGGATTTCAATGGTTACATACAATATACTATTGATAATGGTGACTGGGACATGTTTAATGTGTCATTTGATTATTCAAATAAAATTTTGAAACCTGTGATTTTGACAAATAATCAAGGATATAATGTTTCTGTAAGTGATGTTGATTTTGGCGTTGGGGGAAATCTATACGGAACATTTACCGTCACTTCTGGTTAACTCGGTGCTATGTGATTTGTGCAAAGGTATATTTTGGCCGAAAGCGGCACTGGTATTTTTTCCTGTGGTGATGGGCGAAGAACGTGGTGGGTAGATTGGGTTCGCCGAGGCGAACCCAATCTTGTTTCCGAGGGTCTGTTATCGGGTTCGCAGCTGCGAACCCGACCTACCAACGACACGGGATTTTTCAGTCCCTGGTCAACGATCGAACCAGCCGCCTCACACCATCCAATCCGCGTGCTCGATCTGGTCCGGGCGGACGCCGAGCAGGGTGACGCGGGTGCCGTCGTCGAGCTCGACCACCGTGCTCAGCAGGCCCCACCTCACCGTGGCGTCGGCGCCGCCGGCGATGAGCAGCTTGTCCTGGCGGACGTCGAAATCGGTGATGACGTCGCGGCCGTCGCCATGGCCGAAGGCGAAGATGTCGGCGCCGCGGCCCCCGATCAGCAGGTCGTTCCCGGCGCCGCCGGCGATGCGGTCGTTGCCGGCGCCGACATAGAGCGTGTTGTTGCCGCTGTTGCCGATGATCTGGGTGTCGCTGTTACCGGCCCAGACGATCAGATCGCGGTCGCCCTGCAGCACGATGCGCTCGACCGCGTCGTTCGCCTTGACGTTGACCGTGGCGCGGACCTCGTCGAAGTCGTCGGTGCCCTTCACCATGGCGAAGTTGAAGAAGAAGGTTGGCTTGTCGGCGGTGATGATGTTCGGGTTCTCCGGCGTGCCCGGCGCCGGGATGTGCAGCCGCGCCACCGACGGGTCGTGGTCGCTGACCTGGTCGGCGAAGCCGGCATTGGTGTGGACGATGTCGAACTCCAGCCCCGATTTGTACACGCCGTCGGTCGCCAGCATGTGGTCGAGCTCCTGGCTCGCGCCCTCGAACACGTAGCTCCAGCGCTCCTGCGGTGTCAGCAGCTCGTCGGCCAGGTCCTTCAGCACAGGACTGCCGTCGGTCTCGCCGCGCAGCACCTTCAGCGGATCGTTCCAGGAGAACTCGTTGAGGTCGCCGACCACCATGACCTTGGCATCGGGGTCGGACGCCAGCCGGCCGTCGACATAGGCGTTGACGATCGCCGCCTGGGCCTCGCGCTGGTCCTCGCCGCCATTCACCGGCGGGTAGGTGTCGCCATAGGTCGGCGAGCTGCCGCCCTTCGAGGTGAAATGGTTGTTCACCAGCGTCACCGTCTCGCCGTTGAAGACGAAATCGGCGGCCAGCGGCAGGCGGCTGGACGCAAAGGCGTCGCCGTCCGACAGGTCGGTGTCGGTCAGCGCCTTGACCGAGCCTTCGGCCAGGTCGACCCGGTCCGGGTTGTACAGGTAGCCCATCCGGATGTTGCCGCCGGGCTGGCCGCCCGAGGTGCCGCTCTCCGGCGCCACATCGACATATTCGTAGCGCGGCCCGCCATGGGCGACGATCGACTCGATCAGCACCCGCGCGGTCTCGGCCGCCGAGGTGACGCCGGTGATCTCGGCGCCGTCGCCGTCCTGCACCTCCTGCAGCGCGACGATGTCGGGCGAGCCCATGTTGCCGACGATCTGCTGCGCCAGCCGGTCGAACTTGCCGCTGCCGATATCGTCGTCGACGTTGCTCGGGTTCTTGTCCTGGACCAGGTTCACATCCTCGACCTTGGGGTCGAGGTTCTCGAGGTTGATCGACCCTACGGTCAGGTGGTCGCGGTCGCCAGCCAGCGCCGTGGTCTCCGGCTGCAGCGTGCCAGGCGAGTCGACCGTGACCGGCTTGGTCGCCTGCACCTCGTACCAGCCGAAATTATAGTTCACCACGCCCTGGACGGTGCCGAGCTGGGCCCCGACATTGAGCTTCGGCATGAAGCTGCCCAGCAGGTCGTCGTCGATCTGGATCCGCTCCGGCTGCTGGTCGGTCTCGGAGATCATCAGGCCGCCGGTGCGGGTGCCGGTGGCGTGGTCGCCGTTGTCGGCCAGCACATAGGCCTCGCCGAAGCCGTTGGTCGGGCCGACCACCACCGGGGCCGGGATGTCGACCAGCATGCCCTCCAGGCTCTCCCAATAGTCGACGCCGTCATGGCCGGGATCGAAGACGGTGCGGCCGTCATCGTCGATCGTCTCGGTCGGCGGGGCATAGCCGCCGGCGCCGATGCTGACCGCGACCGGCACGGTCTGCTGCACGGCCGAGACCTCGACGTTGGCGCCGGTGATCTCGGTGACGGTCAGGTTGTGGGACGAGGCGCCGCCGGGCTGGAACTCGGTGACCGAGCCGGTGACGTCGAGGGTGACGCCGAGCTGCACCTCGGCCGGCACCGCGCCGGCACCGGTGAAGACGAAGACCGCGTCCGAGGTGTCGGTGTTGCCGTCGCCCTGGGCGTCCTGGATGTAGAAGCCGTTGGCGGCGATGGCGGTGACCACGCCCTGGGTCGCCACCCGGTCGCCCTCGAATTCGGAGCGGTGGCCGGCGCCCTGGATCTCGTAGATGGCGTGGAAGTCCGGCTCGGTCTCCGGCACCGGGGCGTTCGCGGCGCCTGGCGTGTTCAGCGCCTCGCCGGGGACCGGGGTGCCGGCCTGGCCCGGCAGACCGGCCAGGTCGAAATCGTTGCGGGTCCAGTCGGACGGGCTGCCGGTGTCGACGCCGTCCGGCAGGCGGGAGGCACCGCCGACGGTGATGCCGGCGCCGTCGAAGCTCGGTGTCAGCACGGTGGTGCTGTAGAAGCGGTCGCCGCCGCCGCCGTCGTCGATCGCGACGCCGTCGCCGATCCGAGCCCAGGGCGTGGCGTCGAGCACGCCGTCATCATTGGTGTCGAGATCCTGGCTGGTGCTGCCGCTGTAGTTCTCGACCAGCAGCAGAGTGCCGCTGCCGTTCTGCAGCAGGTTCGACTGGAAGCCGCTGCTCCAGTAGCCGTCGGCGTCGGTGGTGCCGATATCGGTGGCGGAGATGATGCGGCCGGTGCCGCCGGCATCGCCCTCGATCTGCACCAGCGTCCAGCCGCTGTAGTCGGTCAGGGCGTCGCCCTTGATCTCGACATATTCCGAGCTGTCGGTGCCGACATGGTTGGCGACGAACTCGTTGAGCAATGGATCGGCCATGACGAAGTTCCCCCTTCTTCATCCGGCAAGGACCGAATCCCTTGCCGCTCCCGAAACACCTGTACGGGGCTTCGGTTGCATTCGGATGACGGGGAGGGCGTCAGGGCCCCGTCGGGTCGGGCACCGTGATGTTGCCGTCGGCGATGGCGCGGCGGGCGGTCTCGACCGCTTCCTCCATCTCCGGCGTCACCAGCGGCCGGTTGTTGTCGTCGATCGCCCAGCCGACCGCGTGCTCGCGCACGCCCAGCGTGACCAGGCCGGCGGACCAGGTGCCGGCCCGCATGTCGTCCAGCGAGCGCAGCACTGCGATGTCGACCCGCTTCAGCATCGAGGTCAGGATGGTGCCGGGGACCACCCCGTTCTGGTTGCTGTCGACGCCGATCGCCAGCTTTTCCCCCTCGCGTGCCGCCTGGAACACGCCGAGATTGGCCTCGCCGGCGACGGCGAAGACCACGTCTGCGCCGCGCCCGATTTCATCGCGCGCGACCTGGGCCGCCCGGTCCCGGTCGCGGAAGGCGGCGGTATCGGTGCCGACATAGTCGACCAGGGTGGTGACCCCGGGCCGCGTCGCCCGGGCACCGGCGGCATAGCCGTTGGAGAATTTCTGCATCAGGGGCACGTCGGTGGCGCCGACGAAGCCGATCGTGCCGGTCTTCGAGGCCAGGGCCGCCAGCACGCCGACCAGATAGGCGCCCTCCTGCTCGCGGAACACGATCGAGCGGATATTCGGCCCGTCGGCGACGCCGTCGACCAGGACGAATCGGATGTCCTGATGGGCCGCGGCGGCCGCCTTCACCGCATCGGCATAGTAGAAGCCGACGGCGATGATCAGGTTGGCGCCCTGCCGCACCAGGCCGTCCGCTGCCGCGGCGAACCCGTCGACCGACTGCAGCTCGGCCTCGAGAAAGGCCTCGCCGGTCTCGTTGCGGAAGAACTCCAGCGCGTGCAGTGCGCCTTCGTTGAAGCCGCCGTCGCGTTTGTCGCCCAGCGCATAGACCACGCCGGGCTTGACCGGCACCTCCCCGTCGGCGCTGCGCATCACCCCGTCGGGATCGGCGGCAGCCATCACGGACAGGCCGACCACGGCCAGGCTGATGCCGGCGAGAAGGCGACGACGATCGAGAATCATTGGTTCCGTCTCCGGACGGCAGGGGCGGCGTGGGTCCTGCTGACCCGTGGCCCCGGAGATGGACGCGTTAAGCTTCGGTTACAAGAGCGCGGTCCGCAGCGCTCGTCTGCCATGCCTTGCCGTGAATTTCCGCCGATTCCGCCGGATCATCGGTCCTTCAGCGCCACCAGGCGGATGCCGGCCTGTTCCAGCCGCTCGCGGATGCGGCGGGCGATGCCGACCGCGCCCGGGGTGTCGCCATGGACGCAGACGGTGTCGACCGGCACCGGGATGCGCTTGCCGCTGCGGCTGGTGACCGCCTGCTCCTCGACCATGCGCAGCACCCGCTCGGCCGCGACCTCGGGATCGTGGATCACCGATCCGGCGATCTTGCGCGAGGTCAGGGTGGCGTCGTCCTCATAGGTGCGGTCGGCGAAGACCTCGCGCACCACCGGCAGGCCCAGCTCCACCGCCGCGCGCTCCAGCGCCGTGCCGGGCAGCACCATATAGGCCAGGGTCGGGTCGACCGACTGGATGGCGCGGCCGATCGCCAGCGCCACCGCATCCTCGACCATCGCCACATTGCTCAGCGCGCCATGCGCCTTGACATGGGTGATGCGGTGGCCGACCGACTTGGCCATGCCCTGGATGGCGCCGATCTGGTAGACTACCTGGGCCTCCAGCTCCTCCGGCGTCTCGCCCTTGATCACCCGGCGGCCGAAGCCCCAGAGGTCGAGGAAGCCGGGGTGGGCGCCGACCCCGATGCCGCGGTCGCGCGCCAGGGTCAGGGTCCGCCGCATGACGATCGGGTCGCCGGCATGGAAGCCGCAGGCGACATTGGCCGAGGTCACGATCTCCAGCATCGCCGCATCGTCGCCCATCTCCCAGGCGCCGAAGCCCTCGCCCATGTCGCAGTTCAGATCGACGCTTGCCATGATCTCTTTCCCCGGAACGGCCCGTGCCTTGGTGCCTCTTGTATGAACCTCGCCGCCGATGACAGCAATCGTCGCCCCGCGCCCCGCATTCATGCTATTCAGGCGCCAACAGGACCCAATAAGGGGACGCCGATATGGCGGTGGGGACGAACGGGCGGCGAGTGTTTGAGCTCGTCTTGATCAAGCCGTCGCATTACGACGATGACGGTTACGTCATCCAATGGCTGCGGTCGGCGATTCCGTCGAACACGCTGGCGGTGCTGTACGGCCTCGCCGGCGACTGCGCCGAACGCCGGATTCTCGGCGCCGATGTCGACATCGCCATCACCGCGATCGACGAGACCAACACGCGGGTCCGCCCCGACACGATCATCCGGCGGATCCGGCGCTCCGGTTCCGGCATGGTGGCGCTGGTCGGGGTGCAGTCGAACCAGTTCCCGCGGGCGGTCGACATCGCCCGGCCGCTGCGGGCGGCGGGAATCCAGGTCGGCATCGGCGGCTTCCACGTCTCCGGCACCATAGCCATGCTGCCCGGCCTGCAGCCCGAGGTGGCGGAGGCGCAGGCGCTGGGCATCTCGCTGTTCGCCGGCGAGGCCGAGGGGCGGCTCGACGAGGTGCTGGTCGATGCCTTCGCCAGCCGGCTCAAGCCGCTCTACAACTTCATGGACGACCTGCCGAACATCGAAGGCGTGCCGATGCCGGTGCTGCCGATCGCGCGGGTGCGCCGCACCGCCGGCCAGCACACCAGCTTCGACGCCGGCCGCGGCTGCCCGTTCCAGTGCTCGTTCTGCACCATCATCAACGTCCAGGGCCGCAAGTCGCGCCGTCGCTCGCCCGACGATGTCGAGCAGATCATCCGTGAGAATGTGAAGAGCGGCATCAGCCGTTTCTTCATCACCGACGACAATTTCGCGCGCAACAAGGACTGGGAGCCGATCTTCGACCGGCTGATCGAGCTGCGCGAGCGGGAGAAGCTGTCCTTCCGCATGATCATCCAGGTCGACACCATGTGCCACCGCATCCCGCACTTCATCGAGAAGGCGGGCAGGGCGGGGGTGACCCGGGTGTTCATCGGGCTGGAGAACATCAACCCGGACAGCCTGGTCGGCGCCAAGAAGCGGCAGAACAAGATCACCGAATACCGGAAGATGCTGCTGGCCTGGAAGGCGGTCGGCGCCATGACCTATGCCGGCTACATCCTGGGCTTCCCGACCGACACGCCGGAATCGATCGTCCGCGACATCGGCATCATCCAGCGCGAGCTGCCGGTCGACCTGCTGGAGTTCTTCTTCCTGACGCCGCTGCCCGGGTCGGAGGACCACAAGAACCTGTTCCACGCCGGCATCCCGATGGATCCGGACCTCAACCGCTACGACCTGAACCACGTCACCACCGGCCATGCGCTGATGTCGCGCGAGGAGTGGCAGCGGGCCTACAAGCTGGCCTGGCAGACCTACTACTCGCCCGAGCATATGGAGACGGTGATGCGCCGGGCGGCGGCGACCGGGATCAGCGTCGGCAAGATCCTGTTCCTGCTGCTGTGGTTCACCACCTGCATCAATGTCGAGGGGCTGCACCCGCTGGAAGGCGGCTATCTGCGCCGCAAGGTGCGCACCGACCGCCGCCCGGGCCGGCCGATCGAGCCGGCCGTGCCGTTCTATCTCCGCTATGCCGGCGAGACCGTGGCCAAGCACTGGGCCATGGCGCGGCTGTGGTGGCGCTTCAACCAGGTCCGCCGGCGGATCAAGGCCGACCCGAACCGCAAGGCCTATCACGACCTGGCGCTGACGCCGGTCAGTGAGGAAGAGCTCGACACGCTGGAGATGTTCTCGGTGACGCAGGGCGCCCGCGCCGCCGCAGCCCGGGCGCACACGAAGCCGGCACCGCTGCCGCAGGGCGCCACCGCTGCGGAATGATCGGCTCCTGATCCGCGCGCCGGAGCGATGCCGCTCCGGCCATCCCACCTATGGCATCGCCCTTCTCGAGGCGCGAAGCGTGCGCCCTCGTCGCCGCCCGGATCGATGCTTGTCCGTAACGTCCTTCCCAAAGCCGCTCTGCAACAATCTGCGTGGCAAATTTCGGTGTGTCGATCATACCATCGAGCGTCTCGAACCAGGATGGCTGCAAATCACGAGCCATAGTGATCAAGAATCGGCTAATTTTCGCCAGTCTTTCTGAAATCGTGACATAATCATTACAATTTTCTTGTTGAGATTGTAATCCTTTTGCCATAGACAAATTGCACGACCGCAAGATTTGGCGCTCCAGAACTCTGGCGAACGCTGCTCCGTCTGCGATCGCCGGCCTTGCCCATACTCAGGAGAGGCTGATGACTGGTATTTCCGGGCTCCCGGGCCGCTGGCCGTCGCTGTCGGACCGGTTCAGGCAGAACACATCCGTCACCCTCTGGGACCAGGCCCTGAACCAGGCGAAGCGGGGCCCCGGAACAATCCTCCCGGCCACCAACGCGACGCCGAGAGAGGAGCCGCTGCAACAGCTCGACGGCAGCAATCCGGCGAACAAGAGCGTCGATGGCCAGATCACCTACCAGGCGCAGCGGGGCGATAATCTCACCGAGATCGCGCGGCAGCTGGGCTATGACAAGGACCTGGATCCGGCCGTGGCGCAGCGCCTCGGCTTCGACCCCAAGCGGGACAATGCCGAGCAGTACGCGGCGCTGCTGGCGAAGTTCAACCCCGAGCTGGGCGACAACCCGGACGGACTGCCCGAGACCCATGTCATCACCGTGCTCAGCGACGAGCGGGTGGAGCGGCTGCAGAAGATCTCGACGATCACGGACGGCGCGACATCGGTCGCGAACCTGCCCAAGGCCAAGCAGAACGAGCTGCAGGACCTGATCGACGCGGATCTCGTCCCGATCGCCGGGACGTTGGACCAGAAGGATTTCGACGCGACGCTCAAGGAGCGTGCAACCTATCTGCGCGCCGTCCTGCCGCAGACGAAGGGGCTCGGGGAACTGATCGAGTCCCGGACCGAGGATTTCGGCCTGCACATGGACACGCTGTTCTCCGGCCTGCGCGAGAGTGCTGCCCAGGGCCAGAAGACCGGCGACTGGAGCGCGTTCCAGACCGACATGGCGGAGGCGTTGCGGCGCCGGATCAACCCGCCCCCGCCGGCCCAGACTCCGGATTTCGACGCGGATCAGGAGGCGGCCGACTTCATCGCCGAGCTGTCCTTCTACGGCCCGATGGACCCCAAGACGCTCAAGGTCGATCCCGGCTATCTGAAAGCGCTGCAGGCGGCACAGCACCAGGTGATGGTGACCGATCCGGCCAAGCAGGTGACCGACGGCGCCTCGCTCGAGCTGACCCTCACCGGCGTTCCGGCCGAGCGTGCCGACCAGATCCTGGTCGAGCTGTCGAAGCTGCCGCCGACGGGAAAATATCGCGACGAGGAGAAGCCGCCGGCCTCGCGGCTGGCCGAGATCGTCTATCCGCTGCGCAACCTGTCGTCGCACGGAAACATCTCGGACGAGGCGAAGAAACTGATCGGCAACCTGAACGTCGTCGCCACCCAGGCGGGCGCCTCGGCGCCGCGCGAAGACAAGGGGCGGATGCAGATCAGCGAAGGCGTCTCGCAGCTCGCGGCGCTGATGGCCGAGGCGAACACCGGCGGCCTCGACCGGAAATCGCCCAACGCCCATGGCGGCGACCTGAAGCTGCGCACCGCCATTACCGACAGCATCGCCCATGGCGACGGCGCGACCCTGGCGGTCGCCATGGCGGCGCACTACGCGGACGAAGGCTGGGACAAGGCCGCCGACAACATGCTCCACACCGTGGCTTTCGGCGTGGAGCGGCTGACCCCGGAGGCGCGGAAGGCCACCGATGAATACGGGCGCCTGATCGGCGATCCGCAATGGGCCGGCGGCTATCTGCAGGGGCTGCGGGACGACAAGGAGCTCGCCGGCGCCGTCCGCAAGGTCCAGGACGGCAAGCTGGAGGACAATCCGGAGCAGGTCGCGACGTTCGAGCGCCTGTTCGCCGGCGCCATGTCCACCGACGCGGTCCTGGAAGCGCTGCCGGCATCGCTGCGCGGCCTGAAGGGCGACAATCTCGGCGGCTATGATCGCCTGAAGGGCGCCCAGGGCGACCTGCGCCACCTGCTGGTCGGCAACAAGGACGATGGCGACGATGCGCCGCCGCCGATGGTCCAGGTCGCCATGGCGGGACAGTCTGCGCCGCCGAAGGCCCTGACGCTGGCGGAGGTAGAGCGGCAGCTGCAGCAATCGCCCGAATTCAGGCAATACGAGACGCTGTACCGCAACATCTCCGCCCCCGAATTCGACGCGGCGTTCGGGAGTGCATTGGACACCTACGACAAGATCCAGCGGCAGCTCGCCGATCCCAAGGCGAAGCTCATCGAGCTGCCGCCCGGGATGACCTCCCTGCCGCCCACGGTGAAGGAGGTGCTGGACGGGCTGAAGGGCAAGGACCGGGCGGCGGCGCTGGACGCCCTGCGCGACAAGCCGGCCCAGGGGGCGGCGCTGCTGATGACGCTGGAGGCGCTGGAGAACAGCCAGCCCAACGGTCCCAGCGGCGGCTTCATCTCGCGCGAGATCAAGAATTCCGGCCTGCTGCTGTCCACGGTGCTGGCGCCGTCGTCGCCGATCACCCAGGCCATCGCCAACCGCGCCAACGCCGCCGCTGGAGGAACCGAGGCGGCGCCGCGGGAGGGGCTGCTGGGCAGCCGGGCCGCGGCGATTCCGGTGGCGGGGATCAGCGGCGCGCTGAACATCTGGGGCGCGCGAGAATTCCTGGCGTCCGACCGTCCGGACGACAAGGCCTGGGCGGCGATCTTCGGCCTGCTGGCCGGCATGGACGTGTCGCGCGGCGCCGCCGCCGGAATCCAGAGCTTCCTGATCCCGCAGGGGGCACATGTCCGGCCGGCCACCGGGCTGCCCAGCCTGTTCAACCAGGGTGGACGGCTGGATCGCATGACCCGCTTCGGTTTCGTCGAAGGGCCAGGCGCGTTTCGCACCCTCGGCAAGGCGTCCTGGGTCCTGACCGCGCCGGTCGCGGCCTGGACCGCCGGCATCGAGTTCTCCAACGGAAACGTGCTCGGCGGCACCGTCTGGACGTCGATCAGCGTCGCGTCCGGCGTCCAGGCCGGCCTCGTGCTCGCGGGTTCGTCCTGGGCCGGGCCGGTGGGATGGATCACTGCCGGCGTCTGGCTGATCGGCGCCGGCATCCTGCACTGGCAGTCCAGCGAAAAGCAGCGCAAGTATTTCGAGGGGGACACGAAGGCGATCCTGGCCAATCTGGATCCGCCGGTGGACCCGGAGCGCGCCGAGATCCTGGCCAGGGGCCGGGACGATTTCGGCGCCTCCGACAAGGCGAAGGGGCGACCGCTGTTCCCGCTGCTGGAGCAGCTGGCCGAGTGCCGCGGCTACGACACGCCCGCAGAGAAGAAGGAGTTCTTCGACTACATCCTCTACGACAAGGACGCGCTGCCCAACGACAAGCTGCGGGAGCTGTCGGAGCGGGCCACGAGCTCGATGATCGTGGATCTCGACGACGACAGCTACCTGGTCGACAGCAAGGTCACCGGCTACAGCGCGACCCCGAGCACGATCGCGCAGCTGAGCGACTGGATCGACGGCATCAGGCAAGACAATATCGGCATGCCCAATCCCGGCATCAGGCTGCCGCCGCGCAAGAACTGACCGGCCGCCGGAGAGGCGGGCTCAGACCGCGACCTCCGGCGTGTCCGCCGCCTTGAGCTCCAGTGCGGCCTTCAGCAGCGCCTGGGTGTAGGGGTGCTGCGGCGCCTCGAAGATCTGCACCGCCGAGCCATGCTCGACCACCTTGCCGTTCTTCATCACGATCACCTCGTCCGACAGGGCGCGGACCACCTTCAGGTCGTGGCTGATGAACAGATAGGCCAGGCGGTGCTTCTCCTGCAGCCCGCGCAGCAGGTCAACGATCTGGGCCTGGACCGACATGTCGAGCGCCGAGGTCGGCTCGTCCAGCACCACGAATTTCGGCTTCAGCACCATGGCCCGGGCAATCGCCACCCGCTGGCGCTGGCCCCCGGAGAATTCGTGCGGGTAGCGGTGCCGGCTGGCGGGGTCGAGCCCGACCTCCTCCAGCGCCGCGACGATCATCCGCTCCCGTTCGGCCGAGGAGCCGCCGATGCGGTGCACCTGCAGCCCTTCCTCGATGATCTCGGATATCGACATCCGCGGGCTGAGCGAGCCGTACGGGTCCTGGAAGACGATCTGCATCTCCCGCCGCAGCGGGCGCATGTCGCGGAACTGCAGGCCCTGCAGCTCCTTCTTGCCATACAGGATCGACCCCTGGCTGGAGATCAGGCGCAGCAAGGCGAGGCCGAGCGTGGTCTTGCCCGATCCGCTCTCTCCGACCACGCCGACGGTGTGGCCCTCGCGCACGGTGACGTCGATGCCGTCCACCGCCTTGACATGGTCGACCGTGCGGCGCAGCACGCCGGCCTTGATCGGGAACCAGACCTTGATCTCGCTGGCCGAGACCACGGTGCGGGCATCGGCCGGGGGCGGCGCCGGGTCGCCCTTGGGCTCGGAGGCGAGCAGGCGCTGGGTGTAGGGGTGCTGCGGCGCGGTGAACACCGCCTCGGTCTCGCCCGCCTCGACGATCTCGCCCTTGTTCATGACGCAGACCCGGTCCGCCATCTTGCGGACCACGCCGAGGTCGTGGGTGATCAGCAGCAGCGCCATGCCGAAGCGGCGCTGCAGGCTCTGCATCAGCTCCAGGATCTGGGCCTGGATGGTGACGTCCAGCGCGGTGGTCGGCTCGTCGGCGATCAGGATGTCCGGCTCGTTCGCCAGCGCCATGGCGATCATGACCCGCTGGCGCTGGCCGCCCGACAGCTCGTGCGGATAGGCGTTCAGCCGCTGCTCCGGGTTCGGCAGCCCGACCAGGCGCAGCAGCTCCAGCACCCGGGCGCGGGACTGGGCCTTGCCCATGCCCTTGTGCACGGACAGCACCTCGCCGACCTGCTTCTCGATCGTGTGCAGCGGGTTCAGCGAGGTCATCGGCTCCTGGAACACCATGGCGATCTTGTTGCCGCGGACCTCGCGCAGCACCTTTTCCGGCGCGCCCAGCAGCTCCTGGCCGCGATAGCGGATGCTGCCCTTGGGGTGGCGAGCACTGGGATAGGGCAGCAGCTGCAGCACCGACAGCGCGGTGACCGACTTGCCCGAGCCGCTCTCGCCGACCAGCGCCAGGGTCTCGCCGCGGTCGAGATGCAGCGACACGCCCTTGACCGCCGGCACCGCGCCGCCGGGCACGCGGAACTCCACCGCCAGGTCGCGGATCTCGAGCAGCCTTTCGCCTTGGGCAGTGGTGTCGGTCATGGCGTCTGGGCCTTGGGGTCGGTCACGGGATCGGCGGCGGCGGTGGGGCCGGCCGCCACGGTCTTGCGCGGGTCGAAGGCGTCGCGCAGCGCCTCGCCCATGAAGACGAGGAGGCTGAGCAGGATGGCCAGCGAGAAGAAGGCGGTGAAGCCCAGCCACGGCGCCTGCAGATTGGCCTTGCCCTGGCTGACCAGCTCGCCGAGCGAGGGCGACCCGGGCGGCAGGCCGAGGCCGAGGAAGTCCAGGCCGGTCAGCAGGCTGATGCTGCCGGTCAGGTTGAACGGCAGGAAGGTGATGGTGGCGACCACGGCGTTGGGCAGCACGTGCTTCCACATGATCACCCGGTCCGGCTGGCCCAGCGCCCGGGCGGCACGGACATAGTCCAGGTTGCGGGCCCGCAGGAACTCCGCCCGCACCACCCCGACCAGGCTCATCCACTCGAACAGCAGCATGATGAACAAGAGCGTCCAGAAGCCCGGCACGAAGAAGGACGACATGATGATCAGCAGGTACAGCTGCGGCATGCCGGACCAGATCTCGATCACCCGCTGGAACACCAGGTCGGTCCAGCCGGCGAAATAGCCCTGGATCGCGCCGGCGAAGACGCCGATGACGGACGCGATCGCGGTCAGGGTCAGGCCGAACAGGATCGAGATGCGCAGGCCGTAGATCAGCCGGGCCAGCACGTCTCGGCCCTGGTCGTCGGTGCCGAGCCAGTTCACCGCCGAGGGCGGGGAGGGGGCGGGCTGATCCAGGTCGTAGTTGATGGTGCGGTACGAGAAGGGGATCAGCGGCCAGACCGCCCAGCCCTTGGTGCTGATCAGCTCGCGCACGAAGGGGTCGCGGTAATCCGCCTCGGTCTCGAACTCGCCGCCGAACGCCGTCTCCGGATAGGTCTGCAGGACGGGCACATAGTAGTGGCCGTCATATTTGACCAGCAGCGGCCGGTCATTGGCGATGAACTCGGCGAACAGCGTGACCAGGAACACGACCAGGAACAGGTACAGCGCGATCAGCCCGCGGCGGTTGGCGCGGAAATTGGCGATGCGGCGGGCGGTGATCGGCCGGATGCGGAAGCCGAGGAAGCGCGGATGGGCGAAGTCCCGGCCCTGAGACAATGCCGCCTCAGACATTGCGGGCCTCGAAGTCGATCCGCGGGTCGATCAGCGTGTAGGTCACGTCCTGCACCAGCTTCATCACCAGGCCGAGCAGAGTGAAGACGTAGAGCGTGGCGAAGACCACCGGGTAGTCGCGCTGGATCGCGGCCTCGTAGCCGAGCAGGCCGAGCCCGTCGAGCGAGAAGATCACCTCGATGAACAGCGACCCGGTGAACAGCACGCCGATGAAGGCGGCGGGGAAGCCGGCGATGACGATCAGCATGGCGTTGCGGAAGATATGGCCGTACAGCACCCGCCGCTCGGTCAGGCCCTTGGCCCGCGCGGTCAGCACATACATCTTGCCGAGTTCGTCGATGAACGAGTTCTTGGTCAGCATGGTCAGGGTGGCGAAGCCGCTGATCACCATGGCGCTGATCGGCAGCACCATGTGCCAGAGATAGTCGAGGATCTGCTGATACCAGGGCAGGGAGGACCAGCCGTCGGAGACCAAGCCGCGCAACGGGAACCAGGCGAAATAGCGGCCGCCGGCGAAGGTCACGATCAGCAGCATGGCGAACAGGAAGCTGGGGATCGCATAGCCGACGACGACGACGCCGGACGTCCAGATGTCGAAGCGCGAACCGTCACGCACGGCCTTGCGGATGCCGAGCGGGATCGAGATCAGATAGACCAGCAGCGTGGTCCACACCCCAAGCGAGATCGACACCGGCAGCTTGGATATGATGAGGTCGACGACCCCGGCGCTCTTGAAGTAACTGCGGCCGAAATCGAAGTTCAGATAGTCGTGTATCATTAGCCAGAACCGCTCGAGCGGCGGCTTGTCGAAGCCGAACTTCTTCTCGATCTCGGCGATGAATTTCGGATCAAGTCCCTGAGCGCCGCGATACTTGCTGGACGCGGCATTGCTGCCGCCAAGCTGGGAATTGTCCACCGGGCGGCCGAAATCACCGCCTCCGCCGCCGCTGATCCGCGCGGTGGCGTCAGTGGCGGTGCCCTGCAGCTGCGCGATCATCTGCTCGACCGGACCGCCGGGCGCGAACTGCACGATGACGAAGTTGACCACCATGATCCCGAACAGGGTCGGGATGATCAGCAGGAGGCGCCGGATGATGTAGGCGAGCATCGGTCAAACGTCCGTCGGGAAAAAACCGAAGCGATGACGACGGACTTCGTTCCGCGAATGGATCACCGGCGCTGCCCCCGGATCGCCTTCGGATTTTTGCCGTCGAACCACCAGGTGCTGGGGAAACCGACATCGTTTTTCGGGCGTGTCTCCGGATGGCCGAACATGTCCCAGTATGCGATCCGGTTGACCGGGTCCTCGTACAGGCCGATCGAGAAAAACTGCCAGGTGGCATAGCGGTCGAAGGCTTTGCAGGTCGCCGCCTTCTCGTCATAGGTATCGGCAGCGATGATCATCTCGACCAGCTCGTCGATGATCGGGTCCTTGATCCCTTGCGAATTCTCGTCGCCGGGCCGGTCGGCGTAACGAGAGTTCCAGCCGCCGCGCAGGGCCTCACCCGGCGGGAAGAACGGCACGAACCGCGCCGGCATCAGGTCGAACTCGAAATTGTTCACGCGATTGCGGAACTGCGGCACATCCATCAGCCGGGGTGAGGCCTGGATGCCGGCACGACGGAGATTTTCGACAAATGGTAGGATGGTCTTCTCAGTTTCCGGGCTGGTGTAGACGATTTCGAAGGCCATCACCTGACCCGTGGTGTTGGTCAGCTTGCCGCCGCGCGATTCCCAGCCGGCCTGTTTCAGCAGATCCAACGCGGCCCGAAGATTGGCGCGGATGTTGCCGTTGCCGTCCGTCGTCGGCTGCTTGAACTCGGTGGTGAAGATTTCGTCGGCGATCTTGCCGCGATAGCGCTCCAGGATCTCCAGCTCGCGGCCTTCCGGCAACCCGCTGAAGGAGAACGGTGTGTTCGGAAAATAGCTGTGGATGCGACTGTAGAGACCGTAATAGTTGGTTTTCTGTGTGGTCTCAAAGTCATAGAAATAGTTAAGGGCTCGGCGAACTCGTACATCGGAGAAGTATGGTCGTCTCAAGTTGAACATCATGCCAAGATAGAATTGTGGCGAAGCATCTGGGATTTCTTCCAGTTTGAGCGCGCCGGTCTGCGCTGCCGATACGGATTTGAAGCCGGTCGTCCATTGTTGAGCCGAGCTGATGGCCATGAAGTCGAACTCACCCGACTTGAGGGCTTCATACAGCACGTCCTGGTCGCGATAGTACTGATAGGTGATCTCGTCGAAATTGGCCGAACCGATATTCTGCGGCAGGCCCTCGCCCCAATAGCCCTCGACCCGCTGCAGCGTGATGGACCGTCCCGGATCGACCGATTTGATCTTGTAGGCGCCGCTCCCGAGCGGGGGCTCCATCATGAGGCCGCCGAAATCCCGGCTTTCCCACCAATGCTTGGGCAGGATCGGGAAGCTCGCCATCGCCTTGAGGAGCTGCGGGTTGTTCAGGTTCTTGGCCGTGAACCGGACACGCCGCTCATCCAGCGCCTCGATGCTGTCCATGTCGTCGTAGAAGCGGGCGCGGAACCGCAGCGCGCCCTTTTCGCGCAGGAGTTGATGGGTATAGGCGACGTCCTCGGCGGTCATCGGGTGGCCGTCATGGAAGCGCAGGCCGTCGCGCATCGTGAAAATGATCGACAGCTTGTCGTCCGAGATCACGAACGACTCCGCGGCATCGGCGTAGTAGGTGTCGAGTTCGTCGAGATTGCCGGTGATCAACGCATCATTGATGGCGCCCACGCCTGCCGCGTCGGTGCCGTCGGTTGTCATATTGTTCAGCGTGTCGAAGCTGCCGAAGACGCCCAGCACCAGCTTGCCGCCCTTGGGGGCGTCCGGGCGGACATAGTTCCAATGCGGGAAGTCCTTCGGATAGGCCGCCTTCAGGTCCAGCATCGGCAGGTAATAGGTCGGCGCCCCATAGCCGGGCGTGGCGGCCGCCCCCTGGGCAAAGGCCCGGGGCAGGGGGATCGATGCTCCCGCAACCGAGAGCATCGAGCCGATCGAGAACTGGCGCCGTGTGATCATGCGTCTCTCTCTATCCTCCGCCGCGCTTCAGCGCCGCATCTTTCGCCGGATCGATCCACCAGGTCGAGGGGAACGCGATCCCATTCGGGTCGCCGAAGCGATGGGACGGCTGCGTCTTCGGCTGACCGAAGCGGTTCCAATAGGCCACCCAGGCGTCGGTCTTGCCCCATTGCGGGATCAGGTAACGGTTCCACAACAGCACACGATCCAGCGCCCGGGTCGCAACCTGCAGCGACGAGAGGTCGCGGGCAGCCGTGACCTTGTCGATCAGCGCGTCCACCACCGGGTTGCGGATGCCCATCATGTTAGCCGAGCCTTCGATCCCCGCCGCCTCGGAGCCGAAATAGTTGCGCAGCTCGCTGCCCGGCGGGGGGTAGAAGGCGAGGGCGAGCGGCATGACGTCATAGTCGAAGCTCTGCCGCCGTTTTTCCATCTGGGCCGTGTCCACCCGGCGCAGCGATGCCTGGATGCCGACCTGCCGCAGCCGGTCGATGAAGGGCTGGGTCACGCGTTCGTAGACCGGCTGGTCGATCAGGATCTCGAACTGCATCGGCGCGCCGGTGGCGATGTTGGTCATCACCCCGTCGCGCTGCTCCCACCCCGCCTCCTTCAGCAGGCGCAGCGCGGTGCGGATGTTGTCGCGCATGTTGCCGCTGCCATCGGTCTTCGGCAGGGCGAAGGGGGTGTCGAACAGCGTGTCCGGCACCTGGCCGCGGAACGGCTCCAGCAGCGCCCGTTCCTCGCCCTCCGGCACGCCGGAGGAGCGGAAGCCCTCGGCGTTGAAATAGCTGGTCAGCCGCTCGTACAGGCCGGAGAACAGGGTCTTGTTGACCCATTCGAAGTCGTACAGCCAGCCCAGCGCCTCGCGGACCTTGGGGTCGGAGAACGGCGGGCGACGCAGATTGAACAGATATCCCTGCATGCCGCGGGGATCCTCGCTGGCGATTTCGGCGCGGATGAGGCGGCCGTCGCGCACCGCCGGGATGTCGTAGCCGGTGGCCCAGAACAGCGAGGTGAACTCCTGCCGGAAGTCGGAGTTGCCGCCCTTGAACGCCTCGAACTCGGCGTCGCGGTCGCGGTAGTAGTCGTAGCGGATGCGGTCGACGTTCCACTGGCCGCGATTCACCGGCAGGTCGCGGCCCCAATAGTCCGGCACCCGCTCCCAGGCCAGGGTCCGGCCGGGGTCGACCGACGCGATCCGGTAAGGTCCGCTGCCGAGCGGCGGCTCGACCATGTTCTGGCCGACGTCGCGGCCATTCGCGGTCCACCAGTGCTTCGGCAGGATCGGCAGCGCGTTCGCCACCTGGCCGATCGGCTTGCGGCTGTTGCGGCTGGCGAAGGTGAAGCGCACCCGGCGGTCGTCCAGCGCCTCGGCGCCGGTGACGTCGCGGAAGAACGACTTCAGGAAGGGCTCGGCCTTGTCCCGCGCCGTCTCCCAGCTCCAGACCACGTCGGCGGCCGTCACCGGCACGCCGTCATGCCAGCGCGCCTCCGGCCGCAGCGTGAAGATCGCCCAGGAGAAGTCGTCCGGGACCGTCACGCTCTCCGCCAGCAGGCCGTAATAGACCCCGGATTCGTCCTGGCTCTCGACCATCAGCGAATCATTGAGCAGTCCCAGCGACCGCGGCGGCGTGCCGATCGGGATGACGTTCAGCGTGTCGAAGGTACCGACCGTGCTCAGCACCAGGCCGCCGCCCTTCGGCGCGTCCGGGTCGGCATAGTCGAAATGGGTGAAGCCGGCCGGGTATTTCGGCTCGCCGAACAGGGCCAGGGCATGGCTGGCCGCCGGCTCTTGCGCCCGACCAGCGGCCGGGACCGCGAGGGCAAGGGTGAGCAGCAGGGCGGCAATGACGCGCATGAAAGTCCCGGCCGATATTCCGGCGCCGCAACGGCGTCGGCGGATAAGCAGAGTCTAGGGAATCCCACGGGGCGAAAGAAAGCCAGACATAAACGGAAACGGGACCGCTTTTGGCGGTCCCGTCCCGGAACTGGATGGCTGCGGCGATCAGCCGCCGCTCTTCGGCGCTGGTGCCTCGCCCCCCGCAGGGGCAGCGCCGCCGGCGGGGGCGGCATCCGGGCTCGGCAGTGGCGCGGGCGTGTCGGCGTTGGTGCGCAGCCAGGCGATCAGGTCGGCCCGGTCCTTCTCGCTCTTCATCCCGGCATAGGTCATCGTCGTGCCCGGGATATGCGCCTTCGGACCGGCCAGGAACTCGTTCAGCTCCTCATAGGTCCAGTGCGCGCCGTCCTCGTGCTTCTTCTTGATCGCGGCCGAGTAGTTGAAGTCGTCCTTGTGGCCCATCGGCGCGTCGACCAGGTTCCACTGGTTCGGGCCGACCTTGTTGGCGCCGCCCTTCTCGAAGGTGTGGCAGGCGGTGCAGGCCTTCGACAGGGCCTGGCCCTTGGCCGGATCGGCGGCCGCCATCAGCGGCGCGATCGGCGGGATCGACGGCCCGGCCTGCTCCGCACCGGCGGCGGGCGCAGCGGCGACGGCGCTGGTGTCGACCTTGTATGCGTTCTCGTGCAGCGGCTCCGGCGAGACCAGGATATCGGCCACGATGCCGGTCGCCATTCCGATGATGCCGGCCAGCAGGACAGCAGCGAATATTTTATTGAATTCCATGCCGGATCTCACCTCGAAACGCGACGGCAACCTCCCCGGACGCACGACTCGATTCGACCGTGCGACACCGCGGGTCTTGTAAAGGCGTTGCAATCGGTCTGGCAAGGGCCGATGTCCGGCTGCGACACCCTTTGCAGGGGGCGCGGCGGACGGCCGCGCGGCTTGTCCCGACAATCCTCCGGCGATCAGGGATTCGGCCCGGTCTTGACGCCGTCGCGGCAACGGTGGATGACGCCGCATCATGACTTCGTCCAACCCCATCGTCGTCATCCCCGCCCGCCTGGCCGCGACCCGCCTGCCGAACAAGCCGCTGGCCGACATCCATGGCGAGCCGATGATCGTCCATGTCTGGCGCCGCTCCGTCGCCGCCGGGCTCGGCCCCGTGGTCGTCGCCTGCGGCGACCGGCCGATCGCCGAGGCCATCGAGGCGGCCGGCGGCACCGCCGTCCTGACCGACCCGGACCTGCCCTCCGGCTCCGACCGCATCGCCCAGGCGCTGCGCAGCGTCGACCCCGACGGGCGGCACGACATCGTGGTCAACGTCCAGGGCGACCTGCCGACGCTGGACCCCTCCTTGCCGCGGGCGGCGATGGCGCTGCTGGCCGACCCGGCGGTGGACATCGGCACGCTGGCCGCGGTGATCGTGCGCGACGAGGAGAAGACCAACCCCGCCATCGTCAAGGCGATCGTCGAGCGGGCGGAGGGGGCGCGGACCGGCCGGGCCTTCTACTTCACCCGCACCACGGCGCCGTCGGGTGAGGGGCCGCTGCTGCACCATATCGGCCTCTACGCCTATCGCCGGGCGGCGCTGGAGCGCTACGTCACGCTGCCGCCCTCGGCGCTGGAGCGGCGCGAGAAGCTGGAGCAGCTGCGGGCCCTGACCGCCGGGATGCGGATCGACGTCGCCATCGTCGACACCGTGCCGCTCGGCGTCGACACCCAGGAGGAGCTGGAGCGTGCCCGGCGCCTGCTCGCAGAAGGAGCCTCGAAATGACCAGCGCCAAGCGGATCTCGTTCCAGGGCTGGCCCGGGGCCAATTCCGACATGGCGTCGCGCCAGGTCTTCCCGGATGCGGAGACGGTGCCGTGCCCGTCCTTCGAGGAGGCGCTGGCGGCGATCCATGACGGCCGGGCCGATCTCGGCATGATCCCGATCGAGAACTCGATCGCCGGCCGCGTCGCCGACATGCACCACCTGTTGCCCGAATCCGGACTGCACATCATCGGCGAGCACTTCCTGCGGGTGAACCACCAGCTGGTCGCGCTGCCCGGCGCCAAGCTGGCCGATATTCGCGAGGTGCACAGCCATGTCCAGGCGCTGGGCCAGTGTCGGCAATGGCTGCGGGCCCGCGGGCTGAAGCCGGTGGTGCATGCCGACACCGCCGGCGCCGCGCGCATGGTGGCGGAGCGGGGCGACCCTGCCATCGCCGCCATCTCCAGCCGCCTGGCGGCGGAGATCTACAAGCTGCAGATCCTGGCCGGCGACATCGAGGATGCGGAGCACAACACCACCCGCTTCGTCGTGCTGTCGCGCGACCCGGTGCGGCCGAAGCCGAACAACGGCCCGGTGATGACCAGCTTCGTGTTCGAGGTGCGCTCGGTGCCGGCCGCGCTGTACAAGGCGCTGGGCGGCTTCGCCACCAACGGGGTCAACATCACCAAGCTCGAGAGCTACATGCTGGGCGGCCGGTTCAGCCAGACCCAGTTCTATGCCGATGTCGAGGGGCACCCGGACGACCAGGCGCTGCGCTTCGCGCTGGAGGAGCTGCAGTTCTTCACCCGCAACTTCCACATGCTCGGCGTCTACCCGGCCCACCCGTTCCGCCGCGACCCGAGCCAGATCGCCGAGGACGAGTGAAGGCGGGGACTACCCGTCGAGAGCGGATTTCAGATCGGTTCGGGCGAAATCGTCGCCGATGAACAGCAGCGGGCAGGATCGGGCCTCGGCCTCTGCATAGGCGAAGCAGTCGCCGAAGTTCAGCCTGGCGGGGTGATTGCCCTTGCCCCACCGGGCATAGGCTTCCGCCACGCGTCGAGCGACGGCGGGCGTCACCGGCGCGATCTCGAAGCCCATCCGGTTGACCAACTGCTCCAAATCATCTCCGACACCGCGCTGGCCCGCGACAAGCAAGGCTTCCGCCAGGGTGCCGGTGGAAATGACCAGCTCGGACGCATCCGTCAGAATGGCCGAACAGGAATCGGCCTCGGCTTCTTCCAGCACTATGGCCAGCAGAGCCGAGGTGTCGACCACGATCACTTCGGCAGGCCAAATTCATCATACAGAAAGTCCTGGCTGCGCGCCGCGGAGGGGCCTGGGGTGGCCTTGCCGCGAACTGCCGCTCTGATCTCCCCGATGATGGCCTTCCGCTCGGCCAAGGTCGGCTTTCTGGCCTCCGGCACCAGGCGAGCGACGGGTTGGCCGAACCGGGTCAGGACGATCTCCTCGCCGGCCTCCGCGCGCCGCACCAGCTCAGTGAGCTGGGCCTTCGCTTCGCTGACGGAGATGTGCATGGTTCCCTCCCCATCGATCGGGCGATGTGGACATGCATGAAAGATGGTCTATCCGGTGGTCCAAGACAAGTCTTGGCCGACCTCAGCCCTCCGCCAGCCAGTCCTCCAGCAGGCGCCGGGCGATGCTGTCGCGGCGGGGCAGGCGGAACGATTCGTCGTCGACATGGCGGCGCAGCCAGTCGCGCTCGAACCAGGCGGCCGATTCCAGCTCGTCCTGATCGACCTGCAGATCGGCGGTCACGGCGCGGCCGGTGAACCCCACCATCAGCGACTGCGGGAACGGCCAGGGCTGGCTGGAATGGTAGCGGACGTCGTCGACGACGATGCCGGCCTCCTCCACCACCTCGCGCTTCACCGCATCCTCCAGGCTCTCGCCCGGCTCGAGGAACCCGGCCAGCACCGAATGCATGCCTGGCGGCCACGCCTTCTGGCGTCCCAGCAGCACCCGGTCGCCGTCATGGATCAGCATGATCACCGCCGGGTCGGTGCGCGGGAAATGCTGGGTGCGGCAGTCCGGATTGGTGCAGTCGCGGCGGTGGCCGGCGTCGCTGCTGGCGGTGGGGCTGCCGCAGACGCCGCAGAAGCGGTGGCGCGAATGCCACCACACCATGCCGCGGGCATAGGCCAGCAGGGCACCCTCGTCATGCGGCAGCAGCGGCCCGACGGCGCGCAGGTCGAGGAAGCTGCCCAGCCCGGCCAGCACCGGGTCCGCGGCCGGGTCGGCCAGGCCGCTGACATCGACCGCGAGATAGGTGACGTCGCCGTTGACGCCCAGCATCACCACCTCGGCCGCGGCGCTGCGCCACCAGGCCTCGGTCGCCGGCACGATGGCGACATGCGGCGCCTCCGGCGGCCCGGCGATCAGGTTGCGGCCCTGCCACACCGGCAGGATGCGGGTGTGCTCGCTCACGGTGACGCGGGCGATCCACTCGGTGTCGCGGCGGAAGCGGCCGGCGCGGTCGAGCGACGGATGGACGTAGAAGTTGGGGCGCAGCATGACGCGACACTGGCACGACCTCGATCCCCACGCCAGGGCCTGGAAAAGCAACTGTGCCATCCGGTAAGGACAGGCTAGATTGCCTAAAAATGACGGCCGACGGGAATCGGCCGGGATCGATGAACACGAAGGGGGTCACGTCTATGAAGCTCAGCCGCCGGATCGGCCTCGGCATTTTTGCTGCCACGGCCATCGCCTTTGCCCTGCCGACCGCAGCCCAGGATTACCCGAACCGCGTCATCACCATGGTGGTGCCCTTCGCCGCCGGCGGGCCGACCGACACGGTGGCGCGGCTGATCGCCGAGCCGATGAGCAAGACGCTCGGCCAGCAGGTGATCGTCGAGAATGTCGGCGGTGCCGGCGGCACCATCGGCGCCGGGCGTGTCGCCAAGGCCGACCCCGACGGCTACACCATCCTGCTGCACCATATCGGCCAGGCCACCAGCGCCACGCTGTACCGCAACCTCGACTACAAGCCGGGCGAGGCCTTCGCCGGCATCGGCCTGGTCACCGACGTGCCGATGACCTTCGTCGCCCGCGGTGACTTCGAATCGAAGTCGATGCAGGAGTTGGTGGAGTACGCCAAGGCGAACAAGGACAAGGTGACGATCGCCAATGCCGGCGTCGGCTCGGCCTCGCATCTCTGCGGCATGCTGTTCATGGATGCGATCGGCACGCCGCTGACCACCGTCGCCTACAAGGGCACCGGCCCGGCGATGAACGACCTGCTGGGCGGCGTGTTCGACTTCATGTGCGACCAGACCACCAACACCACCAGCCAGATCAAGGGCGGCAAGATCAAGGTCTACGCCGTCACCACCGACAAGCGCGTGCCGTCGCTGCCGGATGTGCCGACCACCGCCGAGGCCGGGCTGCCCAATTTCAAGATCGGCATCTGGCACGGGCTGTACGCGCCCAAGGGCACGCCGCAGCCGGTGGTCGACAAGCTCGAGGCCGCGTTGCAGGCCGCGCTCAAGGACCCGAACGTGGTCGCCCGCTTCGCCGATCTCGGCACCGAGCCGGTGGCGCTCGACCGGGCCACCCCGGCGGCGCTCGATGCCTATCTCAAGGCCGAGATCGCCAAATGGGAGCCGGTGATCAAAGCCGCCGGCGTCTACGCCGACTGAGCCCGCGCCTCTCGTCCCAGCACCGGATCCAGGAGCCGCGATGCGCCTCTCCATCCGTCATCCCAAGGACTTCTGGTCCGGGCTGATTTTCCTGGCCCTGGCGATCGGCTTCGGCTGGATGGCCCAGGGCTATTCCATGGGCCGCGCCATCAAGATGGGGCCGGGCTATTTCCCGACCGTGCTGGCCGGGATCCTGGCCCTGATCGGGCTGATCACCCTGGTGCGGTCCTTCGTGCTGGAGGGGGAGGGCGTCGGCCAATGGGCCTGGCGCGGCGGCGCGATCGTGCTGGGGGCGATGCTGCTGTTCGGCCTGCTGCTGCGCGGCGGCGGGCTGGTGGTCGCGCTGCTGGTGGTGGTCTTCGTCGGCGCCGCCGCCAGCGTCAAGTTCCGGGTGCCGGTCGCGGCCGCGGCGGCGGTGGTCCTTGCCGCATTCTGTGTCGCCGTCTTCGTCTGGGGGCTCGGGCTGCCGATCCCCATCTTCGGCCGCTGGTTCGGGAACTGAGACGACCATGGACCTGCTGCACGACCTGATCCTCGGCTTCGGCGTCGCCTTCACGCCGACCAACCTCGCCTATTGCTTCGTCGGGGTGCTGCTCGGCACGCTGGTCGGGGTGCTGCCGGGCCTCGGTCCGACCGCGACCATCGCCATGCTGCTGCCGGCGACCTTCGTGCTGCCGCCGATCGCGGCCCTGATCATGCTGGCCGGTATCTATTACGGCTCGCAATATGGCGGCTCGACCACGGCGATCCTGATCAACCTGCCGGGCGAATCGGCCTCGGTGGTGACGGCTATCGACGGCTATCAGATGGCCAGGCAGGGCAGGGCGGGCGCCGCCCTGGCCGCCGCCGGCATCGGCTCGTTCTTCGCCGGCACCGTCGCCACCCTGCTGATCGCGCTGTTCGCGCCGCCGCTGGCGGCCATCGCGCTGAAGTTCGGACCCGCCGAGTACTTCTCGCTGATGGTCCTGGGCCTCGTCGCCTCGGTGGCGCTGGCGCATGGCTCGGTGCTGAAGGCGCTCGGCATGATCGCGCTCGGCCTGCTGCTCGGCATGGTCGGCCAGGATGTCGAGACCGGCACGCCGCGCTACACCTTCGGCATCCCCGAGCTGTCGCAGGGCATCAACTTCGTCGCCATCTCGATGGGCCTGTTCGGCATCGCCGAGATCATCCGCAACCTCGAGGCCGAACACCTGCGCGACGTGATGGTGCGCAAGGTCTCGGGCCTGATGCCGACGCGCCAGGAGCTGCGCCGGATGACGCCTGCGATCCTGCGCGGCACCGCGCTGGGCTCGGTCCTCGGCATCCTGCCGGGCGGCGGGTCGATTCTGTCCTCCTTCGCCGCCTATTCGCTGGAGAAGAAGCTCTCGCGCCGGCCGCAGGAGTTCGGCAAGGGCGCGATCGAGGGCGTGGCCGGGCCGGAATCGGCCAACAACGCCGGCGCCCAGACCTCCTTCATCCCGATGCTGACGCTGGGCATCCCGCCGACGCCGGTGATGGCGCTGATGGTCGGCGCCATGATCATCAAGGGCATCCAGCCGGGCCCGCTGGTGATGACCGAGCAGCCGGACCTGTTCTGGGGCCTGATCGTCTCGATGTGGATCGGCAACTTCTTCCTGATCGTGCTGAACCTGCCGCTGATCGGCATCTGGGTGCGGCTCTTGAAGGTGCCGTACCACCTGATGTTCCCGGCGATCCTGGCGTTCTGCTGCATCGGCGTCTACAGCCTCAACAACAACGTCTTCGACGTCTATCTGACCGTCCTGTTCGGCCTGGTCGGCTACATCCTGGTGAAGCTGGACTGCGAGCCGGCGCCGCTGCTGCTCGGCTTCATCCTGGGGCCGATGATGGAGGAGAATCTGCGCCGCGCCATGCTGCTGGCGCGCGGCGACGTGACGGTGTTCGTCACCCGGCCGATCAGTGCCGTGCTGCTGCTGATGACCGTGGGCGTGCTGGCGGTGATGGTCAGCCCGGCGATCCGGCGCAAGCGCGAGGAGGCGTTCCAGGAGGAGGCCGGATAGCGGCGCCTAAAACGAGGCCGGACAGATAATGTCCGGCCATTCAGCTTGGTCGGGCGCCGGATTTCCGCTTATCTGGGCACCCGTCTTTGCTCAGCGGTGACGCATGACCTCGCTTGCCGATCTCTCCGCCGTCGACCTCGTCGCCCGCTACCGCGACCGCAGCCTGTCGCCGATCGAGGTGACCGAGGCGGTGCTGCAGCGGATCGAGGCCTGGGAGCCGAAGCTGCAGGCGCTGTGGGCGCTGGATGCGGCCGCCGCCCGCGCCGCCGCCGCGGCCTCGGCCGCGCGCTGGGCCGAGGGGCGGCCGCTCGGCCCGGTCGACGGCGTGCCGGTGACGATCAAGGAGAACATCGCGACGAAGGGCGTGCCGGTGCCGGTCGGCACCGCCGCGACGGCGCTGGTGCCCGCCGCCCAGGACGCGCCGCCTGCCGCGAGGCTGCGCGAATCCGGCGCCGTGATCCTGGCGAAGTCCACCATGCCGGATTACGGCATGCTGTCCTCCGGCCTCTCCAGCTTCCACAAACTGGCCCGCAACCCCTGGGACCTGTCGACCAATCCGGGCGGCTCCAGCGCCGGGGCCGGGGCGGCGGCCGCGGCCGGCTACGGGCCGATCCATCTCGGCACCGATATCGGCGGGTCGATCCGGCTGCCGGCCAGCTGGTGCGGCATCATCGGGCTGAAGCCCAGCCTGGGGCGGATCCCGATCGACCCGCCCTATGTCGGCCGCGTCGCCGGGCCGATGACCCGCACCGTGGCCGATACGGCGCTGGCCATGACGGTGCTGTCGCGGCCGGACGGGCGCGACGGCATGAACCTGCCGCCGGCCGAGATCGACT
Source organism: Mycobacterium sp. KBS0706 (assembly GCF_005938675.2). Lineage (GTDB taxonomy): Bacteria > Pseudomonadota > Alphaproteobacteria > DSM-16000 > Inquilinaceae > Inquilinus. Next base: position 45,386 of record NZ_VCCH02000049.1, read on the forward strand.
GGTCCGACCTCGCCATCGACCCGAAGGGGCTGCGCATCGGCCTGATGATGGAGATCGGCGCCGGCATGGCGCTGGACCCGGAGGTGGGTGAGGCGGTGACCGCCGCCGCCCGGCTGCTCGCGGCCGCCGGCGCCATCGTCGAGCCGGTGCCGGCGATCCTGACCCGGGAGATGCTGGACGGGCTGGACGATTTCTGGCGGGCGCGCGCCTGGGACGATGTCGAGAGGCTGCCGGAGGAGGGGCGGGCGAAGATCCTGCCTTATATCCGTGCCTGGGCGGAATCCGGGGCGCAGCGCTCCGGCCTCGCCGTGATGCGCGGCTTCAACCAGACCATGGCGATCCGCAAGGCGGCGGCGACGCTGTTCGGCTCATGGGATTTCGTGCTGTCGCCGACCGCGCCGGTCGCCCGCTTCCCGGCCGACTGGGCCTCGCCGGTCAACGACCCGGAGAAGCCGTTCGAGCATATCGGCTACACCGTGGCCTGGAACATGTCGGAGCAGCCGGCGGTGTCGATCAACTGCGGGTACACCAAGGCCGGGGCGCCGATCGGGCTGCAGATCGTCGGCCGGCGCTTCGATGACCTCGGCGTGCTGCGCCTGGCCAAGGCCTATGAGGACCGCCGCGGCCCGCAGCGGCCCTGGCCGGCCTTGTGAAACGCCGGTCCCTGGAACATCCTGGAGCGGTCATCCGTTCCTACTGTTGGACATGCGGCCGGCGCCGCTGCCGGGTGGTCTGATGTCGAGGGGGGACATGGATCGGGCGGACCGTGAGATCGCCATGCTGGAGGCCCTTGCGGCCAAGGGGCTGCCGACGGCCGCGGTCGTCGGCAAGACCTCCGTGCATGGCCAGCCCGCCATCATCTTCGAGCGGTATCCCGGCAGCAGCGCCGACATCGTGCGGAACCGGTCGGTCGTCGACGACCGGCTGCTGAGCGAGGCCAGCGTGGCCAGCCTGTCCCGCATCCGGGCGGTCATGCTGGAGACGCCGGTCGCCGTGGACCGGCTCAACCTCCTGATCCGCGCGGACGGGGCGTTCGTGCTGTCGGACCCCGGCGCGGTGTGGGAAGGCCGGCCGCCGCCGCAGGATCAGGTCGCGCTGATCGACCTGCTGCTCGCGGCGGCGGAGGCGAAACTCGGGCGGCCATGACCTCCGGCCTCGGGCCATTGGCCTGAGCGCGCATCTCGGGTCCGGATCGTCCTTATTGGGGGAGGGGCGCTGTCATGGTCTTTCCAGCCGATCGCTCCAGCGGCCTGCCGCCTTATTCGCCGCGCGTGGATCGCGGCAAGCCGGACAGCCCGGTCCGCTTCGTGGATGTGGTCGATGCCGTCCGCAAGGAAGGCCGCCCCGTCTCAGGGACCCCGGACGCCCCGGCGCAAGCTCGCCCCGAGGATCCGCCGAAGCCGCCGTCAGGGCTGACCGACCCGGCCAAGACCATCGCCGACGACCGGCGCCGCAGCATCGACGACTGGGTCGGCGGGGCGAATGACAGTTTCTGGCCCTGGAACGACGATTCCCACGACAAGGTCGCGCATGCGCTGCGCGGGAACTCCGAGCTGGGCGGGCTGACGCAGGATGAGCGGCGCTATCTGGTCGACAAGGCGCTCGACAAATGGGTCCGCGAGGGCGAGACCTATTCCTCGCCGCGGGACCTGGCGCGGGACGTCCGCGGCGACGGAACCCTGGGGCCGCTGGTGGCCGAACGCTGCGCCGTGAAGGCCGCCGCCCTGGAGGCGGAACAGCGCGGCAAGCCGGCGTCCGAGCGCAACGGGGATGCGGTCGACATCGGCGGTGCCGCCATCGTCGCGCTGCATGTCGAGCCGGGCCGCAAGGCCGATGCGGCGCAGCAGGCCGCGCTGCGGCGGCTGGTCGAGCAGCTGGGACCATCCAAGGCGGCGGGCCTCGCCGAAGCGCTGTCCTCGCCCGGCCTCGAGACCGAATATGCCTCGGCGACGCTCGAGGCCCTCAATGCCGGGCCGTTCACCGACAGCGGCTGGGCCTTCACCACCAGTGCCTTCTCGACCACCCAGGAGCAGCGCTACGGCCAGGGCACGGACCTGTCGATGCCGATGGCCAAGGCCCTCGCCCGCGGGCTGTTCCCGCAGGACCCGCAGCGGCAGCAGCAGGAGGCGCAGCGGATCGGCGACCTGCTGTCGACGCCGACCGGCCGGTCGCTGCTGACGCCGCCCAACGCCATTCTCGGCGAGGACAAGATCGGGCCGGAGCGCCGGGCCCAGGCCCTGGCCGTGGTGCTGCAGAACCCGGAGATCACCGTCGCCCGCCTGTCGCGCGACGGCTTCGATCCCTGGGCCAGCCCGCTGATCGCCGTCCCGATCGCCCAGGACAGCGCCGACCGGGCGCTCGCGGCCAGCCGGCAGACGCCCGAGGCCACCGCCGACCGCCTCGGCGGCGGCAGCGGTGTCGGCATCCCGGAGGAGCTGCACGGCGCCCAGCTCGACAACCGGGTCGGCCAGGCGATGAACCTGCCGCCCGAAGGCATCTCCGCCGACACGCCGCCGGACAAGCTGAAGCAGCTGAAGGACGAGGCCGCCCGGGGCGAGCGGTCCTTCTACGCCACCGGCGACAACGCCGGGACGGTGGCAAAGATCACCGCCACGATCCGGGATCTCGGCGGCGACACCGCCCGGGTCACGGTGCTGCCGATCCAGTATTCCAGCCGCCAGACCGGGCCGGTGCAGCTGCCGCTGTTCCGGGTCGAGGGCAAGGACGGCAAGACCTGGTTCGTCGACAATCTGGGCGCGCGGTACGACAGCTTCGGCAAATGGACTGACAAGAACCAGCTGCCGCCCGGAAACGTCACCTATCCCAAGGGCGGTGAGCTGAAGCCGGGCCCCGACGGCAAGGTGGCGCTGGACAGCCGCAACACGCCGAAGACGCCGGATACGATCGGTGAGCAACTGCTGGAGGCAGGCGACATGGTCGCCCTGGTCGGCGGCCTGCTGGCCGGCGGGGCGATGATGATCGGCAGCGGCGGCACCGCGGCCCCGGTGGTGATGATCGCCGCCGGGGCGTGGGTCTCCGGCCGCGGCGCGCAGACCCTGGCCGAGCGCGACGACATCGGCCTGTCGAACGATTTCGGCGACCCGCAGGCGAGGGCCGCCTATTTCAACATCGCGGCCGGCGTGCTGAGCGGGCTGCCGCTCGGCCGCGCCGCCTTCCTGGCCCGGACCGGCCAGGACGTGACCATGCCCGGGGCCTGGGCCGTCGCCAACGGCACGGCGATCGGGGCGGATACGGCGGCCGCCGGCAACAGCGGATACACCCTGGTCACGGACTGGAACGATCTCGACCCGGCCCAGCGCTTCGAGATGGGCCTGGGCATGGCGTTCTGGACCGTCTCGGCCGGTGCCATGGCCCGGCAGGCCTTCCAGCCGCGCACCGGCGCCCCGGCCGATCCTCCCGCATCGACTTCGCGTCCCGACGGCGAAACCCCGCCGCCCGACCCGTCCGCATCCGCCCCGCATCCGGAGGGAGAGGCGCCGCCGCCCACCCCGCCGCGCGAGGCGCCCCCGGTCGGCCGGAATCCGTCCCGGACGCTCGACCTGCGCCCCGGCGACGACCTGAGCTCTCCGCGAACGCAGAAGATGGCGTTCCCCCGGATCGACACGGACCGGGTCTGGGTCGGCGGCCGCCTGCCGGCGGATGACGGCAGCGTCGGCCGCGCCCGGCTCCGCTCGCTCGATGCGCTTCTCCGCGACAAGAACATTAAATCCGTCAACGTCGCCCATTTCGCCGCCGCAGCCGACGCCAACCATGTGGTGGACGCCCAGGGCAACCGGTTCACCGTTCCGGAGGTGTTCACGAAGTCGCTGGTCGGGCGGGAGTACGAGGACCATCCGATCGTCCTGAACATTGCGCGGCCCAGCGCCGAGGCGAACGCCTTCGCGCAACGCGTGGCCGACTACAGCGGCGTCGATGTCTATGTCACCGGCTCGCGAGACCGTAACTGGTGGAACGTCTTCCAGCGGAAGACGACGCCCCAGGGGCCGAGCGGCAGGATCGAGGTCGAGAACGGACGGACATTCTCGGTCGACGACCAGGGGCGGCGCCGGGCGATCGATCCCGAGACCAATCTCGGCGAAGTCCTCGGGACCGGGGCCGAGAAGACCGCCTTCGCCTTCGGCGACGACCATGTGATCGTCGTCTACAAGGATCTGGAGCCGGAGGTGCGCCGGCCGGGCGAAGCCTATTCCGACCCCGAGCATCAGCAGGCCACTCTCGCCGAGCTCGACCGCCTCGGCTTCCCGATCGCGAGGAACCAGGCCGAGTTCGATTTCAACGGACAGAAGGCCTTCCTGCAGGACCGCTATGTTGCCAACGACCGGGACCTCGACTTCCGGATGGATGCCAGCGGCCAGCCGCTCAGCGTCACGCTGCTGAACCGGAACAGCATCTCGAGCCTGAAGGCGATCCGCAGCCTGCTGATCGACAAGGATGTCGCCATTGCCGACCTGCAGTTCCTGATCGACAAGGATGGCCGCTTCGTGATCGCCGACCCGATCGGCATGAAGCAGGGGCTGGACGAGTCGGGCCGAAGCCAGCAGGCCAGCAACCTGCGGGAGATCGACGCCCTCATCGACACGGCCGAGGTCAACGTCAGCCAGGGGCCGAACTAGGCCGGGCCGGTCGGCTTCACCCGGCCAAGCGGCCACCAAGTCGGTTTTATAGAGATTGATAATCACTCTCAAATCGTTCATTGAATTTGCCTGACGTAACATTCCACTCCGGACCAGCCACCATGATGTCCCGACGCACCCTCGGCCTTGCCGCGGCCCTTCTGTTCGCCGCCGGCGCGGCACCGGCGGCCGAGACCCGGACGGTGGAGGATGTCGCCGGCCGCAGCGTGCAGGTCCCGGCCGAGGCGAAGCGGATCATCCTGGGCGAGGGGCGGCAGATCTACCTGCTGGCGGCGCTCGACACCGAGGCGCCGTTTCAGCGCGTCGTCGGCTGGCGCGACGATCTCGAGAAGGCCGATCGCGACGGCTACGAGATCTATCGCCAGAAGTACCCCTTCATCGCTGACCTGCCGCGCTTCGGCGGCGCCAAGGAGGGCACCTTCGACGTCGAGCAGGCGCTGTCGCTGCATCCCGACCTGGTGGTGATGAACCTGGAATCGAAGTTGGCGACCGACGAGGGCGGGCTGATCGACAAGCTGGCCGCGGTCGGCATCCCGGTGGTGTTCATCGATTTCCGCGAGCGGCCCTTCGAGAACGCCGAGAAGAGCATCCGCATCCTCGGCCAGGTGACCGGGCGCGAGGAGCGGGCGGAGGAGCTGGTCGCCTTCCGTCGCGCCGAGATCGAGAAGGTCACCGGCCGGCTCGCCGCCCATGCCGGGCCGCGGCCGCAGGTGATGATCGACCGCGCCGGCGGCTACAGCGACGAATGCTGCATGTCCTTCGGCGACGAGAATTTCGGCCGGATGGTCTCGGTGGCCGGCGGCGACAACATCGCCCGCGACCTGATCCCCGGCACCTTCGGCACGCTGAACCCGGAGCAGATCGTGGCGTCGAAGCCGGATGTGGTGATCGTCACCGGCAGCAACTGGACGCTCTACGAGACCGCCGGCGCCTGGGTCGGCGTCGGCCCCGGCGCCGACCAGGACGGCAGCCGCGCCCGCCTGCAGGCGCTGATGCAGCGCCCGGCCTTCACCGCCATCCCGGCGACCGAAACCGGCCGGGTGCACGCCATCTGGCACCAGCTCTACGACAGCCCCTACCAGTTCGTGGCGATCCAGGCCCTGGCGAAATGGCTGCATCCGGAGCTGTTCGCCGACCTCGACCCGGACGCCACCTTCCGCACCTTCCACGAGCGCTTCCTGCCGGTGGAGTACCGCCCCGGCTACTGGGTCTCGCTGACGCCGGGCTGAAGGCAGGCGGTCCTAGGACGAAGGAGGTGTTCGGCCAGTATTTCTTCGAGGACGGGCGCAAGGTCGGCGCCAACATCCTGGTCAACCAGTCCTTCGTCGACACCCAGGAATGGCCATCGGTCACGGCGCTGAAGACCGGCGGGTTCTTCGTGGCCTATGAGAGCGAAGGCCTCGACGGCGAGGACGACGCGATCGCCGGCCGCCTGTTCTCCGGCATCACGGTGGCGACGCTGACCGGCTCCGCCGCCGCCGATCTGCTGCAGGGCGGCGCCGGCGGCGAGCGCATCCTCGGCCTCGCCGGGAACGACCAGCTGGCCGGGAATGGCGGCGACGACGTCGTCACGGGCGACGGCGGCGACGATGTGCTCCGCGCCGGCGCCGGGGCCGACTGGCTCGACGGCGGCGCCGGCATCGACACGGTCAGCTACTACGCCGGCACGGTCGGGGTCTCAGTGGATCTCGCCACCGGCAAGGGCACCGGCGGCGAGGCCCAGGGCGACAGCCTGCGCTCGATCGAGACCCTCTCGGGCAGCCAGGCCAACGACACCCTCGGCGGCAACGCCGGCGCCAACACCCTGCAGGGCTGGACCGGCAACGACGTGCTCCGCGGCGGCGCCGGGGCCGACCGGCTCGACGGCGGCGCCGGCAGCGACACGGCCAGCTACTACACCGGCACGGTCGGGGTCTCGGTGGATCTCGCCACCGGCAAGGGCACCGGCGGCGAGGCCCAGGGCGACACGCTGGTCTCGATCGAGACTGTCTCGGGCAGCCAGGCCGGCGACACCCTCGCCGGCAACGCCGGCGCCAACACGCTGCAGGGCTGGACCGGCAACGACGTGCTCCGCGGCGGCGCCGGGGCCGATCGGCTCGACGGCGGCGCGGGCGTCGACACGGCGAGCTATTGGGGCGAGACTGCCGGCGTGACGGTCAATCTCGCCACCGGCACGGGCACGGGCGGCAACGCCCAGGGCGACATCCTGATCGGGATCGAGAATGTCAACGGCGGCAAGGCCGGGGACACCCTGATCGGCAGCAGCGGCGCCAATGCGCTCAACGGCTATGAGGGCAACGACGTGCTCCGCGGCGGGGCCGGCAAGGACGCGCTGACCGGCGGCATCGGCGGCGACCGCTTCGTCTTCGCCGCGACGGGCGACAGCGCCGTGGGCGCCAACGCCGACCGGATCGCCGATTTCAGCCGGGCCCAAGGCGACCGGATCGACCTGTCGGCGATCGACGCCCATTCGGGCGCCGCCGGCAACCAGGCCTTCAGCTTCATCGGCAGCGGCGCCTTCACCCATCACGCCGGCCAGCTGCGCGCCGCCGTCACCAGCCCCGGCATCACCATCATCGCCGGGGATGTGAACGGCGACGGGGTCTCCGATGTCCACATCCGGCTCACCGGCGCCATCGCGCTGGTCGCGGGAGATTTCGTGCTGTAGCGGCCGGCTGTCGGCGGCCGGCGGCGCATTCGCCGGTTGAGGACGCTTTCCGCGAAGCCGTTGGGTGTCTGCTCGGTCCCCATTGATGACGTTTGGAGACCCTCTGGACTCCTCCAGAGCGGACACGCCCGACATTCCATCCGTACCGGAAAGCGGCCTCCCTCCGCGCAGACCGGCTCTCACCGAGTCACGGTGCGCTCGTCGTAACCGGCCCGCCGCGGACCGGAGGCTAGACCTCGGACGGTTTGGCAGACAGTGCCTCCTCAAAGGCTGCGACGATGGCCTTGATCAGGCGTCCCGTGATCCTGTCCCTTTGCCACAATGCGGTCATCTCTACGGGTGACGGCTCCCAATCCGGCAGGACGGGTACGAGTGCGCCGGCCGCCATGGCGTCCTCGATCAGGAACTTCGGCAGATTGGCGATGCCGAGACCGGCGCGGGCCGCATCGACCAGAATGGTCTGGCGGTTTGCGGCAAAGCCGATCCCGGGGCGTATGATCGCGCGTGTCCCGTGCGCATTTTTCAGATCCCATTCGATCAGATCGCGGCGGATCGCGAGGGCCGGCAGCATCTCCAGATCCTGTGGCGTGCTCAGACCGGGATGTTCAGAGAGGAAGGCGGGGCTCGCGACCAGTGCGCGCGGGAGATCGGCGAATTTCCTGAACATCAGTTCGGAGTCCGCAACCGGTCCCATGCGAACGGCGAGATCGTATCCTTCTTCGATAAGGGAGACCCTGCGATCCGTGAGCGCCATCTCGATCGTGACGTCGGGACATCTGGTCTTGAAGCCGATCAGAGCAGGGCCGAGAACCGCGGTCGCCATGTCCGGCGGAAGCGACAGGCGAACCGTGCCCGACAGCGCGACGCGGTCGTCCTGAACCTCGGCGACAGCCTGCTCGGCCAGCGTGAAGGCGGTCCGGCCCCGCTCGAAGAGTTGCTGGCCCTGTTCGGTCAGTATCAGTCCCTTCCTTGTCCGGCGCGCAAGCCGGACGTTCAGGGTCTCTTCCAGCGCCGACAGCCGGCGCGAGAGCGTGGCCTTCGGGATACCGGTCGCGCGTTCGGCCGAGGCCAGCCCGCCCGCTTGCACCATGCGGATAAACAGCGCGAGTCCGTCAAAATCACCAAATGCTTTCATGTTCCATTTATGGAACATGACCGTGACAAATATCAAATCTCCCGCGTGCTTCGTTCCATCTCTAGCTTCCAGGGCGAGCCATGAAGCTCACAACGAGCACGGGAAATCAGCCATGACCACGATATTCACCCCAGAGAACTCGGCGCTTCTGCTGATCGACCATCAGGTCGGCACGATGCAGCTCATCAAGAATATCGACGTCGACCAGGCCAAGCGCATGTCGCTCGCCCTGGCCAAGACCGCCCGCATCCTCGGCATCCCGACCGTGCTGACCTCCAGCCAGGAGGATCGTCTGCAGGGGCCGCTGCTGCCGGAGCTGAAGGACATCCTGCCGGAGGCCTTCGAGAAGCGCATCAAGCGCGAAGGCATCGTCAACGCCTGGACCGATGCCAATTTCAAGGCGGCCGTCGAGGCGACGGGCCGGAAGAACCTGATCATGGCCGGCGTGACGACCGATGTCTGCCTCGTCTTCCCGGCGATCGACGCGGTGACCGAGGGCTACAACGTGCAGGCCGTCATGGACGCCTCGGGATCGCCGTACGAGTTGTCCGAGGACATGTCGCGGCGCCGCATGCAGGACGCCGGCGTCGTCCTGACTGCAACCAACACCATGATCGCGGAACTCGCCCAGAACTGGAGCACGCCCCAGGGTCAGCAGCTCGTCCAGTTGCTGTTCACCGAGGTTCTTCCGCCGATCCAGTCGTAACCGGCGCTGCGCTCGCCCGAAGCCGGGACGGCCCATTCGACAGGATCCCAGCCCGACAGCGCCGGGATCCTGTCCACGAATCTCCGCACGGAGTTGCTGAAATGTTGAGGATTCTGCGCGCACAGGCCAGCCGCGGCTTCGAGCAAGGGCCATTCAAGATCCGGCGCGTGCGGCCGGGCCTTATTCTCGGATCGAACGCCGATCCGGCTTTCGGGCCGCTCGCGGTCCTCGATCACGCCAGTCTCGGCGTCGGCACCGTGGTGCGCTTCCACGAGCACGTCAACGACGAGATCCTGAGCTACATGTGGCGCGGCACCATGGTGCATGAGGACTCGTCCGGCCACCGCGTTGCGCTGTCGCCGAACAGGCTGATGCTGATGAACGCGGGACAGAGCTTCTGGCATGAGGAATCGACGCCTTCGGATCCCGTCGAGATGCTGCAGATCTTCATTCGTCCGCGCGAGGCGGATCTGCCCGGCGAAGTCCAGTTCCACGACCGCGACGACGCGATGGCCGACGGCAGGTGGCATCTCGTCGCCGCGCCGGAGACAAGCGACGCGCCGCTCAAGATCCGCCAGCAGGTCATCGTCCATGACGCGCAGCTGCCGGCCGGCCGCGGGATCGAGATCCCCCAGGCCGATGGCATGGATCAGCTGCTGTATGTCTTCGATGGAGAGATCAGTGCCGGCAGCGCGCATCTCCTGAAGGGAGATGCGCTCGCCGACGACGAGGCCCCGCTTCCGGCCATCAAGGCCGTTCGCCCCTCCACGCTGATTGTCTTTCTCGTGGATCGCCATGCGCGCGCCACGCGAGCCGGAACCATCAGCGGCGGATGAACGGCGCAAGACATGTCCACGCCCCAACTCGCCGCACACGCCGCCGAGGTGCAGACGCCGGCATCGGAGCGCGCACCGCATCCGGGACCAGAACGGTCGACGTCGCCCGCCCTGTGGGGCGCGCTCGCACGATTCGGCATCCCGCTGCTCGCGCTGGCGATCATCCTGGGCTTTGTCACCATCGCGATCACCCGGTGGGACCGGTGGACAGGCCAGGCCGCGGTTCAGGAGACCGACGACGCCTACGTTCGAACGGAGATGACGAGCCTCGCGAGCAGGGTCGCCGGAACGGTGCGCTCGATCGGGGTCACAGACTTCCAGCGTGTCAAGGCCGGCGATCTGCTGGCGGAAATCGATCCCGCCGACTATGCCGTCCAGGTTGCCCAGGCCGAGGCCGCCGTTGCCGCGGCCAGAACCGCGCACGACAACCTCGACAACCAGATCGCGCTGCAGCGCGCCACGATTTCCCAAGCCGAAGCGCAACAGGCTTCCGCGGTGGCGCTCGAAATTCAGGCGCGCCAGGAACGCGAGCGGCAGGAGAAGCTCGCGCAGTCAGGTTTCAGCACGCAGCAGAAGGTCGAACAGGTCGTCGCTGACCACATCAAGGCCCAGAGCGACCTGCGGGCAAGCGAAGCTGCCGTGGACGCGCAGCGACGGCAGCTCGACGTGCAGATCGGCACCAAGGCGCAACGCGCGGCCGACCTGCAGTCTGCGGAGGCCACTCTCGCGGCCGCACAGCTGCGCCTCGGCTATACCCGGATCACCGCTCCGTTCGATGGCATCGTCGGCGAACGGGGGGTGCAGCAGGGCGACTACGTCAATGTCGGCAGCAGCCTGATCGCGATCACGGCACTGCCCAAGCTTCATGTGATCGCCAATTACAAGGAAACCCAGTTGACACGGGTGGCCGAGGGACAGGCCGTCGATATCGCGGTCGATACGTTCCCCGGCGAACTGCTGCACGGCTATGTCGAGCGCCTCTCCCCAGCGAGCGGGTCGCAGTTCGCGCTGCTGCCCCCCGACAATGCGACGGGCAATTTCACCAAGGTGGTCCAGCGCATTCCGGTGCGGATCGGCTTCGTGCCGGGCCAGGCGTTGCTGGAACGCCTGCGCTCGGGCATGTCGGTCACCACGCGCATCCACACCGAAGCCCCCGGACATCAGGGGGCACAGCCGTGAGCAGGTCCGCCTCCGGGCCTGCCTCGCCGCACCGGCCGCTCTTCGCGGTAGCCGCCGTCCTGTTGGGGCCGTTCATCGTCGGCTTTCACAGCCGCTTCTTCGCGATCGGGCTCGCCGACCTCAAAGGGGCCCTGGGCCTGAGCTTCGACGAGGGCGCCTGGCTCAACACGGCCGGAACCGCGTCGCAGATCATGATCGCGCCGGCCGTCGCCTGGCTCGCATCCACGGTCGGCATCCGGCGGCTATTCGTGATTCCGACGCTGCTCTACACCATCGTCTCGCTCGCCATCCCCTTCGCGCGCACCTACGACCTGCTGCTTGCCCTGCACATCGTCCACGGCCTGTGCCTCGGCGTCTTCGTGCCGGCCACGATGATGGTGATCCTGCGCAACCTGCCGCCCCGATGGTGGCTGCCGGCCATGGCGCTCTATGCGTTTCGGCTGGCGTTCACGGCGAATGCCGGGATCTCGCTGGTCGGCGTGTATGTCCAGACCCTCGGCTGGGAATGGGTCTATTGGGGCGACGCGCTGCTCGCGCCCCTCATGGCCCTATGCGCCTGCCTGGGCGCCCGTTCCGAGCCGATCGATCACGATCTGCTGCGCCGGGCGGACTGGGGCGGCATGCTGCTGCTCGGCGCCGGGCTCACTTTGCTCTACGCGGGACTCGACCAGGGAAATCGGCTCGACTGGCTCTCCTCCGGTACGGTCCTGGCGCTGCTGTGCGGCGGCGCGGCGCTGATTGCGGCGTTCCTGGTGAACGAGGCCGTCGTGCCGGAGCCCTGGGCCAAAGCGAGCGTCATCTTCTCGCGCAACATCGGGCTGATGCTGCTCGCAGCTCTCTGCTTCATCATGACCAGCCTGTCCAATGTCGCGCTCATACCTAACTTCCTCACCACCGTTCGCCAGTTGCGGCCCGAACAAATCGGCCCCCTGCTGCTGAACTACGTCGCGCTGCCGCTGGTGATGCTGGTTCCGATCGCCGTCGTCCTGCTGCAACGGGTCGACGCCCGGTTCGTGCTGACCCTCGGCCTCTCGGCTTTTGCCGCCGCAGGCCTGCTCGGCACAGGGCTGACCAGCGACTGGGATCCCGCGGCCTTCGTGCCCATCGCACTGCTTCAGTCTGCCGGTTACGGCCTGACGTTCCTGGCGATCATGATCTACGCCTTCGCCAATGCCGATCCGGCTCGCGCAACGGCGTTCTCGGCCTATATCCAGGTCCTGCGCCTCGGCGGCGCGGAAATCGGCGTCGCGCTGATCACGACCTGGCTGCGTGTCCGCGAACAGACCTACTCAAATCTGCTCGGCCAGCACGTCGCCGCCGGTGACGCCAGCGTAACACAAGCCCTCTCCCTGATCACCGCGCCCTTTCTCAGCCACGGATCGGATACCGCCCCAGCCCGTGGGCTCGGCACCCTGGCGGCCCTGGTCCGGCGCGAAGCCAATGTCCTCGCCTATATCGACGGGTTCTGGCTGACGTTCTGGGCGGCGCTTCTGGGACTCATGATGGTCGCACTCATGAGATCCCCACCGGAAGGCCCGTTCACACCCAAAACGCGACATGCGGCCTGACCAAAACGTCCAGTTACCGAAGCGGGAGCGCTCCGTCGACATAGACAAACATTGCAGGAGACCATCAGCCGGTCGGAGCGAGATCATCCCGCCCGATCGCTTGATGGTGATGAACGCCGGGACAGATTTCCCGCATGAAGAAGCGGCGCTGGAGACATCAAGGGCAACTCACGGGTGCGACTTGCATGCAGCACGCATCCTTCTCAAGCAGGTGCGCTGGCGGTCCGTAGCGGTCGGCGGCGACGCTCACTCCCTTTCCACACGGCCTCGGTCGCGTGCGATCATGTCCGCTATCGGGAGCCCAATGCGATGGCCGGTCTAGGGACATCCTCGTCGGGCCGGGCTAAGGTCTGTTGATATTCAGGATTCCCATGGGGACCTGATTGTGATTCAAACTTCGGATGGAACGCTTCGTACTGACAGACGCCCAATGGGCGAAGATGGAACCGCTTTGCCTGGGCAAGCCGACCGACCCCGGACGAAGCGGTGAGGACAACCGGCTCTTTGTAGAAGCGGTGCTTTGGATCGTTCGCACTGGAAGTCCGTGGCGGGACCTGCCGGTCTTCTTCGGCAAGTGGAACAGTGTCTTCACGCGATATCGCAGTTGGGTCAAAGCCGATGTTTTCGTTCGGCTTTTCGAAGCCTGTTCGGAAGAGCCGGACATGGAATACGCCATGGTCGACGCCACCATCGTCAAAGTCCACCGCCACGGCCAGGGCGCAAAAGGGGGACTCAGAGCCAGGCCATAGGCCGCTCCAAGGGCGGCATGACGACCAAGATCCTCGCCTTGTGCGATGCGTTCGGCAACCTTGTGCGCTTTGGCCTTCTGCCCGGTCAGCGGTTCGACACGGTCGGCGTCGAACCGCTCATCGACGGCATCTGCTTCGATGCCCTGATCGCCGACAAGGCCTTCGACAGCAACGCCATCATCGCCGACCTCAACCAACGCGGGGCCAAGATCGTCATCTCCCAGCACCCGCGCCGCACCAAGCAGCTGCCGATCGACGCCGAGATGTACAAGTGGCGGCACCTGATCGAGAATTTCTTCTGCAAACTCAAAGAGTTCAAACGCATCGCCATGCGCGCCGACAAAACCGATCAGAGCTTCTCCGCCTTCATCCATCTCGCCGCCGCCGTCATCCATTCCAGATGAATCTCAACAGACCCTAG
>NZ_VCCH02000005.1 GCF_005938675.2 Mycobacterium sp. KBS0706
ACGGCCCGGCGGTGCCGGACAGCAGCCGGACCGGGCCGAGGCCGGAGGCCGGGTCGAGCACCGCCGCGATCAGGCCGCGCAGCGCCGCCGCCTCGGCCGGATCGGCGGAATCGAGCCGGTTGCCCCGCAGCTGCAGCCGGCCGCTCTCGAACAGCCGGTCCGCCATGGCGTTGACGTGGACGACCCGGCCGTTGGCGGTGAGCAGCACCATCGCCCGGTCGAGCCGGTCGAGCACATCCTCGGCCAGGCGGGCCCGGCCGGCCAGCCCGTCCAGCCGCTGCGCCAGCGCCAGCGAGCGGCGGATATGCGGCACCAGCAGGCCGAAGCGCTCGGCCTCCGCCGGCGTGAACGGCCCGGCCCGGCGCGGCCGGCGCACGCTCATCCCGGCGATGCCGTCGAAGGCCGGATCGATGGCGGCCATGGTCCAGCGGCAGCCGTTCTCGTCCAGGAAGGCGCCGAAGTCCTGGCGGTCGAGCCAGGCGGGATCGACCACCTGATGGCAGAGCTGGACGGTCGGCGGCAGGCGCCGCCAGGCCGGCAGGCGCGGATCCTGCAGCGCATAGTCGCGCAGATAGCGGGCATGGGCGGCCGCGTCGTAGCCGACCGCGACGGTGAAGGCCGGGGCCGCGGCAGAGGATTCCAGCACCAGGACCTGCGCCATCTCGCCGCCCGCCCAGCGGCAGATCTCGGCGAGCACGGGCCGCCAGGCGTCGGGGTCGGTCCCGGCATCGTAGATCCGGCCGATCAGGTCGCTCAGCCGATCGAGTTCACCCATCCCAGGCTCCGCCATGGCGACCAGGATCATCAACGAAGCGCAGATTGCGCCGGCCGGCAAGGTGGTATGATGACCTCCTAGCTCGTCAGCCGGCGGCGACCATCGCTTCGATCAGCCGGTTGACCCCGGCCGCCGCCTCGATCGGCAGCATGTGGCCCTGGCCGGGGAACAGATGCACCGCCACCGCCGGCGGCAGGCCCCGGGCCTGGCGCGCCGGCAGGATGGCGTCGTCGGTGCCCCACAGCAGCTGGACCGGCATGGAAAGCTCCGCCAGCCGGTCGCGCAGCACCAGGCGCTGGCGGCCGGGGGCGAAGCACTGGCCGGCCAGGCGGCGCAACGTCGCCCGCACGCCCGGGCCGGACAGGGCCGCCAGCACCAGCTCGCCGAGCTCGGGCGTGACCAGCCCGGGATCGGCATAGAGCGGCCGCAGCGCCGCCGCCAGCGCCTGCGGGTCGTCCGCCGCCAGCAGCCGGCCGACGAAGCCGGTGTCGGCCTCCTCGCCCAGGCTGCCGGGGGCGACCAGGGTCAGCGAGGCGGCGCGGCCGGGGCGGGACAGGGCGGCCTGCAGCACCACCGCGCCGCCGAGGGAATGGCCGATCAGATGGGCGCGGCCGATGCCGACGGCGTCGAGGAAGGCCAGCAGCGCCTCGGCCAGGCCGGGCACGCCGCCGGCGCCGAGGTCCTGCGATGAGCCGCCATGCCCCGGCAGGTCGAGCGCGAGGACCGTATGCCGGGCCGCGAGCGGCACCTGGCAGGCGGCCCAGGTCAGGAGCTCGCCGGCGAAGCCATGCACCATGACAATCGGGGTGGGGACAATCGGGGCGCCCTGCCCCGGGCCCATGCGGCGGTAGCGGATCGCCCGGCCATCGGCGAGCATCGCCATCTGGGTGAGGACGCCGCCGGCGGTGGCCGGGTGAACGGGGCCGGAGAGGCTCATTCCGGGATGCCGGCGAGGCGGAACTGCAGCTTGTGCACGGCGTTGGCCTGCAGCTCGCCATAGCCGGCGACCAGGGCGGCGCGATACAGCTCCGCCGTCAGGGCGGTGCCCGGCATCGGCACGCCGCTGGCGCGGCCGAGATCGAGCATCAGCCCGATGTCCTTGGCCATGTTCTTGAGGTGGAAGGCCGGCGTGAAGTCGTTGGCCAGGGTCTTGCGCGCGGTGCCGCGGATGACGCCGGAGGAGCCGCCGAAGCGGTCCAGCACCTCGATCACGCCTTCGGCCGCCAGCCCGTTCTTGCGGGCCAGGGCCAGGCCTTCGCCGAGCGCCGCCATCTGCGCCGCGGACAGGAGGTTGCCGATCAGCTTCATCACCGCGCCGGCGCCGCTGGGGCCGAGATGGTGCACCCCGCCCGAGATCGCCGCGAGGATCGGCCGCACCGCATCCAGCACGGCGGGATCGCCGCCGACGATGAAGCCGATGCTGCCGTCCCAGGCCTGGTCCTTGCTGCCATAGACCGGGGCGTCGAGATAGGCGTGGCCGGCCGCCGCCGCCGCTTCGGCCAGGCTGCGCGACACGGCGGGGTCGGTCGTGGTGCTGTCGACGACCACCGCGCCCCGGGCGGCATGGGCGAAGGCGCCGTCGGGGCCGAGCAGCACGCCGCGCTGGGCGTCGGGCCCGGTGACGCAGAGCATGATGCGGTCGCGGCCGGCCGCCGCCGCCGCCACCGAGGCGGCGCGGACATAGAGGGGATGGGCGGCGATCTCCGCCGGCAGGTCCACGGCGCTGCGGTTCCAGGCATGCACGCGGTGCCCCGCCTGCAGCAGGTTGCGCACCATGCCCCGGCCCATCAGGCCGAGGCCGAGATAGGCGATGTCGGCCATGTCCCTCATCCTCTCCGTCACGACTCGGCGGGCCGCCCGGCCGCGCCTGCCTGCATCCTACAAAGGGCCGGGCCGGATGCCAGCCCGTGCCGGACGCGGCGCCGGCGGTCGGCACCGCAGCCGCCGCGCCCGTCATGTGCCTGAGACCTGGTTCCATGACACGAACGCATGTGCCGACCGCGCATCCGCGGACTAGTAACAAGATGAACCAGGGACGCTCTCGCGGAGGCCAAGCATATGTCAAACACAAGTCATCAGCTGCGCAACCTTTCCATCAAGGTCGGACATCCCTCTCTACCGAATGATCTGATTCTAGACGAAATTAGCGCAGATTTTCTGAAACTCTCTTGCGACGACCCGATCGATCAACTCGACATCGGAGAGAGGAAAGCGGCCGTCTTTCACTTCGGCAACGACATCAGGCACCAAATCGAGATCGATCTGATCGATTGCATCAGGAGCGGGAAGGACAAGACCGTCGTCTCCGCCGCATTTTCGAGCCCGGAGGACGATTCGGCATTCTGGCGTGCGTTGCGGCGTCATGCGCGACGAGCCGATGCCCCGGCCGCGACCACCGGGTGGCCACGCCTGCCGGTGCGCGCGCAATACACGGAAGCGGCGCGCCGGCAGCGCGTGAGCTTCCTGCAGGAGCATACCGGCGTCGAGCTCGACGACATCGCGACCACGTCGCTGGACCCGGAAAGCCTGACCCGGGTGACCGAAGCGTTCATCGGCACGGTGGAGGTCCCGGTCGGCGCCGCCGGACCGCTGCTGTTCCATGGTCAGCACGCGCTGGGTCACCTGTTCGCGCCGATGGCGACGACGGAGGGGTCGCTGGTCGCTTCGGCGATCCGCGGAGCGACGGCGATCACCGCCAGCGGCGGGGTGACGACGGCGGTTCTCGACCGCCGGATCACGCGCGTTCCGTTGTTCCAGATGGCGGATCTGCACGATGCGATGTTCCTGGGCCAATGGGTGCAGTCGCGGTTCGCCGACATCCGCCGCCAGACCGAGCTGATGTCGAAGCACGCGGTGCTGAAGCGGATCGAGCCGCAGATCCTCGGCCGGGACCTGCACCTTCACTTCGTCTACGACTCCGCCGACGCCGCAGGCCAGAACATGACCACGGGATGCACCTGGCGGGCATGCCACTGGATCATGGCCGAGATCGGCAGCGCGTTCGGCCTGAAGGTCGAGCGATTCATCATCGAGTCCAACCTCTCCAGCGACAAGAAGGTGACATTCAACAATTTCATGGTTGGCCGCGGCACGAGGGCGGTGGCCGAATGCAGGCTGCCGGCCGAGGTGACCCAGCGGTTCCTCCACGTGACCCCGGAGCAGCTGGTCCGCGGCTATCACAGCCTCGCCGCCGGCGGCGTGGCGGGCGGCATGATCGGCGTCAACATCAACATCGCCAACATGGTGGCCGCGATTTTCACGGCCACCGGGCAGGACATTGCGAGCGTGCACGAATCCGGGGTGGGGCATCTGACCCTGGACCTGGTCGACGCCGGCGCCGCGGTCTATGCCAGCCTGGTCCTGCCCAGCCTGCTGATCGGCACCGTCGGCGGTGGCACCCGGCTGCCGCAACAGCGCCGGTGCCTGCAGATGATCGACTGCGACGGCGCCGGCAAGTCGCCGCGGCTTGCCGAGATCATCTGCGGCTTCGCCCTGGCCCTGGACCTGTCGACATTGTCGGCCCTGGTCGCCGACGAATTCGCCGCCGCGCACCACCCGCTGGTCAAGGCTCGGGCCTCCGGGTGAGTCGCCGTCAAGGCGAGCCTGAACTCTGACGCTTCGGCCATGATGGCGAGGCCTGTTCTCTGCGCATTCGCTCGCGGAGCGCGCACGCCCCTCCCCCTGCCCCATTCCCGCAAGGGGATGGGGAGACTGGAAGGCCGATGATGGCTTCGCAGTTTGGGTCCGCGGGCCGAGCGAACCCAGTGGCATGCCGGCGAGATGTCGGGTTCGCGACGCGAACCCAACCCGCGCGGTCGTGCCGGCTCAGCTGCTGTCCGGTATCGACGGCTTCGGCATCGGTCGGCCAGCGTCGGACTCATCCGGCGGACGGGCCCAGCCCGCCGCGGCCGGAGGGCTCGCGGCAACAGATTCCGTGCTCCCGCCGGGCATGGTGTCGGCGGGGTCCGGATCGGTGTCGGCGACATCGGCCCAGCCCCGCGGCAGCCAGCCCGGGTTCGGCGGGCGGCCGATCTTGCGGCAGACCTCGCGCACGAACTCCTCGGGCGACAGGGAGTCGAGCTGCGCGTCCAGGATTTCGTCCTCGACCAGCGTCTCCCGGACCGTCGCCCGGACGTGCTCGACATCCTCGGCCACATCGGGCGCCGCGGCCGCCTCGACCACGGCCTCGGTGGCCTGCTCCCGCCGCTGCCGGTGCCGCTCCTCCTCGCCCGAGTCCTTGCGCTTCTTCTTCCGCATCCCGAAGTCGACGCGGATCCGCTCGGTCATCGCGATCGACAGCCGCATCGAGCGGGAGAGGCGCGATTGCATCAGCGCGTAGTCCGGCGCATCCGCCCCCCGCGGGCTCTGCTCCTGCTGCCGCATGAGCATCCGCTTGGTGCGGTCATCGACCTCGATCATGCTGCGCAGCATGTCCAGCGCCCACCCCGTCCACTTCATGTCGGGATCGGTCGGCCGGATGTCCTCGGAGTCGGATTGCGGGTTGTTCATAGAACGTATCATGAACATGAATCGCCGGCGCGCGCAATGAACATTGCGTGACCCGGCGCCGGCCGGCCATGACGGCGGCCGCCGGCGGGCCCGGGCGACGATCCCCTGCTAACTCGGCAGAATGTAGTCAGGCCATAAGGAAAGATCCGGCAAGGCAGACAGAGGAATATCGGTCTTTTCGGGCCGCATGACTGGCGCCGCCATGGAGATAATGGCCTTGTCGGAGGCGCGGGCGATGCCGACGGCGAGATCGGGGTCGACCCCGTGGACGACCAGAATGCTCCCGCCGCCGCCTTTTACCTCCGCCCGGAGAATGCCGGGCCGCACCTCAGTCATGCGCAGATCAGGCCGGTTTGCCATCGGCAAGACGGAGGTGTCGGGACTTGCCTCTTCGGGACCGTCGATGACGGCTTGGTACAGTTCCAGCAGCTCCGGACCGCCATCCGTCTCCTGGGGCCACAACACTGCGTCGGCGATCCCGCGCTTGCGGTTCATCAGTCGCTGCAGCAGGCAGTCGAAGGAATTGGGGCCGAGGCGCGGGTGGACGGCGAGTGGGATATGGATGGTGACGGGCTGGCTTTGACCGATCCGGTGTGTCCTGTCGTTGCACTGCTCCTCGACGGCGGGGTTCCACCACCGCGTGAGATGGATGACGTGGTTTGCCGCCGTGAGAGTCAGCCCGGTGCCCGCCGCGCGCGGTCCCATGACCAGGACGTCGAAGCCGCCGTCGTCAACCAGGTGCCGCTGGAAGCGGTCGGTGATCTCCTTGCGTGCATCGATGGGCGTACCGCCGTTGATGACGTAGACGCGGTCCAGCCCGAACTCGATCTTGATGAGTTCGGCAAACCACGCCTGAACGTCCCGGTTCTCGACGAAGACCAGCGCACGCTCGCCCTTCGCCTTGATGGCGGCGAGTATGTCCATGGCTGCATCGAGTCGGGCGGAAGAGGAGGTGAAGGTCTTCGGCACCTCGCCCTCAACCAGCCCGGGATGCAGGGATATGCGGCGGATATGATGCAGCAGGGCAAACATCCCGCCGCCCCTGCCGCGGATCTCGTCGTAACGCATCGCCTGCACCTCGGGCATGATACGCGGGTGCAGGATGCGGGCTTTGGGGGGCAGCTCGGGTGCGACATCCTTCTTCAGCCGGCGCAATCCAAGTGGTGGGTGCCCCAACTGGCCCGTGAAGATCGCCGCATGCAATTGTCGCATGCGCTCCTCCCGTGGCTCGTCGAAGACTCTTCGGAACTCGGCAAGCGGTCCGAGTGCTCCTGGAAACAGTTGGTCCATGACCGCCCAGATGTCGCGCGTCGCGTTCTCGACCGGCGTGCCGGTCAAGCCGATTCGGAAATCGGCATCCACCGCCTTCGCGGCCTCAGAGCGCATCGCGATCGGGTTTTTCAAATTTTGGATCTCGTCGAATACCGCAACCGCGAACCTGGTCTGCGAGAAGGTGACGGCGTAGTTGGCCAGCGTCTGATAAGTCGTGATCACTAGCCGCGGTGCATTCTCGACGGGCCCGAGATCGAGCCGCGCAGTCCCGTCGTCGATATCCCGCCCAGGCCGGCCCGGAGCCTTCCAGGCTTGAAGGTGCTGGCCATAGAGTCGCACAGGCTCATCCCAGAAGCCGGCATGCATATGGGCGGCACATTCGGCCTCCCAGTTCCGCAGCAGCGAGGTGGGAGCCACGATAAGCAAGGGCCGCGGCGCAAAGCGGCCGGCCTGCATGCGCTCCGCGAGCCAAGTGAGGAAGGAGAGGGTCTGCAAGGTCTTGCCAAGGCCCTGCTCATCCGCATTCAGGATGCCCGGAAGACCCGCCTGCCAGGCGGACACCTGCCATTCAAAGGCCGCGAACTGGTAGGGGCGCAGCTCGGTGGCGACTGCCGAAGGGAGAGAAACCGGCTCCCGCTCGCCACGTGTTTTCACCTTCGCGCAGAAATCTTGGTCCCAGAAGTTGCTGTGCGTGAGCGGCAGAAACACGGCTTGCGGATCGCCCGCCTCAGGCGCCTCCGCGCGGCGACGTAGCATCTCGAGCCGCCGCGCCAAAGCTTCGATTACCTCGTCGATCACCGGTATGGAGCCAACGCGATGGATCAGCGTTTCCGCTACCGCCACCTTGGCTTCTGCAAGGTCGAGAAGCAGCGGCTCTACCTCTTCGTCACGCAAGGCGCCCAGCAATTCGCCGAGCTCGGGCGTCATTGTCGCCGGAAGCCACGTCGTTCCCGAGCCGCTAATCTGGGCGGGTGTGGGGCGTGCCCACTCCGCGATAGCAATGACCCGAGATGACCACTCGCTTGTCTCGGTCCACGAACGGGCGATCTCACGCTCAAGCGCCTCCTGATAGCCTTCGGGGCTCATCAGTTCGTTCAGCCGGCCATCCTCAAGCGCCTGCCGTTCGATCGCCTCTGCGATGACCCGCTCCGCGTCGCGGATGAAGTGACGACGGCCCTCAGCGTCCCGGGCCGCGGCCTCGGCAATCACATCGATCACTGGCATCGCAGATCGATCGAGGATCAGGAATTTCGCCGGCCCGACGCGATAGGCCGGCTGGGCCTTGCGCGCCGCAGCTTGCCGCTGGAACGCCGCCAACTCTTCCCCTTGAAGCGACGATTTCGACGCGTCGGCTTGGACATCCTGCGGCAGCTGTGCGCCGACGAACGGCAGTGGAGCAAACAGGCTGTCGCCCTCGGGATCGAGGGCTAAACCGACACTGTCGCAGGTGACGATCTCGATCTGCTTCAGGGCGCCTTCCACGCCAATCGAACCGGCATCGTCCAGCGCTTCGATACCTAGGGCGCGGCGGAACTTGCCGAGGGCGAGCCAATGGTCTTGAAGCGGCGCCTGGGCATCGAACGCTTCCGCAATCTCGATCGCCTGCCAGATAGGACTCGGCAGCCGCAAAAACCCCGAGGCGTCCTCGACAACCGGGCCGATCCGGCGCAACGGCACTTTCCTTCCACCCGTCTCCCACCACCAATCGAGCCGGAAATCCGGGCCGCCGATCGAGCCCTTCATGGCCGCTTTGAAGATATACCGGGACACGGGGGGAGGAAGGCCGAGCACCCGCGCCGTGGAATTGTCGAGCTCCGCGACCAGCCGATGCGACAGGCGGACCGTATCCCCCGCGATCGTATGCTCCCGCCGGTCGCGGTCGAGCACGCGGAGCCGGGCCAGAGCCATCGCCACCTCGCGCTGCTCGCGCGGCAGGGCCTCGAGGTTGTGCTGTCGGCGGGAGCTCAGAAATGACAGCAGTCCGCGCTTCGGCTGAATGACGGACAGCGTGCAGCCCTCCGCATCGCAGGCGAAGCCGAAGCTCAGGCTCATCGGATCCTCTCTCGGACCCAGCCCATCCAGTCGCCGATGTGTCTCCGGGCGTCAGGATGGAGGTCGGGCAGGATGAAGGCATCGACGTCGTACTGGTCCTCGTAAAGCCGAGGGCTTCCGATGGCATCCTGTCGGAAGACATGGACACGGAAGTTGTGGGACCCCTCCACGATGACGTACCGTCCGATCCGCATGATCAGCAGGCTGATGTTCTTGCGACGAAGCTGGCGGCCGTAGGAGGAGTAGGCCGAGTCCCCGGTCGTTCGAGCCCGCTCATTGGCAATGGCCTGGGCGTCCGCCCCGAAGGACGGCCAAGCTTCGTCGATGCGCCCCTGCTCGTAGAGGCCCATCCAGAACCGGCGCCGCGCGGGCCACTGCTGACCGCCATCCAGGTTTTCCTCGGCGCGCGAAACCACGTCGAGGAAGGCCTCCATGCGTTGTCCGGCCAACCAGCGGAGCATGACGCGACGGCCATCCTCGCCGACCCGATCCCAGAATTGCGGATTGTCGCGGCGGGGATCGCCATAGGTCTCGGTCAGGACCTTGAGCAGCAGCGCGCGCAGCGCCGGAGGCGGCATCCCGTTCCGCCACGGACGCAACAGCCGCTGCACCACCTGCGCTGCGCGGTCGCCGTCGAGCGCGGGCGCACCGGCCGGGCGGATCCAGGCGAGCGTCCGCCGGGCGGCGGGTTCGTCGGTTGGCTCAGGCAGAGCCGCCAGCCAGGCCGCATGCACCTGGGCCATGAAGCCTGGCCCGTGCGGGGCGGATATGCCCTTGCCGAGCGCGGCCTCGTAAGGATCGGCCTGCACGGCCAGCCAGCGGCCGAAGGTCTGAGCGCCCGCCATGATATCGAGGAGCTCCGGCACCGATCGGAACACGGCCTGCCATGCTCTGGGCAGCCAGGCCGCCCGGGACTGAATGATGCGACCGAGTTCCAGAGTCAGCGGATTGTTCGTGATCCAGCCGGCCAGAAAGCCGTCGCACAGGGCTCCGAGCAGCGTCATCCGGGTGCAGTGCCGCAACTCACGCAGGAAGAAGGCCTCCAGTTCCGCCGGAAGCCGAGCGATCCGGGCCGCCCAAGCCCGCACGACCTGGGCGGTTTGTCCCTCGGTGATGCCGGCCCAGTCCCAGCGCGTGAGCGCCACGCCGAAGCGCGAGATCAAAACGTCGAGAGCCTCCAGTTGCACGGGCCGCCGGTCACCGAAACGAAGCCGGATGCGCTCGGCCGCCTGCACCAGCCGGACGGGATCTCGCGCCGGAGGCAGAGCGGATGGCAGCGCCGCGGTCCGGTCGAGCAAACTCATGGCACGGGTCCCGCCATGAGAAGCCGTCGGAGGCGGGGCAGGTCTTCGATCCGCTGCGGGATGTACTGTTCCTCGGGCGGTGTGAACATGATGAACCGCAGGTCGATCCTGCGGTTGGCGTCGCGCGACTGGTCGGAGTCATTGTCCCGGATCGGCCGGCCCTTGCCATATCCGGCGACGGACAAAATCGGCTGGTCCTTCAGGTTGCGGAAGCCCAGCAGATCCGAACTGGCCGTGACCATGATGGAATACACCGAGGTGCCTCGGCGCGAGCTCAGATCCATGTTCAGCACATCGGTGCCGGTGTTGTCCGTATGGCCTTCGATCTGCAGCGCGTCGATCAGCGCCACGGCGGGATTGCAGGCCGCGGACAGGAGCGTGCGATCGCCGAAGGAGAAGCACCGTAGCTCC
This sequence comes from Mycobacterium sp. KBS0706, assembly GCF_005938675.2. Classification (GTDB taxonomy): domain Bacteria; phylum Pseudomonadota; class Alphaproteobacteria; order DSM-16000; family Inquilinaceae; genus Inquilinus. The sequence continues at coordinate 10,324 of NZ_VCCH02000005.1, forward strand.
TCGTCAAGAATCCCCGCTATCAGTTCCATCTTCCGTCGCCCGAGCGGGCTCGGCGCATCGCTTCCCGATCCGAACAGCCCGTCGCCCTTGAATTCGAGCGCATCTCCGTTGCGGCTGATCGAGACGTCGATCGAGTTGTCGGCGGCCTGGATCCGTTTCTGGATACGATCGAGCATCCGGCCCCGTAGCTCAGCGGTCCGGAAGTTGTAGCGCTCGATCGGGTTTTCTCCCTGCGCCGCCAGCCGGCGAAGCAACCAAGCCTTCTCCTCGCGCAGCTGCCGCGCCTCCTCGGCCATCTGGTCATAGCGCTCCTGCAGCCGGGCGTTCTCCTCACGCAGCCACCGCGCCTCGTCGGCCACCTTGTCGTAGCGCTCCTGCGGAACGCCGTTCTTCGGGGCGATCTGGGTCGCGAAGAAGGCCAGCAGGATCATGATGATGAACAGGAAGCTCACCGTCATGTCCGTCATAGAGATGAAGGCGGACTCTTCTTCCTCCTCCGCCCTCCGATGGCGCCGCGCTGTCCTCATGCCGACAGCCGCTCCTGCGGCGGATCACTCTCGGGAACGAAGGCACGCGCATTCTCGATCACGGCCTGCAGAGTCTGCAGGGCCTCGGCAAATCGGTCGTGCACGCCGTCGCCATGCTGCCGCAGCTCGCCCAGGGTGCGCTGCACCTGCCCAAGATAGTCGCTGAACGCCTTGTCGAGCTGCCCGTCATAGGCTTTGGCGCGGGACTCGAACGCCCGGATCAGCTCTTCGATGGAGCGGGCGGAGGCGACCACCACCGTCTTCTCCGCATCCACGGCGACCTTGGCGGCGTCGACCAGGCTCCTCGAGCCATCGGCCAGGGCGCGGGCGGAGTCCGCCGTTGAGCGCGCTGTCTCCAAGACCGGGGTTGAGGCCGCGTTCATGCTGTCGGCGGAGGTCGCGAGCTGCCCAGCGGCGGCCTCGATGCGCTGGACCAGCGCGTCGAAGTTCGAAGAGGAGCGCTCAAGCGTCGTCCTGAACCGCTCGGAAGTTTCGCCGAGTGCGGCGGAGAGGTCGGCCAGCCGGTCCGCCGCGCCGTCGATGCGTTCGGCGACGACCGCAATGGACTGCCCGAGATTGGCCGTCAAGGATTGGCCGAGCTCGTGCACCATGCCACCGATGGCTTCCGCACCGGTTGCCGTCATGCGCTCAAGCGGTTTGCTGAGCTCGGCAATCAACTGGGTGTTCAACAGTTGCTGCTGGGTGGTCTGCTCCTTGATCGCCGCAAGCTGCTGATCCGCGAGCGCTTCGAGGCTGACGAAGCTCATGCGCTTTTCCAATTCATGCGCGAGCGTCGTGGCGGCGCCTTCAAGCCCCGCCGCGCAGGCCCGCTGCACGACCGTGAAGACAATCGAGCAGAACAGCCCGGTCAACGACATGGTGAACTTGGCCGATGCCGTCCCAAGGAGGCGTTCCAATGCGCCGATCATCTGAGTCTGATCGCCGCCGCCGACCTCCAGGATGTTCTGCGTCTGGGCGAGTGCTGCGATCAGGCCCAAGAAGGTAAAGAACAGTCCCGCGGAAACAAAAAGGCCGGGCCATACACGCCAACCAGACAGCCCGAAATGCAAATCCTCGAGATTGATGAAGGCCGACGGGCGTACTGAATTGCGCACATAGCTGTCGCCATCACGATCTGGCTCAATCAACGTTTCGCGGAATTCCACGAAAGCCGCAGCCAGACGACGACCCGGACGTGAATTGTGCCGGTGCAGCTCCCTCTCGATATCGTGAAGCTGCTTTTGAAAGCCTGCTGCATCACCAGTGGAGCGAATGCGATTGGTTGTCTTGATTAGAATCCCGCGCCGTTGGCGCATGACGCCGATCATCAAGATCAAAAGGATCGCAAGGACGATAGCCAGCCCAAGACTCACCAATCCAGGTGAGTAATCGAGCGTGACGAGGTCAGCAATTTTTAGAATAAAATTTCTTATATTTGTTCCTAGGGAAATCCAGTCCATCGCGGCCTCATAAATTACGCGCAAACTCTAAGAGCACATCCACGACAACCAAATTAGATCGACATGCAGCGCCGAAGCATAAATGGTAGGAAAAAATAACATCCCCTTGTCATCCAATATCAAAACCAAACAAAAGTAGAGTGACTGCGTTAGCCAGCATCTACTGCGGATATGGCCTCAACGCAACCCGTGCTCATCAAAGATTCATTCATCCTCGGAACCCCATGCCGGTCGGACAACGGAATGAACAACACGGCTAAATAGCACGTACCGTCGCGCGCCGAAATCCCTCTCTAATGGACCAAAGACAGCGGGTCGACCGAAACGATGTTAACGCCGCCGCCGACGTTCCGCAGGATACCACCAAATTGGCACTGCTGTTGCGCCCTACTAGCTTCGCATCGCTAAGCGTTGGGACCTGTTCTCATGCTTAGCTGCAGCCAAGCAAGTATGCCGGTACGAATGATACGCGACTTCGACAAATGGGGTATGCCTGACGAGGGCGAGCACGGTCCAAATGTCCCGGATGCTCACGCAACCGTGCAATGTCTGCTTTCAGTCGGAGGAGAGGGGTCTCTTGGCTCGGCCCAGCCCGACCGTCGCAAGCCGGCGCGGAAGGCGAATGCGTCCCGGACCATTCGCGCGCGGACGCGCGCAGACCCCTCCCCCTGTCCCCCTCCCGCAAGGGGAGGGGAAGAAGGAAGGAGCGGGCTTCGGCGATTTCGAAGGGATCTCGCCGAAGGAGAAAGGTCTCGCCGAAGCAGGAGGCTGGCCGCAGCCCCCTACTTCCGCGCCTCGACGGTCAGGGCGCCGAAGCCGCCGCGGGCGTTGTATTGCGGGCGGTACATGTCCTCGACATAGGGCGCCGGCAGGGCGAAGCGGCCCGGGGTCACGGCGCGGGCGAGATAGGCCACCGTGAAGTACCGGGTGTCGCCGGCCAGGTCGATCGCCGCGACGTAGCGGTCGTCGCGCATCTCGACATGCTGCGTGTCCGACAGCGTGTCGGCGATGTCGCCCAGCTTCGCCCCGTTGCCGACCGACGGGTTCTCGATCTCCAGCCCCGCCGGCAGCAGGTCGACCACGAGCGCCTGGTGGTCGAGGTCGTCGGTGGCGCGGCCGCGCAGCAGCACGGTGACGAGGTCGCCCTGCTTCACCGCCGTCTTGGCCGGATCGAAGGGCCGGCCGTCGCGGTCGAGATAGGTGCGGGTGATCTCGAAGCCATCGCCGCCCGCCGGCAGCGGCGCCGCGGGCACGCCGCGCACCGTCAGCACCTGGCGCATCGGGCCGCTGCCGGTGTTCTTCACCATGATGCCGGCGGCCAGGGCCGCGGCCTCCGGGTTCAGCCGGTAGAGGATGCCGGGATCGGCCACCGGTTTGCCGGCGACGTCGAGCGACAGCGGCGTGGCGCCGTCCAGCGCCGCGTCGGCCGCGATCAGCAGCCAGGTCATGTCCTGCGTGCTCCAGTACCGGTCGCGGGCGAACAGGTCGGCGGCGACGTCGACCTGCTGCAGAACCTCGTCCTGCGGCTGCTTGGCCTCGTGCAGCAGCGCCGCGGTGGCGGCGTGGTCGCGCAAGGGCGAGCCGTAGTCGCCGTAGAAGTTCTCCGGACGCTCGGTCGAGGTCGCCGCGGCGAAGGCCCTGGCGGTGCGCGCCGTGTCGCCGAACTGGGCGGCGGCCGCGGCGATCTGCGCCTGCGACACGGGGGTCTGGTACTTCGGCAGGCAGTTGTCGACGTAGTAGCGCATGGTGCCGACATCGCCGCCGCCGGCCCGGGACACCACGTACAGCGCATAGGCGCTGGCCGGGGTGCATTCGGTGCGCGCCTCGTACCAGTCGAGGTAGTTGGCGAGGTACTTGACGCCGCGCTGATAGGCGCGCTCCGGGATGCGGTAGCCGCCCTCGGCCCGCGCCCGGGTCAGGAAGTCGAGCGCATAGGCGGAGAGCCAGGGGTTGGCGTCGCCGAAGGGCGACCACATGCCGAAGCCGCCGGCCGGCTGCTGCGCCGTCATGATCCGGTCGATGGCGCCCTGCACCTTGCGGCGCACGTCGTCCGGCTTGAAGCCGCTGTCGACCTTCTCCGCCACCTTGGCGACGTAGAGCAGCGGCAGGGCCTTGCTGGTGGTCTGCTCGACGCAGCCATAGGGGTAGTCGTCCAGCGCCTTCAACAGGCCCGGGATGTCGAAGGTCGGGCGGGTGGAGAAGCTGGCGAAGACCTGGACGGTGTCGGGCAGGAAGCCCTTGACCAGATCGGCGTTCAGCACCACCGACTGGTTGGGCTGGACCAGGGTGGCGATGCGGTCGGTGGTCAGCGCCTGGGCCGGGCGCACCGACAGGTCCCAGTCGCGGTCGCGCTGGAAGCCGTCGGGGCCGGTGACGCTGATCCGGATCTTGCCGACGCCGCTGGCGGTGGCGGTCAGCGGGATCGGGCGACGGGCCTCGGCCCCGGCCGCGACGGTCTGGGTGAACTGGGCCGAGGCGGCGGCGACCGAGAGCGGGCCTTCGGCCGCGACGCGGACGGCGTAGTCGCCTGCCGGGCCGGACAGGTTGCGCAGCGAGAAGGCCAGCTGGGCCTGGTCGCCCGGCGCCAGGAAGCGCGGCACGCCGATCTCGGCGATCACCGGGTCGCGCACCTTCATCGCGGTGGAGGCGGCGCCGAGCGCGGTCGGCGTCCAGGCCACGGCCATCAGCCGCAGCTCGCCGTCGAAATCCGGCAGGTCGAGCGGCACGGTGACGCGGCCGTCGGCGCCGACCGGCAGGATGCCGCTGTACAGCGCGACGGTGCGGGTGGAGCGCTTCGGCAGCCCGGCCATCTGCTGGGCCGCGGCGTCGCCGCCGGTGCGGACCTGGCCGCGGCGGCCGTCGCTGATGATCAGCCGGCCATAGGCGTCGCGCATCTCGACGCCGAGGGCGCGGCGGCCGAAATAATGGTCGGTCGGGTCCGGCGACTGGAAGTCGGTGAGCAGCAGGATGCCCTCGTCGACCGCGGCCAGGGTGACCCAGGCGCCCTGCCCCTGCGGCACGCCGGTGACGGTCAGCGGCAGGTCGAGCCGCTGGTTCGGGCGGATCTCGGCCGGCGCGTCGATCGAGACGCCCAGCACCCGCTCGGTGACGTCGATGCCGAACCAGGCGACGCCGACGGCGCGGCCGGGGCCGTGGCGGCGCTCGCCGCCCTCGCCCGAGGGGCGGAAGGCGGTGGCCAGGACATAGGCGCCGGCGCCCCAGTCGGACGAGACCGGGATCTCGACCGTGGCGCCGTCGGCCGGGACGGCGACGTCGCGCGTCTCCAGCACCCGGTCATTGGCGATGAACAGCAGCACGTCGCCGGCGAAAGGCGGCTCGATCCGCACCCGGGCGGTGTCGCCGGCCTTGTAGCTGGTGCGGTCGAGGGCGACGGTCAGCTTGTCCGGGGTCGGGTTCGGGTCGTCCGACACCCACCAGCCGGCATAGAAGCGGGACGAGGTGGCGCCGCCGCCCTTCGGGTCGTAGACGTCGAGCCGGAAATTGCCCCAGCCGACCGGCTGGCGGATCGCCGCCGGCGCGTTCGGGGCGACGTCGACGGTGCCGTCCGCCACCTTGCGGTCGCGGGTGACGACCTTGTAGTCCCAATGCCCGTCGGTCGAGAACCACTGGTAGTCGTGGATCTCCTCCACCAGGTCCCAGCGCAGGCCGCGGAGCGCGGCCGGGCGGCCGCCGGCATCGAGGCCGATGACCTCGAAGCGGGCGTCGGCGCCCTCGGCCAGCGAGCCGGAGAACAGCGGCTTCAGGCCGATCCAGGGATGCTCCTGCCGCACCGGCAGGGTCATGGTCTCGTTGGCGGTGCGGCCGCTGGAATCGAACACCGCGGTGCGGATCTCGGCCTCGAGCGGCACGGTGGTGTCGGGCAGGCCGTCCAACAGGATGTCGACCCGGCTCTGGCCCGCGGCATCGGTGGCCGGGGTGGTGATCGGGCGGGTGCGCGGCGAGAAGGCGTCCTGCACCAGGCCGAACTTGTAGTCGGAATAGTCCGGGAAGGGCTGGGCCGCCTGCTGCAGGGTCAGGCTGGCCTCGGTGGCCAGCTCGGCCGCCGGGGCGCCGTACAGGAACTGGGCGTCGATGGCGACGACCGCCGGCTTGCTGACGCGCAGGTCCTTGGCGTCGGTCTTCAGGTCGACGCGGATCCGCGCCGGCACGAACTCCTCGACCTGGAACGGGGTGCTGCCGATGGCCTGGCCCTTCGGGTCGACATAGGCCTCGGCGGTCCAGGTGCCGGTATAGGCGCTGTCGGCCAGCGGCACGTCGATGCTGTAGGAGCCGCCGCCCTGGTCGGTCGCCTGCTGGACCTGGGCCTCGACCCCGTCCGGCCGGCTGATCTTGACCGTCAGCGGCACGCCGTCGATGGCGGCCGCGCGCTCGTTGCGCAGCAGCGTGGTCAGATGCACCGTCTCGCCCGGGCGGTAGACGCCGCGCTCCGGGTAGAGGAAGGCGTCGAGCGGCCCCGGCTCGGCCCGGCCGCTGACGCCGCGGTCGGACAGGTCGAAGGCCGGGCCGGTCAGCTCGAGGAAGGTGAAGTCGCCGGAGCCATAGGCATAGACCGCGGCCGGCCGGTTGCCGCCCTGCCCGGCCATGACCCCGGCCGGGAAGGTGGCGAGGCCGCCGGCATCGGTCTCGGCCTCGCCCAGCACCGCATTGTTGCGGGCGAGCAGGGCGAGCTTGACGCCCGGTTGCGCCTTCGCCGAGGACAGCGAGCGCGTGGCGACGGTCAGCCCCTGCTGGCCGGAGAAGCTGGCGAGGCCGAGATCGGTGACCACGATCCACTGCGTGCCGGGGGTCTGGTAGCTGTCCTCGTCCGCCTTGGCGTCGACCGCCGACAGCAGGTAGACGCCCGGCTTGGGCTGCGGCAGCACCGTGTCCATCGGCACGCCGGTGACCACCGCCTTGTTGGTCTCGCTCTCGACCGGCATGGTGCCGGACCACACCTGCTCGCCGGCATCCTGGGCCAGGCTGTCGACGTCGTAGCTCTCCAGCATCTGGCCGATGCGGCCCTGGGCCACCTGGTCGATCAGGTTGCGGTCGTTGATGCGCAGCAGGCGCAGCCGGACCTCGGAGATGTTGACCGTGGTCAGCGGCACGGTGCCCTCGCCGCCCTTGGGCAGGACATAGGCGCTGCCGCGGAACACCACGCTGGCCGGGCGGTCGTCGACCGTCAGGTCGAAGCTGTCATCGGCGGTCAGCGTGTCGCCGTCGACCGACTTGATGCCGGCCAGCAGCGTCACGGTGTAGGTCTGGCCGAAGGACACGCCTTCGAGGCAGATCTGCTTGTCCGACGGGATCACCTCGACCGGCACGGCCGGCTCGATCCTGACGTAGTCGGAGTAGCGGACGGTGCGGCCGTCGACGATCGAATCGGAGAAATCGGCGCAGAGCTGCGGCGCGTCGCGGTCGTTCTGGGCGTAGGTCGAGGTGACGCGGAAGCCGTACTGGTCGCGCAGGGTGTTGGCGTATTCGGTGTTGTCGTCGCTCGGCGCCAGCTGGGCGCCCTCGGCCGCGACCTTGATCGCCTCGCGGCCCTTGTCCTGCTGCTCCAGCCCGCGGGCCAGCAGGATCAGGGCGGCGCCGCGCAGCTTGTCGGTGCCGGCGTTGCTGTAGGCGGCGAAGGCGGCGTTCAGCCCGTCCTGCGAATAGGGGGAGCTCTGCTGCAGCGCCTGGGCCAGGCCGAACCAGGCGCCGGCGTCGGCGGGGCGCTGGCCGAGGATCAGCTGCCAGGCCGAGACCGCATCGTCCCAGCGCTCGCCCTTGGCGGCGTCGGCGGCGCGGGCCCGCAGCGCCTTGAGGTCGCGCTGGTCGGCGGGGGCGGCGCTGGCCTGCTGCTCCAGCTTCCTGGCATAGGCGGCGGCGCCGGCGGCGTAGCCGGGCGCCTGATAGGCCGAGGCGGCCGGGGGCATGGCCAGGGTCGCGGTCAGGAGCGCCGCCGCCGCGGCAAGAGTGGCGAAACGCAGCTTCAAGGCCATGAGATCCCCCAATCACGGTGCCCGGTTCGCCGGAGCCCCTGCGACAAACTATACGCGAGATCGCGTCGAAACCATGACGCAGCTGCGACGGCGGAACGCGCTCCCCCTGCCGCGGCGACGCGACTATGATCGCCCGTCCTTCGCGGAGCTGCCCATGATTCGACCCCTGGCGATCGTCCTGCCGCTGCTGGTGTCCCCCGTCCTGGCCGCCGCCGCCTGGGCCGCCGACCCGCTGACCGGCGCGCAGATCCAGGCGCAGATCGTCGGCAACACGGTCGAAGGCACGGCCGGCGACGTCGAATACACCGAATTCTACGCCACCGACGGCACCATCCACGGGCTGGGCGACGACGGGCCCTATGCCGGGCAGTGGTCGATCGAGAACGACCGGATGTGCTTCGACCTGGGCGAGACCAAGGAATGCGACAAGGTCCAGCTGGACGGCAGCAAGATCCAGCTCTTCGCCGATGACGGGTCGCTGGTCGCGGTGGGGGAGCTGAAGCCGGGGAATCCGGGGAATCTCTAGGGGCCTACGCCCCCTTCAGCTGCCGCTCGCGGTAGTAGATGAACAGGCCGGAGGCGATGATCACCAGGTTGCCGATGACGATGTTCAGCATCGGCACGTCGCCCCAGATCGCCCAGCCGAGCGCCGCGGCGATGACGATGGTGGAGTACTGGTAGGGCGCCACCACCGCGGCCGGGGCCAGCGACAGCGCCTTGTTCATGCACAGATGTGCGCCCATCGCCACCACGCCGAGGCCCAGCAGCAGCGCCCAGTCGAAGCCGGTCGGCGGCACCCAGGCGAAGGGCACGGTGGCGGCGCCGGCCAGGCCGGTGCCGATGATCTGGTAGGTGATCAGGCCCAGCCCGCCGGTGTGGCGGACGCGGCGGGTGACGATCAGGATCAGGCTGAACATGGTGGCGCCGGCCAGCGCGATCAGGGCCGAGGAGGACAGCGCCGCCCCGGTCGGGCGCAGCACGATCAGGACGCCGACGAAGCCGATCAGCACCGCCGCCCAGCGCCGCGGCCCGACCTTCTCGCCGAGCAGCGGCACCGACAGCGCGGTCACGATCAAGGGCGCGGCCATGTAGAAGGTCATGACGTCGGCCAGCGGCAGGCCGCGCACGGCGAAGTAGAAGGTCGCGACCTCGGCCGCCATCAGGACGACGCGCAGCAGGTTCATCCAGGGCTGGTCCGGCGTCAGCAGGCTGCGGAAGCCGCGGATCACCCAGGGCAGCAGCAGGATGAAGGCACCGATGCTGCGGATCAGCAGCACCTGGCCGACGGTGTAGTCGGCGACCAGCCACTTGCCCAGCGCGTCGTTGAAGGTGAACAGCGACATGCCGAGGAAGAACAGCAGGATGCCGGCGCCGTGCCCGCCCTCCGTCCGACCGTCCAGCTTCTGGGCGCCGATCGCCGCCATTCCCGCGTTTCCCCATTCCGTTCGCCCTTCTCTGCCCGAGGAATTTGTCGGACAGAAGCGGAAAGGCCACGGGCCGGGCATGCAGGACACGAAGGCGGCCGTCCGGGCCGCCCTCGCGTCCGGCCGATGTCAGGCCTTGCGCTCGACCACGAAGCGGGCGACGGCGCGCAGCGCCTCGGCGCGCTCGCCGAACGGGTCGAGATGGCGGCAGGCCTGGTCGGCCAGCATCCGGGCCTGGGATTCGGCCCGTTCGAGGCCGAGGATCGAGACGAAGGTCGCCTTGCCGGCCGCCTGGTCCTTGCCCGGGGTCTTGCCGATCTCCTCGGCCCGGCCGCGGACGTCGAGCAGGTCGTCGGCGATCTGGAAGGCCAGGCCCATGTCGTGGGCATAGGCCTGCAGCGCGCCGCGCCGCGAATCCTCGACCTTGCCGAGGATCGCCCCGGCCTCGCAGGAGAACTCGAACAGGGCGCCGGTCTTCAGCCGCTGCAGCCGGGTGATGGCGCCGATCTCGGTCAGCGGCGTCTGCTCCGCCTGCATGTCGAGCGCCTGGCCGCCGACCATGCCGGCGGAACCCGATGCGCGGGCCAGTGCAGCGACGAGGGCGATGCGCACCTTCGGGTCGGCATGGGTCTCGCTGTCGGCCAGCACCTCGAAGGCCTGGGTCAGCAGCGCGTCGCCGGCCAGGATCGCGGTGGCCTCGTCATAGGCCTTGTGCGTGGTCGGCTTGCCACGGCGCAGATCGTCATTGTCCATCGCCGGCAGGTCGTCATGGACCAGCGAATAGCAGTGGATCATCTCGACCGCCGCGCCGACGCGCAGCGCGCAGCTTTCGGCGACGCCGAACAGCCGCGCGGACGATACCACCAGGAAGGGGCGCAGCCGCTTGCCGCCGCCCAGCGAGGCGTAGCGGATGGCTTCGGCCAGCGGCGGCTCGCCCGCCTGGGGCTTGGGCAGCAGGCGATCCAGGACGCGCTCGAGCTGCACGCCCGCCTCGGCCATGGCTTTGCTCAGATCAATCGACAAGACACGGCCTCAATCGAAATTCGCGGGTTTGGCGGTGACGGTGCCGTCGGCGGCGCGCGAGATCATCTCCACCCGCGCCTGCGCCTCGCGCAGCTTCGCCTCGCAATGGGCGCGAAGCAAGGCACCGCGTTCATAGGCCGATATGTTGTCGTCGAGCTTGCCCTGCCCCGCCTCGAGCTGGCGCACGATGGTCTCCAGCTCGGCGAGGGCGTCCTCGAAGCTCAGGCCCGCGATGTCGGCAGGGATGGGTCGATCGGCCATGGGCTGTCCGTTCTCATTCGGGCGGCGACAATAAGCGCGGTGAAGGAAAGAGGCAACGGGAGCTCAGCCGTTGGCGGCGAGCACCCGGCCGGCGAGGTAGAGCGAGCCGCAGATCAGCACGCGGCCGGGCGGGTCGCCGGGCCGGGCGGCGGCGGCGACCGCGGCGGTCACGTCCTCGGCCGTGGCGACATCGGTCAGGCCGACGGCGCGGGCGTGATCGGCCACGGCCTCGGCCGGCAGGCTTGCCTCCTCCCCCGGGATCCGCACGGTGCGGATGGACCGGACGAAGGGCGCCAGGGGCCGCAGGAACTCCTGCGGCTGCTTGCTCTCCAGCATGCCGCAGACCAGGTGAAGGGGCCGCTTGTCGAGCCCGCCGAGCCACTGCCCCAGCACCTCGCCGGCGCTGTCATTGTGGCCGCCGTCGAGCCACAGCTCCCAGCCCGGCGGCAGCAGGCCGGCGAGCGGGCCGCGGGTCAGGCGCTGCAGCCGCGCCGGCCATTCGACCGCAGCGAGGCCGCTTCGCACCGCCTCTTCCGGAATGTCGAAGCCGGCGAGGAGATCGCGCAGCCGGATCGCCGTGGCGGCGTTGGCGAACTGGTGGTCGCCGGGCAGCGCCGGGCGGGGATAGGCACGATCGCCTGCCGCGGTGCGCAGGACGAAGCCGTCGGGCGCGGGAGCCACCGACCAGTCGCGGCCGGCAAGATGCAGCGGCGCCCCGGCGGATTCGATGTCGCGGGTCAGGACGGAAACGGCCGCGGCGCTCAGCTGCGGCGCCACCACCATCGGCACGCCGGGCTTGGCGATGGCCGCCTTCTCCGCGGCGATCGCCTCGATCGTGTCGCCGAGGAACTGCATGTGGTCCATCGAGATGCGGGTGACCGCGGTGGCGGCCGGCCGCGGCACCACATTGGTGCTGTCGTAGCGGCCGCCGAGGCCGACCTCGAGCAGCACCACATCGGCCGGCACCTCGGCGAAGCCCAGGAAGGCGGCGGCGGTCGTCGCCTCGAAGAAGGTCACCGGCTGGCCGGCATTGGCGGCCTCGACCCGCTCCAGCAGCTCGACCAGGGCGGCGCTGTCGATCAGCGCCCCGGCCAGGCGGATGCGCTCGTGGAACCGCACCAGATGCGGCGAGGTGTAGACATGGACGCGGTAGCCCGCCTGCTCCAGGAAGGCGCGCAGGAAGGCGGTGGTCGACCCCTTGCCGTTGGTGCCGCCGATATGCACCACCGGCGGCAGGCGCAGCTGCGGGTCGCCCAGCGCCGCCAGCAGCCGCTCGGTGCGGCCCAGCGACAGGTCGATCCGCTTCGGATGCAGATGGGTCAGCCGGTCGAGCGCGGCCTCGACCGCGGCCGCGCTTGCGTCAGGCACGATAGGCGGGCTCGCCCTCGATCGCGGCCGCGGCGGCGAGATCGGCCGGGTCGACCACGATATCGGCCGGTGCCGACGGCGCGCCGCCGGCCAGATGGCCGAGGGTGCGGATCAGCGTCTCGCGCAGCTCCTTGCGCACCACCACGACGTCGACCATGCCGTGGTCGAGCAGGTATTCGGCGCGCTGGAAACCCTCCGGCAGGGTCTCGCGGATCGTCTCCTCGATCACCCGGGCGCCGGCGAAGCCGATCTGCGAGCCGCGCTCGGCGATGTGGATGTCGCCGACCATGGCGAAGGAGGCAGTGACGCCGCCCGTGGTCGGATCCGTCAGCACCACGATGTAGGGCAGGCCGGCGTCCTTGACCTGCTCGACCGCGATGATCGAGCGCGGCATCTGCATCAGCGACAGGATGCCTTCCTGCATCCGGGCGCCGCCCGAGGCCGGCACCACCACCAAGGGCGCGTGCTGCATCACCGCCAGCTTGGCGGCGGCGACCAGCCCCTCGCCCACCGCCATGCCCATCGACCCGCCCATGAAGCTGAAGTCGAAGGCGGCGATCACGGTGTCGCGGCCGCCCATCTTGCCATGGGCGACGACGATGGCGTCGCCGGCGCCGGTCTTGGCCTGCGCCTTCTTCAGCCGGTCGGTGTAGCGTTCGGTGTCGCGGAACTTGAGCGGGTCGACCGCCGGCTTCGGCAGCTCGATGGTCTCGTAGGCGCCATCGTCGAACAGCATGGCGAGACGCTTGGCCGGAGCCAGCCGCATATGATGGCCGCAATGCTGGCAGACGTAGAGATTCGCCTCCAGATCGCGATGGAACAGCATCGCCTCGCAATTCGGGCACTTCGTCCACAGGTTGTCCGGCGTCTCCGGCCGGGACGAGGAGACGAGGGCCCGGATCTTCGGGCGGATGTAGTTGGTCAGCCAGTTCATGGCGCGGTTTTCCGCCTTTCGGCCGGGCGCGTCAAGATAGGGCGCGATCCCTGTCCTGGCTGTCAGCCCCGACGCGCGGCTGTAATTCATTGACTTACATTACGTAAAGCATCACCTTACAGCGATGATCCAGTCGTTCAGAAGCAAAGCGCTGGAGCAGTATTGGATCAACGGCGTCCGGAAGGGCATCAATCCGGCATTCCTGCCGAAGATCAACCGGCAGCTGCAGGCCTTGAATGCGGCGGCAGCCCCTGGGCAGATGAATGTCCCAGGGTGGGGCTTCCACCCGCTGAAAGGCAATCGCAGCGGAGAATATGCCGTCAGCGTGAACGCGAACTGGCACCTGACATTCGGATGGTCCGGGCCAGACGCGATAGACGTCGATCTGGAGGATTATCACTGATGGAACGCCATCCAGACATCGAGCCGACGCATCCGGGCGAGATCCTGCGGGACGATGTCCTCCCGGCGCTTCGGAAGTCGCAGACCGAAATCGCCAAGCTGCTGCACATCAGCAGGCAGACGCTCCACGCCATCCTGAGCGAACAGGCCCCGATCACCCCCAGGATGGCCGTGAAGATCGGCAAGCTGTGCGGCAATGGACCCGAGCTGTGGGTCAATCTACAGGCCGCCTACGACCTTTGGCATGCCAAGCGCGAGGTGAAGACCGACGACATCCCGACGCTGGAAGCTGTCGCCTGACCGGCTGGCGCAACATGGTCGATCATGGCGTGACGAGATCCCCGCTTTCGCGGGGATGACGGAGGATAGAGGGCAGCGGGACGAACCCTTACCGCGCCCCGCGGACTCCCTCGGCCAGGCGGCGGACCAGCGCCAACGGCGACTCGACCGTGGCCACGGTCGGGCGGCCGTCGGCGTGCAGCGAGTGGCGGATCTCCTCGACGATGGCGGTGCCGACCACCGCGGCGTCGGCGATCCGGGCGATCGCCGCCGCCGCCTCCGGCGTGCGGATGCCGAAGCCCACGGCCACCGGCAGGTCGGTGTGGCGCCGCAGCCGGTCGACCGCCGGCTGCACCGCCGCCGCATTCGCTGCGGCCGCGCCGGTGATGCCGGTGACCGAGACGTAGTAGATGAAGCCCGAGGTGTTGCGCAGCACCGCCGGCAGCCGGGCGTCGTCGGTGGTCGGCGTCGCCAGGCGGATGAAGTCGATCCCCGCCGCCAGCGCCGGCAGGCACAGCTCGGCATCCTCCTCCGGCGGCAGGTCGACCACGATCAGCCCGTCGACCCCGGCGGCCTTGGCATCGGCCAGGAAGCGCTCGACCCCGTAGGAGTAGATCGGGTTGTAGTAGCCCATCAGCACCACCGGCGTGGCCTGGTCGCCGGCGCGGAAGCGGCGGACCAGGTCGAGCGTCTTCACCAGCGTCATGCCGGCGGCGAGCGCGCGCAGGCCAGCTGCCTGGATCGCCGGGCCGTCGGCCATCGGGTCGGTGAAGGGCATGCCGATCTCGATCAGGTCGGCGCCGGCCTTGGGCAGGCCTTCGAGGATCTTGAAGCTGGTCTCGGCATCCGGGTCGCCGGCGGTGACGAAGGTGACCAGGGCGGCCCGGTTTTGCGCCTTCAGCTCGGCGAAGCGCGCGGTGATGCGGGTCATCAGATCTGCACTCCGAGCGCGTCGGCGACGGTGAAGATGTCCTTGTCGCCGCGGCCGCTGAGGCACATGACGAGCAGGTTGTCCGGTGGCAGGTCGGGCGCGATCTTCATCACATGCGCCAGCGCATGCGCCGATTCGAGCGCCGGGATGATGCCTTCGAGCCTGGCGCAGAGCTGGAACGCCTCCAGCGCCTCTTTGTCGGTCACGGCGGAATACTGCACCCGGCCGACATCGTGCAGCCAGGCGTGCTCGGGCCCGATGCCGGGATAGTCGAGGCCGGCGGAGATCGAATGCGCTTCCTCGATCTGGCCGTCCGCGGTCTGCAGCAGATAGGTGCGGTTGCCGTGCAGCACGCCGGGCCGGCCGCCATTCAGCGACGCCGCGTGCTTGCCGGTGTCGACGCCGTGGCCCGCCGCCTCGACGCCGTGGATCGCGACCTCCGGCATGTCGAGGAAGGGGTGGAACAGGCCGATGGCGTTGGACCCGCCGCCGACCGCCGCCACCAGCGTGTCCGGCATGCGGCCCTCGGCCTGCATGATCTGGTCGCGCGTCTCGTTGCCGATCACCGACTGGAAGTCGCGCACCAGCAGCGGATAGGGATGCGGGCCGGCGACGGTGCCGATGATGTAGAAGGTGTCCTCGACATTGGTGACCCAGTCGCGCAGGGCCTCGTTCATCGCGTCCTTCAGCGTGCGGCTGCCGGAGACGACGGGCACCACCTCGGCGCCCAGCAGCTTCATCCGGAACACGTTCGGCTTCTGCCGCTCGATGTCGACCTCGCCCATGTAGATGGTGCAGGGCAGGCCGAACAGGGCGCAGACCGTGGCGGTGGCGACGCCGTGCTGGCCGGCGCCGGTCTCTGCGATGATCCGGGTCTTGCCCATGCGCCGGGCCAGCAGGATCTGGCCCATGCAGTTGTTGATCTTGTGCGCGCCGGTGTGGTTCAGCTCCTCGCGCTTGAAGTAGACCCGCGCGCCGCCGAGATGCTCGGTGGTGCGCTCGGCGAAATACAGCGGGCTGGGCCTGCCGACGTAATGCGTCAGGTAGTAGCGCAGCTCGCTGTTGAATTCGGCGTCCTTGCGGGCGGAGGCATAGGCCTTCTCGACCTCGAGGATCAGCGGCATCAGCGTCTCGGCGACGAAGCGGCCGCCATAGAGGCCGAAGCGGCCGTTTTCGTCCGGACCCGTGCGGAAGCTGTTCGGACGGGGCTGGAAGGGTGCGGTCTCGGTCAAGCGGGGCGGCTCCCGGCACAAATCGTGGCGAAATATGGGCGAAGAGCCGTGACCTTACCGGCGCCCGCCGCCCGCGCCAAACATTTGTGGCGAATGCCCGAGGCGCGCGCATCGCAGACCCGCAAGGAGCGCACGCCTCACGGTGTGGGGAGAAACGCCTGGGCTACTGCCCGACCGCCCGCACGGCGGCGAGGAAGCGCTGCACCCGTTCCGGCGTCTTGTGGCCGGGGCGCTCCTCGATGCTGGAGGAGACGTCGACCGTGACGGCGCCGGTGCGGGCGACGGCCTCGGCGACATTGGCCTCGGTCAGGCCGCCGGCCAGCATCCAGGGCTTGGACCAGCTCCGACCCGACAGGAGCGACCAGTCGAAGGCCAGGCCATTGCCGCCCGGCAGCGAGGCCACGCCCTTCGGCGGCTTGGCATCGAACAGCAGCCGGTCGGCGACCGCCTCATAGGCCGCGATCCCGTCAAGATCCTCGGCGGTCGCGATCTTGATCGCCTTCATCACCGGCATGGCCCAGCGGCCGCGGATCTCGGCCACCCGCGCCGGCGTCTCGGAGCCATGCAGCTGGATCACGTCGAGCGGCACCCGGCCGAGCACGGCGCCGAGCTCGTCCTCGGTCGGGTCGACGAACAGGCCGACGCTGCGCAGCCCGGTCGGCACCATGCGCGCCAGCTCGGCGCCCAGATCCGGCGCCACCGAGCGCGGGCTGGGCGGGTAGAAGTTGAAGCCGACCCAGCGGGCCCCGTGCTTCGCCGCGGCCTCGAGCACCTCGGGGGTGCGGATGCCGCAGATTTTCGCGTCGATGGTCATGGCACAGGAGATGTGGGGGCCGCGGCCTCGGCATCAAGCGCCAGGCCCAGCTCGGTGGCGATCGCGCGGGCTGCGGCGGCGGGGTCGGCGGCGGCGGTGATCGGCCGGCCGATGACGAGATGGGTGGCGCCCGCCTCCATCGCCTCCTTCGGCGTCATCACCCGCTTCTGGTCGCCGGCCTCCGACCCGGCCGGACGGATGCCGGGCACCATCAGCACGGTCGTCGGCTTCAGGATCCGGCGCAACCGGGCGATTTCCCGCGGCGAGCAGACCACGCCGTCGAGGCCGCTCGATTCGGCCAGACGGGCCAGGCGCTCGACCTGGCCGGCGACCTCCATCCCCTGCCCCACCGCTTCGAGATCGGCGACGTCGAGGCTGGTCAGCACGGTGACGCCGAGCAGCTTCGGCCGCGGCACCCCGCACTTCTCCGCTTCCTTCTCCGCGGCCTCGGCCGCCGCCTGCATCATCGCCCGGCCGCCGGAGGCGTGCAGGGTGATGAAGGCCGGGGACAGCGGCACCACCGAGCGGATGGCGCCGGCCACGGTGTTCGGGATGTCGTGCAGCTTGATGTCGAGGAACAGCGGCACGCCGGTGGGCCGGGCCGCCCGCACCCCCTCCGGCCCTGCCGCCATGAAGAATTCGAGGCCCAGCTTGATGCCGCCGACCGCGCCCGCGACCAGGCCGGTCAGGCGCTTCGCCTCGTCCACCGTCGGCGCGTCGATGGCGACGTAGACAGGGTTCGTGGTCATGCTCGCACTCCCTCCACCGGCAGGTGGCCGGCCGCCCAGGATTTCAGTTCCCCGGCCTCGCGCCGGCCGAGCACGCCGTCGGCCACCGCCCGGCCGATCAGCGCCCCGAACTTGAAGCCGTGGCCCGAGCACGGGCTGACCAGCCAGGCCCGGCCGCGCCGCTCCAGCATAAAGCGGCTGTCAGCGGTGAAGATATAGCGGCAGGGGCGGGCTTCGAGAATGCGATACTCGTCAAGGCCGCGCAGCACCGGCCGGTAGCGCTCGCGGAACGCCTCCGCCTCCCCCGCCGCGACGGCCGGATCGGCCTCGGGATCCGCCGGCCGCTTCCAGGCGCCGAGGCCGATCTTCAGCCGGGTGCCGCCGACCGGGGGGGTCGCCCAGTGGTCGTCCGGGAAGCCGCAATCGATGATGCCCGGCGCTGCGGCCCAGGCGGCGGCGTGCTGCGCCGGCGGGTCGAGATAGACCACCAGCTGGCGGTGGGGGGTGAGCCGTCCGGCCAGGTCCGGGAACAGCCCGCCGACCCAGGCGCCGGCCGTCACCACCACCGACTCGGCGCGCAGGTCCTCGCCCGAGGCCAGGGTGACCGTGCCGGCCTCGGCATCGACCGCCCGGACCGGCGCCTCGGGCCGCAGCGCCACGCCGGCGGCGCGGCAGAGGTCGACCAGGGTCGCGACGATGCGGTCGGCGAACAGCACCCCGCCCTCGGGCATGAACAGGCCCCAACGGATGCCGTCCGGGATCAGGAAGGGGAAGCGGCGCGCCAGCTCCTCCGGCGGCAGCAGCTCATAGGCGGCGCCGAGCGCGTCGAGCGGGGCGCGGCAGCCATCGGCCCAGTCGCCCTCGGCCCGGCTGAAGGCGATCGAGCCGCAATTGGCGTAGTGGCGCACTCCCGCCGCGGCCCAGACCTCGTCCCAGGCGGCATAGGCGTCCAGCGCCATCCGGGTGTAGCCGGGCGAGTTCGGATACAGCGCGCGGATCAGCCGGTGGCTGTCCCAGGAGGCGGCCGAGGGATTCGGGATCGGCCCCCGCTCCAGCAGCGTGACGGCCTCTCCAGCCCGGGCCAGGTGCCAGGCGGTGGCGAGCCCCATCACCCCGGCGCCGACGACGATGCTGGTCATGTGCAAGGATCCCTTACGCTCGAACGGGCGCACGCCCTTTCACGGGCAAACAGGGACTGTCGACATCGTCCGGGTCGCCAGGTCAAGCCTTTGCCTATCCCTTCGGCCGCTTGTCGATCACCCGCTTGGCCTTGCCGGCGGAGCGTTCGATCGTGCCGGGGGGATGGATCACCACCCGGGCCGAGACCCCGATCGTGTCCTTGAGCCGCAGCGTCAGCCGCTCGGCCGCGACGGTCAGGCCGGCTCCGTCCCAATGCTCCGCCCGCGCCTCCGCCAGCACCGTCATCTCGTCCAGCCGCCCGGGGCGGCTCAGCTCGATGACGAAATGGCCGCCGCACCAGTCGCAGGCCAGCAGTGCCTCCTCGATCTGGGTCGGGAAGACGTTGACGCCGCGCAGGATGATCATGTCGTCGGACCGGCCGGTCACCTTCTCCATCCGGCGCATGCCGGGCCGGGCCGAGCCGGGCAGCAGCCGGGTCAGGTCGCGGGTGCGGTAGCGGATGACCGGGAACGCCTCCTTGGTCAGGGAGGTGAAGACCAGCTCGCCGATCTCGCCGTCCGGCAGCACCGCGCCGGTCTCGGGGTCGATCACCTCCGGCAGGAAATGGTCCTCCCAGACATGCAGCCCGTCCTTGGTTTCGACGCATTCCTGGGCGACGCCGGGGCCGATCACCTCCGACAGGCCGTAGATGTCGGTGGCGTCGAGGGCGAAGGCCTGCTCGATCTCCTGCCGCATCGCATTGGTCCAGGGCTCCGCCCCGAAGATGCCGAAGCGCAGCGAGCTGTCGCGCGGATCAAGGCCCCGCGCCTGGAACCCGTCCAGGATCGCCAGCATGTAGCTGGGAGTCACCATGATGACGTCCGGTTTGAAATCGGTGATCAGCTGGACCTGGCGCTCGGTCATGCCGCCCGACATCGGCACCACGGTGCAGCCCAGCCGCTCCGCCCCGTAATGGGCGCCCAGCCCCCCGGTGAACAGGCCGTAGCCATAGGCGACATGTACCATCATGCCCGGCCGGCCGCCGGCGGCGCGGATCGACCGCGCCATCACCGCCGCCCACATGTCGAGATCGGCCTGGGTGTAGCCGACCACGATCGGCTTGCCGGTGGTGCCGGAGGAGCCGTGGATGCGGGCCAGCCGCTCTCGCGGTACGGCGAACAGGCCGAAGGGATAGGCGTCGCGCAGGTCCTGCTTGGTGGTAAAGGGGAACTTCGCCAGGTCCGTCAGGTCGCGGAAATCGGAAGGGTGCACCCCGGCGGCGTCGAAAGCCTGGCGGGTGTGCGGGACGTTGTCGTAGGCGTGTCGCAGCGACCAGGCGAGGCGTTCGCACTGCAGCGCCATGATCTCGTCGCGCGAGGCCCGCTCGGCCGCGTCCAG
Source organism: Mycobacterium sp. KBS0706 (assembly GCF_005938675.2). Classification (GTDB taxonomy): domain Bacteria; phylum Pseudomonadota; class Alphaproteobacteria; order DSM-16000; family Inquilinaceae; genus Inquilinus. The sequence continues at coordinate 30,211 of NZ_VCCH02000005.1, forward strand.
CCCCGGGATCACCGCCATCGTCCCCTCCCTGTTCTCAGTCTTCGGCCGGCCGTTCGATGAACGAGCCGCCGACCGTGCGGGAATGGCCGCGGAACTCGGCGATCACCGTCTCGCCGACCGCGACGCTGACGTCATAGAGGCCCGAACGGCCGGAGCGCGACACCTCCCGCGCCGTCGCCACCAGCCGGTCGCCGAGCGCGCCGGGCCGCAGGAAGGTGATGCTGCAATGCGCCGCCACCGTGCGTTCGCCGCCGGAGTTGCAGGCGAAGGCGAAGGCCGAATCCGCCAGGGTGAAGATGAAGCCGCCATGGGCGGTGCCATGGCCGTTGGTCATGTCCGGCCGGATGGTCATGGCCAGCCTTGCCCGGCCGGGCCCGACCTCCAGGATCTCCATCCCCAGCGCCCGGCTGGCGCCGTCGTCGCGCCACATCGTCTCGGCCGCGGCCCGGGCGACCGCCTCGGCCTCCGCCCCCGTCGTCGCCTTCATTCCGCCTGCCCCGTGAATTTGGCCGGCCGCTTCTCGATGAAAGCCCGCACGCCCTCGGCGTAGTCCGGCGTGCGCCCGGCCCGGCGCTGCAGGTCGCGCTCGAGGTCGAGCTGGACGTCCAGGCTGTTGCCGGCGGAGGCGTCGAGCGCCTGCTTGATCAGCGCCAGACCCTGGGTCGGCTGGGTGGCGAGATGGGCGGCCAGGGCCTCGGCCTCCGGACGCAGCGCGGCGTCGTCCACCGCCTTCCAGATCAGGCCCCATTCCTCCGCCTTCTCCGCCGGCAACGGCTCGGCCAGCAACGCCAGGCCGCGGGCGCGGGCCGCGCCGACCAGCCGCGGCAGCGCATAGGTGCCGCCGGAATCGGGGACCAGGCCGATCTTGGCGAAGGACTGGATGAACTTGGCGGACCGCGCGGCCAGCACGATGTCGCAGGCCAGGGCGATGTTGGCCCCGGCCCCGGCGGCGACACCGTTGACGGCGCAGACCACCGGCTTCGGCAAAGCCCGCAGGCGGCGGATCAGCGGGTTGTACAGCCCGTCCAGCGTGGCGCCGAGATCGGGCGCTTCGCCGCTGGTGGCGCGGTCGTTGAGGTCCTGCCCGGCGCAGAAGCCGCGCCCCGCCCCGGTCAGCAGCACCGCCCGGCAGCCGGCATCGGCCTCGACCCCGGCCAGCGCCTCGGCCAGGGCGCGGTGCATCTCCGCGGTGAAGGCGTTCAGCCGGTCCGGACGGTTGAGCGTCACCACCTGCCAGCCGTCGCGGCGATCGACCAGAACCGTAGGCTCCACGGGGCATCCTCCTCAGCTGGGCCGGTTGCACCGGACCTCTTGAATTGAACGATCGTTCGGTTAATTCTTAGACCCGGGACCCGGCCTGTCAATCGGCAATCGACGATGCGGACCGGGTCATCGGGAGGACGCCATGACCGCCATCCTGCAGAGCTACGCCGAGGACCACTGGGTCGCCGCGACCGAGGGGCTCACCGATATCGCCAGCGCCATCGACGGCCGGGTGGTGGCGCGGCTGTCGAGCCGCGGCCTGGATTTCGCGGCGATGGTCCGCCATGCGCGCGAGGTCGGCGGCCCGGCGCTGCGCCGGCTGACCTTCCACCAGCGCGCCGACCTGCTGAAGGCCCTGGCGCTGTATCTCTCCGAGCGCAAGGAGCCGCTCTACGCCCTCGCCGCCGACACCGGGGCGACGAAGCGCGACAACCTGATCGACATCGATGGCGGGCTGGGCACGATCTTCGCCTATGCCTCGCGCGGGCGCCGCGAGCTGCCGAGCGAGCGCTTCCTGCTGGAGGATGGGGTCGAGCGGCTGTCCAAGGGCGGCGGCTTCATCGGCGTGCATGTGCTGACTCCGCTGACCGGCGTGGCCGTCCACATCAACGCCTTCAACTTCCCGTGCTGGGGCCTGCTGGAGAAGCTGGCGCCGGCGATCCTGGCCGGGATGCCGGTGATCACCAAGCCGGCCTCGGCCACCGCCTATGTCGCCGAGGCACTGGTGAAGCTGATCACGGAGTCCGGCATCCTGCCCGCGGGCAGCCTGCAATTCATAGCCGGCGGCACCGGCGACCTGCTGGATCACCTGACCGGGCAGGATCTGGTGGCCTTCACCGGGTCGATCGAGACCTCGGAAAAGCTGCGCAACCACCCGGCGATCTCGCGCAACGCGGTGCGCTTCGTCGCCGAGCGGGATTCGCTGAACGCCGCGGTGCTGGGCTCGGACGCGGTGTCCGGCACGCCGGAATTCGACCTGTTCGTCAAGGAGGTGGTGCGCGAGATGACGGCGAAGGCCGGGCAGAAATGCACCGCCATCCGCCGCATCCTGGTGCCGCGGGCATTGGAGCGCGACGTCATCGCCGCCCTGACGCAGAAGCTGTCCGGCCTCGCCATCGGCGATCCGCGGCAGGAAGGCACGCGGATGGGCCCGCTGGTCAGCCTCGCCCAGCGCGACGACGTCCGCGCCCGCATCGCCGAGCTGACGGCGGAGGCGGAAATCGTGGTCGGCGACCCGGCCAATGACGGCGCCCCGGGCGGCGCCTTCCTGGCCCCGGTGCTGCTGCGCTGTGCCGACCCGGCAACGGCGCGCAAGGTGCATGTGGTCGAGGCCTTCGGGCCGGTGGCGACCGTGATCGCCTATGACGGCCTCGATCAGGCGGTGGAGCTGGTGCGCCGCGGCGAGGGCAGCCTGGTGGCCTCGGTCTTCACCCATGACGATGCGGTATCCGATGCGCTGGTGTTCGGCCTGGCGCCGTTCCATGGCCGCATCCTGGTGGTCGACCGCGACTGCGCCGGCGAGTCGACCGGCCATGGCTCGCCCCTGCCCGGCCTGGTGCATGGCGGCCCCGGCCGGGCCGGCGGCGGCGAGGAGCTGGGCGGCATCCGCGGCGTGCACCATTATCTGCAGCGCACCGCCCTGCAAGGCTCGCCCGCCCGCCTCTCCGCCCTGACCCGGACCTGGCTGCACGGCGCCCCGGCGCCGGTGCCGGCCACCCACCCGTTCCGCCGCAACTATGAGGAGTTGGCGGTCGGCGAGACGGTGGAAACCGCCGCCCGCACCATCACCCTGGCGGATATCGAGCATTTCGCCGAATTCACCGGCGACGCCTTCTACGCCCATATGGACGAGGACGCGGCCAAGGCGAACCCGTTCTTCCCCGGCCGGGTGGCGCATGGCTATCTGATCCTGTCCTTCGCCGCCGGCCTGTTCGTCGACCCGGCGCCCGGGCCGCTCCTGGCCAATTACGGCCTCGACAATCTGCGCTTCCTGAAGCCGGTGTCGCCGGGGGACTCGATCCGGGTGCGGCTGACGGTCAAGCGCAAGACCGCCGCGCGCATGCCGGAATACGGCGAGGTGCGCTGGGACGTCGAGGTGTTCAACCAGGCCGACGAGACGGTGGCGCGCTACGACCTGCTGACGATGAGTGCTCGGCCTGCGGCCGAGGCGTAGCGGCACTGCCCGATTGTCATTTATACCCGTTCCGGTATAACTTGAGCGTGAACTCGGAAGAACGCCCACTGCTGTGGATCGGCAGCAGCCGGAAGGACCTGATGCAGCTTCCGACCAAGGTTCGGAAGGTCTTCGGCTATGCACTGCATTTCGCACAGCAGGGAAGCCGGCATCCGGCCGCGAAGGTGCTCAAAGGTTTCGGTGGGGCCGGCGTCCTCGAAGTTATCGAGGATGCCGTCGGCGACACATATCGCGCCGTCTACACCGTGAGGTTCGTTGAGGCGGTGTTCGTCCTGCATTGCTTCCAGAAGAAGAGCAAGAGCGGGATCGCGACGCCGAGGGAGGAAATGGAGATCATCCGCGCCAGACTCAGGGTGGCGGAGGCCCTCGCGAAGGAGATGAAGCATGACGCCCCGCGTCGTTGACGGAACCGAGGTCGAGGCCAGCTCCGGCAACGTGTTCGCCGATCTGGGCCTTGCCGGCGCCGAGAAGCTGAAGATCAAGTCCGGCCTGATGATCGAGATCACGAAGGCGGTGCGCCGCCTTGGGCTCACGCAGGAGGAAGCCGGCCAGCGGATGGCACTTCCGCAGCCGAAGGTCTCCGCGCTCCTGCGCGGCGACTTCTCCAACCTGTCGGAGCGCAAGCTGATGGAATGCCTGAATCGCCTCGGCTACGACATCGAGATCACGGTGAAGCCCGCCGCCGCTCCGATCGGGCATCTGACGCTGGCCGTTGCGTGATGCCTTCTCAAGTGGCTGATCGCCGCGTGGTGCGGGTCGAGGATGTGACGGACGAAGACGCCGAGTTGATCGCACATGCTGAGGTACCAGCAGAGCACACTCCTCGCGACGATCTTCTCGACGATCAGACCGGTGAGCCGACCGACGGCACGCCGCCGCGACAAGAAATTCCTGGAATGGCTCCAAAGTAGTATTCCCCTGACGCGCGGAAGGCGCATCATGCTCTCGATGCCCCGGTCCGGAACCAATCGCCGGTTCAGGGCGTCATCCCAAGAGAGCTCACCTCGACCGGAGAAGCCTCATGAAGCGTTGGAAGACACCGAAGATCCGCGAAATCTCCGTGGGCTGCGAGATCAACGCCTACGCCTGCGCGACCGTTTAACGGACACCCTCCGCCACGCGGCGGATCGGCGAGGCTGCGGAAAGCGGGGCTGAGACCATGCGCATCGTCGTCCTCGGTTCCGCCGCCGGCGGAGGTTTTCCGCAATGGAACTGCAACGCACCCACCAGCCGGGGGGTGCGGACGGGAAAGATGCGCGCCAAGCCGCGCACCCAGGCTTCCCTCGCCGTCAGCGCGGACGGCGAGCGCTGGTTGTTGCTGAACGCCTCCCCCGATTTCCGGCAGCAGGTCGCAGCCACGCCGGTGCTATGGCCGCAGCAGGGCCTGCGGCATTCCCCGATCTCGGCAGTGATCCTGACCAGCGGCGAGATCGACCATGTCGCCGGGCTGCTGTCGATGCGCGAATCCCAGCCCTTCGCGCTGTGGGCGGCGCCGCCGGTGCTGGCCGCGCTGGCCGCCAACCCGATCTTCGACGCGCTGAGCCCCCGTTCGGTCGAGCGCCACGCAGTGGCGCCGAACGGCCCGTTCCCGATCGCCGGCCGCGGCGGGGGCTTGGGCCTGACCATCACCGCCTTCCCCGTGCCGGGCAAGGTGCCGCTGTATCTGGAGGGCCAGGCCGGAGACGACCTGAACGGAGCGCCAGACGAGACGCTGGGGCTGGAGATCGCCGCCAATGGCCGGCGCTTCCACTACATCCCCGGCTGCGCCGCGATGACGCCGCAGCTGCGGGCCCGGCTGCAGGGATCGCCCCTGGTGTTCTTCGACGGCACGCTGTGGCGCGACGACGAGCTGATCACGACCGGCGTCGGCGCCAAGACCGGCCGGCGGATGGGCCATATGAGCATCGACGGGCCGGACGGCACGATCGCAGCCTTCGCCGATCTCGGCGCCCGACGCCGGATCCTGATCCATGTCAACACCACCAACCCGGTGCTCGACGAGGATTCGCCCGAACGCGCTGCCCTGGCCGAATCCGGCTGGGAGGTGGCGGAGGACGGCATGGAAATCGCGCTGTGAGGACCGATGGCTGACCTGATGACCCCCGACCAGCTGGAAGCGGCGCTTCGCGCGATCGGACGCGAGCGCTACCATGACCGCCACCCCTTCCACGCCTTGCTGCATGGCGGCAAGCTGGACCGCGGCCAGGTGCAGGCCTGGGCGCTGAACCGCTACTACTACCAGAGCCGCATCCCGCTCAAGGATTCGGCCCTGATGTCGCGCGCCGAGGACCCGGCGCTGCGCCGCGAATGGCGGCAGCGCGTGGTCGACCATGACGGCGAGCAGGACGGCGAAGGCGGCATCGCCCGCTGGCTGCATCTGACCGATGCGCTGGGCCTGGACCGCGCCGCGGTGATTGACGGCCGCGGCATCCTGCCGGCCACCCGCTTCGCGGTCGACGCCTATGTCCGTTTCGTGCGCGAGCGGACACTGCTGGAGGCCGTCGCCTCATCCCTGACCGAGCTGTTCGCCCCGGGCATCATCGGCAACCGCGTCGCCGGCATGCTGGCCAATTACGATTTCGTGTCGCGCGAGGCCCTGGCCTATTTCGACAAGCGCCTGTCCCAGGCGCCGCGCGACGCCGATTTCGCACTGGACTACGTCAAGCGCGAGGCGCGGCGGCCGGACCAGCAGCAGGATGTGATGAACGCGCTGCTGTTCAAATGCGACGTGCTGTGGGCCCAGCTGGACGCGCTGCACCACGCCTATGTCGAGCCCGGCAACATCCCGCCCGGCGCCTTCGTGCCCGAGGGGCGGCGGTGAGCGCCCAGGCCGAGCCTGCGGCCTCACGCCCACGGCTGGCGCCCGGGTCGCGGCTGCGCTGGGACGAGGCGCGGCAGAGCTGGGTGGTGCTGGCGCCGGAGCGGGTGATCCTGCTGGACGAGACCGCGCATGAGATCGTCCGGCGCTGCGACGGCACCGCTACCGTCGCCGAGATCGTCGCCGACCTCGCCCGCAGCTTCGAGGCCGATCCCGGCAAGGTCGAGGGCGACGTGGTGGAGCTGATCGACGACCTGACCGCCAAGCGGATCCTGGCGCCATGAACCACATCGCCCCTCGCCCCGAGCCCCCGCTCGCCGCCCTGCTGGAGCTGACCCATCGCTGCCCGCTGCAATGCCCCTACTGCTCCAACCCGCTGGAGATGGACCGGGCGCGCGACGAGCTGTCGACCGAGGAGTGGCTGCGGGTGATCCGCGAGGCGGCGGCGCTCGGCATCCTGCAGGTGCATTTCTCCGGCGGCGAGCCGACCGTCCGGCGCGACCTGGAAGCGCTGATCCGCGGAGCGCGTGAGGCAGGCCTCTACAGCAACCTGATCACCTCCGGCGTCGCCATCGACCGCGACCGCTTCCACGGCCTGGTCGAGGCCGGGCTGGACCACGCCCAGCTGAGCATCCAGGACACCGATGCACAGTCGGCCGAGCGCATCGGCCATTATCCCGGGGCGCAGCCGAAGAAGCTGGCCTTCGCCGGCTGGGTGCGCGAGGAAGGCCTGCCGCTGACCTTGAACGCCGTCGTGCACCGCCAGAATCTGGACCGGCTGGGCGAGATGATCGACCTCGCCGTCGAGCTCGGCGCCGCCCGGATCGAGGTCGCGCATGTCCAGTATTACGGCTGGGCCCTGCACAACCGCGACGCGCTGATGCCGAGCCGCGAGCAGCTCGACACCGCCAGCGCCGTGGTCGAGGCGGCGCGGCAGCGGCTGCACGGCGCGCTGGTGATCGACTATGTCGTGCCCGACTACTACGCCCGGCGGCCCAAGGCCTGCATGGGCGGCTGGGGCCGGCGCTTCCTGAACATCACCCCCGCTGGCAAGGTGCTGCCCTGCCACGCCGCCGAGACCATCCCCGGCCTCGGCTTCGAATCGGTGCGCGACAAGCCGCTGGCCCAGATCTGGGCGGCGTCGGATGCGTTCCAGCGCTTCCGCGGCACCGCCTGGATGCCGGAGCCGTGCCGCAGCTGCGACCAGCGCGAGGTCGACTGGGGCGGCTGCCGCTGCCAGGCCCTGGCGCTGACCGGCCAGGCCGACGCCACCGACCCGGCCTGCGTGCTGTCGCCGTTCCACGACACCATGCTGGGCCTGGCCGAGACCGCCGCGCACAGCGAGGCCCCGCCGGATTTCGTCTACCGGCGGATGCGGGGGCCGGTGGAGCCGGTGCGGTAGGGCAACCGGCCCGAATCCCCCTCACCCTCCCGCCGCCAACGCGGCGGGCCCTCCCTCTCCCCGAGGAGAGGAAAAACAAGCCATCGCCCCATTCACCTCTCCTTGGGAGAGGTCGAAATCGCGCAGCGATTTCGGGTGAGGGGGTGGCCCCGGCCCATCCGCTAAGCACCTATCGTTCACGGCCCTGTCGAATCCGCTCTTCCCCGCGCGACCAGGGGTGCAGGGCGATCGCCCTGCGACCCGTCCGCTCAGGAGGCAGCGCCGTGAAGCTCTATTATTCCCCGAACCTCAACCCGCGCGTCGCCGTGGCGGTGGCGAAGCATCTCGACTCGCCGGTCGAGTTCGTCCGCGCCAGGCCGATGGATCCGCGCTACCGGGAGCAGTTCCGGCCGCTGAACCCGAACACCCGGGTGCCGATCCTGACCGAGGAGGGCCGCGCCCCGCTGTGGGAGACGGATGCGATCGCCTATCGCCTGTCGACCCTGGCCGGCGGCGAGTTCTGGCCGACCGATGAGCGCATGGTCGAGATGCTGCGCTGGGTCAGCTGGGGCACCCACCACTTCACCCGGGCCGCCGATGTGTTCTATTTCGAGAACCTGATCCGGCCGCAATTCATGTCGCGGCCCGCCAACCGGACGGCGCTGGACAACGCGGCCGAGGACCTGGCCAGGTGTGGCCCGGTGCTGGACGAGGTCCTGGCCGATCGCAGCTGGCTGGTCGGCGACCACCTGACCTATGCCGATTTCCGGGTGGCCACCGCGCTGCCCTTCGCCGAGAAGGGCAGTATCCCGGTGACGCAATACGCGAACATCATGCGCTGGCACGACCGGCTGAACCGGATCGACGCCTGGCGCGATCCGTTTGCCGGGCTGGCGGTGGGATAAGAGGTGCTCCGCTCCCTCTCCTGACCCGTCATTCTTGGAACGGCCGGGGCGCGGGTTGCGCGATGCCGCAGCCCGCGACCGCGCTCCTGTAGAGCGGTCCCTGGCGCCCGACCCTTGACCGGATTTTAAATCCGCGACACACTCCCAAAACGTTTTGGAAAACGCCTGTGCACGATCCAAAACGTTTTGAACCCGATTGCGGGACAGGGAGGCCTGCGGGTGACGGCAAAGCGGCAGATCCGCTTGAAGGAGCTGGCGTCGAAGCTCGGCTTGTCGCCGACCACGGTGTCGCGCGCCCTCGCCGGCTATTCCGACGTCAGCGCCGAGACCCGCCGCCGGGTCGAGGAGGCCGCGCGCACCCATGGCTATGTCGCCAGCCGCATCGGCCGCATGCTGGTGTCGGGCCGCACCAACATCGTCGGCGTGCTGCTGCCAATCAGCGCCCACAACTTCATGGATGATTTCCTGGGCCAGTTCCTGTCCGGCGTCGCCGACGGGCTGGCCGGGCGCGGGCGTGACCTGTTCCTGGCCGCCGTGCCGCGCGGCCAGGACGACCTGACCGTGCTGCGCCATGTCGTCGATGGCGGCCATATCGACGCCGTGGTGATCAACCGCGTCACCCGCGACGATCCGCGCGTGCGGTACCTGATCGAGCGCCACTTCCCCTTCGTCGCCCATGGCCGGCTGCTGGACCCGCCGCCGGCCTATCCCTGGTTCGATACCGACGGCGAGGCCGCCTTCGCCGGGCTGGTGCACAGGCTGCACGCGCTGGGCCACCGCGAATTCGCACTGCTGGGGCCGAGCGAGCCCTACAGCTATGCCGAGTTCCGGCGCCGCGGCTTCGAGAGCGCCCTCATCGAGCATGGCATTCGCTTGGCGCCGGAGCGGCTGCCGGCGGTGCCGGTCGCCGACCGCGCCGCCGCCATCGCCGCATCGCAGCGGCTGCTCGCCCTGGCACCGCGCCCGACCGCCATCATCGGCATGACCGACCGGCTGGCGCTGGCGGTGATGGAGGCGGCGCAGGAGGCGGGCCTGCGCATCCCCGCAGACCTGTCGGTGGTCGGCTTCGACGACGTGCCGATCGCCGCCTATGCCCGGCCGCCACTGTCGACCTTCGCCCAGGACATCGAGCGCAGCGCCGCCATCATCGCCGACATGGTCATCGACGCCATCGAGCAGGGACCCGAAGGGGTCCAGCCGCGCCTCGTCGCGGCGGAGTTCGTCGCCCGGGCCAGCCACGGCCCGGCCCCGAAGCCACGGAAACGCAACCGCCCCGGGTGACCGGGCCGGCGTGAATTGGACCGGCGCCGTCGAGGCCGGCCACAGACAAAGAGGGAGGACAGGAATGACCATCCGGACCACAGTCGCCGCCTTGACCGCCGGCCTGATCGGCCTCGGCCTGGCCGGGACGGCCGGCGCCCAGGACATCCTCTTCTGGTCGACCCAGGCCACGCCGGTCGAGGAATCCCAGGCGATGCGCGACAGCGTGCTGGCCGGCTTCGGCAAGCCGGTGACCTATTCGGCGCAGGAGCCGGGGCCGTTCATGACCCGGATCCAGGCCGAGCTGAAGGCCGGGTCCGGCGCCGTCACCGTGATCGGCGGGCTGCATGGCGAATTCGCCAGCATCCCGGACGGGCTGGTCGACCTGTCCGGCATCGTGCCCGACGGCGCCATCGCCAAATCCTATCTCGATCTCGGCAAGCTCGGCACGGCGGAGCAGAAATACCTGCCCTGGATGCAGGCGACCTATGTCATGGCCGCCAACAAGCAGGCGCTGCAGTACCTGCCGCAGGGCGCCGACATCAACGCCCTGACCTATGACCAGCTGGCCGCCTGGGGCAAGGCGATGGCCGCGGCCGCCGGGTCGCCCAAGATCGGTTTTCCGGCCGGACCGAAGGGGCTGATGCACCGCTTCTTCCAGGGCTATCTGTACCCGTCCTACACCGGCTCGCCCGTGGTGAAGTTCAAGTCGCCCGAGGCCGAGGCGATGTGGACTTCGTTCCGCGACTTCTGGACCACCTCGGTCACCCCGGCCTCGACCGGCTATGCCTTCATGCAGGAGCCGCTGCTGACTGGCGAGGTCTGGGTGGCCTGGGACCATGTCGCCCGGCTGAAGGACGCGCTGAACCAGAAGCCGGACGAGTTCGTGGTCTTCCCGGTGCCGGCCGGCCCGGCCGGGCGCGCCCATATGCCGGTGCTGACCGGCATCGGTATCCCCAAGACCAGCAATTCGCTGGAGGACGCCAAGGCGCTGGTCGCCCATATGGAGAAGCCGGAGAACCAGGTCGCGATGATGAAGGCGACCGGCTTCTTCCCGGTGGTCGAGGTCAAGCTGCCGGACGACGTGCCGACCAGCATCAAGATGCTGCAGCCGGTGGTGGCGGCGCAGAGCGCGGCGAAGGATTCCCTGCCGGTGCTGCTGCCGATGGGCCTGGGCGACGCCGGCGGGCGCTACAACAAGGTGTTCAGCGACACCTTCCAGCGCATCGTGCTGTCCGGCCAGGACGTGCGCGAGGTGCTGGACCAGCAGGCGCAGAGCCTGCAGGCGATCTTCGACGAGAAGGGCGCGCCCTGCTGGGCCCCGGATCCGGTCGGGACCGGCCCGTGCAAGGTGCAGTAATCACCGTCCCGGAAATTCTGCCGTGATCGCTGTCCTCTCAGTTTCGGTTCGATTGCCTCTCCCGCTTGCGGGAGAGGTCGGGCTCGCGCAGCGAGACCGGGTGAGGGCGGCCGGCCGCGACACCAGTGCCAGCGTTTCAGGACAAGGGCGAATCATGCGCTCGCTCGCCACAAAGCTATGCTTTCGGGACAGCCGCAATCCCCTCACGTATTTCGCCGGAGACAACCGCGAGTGCGGTAGACCGCGAGGCCTCGGTCCGCCTCCTCCCGTCTGCCGAGCCTGACCGACGGAGCCCGCCATGAGCGACGCGCGGTTGCTGCCCTATATCCTGCTGGCCCCGGCCACCGTGTTCCTGGTCGGCTTCTTCCTGGTGCCGTTCGGGCAGGTGGCGGTCGAGGCCTTCACCCAGTACGGCCATCTGTCCTTCGGCAACTTCCAGTCGATCGCGCGCGACTGGAAGTTCTGGCCGGCCGTGCGCAACACCTTCGTGCTGACGCTGATCCTGGTGCCGCTGCAGATCGCGCTGGCGCTGGCGATGGCCAGCCTGGTGATGGCACTGAAGCGCGGCCGCGACGTGGCGCTGTACATCTTCACCATCCCGCTCGGCATCTCCGACCTCGCGGCCGGGCTGATCTGGCTGGCCATCCTGGAGCAGAACGGCTTCCTGAACAGCGTGGTGTACTATGTCGGGCTGATTCCCGGCCCGAAGCTGCTGCTGAGCTACCAGAGCATCGTCGCCCTGTTCGCCGCCATCATCATCGCCGAGCTGTGGCGCGCCACCGCCATCGTGCTGGTGATCCTGGTCGCCGGCATGTCGCTGATCCCGAACGAATACTACGAGGCGGCGGAGGTGTTCGGCGCCAGCCCGTGGAAGCGCTTCGTCCGGATCACCCTGCCGCTGCTGCGGCCCAGCCTGCAGACCGCGCTGATCCTGCGCACCATCCTGGCCTTCGAGGTGTTCGCCATCGTCCTGGTGCTGGCCGGCAACAACCTGCCGATCCTGATGGGCGAGACCTTCAACTGGCAGTTCGCGCTGCAGGACCGCGCCGGGGCCTCGGCCTACGCCATGGTCATCCTCGGCATCTCGATCGCCTTCACCCTCTTCTTCCTGTGGGCGCTGGGCGAGCGGAAGGAAACCCGATGACCGCGACCACGCCCGACATCGTCGCCGTCCCGGCCGCGGAGGCCGCGCCGAGCCGCTGGGGGATCCGGATCTCGACCATCCTCCTGTGCCTGTGGGTGCTGGTGCCGCTGTATCTGCTGGCCGTGAACGCCTTCAATTCGCGCGAGGCGGTGACCGGCTGGCCCAAGGCCTTCGTCCCGACCTTCGACATCGACAGCCTGTCCTTCTTCTGGAACTACGCGGGGGTCGCCCGGGCGCTGCTGAACTCGGTGCTGGTTGCTGGGCTGACCATGATCCTGTCAATCGGCATCGGCGCGCCGGCGGGATATGCGCTGGCGCGGTTCCGCTTCCGCGGCAAGGGCAGTTTCCGCCTGCTGGTGCTGATGACCCGGGCCTTCCCGTTGCCGCTCTTGGCCCTGCCGCTGGCGATCTTCTACATCCGCACCGGTCTGGACGACACCATCTGGGGCCTGGCGCTGGTGCACACCGTGCTGGCCCTGCCCTTCGCCATCCTGATCACCTTCTCGCTGTTCACCAGCATCCCGGTGGAGCTGGAGGAGGCGGCCTGGACGCTGGGCTGCACCCGGTTCCAGGCTTTCCTGAAGATCGTGGTGCCGCTGGCCCTGCCGGGCATCGCGGCGTCCGGCGTGTTCGCCTTCGTCACCTCCTGGAACGAGGTGTTCGCGGCCTCGGTGCTGACCGTGCAGAACCAGACCCTGACCGCCTTCCTGCTGACCAGCCTGGACGTTTCGCCCCTGCCCTTGAAATTCGCCGGGGCGCTGGTGCTGGTCGTCCCCGCGCTGATCTTCCTGTTCCTCATCCGGAAGTACCTCTTCTCCCTCTGGGGCATCGCCAACCGCTGATCGGAGTTCCGACCATGGCAGACATCGACATCAAGGGCGTCGAGAAGCGGTTCGGCAGTTACACCGCGCTGCACGCCATCGACCTCACCATCCGCGACCAGGAGTTCCTGGTGCTGCTCGGCGCCTCGGGCTGCGGCAAGACCACGCTGCTGCGCATCGTCGCCGGGCTGGAGACCGCGACCAGCGGCGAGGTGCGGATCGGCGGCCGGCGGGTGGACGGGCTGGCGCCGCGCGACCGCGGCATCGCCATGGTGTTCCAGAACTACGCCGTGTTCCCGCACATGACGGTGTTCGAGAACATCGCCTTCGGCCTGCGCATGAAGAAGGTGCCGGAGGCGGATGTGGCGCGGAAGGTGAAGCGCGCGGCCGAGCTGATGCATATCGGGCAGCTGCTGCAGCGCTATTCCGGCCAGCTGTCGGGCGGGCAGCGCCAGCGCGTCGCCGTCGCCCGGGCGCTGGCGGTCGAGCCCGCGGTGCTGCTGATGGACGAGCCGCTGTCGAACCTGGACGCGCTGCTGCGGCTGGAGATGCGGGCCGAGCTGAAGGGCGTGCTGCAAGAGAGCAAGACCACGACCATCTACGTCACCCACGACCAGGTCGAGGCGATGAGCCTGGCCGACCGGATCGCGGTGATGAACCAGGGCCGCATCGTCCAGGCGGCGCGGGCGACCGAGGTCTATGCCGACCCGGCCACGCGCTTCGTCGGCAGCTTCATCGGCAACCCGCCGATGAACTTCCTGCCGGCCGAGCCGAATGGCGCTGGCCTCAAAGTGGCCGGGCTGACGCTGGAGCCGCCGAAGGCCACGTCCGGCCGGATCGAGTTCGGCATCCGCCCCGAGGATGTCGAGATCCGCGGCGACGGCCTGCCCGGCGCCATCCGGGTGGTGGAGCCGCTGGGACCGCACAAGCTGCTGACCGTCGACGTCGCCGGCCACCTGTTCCGCGCCGTGGTCGACAACGAGCATGCGGTCGAGCCCGGCCAAGCGATCAGCCTGCGGCCGAAGCCCGGCCGCGGCCGCTGGTTCGACGCCGAGACCGGCCTCGCTTTGCAATGATCCCCCTTCCCTTCCTGAGCCTTACCGGAGCCCCGTTGTGACCTTCGACGACAGCACCGCATTCGAACGGGCGGCGACCGTTCTGTCCGAGAACGATCGCGGCACCTACACCGTCCCGACCAAGGGGCTGTACCCGTTCCAGTGGAACTGGGATTCCTGCCTGACCGCGCTGGGCCAGCGCCACATCGACGAGGCCCGCGCCTGGACCGAGATCGAGACCCTGGCCGCCCATCAATGGCCGGATGGGATGATCCCGCACATCATCTTCCACGTTTACGACGATGGCTATTTTCCAGGCCCGGATGTGTGGAAGACCGGTCGGCCGACCCCGACCTCCGGCATCACCCAGCCGCCGGTGATGGGCTTCGTGCTGCGGCGCCTGTATGAGGAGGCCAAGGACAAGGTGCTGGCCGAAGCCAAGGCGCGGGCGCTGATCGGCGCGGCGGATGCCTGGCACCGCTGGTTCTACGCCACCCGCGACCCCGAGGGGACCGGCCTGGTGGCCCTGCTCCATCCCTGGGAGTCCGGCCGCGACAATTCCTGCGACTGGGACGCCGCCCTGGCGCGGGTGCCGACCGACGGGATCGAGCCTTATCAGCGCCGCGACACCAGCCATGTCGACGCGGCCCAGCGGCCGCACAAGGCGGAGTACGACCGCTATCTCTGGCTGGTGCAGCGCTTCCGCGGCCTCGGCTGGGACAACGCCAAGCTGCACGATGCCTCGCCCTTCCGCGTCGTCGACCCCGGCTTCAACGCCATCCTGATCCGCTCCGACGAGGACATCGCGGCGCTGGGCGAGGCGCTGGGCATGGCCGGTCTCGCCGCCGCCGCGCGGGCCCGGGTGGCCAAGGCCCGCGCCGCCTTCGAGCGGCTGTGGAGCGAACAGCACGGCCAGTATCTGTGCCTCGACCGCACCACCGGCGCGCTGGTCGAGAGCCGCAGCGTCGGCGGGCTCTTGCCGCTGTTCGCCGGGCTGGGCACGCCGGAGCGGCAGCAGGCCCTGGCCGCCCGCATCGCCGAATGGCGCGGCGCGACCCGCTTCGGCATCGCCAGCCACGACCCGGCCGATCCGCGCTTCGAGGCCAAGCGCTACTGGCGGGGGCCGGTGTGGCTGATTGTCAACTATCTGGTCGCCGACGGCCTGGCCCGCTGCGGCCTGGCCGAGGCGGCCGAGGCGGTGCACCGGGACAGCCTGACGCTGATCGAGGGCGGCTTCGCCGAATATTACGACCCGGTCACCGGCGAAGGGCTGGGCGGCGGCAACTTCACCTGGACCGCGGCCATGGTCGCCGAGCTGGTGCGGAAGCGGGCGGCCTGACCGTGCCGGACGCCCTGCTGCTGCGCGGCCCGCGCGCGCTGGATTTCGAGAGCTTCGAGCACCCGCCGCTCGGCCCGGAGGAGGTACGGATCCGGACGCTGTATTCCGGCGTCAGCGCCGGCACCGAGCTGTCGCAGTACCGCGGCTCCAGCCCGTTCATGGCGAAGCGCTGGGACGAGGCGAGCCGGCTGTTCCGCGCCGCCGACGCGCCGAGCTGGAACTATCCGGTGCGCAACCTCGGCTATGAGGAATCGGGCGAGATCGTCGAGGTCGGCAGCGGCGTCGCCGACCTTCGGCCCGGCCAGCGCGTCTATGGCACCTGGGGCCACCGCACCCACCATGTCGCCGCGCGGGAGGCGGTGCGGCTGCTGCCGGAGGGCGCCGACCCGCGGATCGGCATCTTCTCGCATATCGGCGCGGTGGCGCTGAACGGCGTGCACGATGCCGAGATCCGGATCGGCGATGTTGTCGTGGTGTTCGGCCTCGGCGTGCCCGGCCAGATCGTGGCGCAGGCGGCGCGGGCCTCCGGCGCGCAGGTGATCGCGGTCGACCCGGTGGCGTCGCGGCGCGAGACGGCGCTGCGGCTGGGGGCTGCGGAGGCGCTGAACCCCGCCGCTGGCTCGGTCGCGGAGATCGTCAAGGAGAAGACCGGCGGGCGCGGCGCCGATGTGGCGATCGAGGTCTCCGGCGTTCCGGCCGCGCTGGCCGAGGCGATCCGGACGGTGGCCTATTCGGCGCGGGTCGTCGCTCTCGGCTTCTTCCAGGGCGAGTCGCGCGGCCTGCATCTCGGCGAGGAATTCCACCACAACCGGGTGCAGCTGGTCTGCTCGCAGATCTCCGGCGTCGCCCCGGGCGCGAGCTATCGCTGGTCGAAGCCGCGGCTGTGGCAGACGGCGGTGCAGCTGCAGCATGAGGGGCTGCTGGACCTGCTGCCGCTGATCACCGCGGAGGTGCCGTTCCGGCAGGCGCCGACGCTGTTCGAGCGGCTCGACCGCGGCGACCCGGACATGCTGCAGACCGTGCTGACCTTCGGAGAGGACGAATGAAGCCATTGCGCGTCGGCATCCTCGGCGCCGGCGGCATCGCCGCCCGCCACGCCGCGGCGATCGCCGCCCATCCGGAGGCGGCGACGCTGGTCGCCTGCTGCGGCCGCGACCCGGACAAAGCCGCCGCCTTCGCCGCCCAGCATGGCGGTCGGGCCTATGCCGATCGCGAGCGCATGCTGGACGAGGCGGCGCTCGACATCCTGATCGTCGCCCTGCCGCCCTTCGCCCATTCCGACGAGGTCGAGAGCGCCGCGCGGCGCGGCATCCACCTGCTGCTGGAGAAGCCGATCGCGCTGGATGGCGACCATGCCGACCGCATGGTGGCGGCGGCCGAGGCCGCGGGCATCACGACCCAGGTCGGTTTCATGGGCCGCTTCGGCACCGCGGTGGAGCGCTGGACGGAACTGGCCGACGCCGGCGCCACCGGCCGGCCGGGCCTGTATTCCGCGCGCTTCCACTGCAATGCGCTGCACGCGCCGTGGTGGCGGGAGAGGCAGAAATCCGGCGGGCAGATGGTGGAGCAGCTGATCCACATGATCGACCTGGCGCGGTACTTTCTGGGCGACCCGGCGACGGTCTATGCCCGCAGCGCGACCTTCTTCCATGGCGGCGTCGAGCGCTACGACAGCGACGACCTGAGCGCCATGCTGCTGGGCTATGACGACGGCCGCGTCGCCCTCTTGAACGCCACCAACGGCGCCGTGCCCGGCCGCTGGGAGAAGGAGATCCATCTGGTGGCGGAGCGGATGACCGGCCATTTCACCGACTGGAACAGCGCGACGCTCACCCGCACCGAGGGCGAACCGGCAGCGGAGCGCATCGCCGAGAGCCGCGACGTCTTCGCCGCCCAGCTGCTGGACCTGGTCGACGCCATCCGCAGCGGCCGCCCGGCCCGCACCCCGATCCGCGACGGCGCCCGGTCGCTGCACCTGGCCCTGGCGGCGCTGCGCTCCGCCGAGGAAAGGCGGGAGGTGGCGTTCTGATGCGGTTCGACGCCGACGCCCTTGCGTTCCACGGCTCCACGCTCCGCCTCGCGGACATCGCGCCGGTGATCGACGGCGAGGCGGTGCGCGGGGCGCCGGACATCCGTGAGGTGGCTGACGGCTGGGCCGTGGAATGGCCGGTCGAGGGCGGGCAGTTCCGGCTGGAGGTCGAGCGCCGCGATTTCGGCGGCACACAAGGCGTCGCCTTCCGCTTCATGCTCGACGGGCGGCCGACCGACCGGCCGCTGTCGGCGCTCGGGATCGAGATCGGCCGAGCCGGACCGGCCCGGGCCTATCTCCGCACCGGCTATCACAGCTGGGACGGCAGCTTCTACGTCACGCCCGACCGGCTGGCCGGCGACGAGAAGGCGCGGACCGGATTTGCCATGACCCAGCTGCTGCCGCGCGAGGGCGATGGCGGGGTGGTGCTTGCAGCGCTGCGCCACGACCGGTTCCAGCACCGCTTCAGCTACCGGCCGGCGGCGGACGATTTCGCCATCACCCTTGAAACCCTGTGGGACCACGCCCCGCAGGACGGGCACGCCGTCTCCGAATGGTTCGCCCTGTTCGAGCATGCAGAGGTGGAGGACGGGCTGCGCGCCTGGGCCCGGGCGGTGGCGGAGGCTTCGTCTCTCCCGCCGCGCGTGTCAGACGAGCGCATCACCGGCTGGTGCTCCTGGTACAATCTCTACGCGGCGATCACCGAGGGAAACCTGCTTGATCACCTCGAAGGCGCGCGGCAGGCGAAGGCGGAGGGCCTGCCGCTGCGCGTGTTCCAGATCGATGACGGCTTCACGCCGGAGATGGGCGACTGGCTGGAGGTGAAGCCGCAATTCCCGCGCGGCATGGCGCCGCTGCTGGCCGAGATCGCCGCCGCGGGCTTCGTTCCCGGCCTGTGGATCGCGCCCTTCCTGGTCGGCAATCGCAGCCGCCTTTACCGCGACCATCCCGACTGGGTGGTGCGCCAGCGCGACCGCGACGAGCCGCTGGCCTATTCCAGATTCTACGGCGAGTTCCGCTGGCACAAGCGCAGCGAGGAGTACTACGTCCTCGACATCACCCATCCCGGGGCGGAGGCCCATATCCGTAGGGTGTTCCGAACCTGGGCGCGGGACTGGGGCTGCCGCTACTTCAAGACCGACTTCATGAATGCGGGGTCGGAGTTCGGCCCGGACCGGGCGCGATGGCACCGGGACGGGCTGACCCGGATCGAG
Organism: Mycobacterium sp. KBS0706; assembly: GCF_005938675.2. Taxonomy (GTDB): domain Bacteria; phylum Pseudomonadota; class Alphaproteobacteria; order DSM-16000; family Inquilinaceae; genus Inquilinus. The sequence continues at coordinate 48,994 of NZ_VCCH02000005.1, forward strand.
ATCTGGATGCGGATGGCCCGGCTGATCCGCGAGGAGATCGGCGACGCGCTGTGGCTCGGCTGCGGCTCGCCGATCTTCGCCCCCGTGGGGCTGGTCGACGCCATGCGCATCGGCCGCGACATCGGCGTGTCCTGGAGCGGCCACCAATCGGCGGAATCGCTGCTGCGCGACCAGACCACCCGCAGCTTCGCCAATGGCATCCTGTGGCAGGCCGACCCCGACTGCATCCTGCTGCGCGACCGCTTCCATGAGCTGTCGGACATCGAGGTCGACTCATTGGCGCGGTTCGCCGGGCTCGCCGGCGGGGTGCTGATGACCAGCGATCATCTCGGCGAGCTTTCCCCCGCACGCAAGGCGCTGCTGCGGGAACTGCTGGCCGACGGCAAGGCCCGACCCTGCGACTTCCCGCGCCTGGGCGCCGCCATCGGCCGGCCGGACCCGGACCTGATCGTGCAGCGGGTGCGCGGCGCCCCTGGCGGCGAGCTGGTCAGCCTGTTCAACGCCAGCGACCACCCGTTCGAGGGCACGGTGCTTGGGGCCGGCACCGTGTCGCTGCGCCCGCATGAGACGTCTACCCGCCCCCGGCCTTGATCCGCAGGAAATAGTCGGGCGCGCCCATCTGGCCGCCCTTCAGCGCGATCTCCAGCCCGGCCAGGTCGTCGCCATGCGCCTGGAACAGCGCCGCGCCGGGAACGGTCGGCGCCAGCGCCGTCAGGGCATGGATGCCGAGGACGCTGGCGCCGTAGCCCGAGGTGTCGCCACCGGCGATGATGCCGCGCTTCAGGCCCGCCTGGCGCAGCACGTCCTTGAGCGCAATGCCCAGGCCGGTGCCGATGCGTTCGTTGACCGCGGCCGGATCGGCGCCGGAGGCGGCCAGCGCCTGGTTCAGCGCCGCCACGGCCGGGTCGTCCGGGCCTTGGGCGGTGAACAGCAGCGGATCGCGCCCCTCGCCGATCGCGGCCAGCGCCGCCTCGACCGCCCGGCCGATCTCGCCGGACCAGGCGGCGGCGTCGACGGCGCGGCGGGCGTCGACCGGGACCGGCTGGAAGCCGCGCTTCAGCGCATGCTCGATTTGGGCGGCGGTCTGCGGCGCGCAGGAGCCGGAGACGACCGCGACGCGCTCGACCGCCCCGGCACTCGGCGCCGGCGGAGGCGGTGCGATCAGCCCGGCCTGCCGCCAATGGGCCAGCAGCGCGTATTCCAGCCCCTGCGAGCCGATCGCGAACAGCCGGTCGCCGCGGTTCCGCCAGATGACCTCGCCCACCGCCGCGAGATCGGCCTCGTCCGTCCCATCGAAGGCGACGATCCCGGCGCCCGCCGCGATCTCGCGCCGCAGCGCCGCCTCGCCCCCGCCGGAGCGGAGGTCGGTCAGGTCGACGAGGCCGATCGCCCGGTCGGTCTGATGCGCCAGATGCCGCCGGACATCGGATTCGTGCATCGGCGTCACCGGGTGGCGGCTCATCGTCGGGTGCCGGTCGAGGCGATGCACCGCACCGTTGAAGGCCGCGAAGAGGTTGCCGAAGCACTGCCAGCGCCCGATCGCCGGCGCCGCCACCACGAAGGGATGCCAGGCGCCGCCGAGCCATGGCACGGCCAGGTCGACGGCCTTGCCGATCGAGCCGATATGGGGCGCGGAATCGAGCGTCGAGCAGATCTTGTACTGCGCGATCGGCGCGCCGAGCCCGGCCAGGGCGGCGAAGGCCGGCGGCAGATGCCGCTCCATCCAGGCCGGGTCCTTCGACCGCGCCACGCCGGCGATGCCGATGCCGCGATAGCCGGCAAAGGCGGCGAGGCGCTGCGGCGTCGGCACGTCGAGGAACAGCACCGAGGGCACGCCGCCGAAGCTCAGCACCTCCATCACCGCGGCGGCGCCGGTGAAGTCGTCGCCATACCAGGAGACGAGCGGGCCTGGGGGGAGGAAGGAGGTCATGGGCGGGGTTCCCCAGGTAGACGAGTCCCCCATCCCCTTGCGGGAGCTAGGGCATCTTCACATCTGCCCGGCGTCATCGGATTGCCTCTCCCGCTCGCGGGAGAGGCCGGGCTCGCGCAGCGAGACCGGGTGAGGGCGGCTCGGCCGCGACACCAGGACCGGCGTTTCAGGACCGGGCAGATCCATGCTCGCTCGCGGCAAAGCTGTGCCTTCGGCGAGACCGCGATCCCCTCACCCGGACATCCTTCGGATGTCCGACCTCTCCCGCAAGCGGGAGAGGCAATCTGCTCGTAAGCCCGCCGTCGGTGTCGCCGATCGATGTGTATATGCCCTAGCTCGCGGGAGAGGGGACTAAAGTAAAGAGTGGCCAGTCCGAAACGATCTCTCATTCCCTATACGCCTCCAGCGCCCGGGCCAAAGCGGGGCGGGTGGCGGCGTAATCCGCGAGCGGGACGCCGTCGACCGCGGCCTCCCAGACCTCGCGCAGCGCGGCGACGCCGGCGGCCGGGCCGGCGGGATGGGCCATGATGCCGCCGCCGGCGGCGAAGATCAGGTCGGTCGAGCCGAGCGCCTGCCAGGTGCCCGAGGCCTGCCGCACCGTCTGGCCGGAGGAGAAGACCGGCATGATCGGGCAGGGCTTGTCCGGGAACAGCGGCGCCAGGCAGGCGCGGGCGGAGGCGATGACGCTGTCGTCATCCTCCGAGAACTTGTTGGCCAGGCCGTTGACATGGATGTGGTCGGCCCCGGCCAGCCGCCAGACCTTGTGCCAGGCGGTGAAGCTGAAGCCGAGCAGCGGGTGGCGCGACAGGTATCCCCAGCCGTTGCGATGGGCGTGGATCGGCAGCGCGCTGTGGCGGCCGAGCGCGATCATGCCGGCGAGCCCGACCGAATTGACGCTGGCCATGACGCAGGTGCCGCCCAGCGCCTGCACCAGATCGTGCCGGCGCCGCATCTCGTCCAGGTCGCCGGTCAGGTTGAAGGCGACCATCACCTTGCGGCCCTTGCGCTCGGCGACGTCGTTGACCACCCGCATCACGGCGCGGGCGCGGTCGTCGAACGGGCAGGCCGGGCCGTCGGCCTGCAGCTCGTCATCCTTGATGAAGTCGATGTCGGCCTCGGCCAAAGTCCGCACCAGCTCGGCCGTCTCCTCCGGCCCCAGCCCGACGCTGGGCTTGATGATGGTGCCGATCAACGGCCGGCCCTCGACCCCCGCCAGGCGCCGGGTGCCGGCGATGCCGAAGCGCGGCCCGGCATAGGCGGCGGCGAAGGCCGGCGGCAGGCGGAGGTCGAGCAGCCTGAGGCCGGAGAACTGCTTCAGCTCGAACAGGTTGCCGGCCACCGTCGCCATCAGGTTCGGCAGCGACGGCCCGAGATTGGCCAGCGGCCAGGACAGCGTCACCAGCGCCCGGACGACCGGCCCCTTGCCGCCCGCGCCGGGCAGGGACGGCGCCGCGGCCTCGCCCACCACCTCCAGCCGCTCGACCCGCGCCGCCGACCGCTCCTTCAGCGCCGGCGTCTCGCCCGGCACCGCGACGAAGGTGCCGGAGGACTGCTCGCCCGCCATCGCCTCGGCCGCCGTCCACGGGTCATAGGCCGTCTCGATCAGGTAGTCGGCCTCGATACGCTCCATCCCCTGCCCTCTCCCATCCATCGGATGGTCAAATCATGCTGATTGACTCATCATACCAGTTGTCTTACTCGTCTCGACAAGAACCTGGCAAGAGAGGGGAGCGCCCATGACGTCGATCGCGTTGTTCGGGGCTGGCGGCAAGATGGGCTTCCGGCTGTCCAGCAACCTGAAGGGGTCGCGCTTCGACGTGCGCCATGTCGAGGTCGGCGAGGCCGGCCGCGCCCAGCTGAAGGCCAGGCTCGGCGTCGACTGCGTCCCGGCCGATACGGCGCTGGACGGCGCCGATGTCGTCATCCTGGCCGTGCCCGACACGCTGATCGGCAAGGTTGCCGCCGGGATCGAGAAGCAGCTGAAGCCCGGCACCATGGTGGTGGCGCTGGACGCCGCCGCCCCCTTCGCCGGCCACCTGCCGAAGCGCGACGACCTGACCTATTTCGTCACCCATCCCTGCCATCCGCCGATCTTCAACGACGAGACCGAGATGGCGGCGAAGACCGACTATTTCGGCGGCATCGCGGCCAAGCAGCACATCGTCTCCGCCCTGATGCAGGGGCCGGAGGAGGCCTATGCCCTGGGCGAGGAGGTCGCCAAGGTGATCTGGGCCCCGGTGATGCGCTCGCACCGGGTCTCGGTCGAGCAGATGGCGCTGCTGGAGCCCGGCCTGTCCGAGACTGTCTGCGCCACGCTGCTGGTGGTGATGCGCGAGGCGATGGACGAGGTGGTGGCCCGCGGCGTGACCCATGACGCGGCCCGCGACTTCCTGCTGGGCCATCTGAACGTGCTGGCCTCGGTCATCTTCGACGAGCGCGAGGGCGTGTTCTCCGACGCCTGCAACAAGGCGATCGAGTTCGGCAAGCCGGTGCTGATGCGGCCGGACTGGAAACGGGTGTTCGAGCCGGACGAGATCGCGGCCAGCATCCAGCGCATCACCTGAGATCCGGCGGGCCGCAGGCCCGAACCGGGCGAAATCGACAACATCCACAGGGAGGATCATATGCGTTTCACCAAGGCGCTTCTCGCCGCCGGCATCGCCGGCACCCTGGCCCTCGGCTTCAGCGTCGCGGCGCAGGCGGCCGACCTGGTCGCCATCATCACCCCGTCGCACGACAACCCCTTCTTCAAGGCGGAGGCCGAGGGCGCCCAGAAGCGCGCCCAGGCGCTGGGCTACGACACCATCGTCCTGGTCCATGACGACGACGCCAACAAGCAGATGGAGCGGATCGACACCGCCATCGCCCGCGGCGCCAAGGCGATCATCCTCGACAATGCCGGGGCCGACGCCACGGTGGCGGCGGTGCAGAAGGCGAAGGATGCCGGCATCCCGTCCTTCCTGATCGACCGCGAGATCAACGTCACCGGCGTCGCCGTCGCCCAGATCGTGTCGAACAACTACCAGGGCGCCCAGCTGGGCGCGCAGGAGTTCGTCAAGCTGATGGGCGAGAAGGGCAATTATGCCGAGCTGGTCGGGCGCGAGGCAGACACCAATGCCGGCATCCGCTCGCAGGGCTATCACGACGTCATCGACGACTATCCCGACCTGAAGATGGTCGCCCGCCAGTCGGCGAACTGGAGTCAGACCGAGGCGTTCTCGAAGATGGAGTCGATCCTGCAGGCCCATCCCGACATCAAGGGCGTGATCTCGGGCAACGACACCATGGCGATGGGCGCCTGGGCGGCGCTGACCGCCGCCGGCCGCACCGATGTGATCCTGGTCGGCTTCGACGGCAGCAACGACGTGCGGGATTCGATCCGGCAGGGCGGGATCAAGGCCACCGTGCTGCAGCCGGCCTACCGCCAGGCGGAGCTGGCGGTCGAGCAGGCCGACCAGTATCTGAAGACCGGCAAGACCGGCCAGCCCGAGAAGCAGCTGATGGACTGCCTGCTGATCACGCCGGACAACGCGACCAAGCTGGAAACCTTCGCGATGAAATAAGGGCGGTCGAGGCTGGAGCCCCGCGATGGCGCCGTCCCGATGCCTGGCGATCGCGATCCTGGCCGCCGGCCTGCCGCTGGCCGCCTGCAAGCTCGTCAAGAACGAGCCGCCGCAGGTGGCCTCGACGGCGGGCAGCGTCGCGACCTCCTTCGACAACCCGGCCTTCGACCCGGAGAAGACGGTCGAGGAGATCTGGCAGCCGAAGCTGCTGCCCTATCTGAAGGCCAAGACCGGCCCCTTCGCGGAGGTGCGGCAGGCGGTGCAGGGCGGCCCGGACGAGGCCGGCAAGCGCTTCGGCTACCGGGCGGTGGACAGCATGCCCTGGACCGTGGCGGCGACGATCGAAGGGAAGATCACGGCGGCCGACACCGGCACCCGGGCGGCGACCATCGAGGTCGACACCGATGGCGACGGCGCCGCCGACCTGACCGTGCAGATCGGCCCGGTGTTCAAGGGCACGGCGCTGCGCGACAGCATCGACTTCGTCTCGTTCAACAGCTTCGCCAACCAGATCGAATACGCCAAATTCGGCAAGGCGCTTAACGCCCACATCTACAACGCCACGCTGACGGCGCTGCCGCGGGACAAGCTGGTGGGGCGGACGGTGACGCTGCTGGGCGTCTTCACCCTGGACGACCCGAAGGCGAAGCCGCTGGTCACCCCGGCCGAGCTCAGCCTGGAGGCGGTGCCGTGACCGAGGCCCCTGCCCTCCAGGTCGAGGGGGTGACCAAGGTCTATCCCGGCACGGTGGCGCTGAAGGGCGTCGACTTCACCGTGCATCGCGGCGCGGTCAACGTCCTGGTCGGCGAGAACGGCGCCGGCAAGTCGACGCTGATGAAGATCATCGCCGGGGTCGAGCAGCCGACCGAAGGCCGCGTCCTGGTCGATGGCAAGCCGGTGGTGCTGCACAGCCCGCAGGACGCCGCCCGGCACGGCATCGGCATCGTGTTCCAGGAGCTGAACCTCTGCGCCAACCTGTCGGTGGCGGAGAACATCTTCATGGCGCGCGAGCTCAAGGGCGGGCTGCGCGGCATCGACCATCGCGGCCAGAACCAAAGGGCGGCGGAGCTGCTGCGGCGGCTGGAGCACGACATCGACCCGCGCGCCGAGGTCGGCGACCTGGGCATCGGCCAGCAGCAGATCGTCGAGATCGCCAAGGCGCTGGCGCAGGATGCCCGCATCCTGATCATGGACGAGCCGACCTCGGCCCTCAGCGCCGCCGAGGTCGAGATCCTGTTCCGGGTGATCGCCGAGCTGAAGGCCCAGGGCGTCGCCATCGTCTACATCTCGCACCGGCTGGAGGAGCTGGTGCGGATCGGCGACTACATCACCGTGCTGCGCGACGGCCGCATCACCGGCCATGAGCGGATGGGGCAGATCGGCGTGCCCTGGATCGTGCGGCAGATGGTCGGCTCCGCCATGAAGGATTTCGCGGCACCGGGCGACCGGCCGCCGGGGCCGGAGGTGTTCCGGGCCGAGGCGATCTGCCTGCCGCGGACGACCGGCGGCTATGCGGTCGACCATGTCTCGCTGTCGCTCCGGGCGGGCGAGATCCTCGGCCTCTATGGGCTTATGGGCGCCGGACGGACCGAGCTGTTCGACTGCATCATGGGCCGCCACCCCTATTCCCGCGGCGCGATCTATCTCGATGGCGAGCGGGTGATGGCGCGCGACGTGACCGGGCGGATCCGCCGCGGCCTCGCCATCATCCCGGAGGACCGGCAGCGCGACGGGCTGGTGCCGATCCTGTCGGTGGCCGAGAACCTGACCCTGTCCAGCCTGCGGCGCTTCAAGCGCGGCTTCCATCTGCGCCGGTCGGCCGAGATCGAGGCGGCGCGGCGGTCGATCCGCGAGCTGGCGATCAAGGTGTCGGATCCGGGCATCGAGGTCAGCGCGCTGTCGGGCGGCAACCAGCAGAAGGTGGTGATCGGCAAGGCGCTGATGACCGGCCCGCGGGTGCTGCTGATGGACGAGCCCAGCCGCGGCATCGATGTCGGCGCCAAGGCCGAGATCTTCCGGGTGATGCGCGACCTCGCCGCCCAGGGCCTCGGAATCCTGTTCGCCACCTCGGACCTCGAGGAGGTGATGGCGCTGTCGGACCGGATCGCGGTGATGAGCAACGGCCGGCTTGTCGAGATCTTCGACCGCGCCACGGCGACCGAGGACCGCGTCGTCGCGGCGTCGGCCGCCGGGCATGGACCTGACCAAGGCCTCAGGGAGGAGGCGCGCGCATGATGGCAGCGGACAAGGCGGCCGGGCGGGAGGGGTGGAGCAGCGACGCCATCGCGCTCCATCTGATGAAGCTGCGCACCTTCATCGCGCTGTTCGCGGTGCTGATCGTGTTCTCGGCGATCGCGCCGAACTTCCTCAGCACCGCCAACCTGATCCTGATGTCGAAGCATGTCGCGCTGAACGCCTTCCTGGCGATCGGCATGACCTTCGTCATCATCACCGGCGGCATCGACCTGTCGGTCGGGTCGATCGTCGGGCTGTGCGGCATGGTGGCGGGCGGGCTGATCCTGCACGGCATCGACCTCTCGGCGCTCGGCTTCGAGTACACGCTGTATTTCAACGTGCCGGAGATCATGCTGATCACCCTCGCCCTCGGGGTGGCGATCGGCGCGGTCAACGGCCTCTTGATCACCCGGCTGAAGGTGGCACCGTTCATCGCCACGCTGGGAACGCTCTACGTCGCCCGCGGCGCGGCGCTGCTGCTGTCCGACGGCGCCACCTTCCCCAACCTCGCGGGCAAGGCGGAGCTCGGCACCACCGGCTTCGCCACGCTCGGCGCCGGTACCTTCCTGGGCCTGCCGCTGACCATCTGGCTCTTGATCCTGGTCGCCGCCGGGGCCGCCTATCTCGCCGCGCGCACGCCGCTGGGCCGGCACATCTTCGCTGTCGGCGGCAATGAGCGCGCATCGGGCCTGTCCGGCGTCCGGGTCAACCGGGTGAAGATGTTCGTCTACATGTTCTCCGGCTTCTGTGCCGCGCTGGTCGGGCTGATCATCTCGTCGCAGCTGATGGCCTCGCACCCGGCGACGGGCGAGACCTTCGAGCTGAACGCCATCGCCGCGGCAGTGCTGGGCGGCACTTCGATGTCCGGCGGCCGTGGCACGATCGGCGGCACCATCATCGGCGCCTTCGTCATCGGCATCCTGTCGGATGGCCTCGTGATGATGGGCGTCAGCTCGTTCTGGCAGACCGTGATCAAGGGGCTGGTGATCATCACCGCGGTCGTGGTCGACCAGGCGCAGCGCCGGCTGCAGCAGCGCGTGGTGCTGCGCCGCATGGCGCGGGAGGGCTGAGATGCTGCGCGGCGCCCTGATCGGCTGCGGCTTCTTCGCCGTCAACCAGCTGCACGGCTGGCGCGATGCCGAGGGGGCGGAGATCGTGGCGCTGTGCGACCGCGACCCGGCCCGGCTGGAGCAAGCGGGACAGGATTTCGACATCGCCCGGCTCTACGCCGATGCCGAGGAGATGCTGGCGCGCGAGGCGCCTGACTTCGTCGACATCGCCACCACGGTGCCGAGCCACCGGCCGCTGGTCGAACTCGCCGCGCGGCACCGGGTGCCGGTGATCTGCCAGAAGCCCTTCGCCGCGACGCTGGACGACGCGAAGGCCATGGTCGCGGCCTGCGCGGCGGCGGGCGTGCCCCTGATGGTGCATGAGAACTTCCGCTGGCAGTCGCCGATCCAGGCGGTGCGCCGGGTGATCGAGTCCGGCCGGATCGGCGAGGTGTTCTGGGGCCGCGTCTCGTTCCGCTCGGCCTATGACGTGTTCTCCGGCCAGCCCTACCTGGCCACCGGCGAGCGCTTCATCATCGAGGACCTCGGCATCCACAGCCTCGATATCGCCCGCTTCCTGTTCGGCGACGCCACCCGCCTGACCGCGCGGACCCGCCGGGTCAACCCGGCGATCCGCGGCGAGGATGTCGCGACCATGCTGCTGGACCATGAAGGCGGGGTGACCTCGGTGGTCGACTGCTCCTATGCCACGCGGCTGGAGACGGAGCCGTTCCCGGAGACGCTGGTCGAGGTCGACGGCAGCACAGGCACGATCCGACTGGGCCAGGGCTACCGCATGGTGGTCACCGGCCGCGACGGCAGCGAGGCGCTCGACGTCTCCCCGCGCCTCCTGCCCTGGGCCAGCCGCCCCTGGCACACCATCCAGGAGAGCGTGGCGGCGATCCAGCAGCATTGGGTGGACAGCCTGCGCGCCGGGCGGGAGCCGGCGACCTCCGGCCGCGACAACCTCAAGACCCTGGCGCTGGTCGAGGCCGCCTATCGCAGCGCCGGGACCGGGCAGACGATCGAGCTGGCGGATCTGCCGTGACCGACCGTGCCGATCGCCCGGTGCGGAGGGGCGACACCCTCATGGGGCATGGGCAAGTCGTCTGGGCCTATGCCTCGAGGAACAGGCTGATAGCGGAGTGAATGGCGCCCAATGACACCGGCTTGTCGAGGACGATAGCCGCCGGCATCGCGCTGATCACGTTCCCGCCATAGGCGGTCATGAAGCAGAACGGTATTCGCCTGCGCCGTAGAATCTCGACCACCGGAAAGACCAGGAGGCCGCGCTGCAAGCGAACGTCGAGCAGGGCTCCATCAAGCGTCTCCGAGTTTGCGAGCTCGATCGCCGCGCCCAGGCTGCCGACGGGGCCGACCACCTCCAGCCCCCTGGCGCGGATCGCGTCGCTGACCTGATCGGCCTGCATCAGGTCATCCTCCACCAGCAGGATGCGGCTGCGCCCGACGGCCCCCAGAACAAGGCTCGCCCGGCCACCCGACAGAGGCCGATCAGGCTCGGACCGCGGTGCCGATATCTTGCCTGCGCGCGCATGGTCCAGCAGGCCTCGCAGACCAAGGAATTGGAGGAGCAGCAATATAGGCAAAGCATGGCAAGATTTATACAGGATCACAATCTAGAATATCGGATGAGACCCAATACTTTCAAATCGAGCGAGCATTTGCCTACTGCGAGGCAAAATCACCCGCGGGGAGGCCGCCGCCCGCCCCCTGCCCGGCTCATCGCGTCCGGCCCGGCTCCTCTGCCGCCTGGAGCCGCAGCAGAGTCGATCGGATCGCTTCCGCCTGATGCGCGAAGATCTTCGCCCGCTCCGACCACAGGCGGGCGGTCTCTGCGTGCCTTTGCCGGGCGGCCTGCTCGCCGAGGCGGCGCAGCATGCGGCTGCGTTCCTCCAGGGTCCGCAGGGCTGTTTCCATCGCCTTCGTCACCTCCCCCGACATGGCATGGCCGAGGGATGCGGCCGAATAGGCGTGGCCGATATGGCAGCGATGGCGCAGCGTGTCGCCGTCGTTCAGCTCCCACAGCACCCCGCCGCAATCCGGGCAGGTGAACATCGACCGCTCGCCCAACTGGTCGAGCAGGTCGGCGTTGTCGATGTCATCCTTGGCCATGATGTTGGCCTCCAGCTGGACGTCCGGCGGCACCGGCACCGGCCGGCCCGCGGCGTCGGCCACCAATCGGGCGAGCAGGCCCGGCATGGCGTCGAGCGCGGCCACGTGGTCCACCTCGGTCATCGCCAGCGCATTGCGCGGCATGTCCGGATATTCGGCATCGGCCGGATCCTGAACCACGGTGACGGCACCGCAGCGCTTCAGCGCGCGCAGGCCGGCGCTGCCGTCGTCGAGATAGCCGGTCAGCACCACGCCGATGCTGCGCGGACCGCAGCAGACGGCGATGCTGCGGAACAGCGTGTCGATCGACGGCCGAGAACTGTTCTCCCATGCGCCGCGGTTGAGCCGCAGCGTGTCCTCCTGCAGCAGCAGGTGGTGGTCCGGCGGGGCGATGTGGATCCGGCCCCGCGTCGCCGGCCTGCCATCCTCGGCGAAGCCGGCGGGCAGCGGTCCCGCCCGCTCCAGGATGCCGGGCAAGGTGCCGTGATGATCGCTTTTCAGGTGCTGCACGACCAGCACCGCCGCATCGAGCCCGGCCGGCAGCCCGGCGACAATGCGCTTCAGGGCGGACAGGCCGCCCGCCGATGCGCCGATCGCCACGATGTCGTGGTTGGGCATGCCCTGCTCCTCGGGCGCCATGGCTCTTCCCTGGAGAACCGCAGCGGAGGCTCGGGCGTTCCCCCGGTCAGCCGGACTCCCGGTCGGGATCGCGGCGCAGCTCGGTCATCGGCACCTCGATCCGGCACTGCAGCCCGGCGGGCTTGAAGGTCAGTTCGGCGTTGCCGTGCAGCTCATAGGCGACGCTGCGCTTGACGAAGCTGAGCCCGAAGCCGTCCCGGGCCGGCTTCTCCACCTTCGGGCCGCCACGCTCGCTCCAGTCGATGCGCAGGAAGGGGGCGACGGCGCTCTTGGCCACGCGCCAGCTCACCTGCACCGTCCCGCCGGAGGCTGACAGTCCGCCGTATTTCGACGCGTTGGTCGCCAGTTCGTGGAAGGTCATGGCGAAGACCAGCGCCGCGCGGGCGGGCAGGAAGATCTCCCCGCCGGTGAGCACGGGCGGGTCCTTGCCCTCGTGATAGGGCCGCAGCTCATGCAGCAGGATCTGGCGCAGATCGGCGCCGGACCAGACATTCGCCGCCAGCAGCTCATGCGCCTTGGCGAGCGACTGGACCCGGCCTTCGAAGGACTGGCCGAACTCCTCGAGCGATGCGCTCGACTGCCGGGTCCGGGCCGCGATCGACAGCACGCTGGCGAGGGTGTTCTTGACCCGGTGGTTCAGCTCCGCCAGCAGCAGTTGCTGGCGCTCCTCCGCCTGCTTGCGCTCGGTGGTCTCGCGCTCGACCACCGCCACCGCCGTCAGGCGGCCGGCGGCGTTGCGGATCGGCGAGGCGGTGTAGGAGACGAAGATCCGGCGGCCATCCTTGGTCAGCCTTTCGGTCTCGACCACGCTCTGCTGCGCCGGCTGGCGCTTCATCCGGTCCAGGATCTGCTTCAGCTCGGCGGAGCGGCCGACGACCGACAGGAAGGACAGCGAGCGGCCGATAGCCTCCTCGGCCGTGTAGCCATAGACGCGCTCGGCCCCGGCATTCCAGCTGGTGATCGTGCCGTCCGGGGCCATGCCGATGATCGCCTCCTGCGAGTTTTCGATGATGGCGGCCAGCCGGGCCAGCGACTCCTCGTTGCGCTTGCGTTCGGTGATGTCGATGAAGGTGATGACCACGCCGCTGAACACGTTGTCGACCGTCCGGTACGGCAGGATCCGCATGATATAGCTGGCCGAGCCGTCGGTCAGCGCCACCTCCTGCTCGAGCCGGGTCAGGGTGCGCAGCACCCGGCTGACGTCGCGCGACAGCGCCTCGTAGGCCAGCCGGGTGACGATGTCCGTGATCGGCCGGCCGTAGTCGCTCTCGATCAGATGGAAGATCTCCGTGATCGCCGGGGTGAAGCTGCGCACCCGCAGGTTGTTGTCGAGGAACAGCGTCGCGATCTGGGTGCTTTCCAGCAGGTTCTTGCGGTCGCTGATGGCGCGGTCAAGGCTTTCGATCTTGGAGTTGAGCTCGGCATTCACCGTCTCCAGCTCCTCATTGACCGATTGCAGCTCCTCCTTCGAGGTCTCCAGCTCCTCGTTGGCCGATTGCAGCTCCTCATTGACCGACTGGAACTCCTCGTTCGAGGACTTCATCTCCTCGTTCGAGGTCTCGAGCTCCTCGATCGTGGTCTGCAGCCGCTCGCGCGTGGCGATCAGCTCCGACTCCAGGTGCCGGATGACCTCGTCCTTCTGGACGTCCGAGGCCGCCTCGGTCCGGGTGCTGCCGAGTTGCTTGAGGGTCCCGACCTCCTGCATGATGACGACACACAGCTTCGGGTCGGCCTCGCTGACCATCAGCGGCTCGGCGATCAGGTTGATCGACTGGAAGCCGCCATCGACCGGCAGCGACACGTTCTCGCGGACATTGCGCTGGCCGGAGGTGAAGGCCTGGTGGATGACGGTGCGCAGGTCCGGCCGCAGGCTGGCCTCGACGATGCTGAACAGGTTCAGGCTGGCCACGCCGGGCGACGGCTGCAGGTAGCGCCCGGTGCGGCCGGAGAAGTGCAGGATCTCGTAATGTTCGTCGACCACGAAGCAGGCGGGCGCATAGCCGTCGACGACCCGCTGCGCCCGCCGGCTGACCGTGTCCTTGACGGTCGGCAGCACGCCGGCCGGGCGATCCAGCTCCAGATGGTTGCGATAGATCGAGGTGGTCAGCGGGAACTCGACCGTCGGCCGCTCGGTCTCCACCGCCCGTGCCTTGAACAGCCGCTGCCGGCTGTCGATCTTGGCGAACAGCTTCGGATGCTGGGTGATGTTCTCGGAGGGGCCCAGGAACAGGTAGCCGCGCTGCCGCAGGGCGAAATGGAACAGCAGCAGGACCCGGTTCTGCAGGGTGGAATCCAGATAGATCAGCAGGTTGCGGCAGGAGATCAGGTCGAGCTTCGAGAACGGGGCGTCCTTGATCACGTTGTGCACCGAGAAGATGCACATCTCGCGGATTTCCTTGACCACCCGGTAACTGCTGCCGTCCTTGACGAAATAGCGCTCGAGGCGTTCGGGCGAAAGATCGGAGATGATCGCCTCCGGGTACACCCCGTTCCGGGCGATGGCCAGGGCGTGGTCGTCGATGTCGGTGGCGAAGATCTGGACCTTGAGCGCGACGTCGCTCTCGATCATCCGTTCACGCAGCACGATGGCGATCGAATACGCCTCTTCCCCGGTGGCGCAGCCGGGAACCCAGACCCGGATCTGATCGTCGGGCCCCTTCTCGGCCAGCAGCTTCGGGATGACCTCGCGCTCCAGCACCTCGAACGCCTTGGCGTCGCGGAAGAAATGGGTGACCCCGATCAGCAGGTCGCGGAACAGCGCCTCGACCTCCACCGCATCCTTGCGCAGCAGCTCGACATAGTCGGGCAGCGACGTCATCTGGACCACCTGCATGCGCCGATGGACCCGGCGGATGAAGGAGTTGTTCTTGTACTGGCTGAAATCGTGCCCGGTGGTGGTCCGCAGCAGGGTGAAAATCTTCACCAGATGCCGGCGCACCTCCTGCCGCAGGGGCATTCCTTCCCGCTTCAGGCGCGCAAGGTTCTTGGCGTATTGCAAGAGCTGGGCCGGCATCTCCTCGACCGGCAGGACGAAGTCGACCAGGCCGGTGGCGATGGCGCTGCGCGGCATGCTGTCGTAGCGCGAGGTCTCGCCGGCCTGCGCCAGGGTCAGGCCACCGCCCTCCTTGATCGCCTTCAACCCGACGGTGCCGTCGCTGCCGCTGCCGGACAGGATGATCCCGGCGGCCAATTCGCCGTGCTGTTCCGCCACCGACCGGAAGAAGCCGTCGATCGTCGAGCTGGTGCTGCGCGGCGTCTCGATCTGGAACGCATCGCCCCGCATCGTCAGCGTGGTGTTCGGCGGAATGACGTGGATGCGGTTGGCGACCAGGGTCATGCCGCCGTCGATCTGCACCACCGGCATGCGCGTGAACCGGGCCACCAGCTCGGCCATCGCGCTCTTGTGATGGGCGTCGAGATGGGGCACCAGCACGAAGGTCAGGCCGCTGTCGGCCGGCATGTGCAGGAAGAAGCGTTCGAACGCCTCCAGCCCGCCGGCCGACGCGCCCATCGCCACGACCAGCCTGGCCGGCGCCGCCGCGGAAGGGCTTGCGGATTGGCCGCGACGCGCGGATTGTTTCCGGGGCGGCGAATGGCGGTCAGCCCGGCCGGCGGCCGTCGGTTTGGCGCGGGTCGGCACGCTTTCAATCTCCGTTCGGCGGGCACCGGATCCTGCACGCCCGGCCAGGTGGACTCCCAGGCCGCCCGGCCAAATGCGCGGCAAAGAGCAACTCTATACCCTTTCGACCTGTTTCCAAGGTGAGGTCAATTCGAAAACGGAGGCGCGAGGATGTTCCCCTCCGCGAAAGATGTCAGGATCCTGGTCGTCGAGGATGAGTTCCTTGTCGCGCTGCTGATCGAGGAAACGGTGCGGAATCTGGGCCATGAGGTGGCCGGCCCGGTCGGCGACCTGTCGGGCGCCCTACGCCTGGCCGAGACCGAGACGCTGTCGGCCGCCATCCTCGACGTCCATCTGCAGCACGGCGAGCGTGTCTATCCGGTGGTCCAGGTCCTGCGCCGCCGCGGCATCCCGCTGGTGCTGACCACGGCCTATCAGGAGGCTGAAATCGACCCCGACTGCCTCGGGGAGATGCTGCTGCGCAAGCCGTTCGACCAGACGGATCTAGAGCGCTGCATCGACCGGCTGCTCCACATCGCTGCTCAGCCCTGACCAATCCAGAGACCGGCGCCAGGCAGGACGCTGTTATACTCATAGAATGCTATTTTTAACACGCGACTTCTTTCAAAATGATCATATCTGCCCTACAATGGAGATAATAATATTGCGTTAACAAAGATTAACGTCAGGCTGGAGAGCCGCAGATGCCATTTGGGATGCCCTTCGCAGAGCCTGGAACGGATGTCGCCTCCACCTCCGTGTTCAGCCGGGCCCGCCCGCTCCGCCGCGACGGTGCGCCGAAGCGGATCCTGATCGTCGAGGACGAATTGCTGCTGGCCGGGGATGTGGCGCAGGCGGTCCTTGCCATGGGGCTGGACCCGGTCGGCCCGGTCGGGACGCTGGAGGCGGCGATCGGGCTGGCCGAGACCCAGCGGCTCGACGGCGCGCTGCTCGACGTGCGGCTGCGCCGCGGGATGCGGGTCTATCCGGTGGTCGAGATCCTGTGGCAGCGGCGGATCCCGTTCTGCTTCATGACCGCCTGCACCGACCTGCAGATCGAGCACATGCCGGCCCAGGCCGTGCTGCGCAAGCCGGTGTCCCCGCCCGCCCTGCTGGAAGCGGTGCAGGCGCTGCTCGACGGGTGACGGCCTGCCGCCTGGCTGACGGCCGCGGGCGAGGAATGGAAAGCGCTCTGCCCGGTTCGGAGCTGCGTATTGCCTCTCCCGCTTGCGAGACCTTTCAAAATAGCTGGGACCCAACTTCTTATAGTCCCCCCTCCCCTTGCGGGAGGGGGCGAGGGGTCTGCGCGCGTCCGCGCGCGAATGGGCAGGGGACAGGCTTCGCCGCCGAGGACAGATCATCAGGTTTCAGGCCAGTTCTGGCGTCGAAAACCCCCTCCCCCTACCCCCCTCCCGCAAGGGGAGCTACGGCATCTACACATCGATCGGCGACATCGACGGCGGGCTGACGAACAGATTGCCTCTCCCGCTTGCGGGAGAGGTCGGACATCCGAAGGATGTCCGGGTGAGGGGATCGCAGTCTCGCCGAGAGCACAGCTTTGCCGCGAGCGAGCATGGATCTGCCCGGTTCTGAAACGCCGATCCCGATGTCACGGCCGAGCCGCCCTCACCCGGTCTCGCTGCGCGAGCCCGACCTCTCCCGCAAGCGGGAGAGGCAATCCGATGACGCCGGGCAGATGTGTATATGCCCTAGCGCAAGGGGAGGGGGGGACTCATTTGCTCTGTCAGGGAATCTCGTACAGCGTCACCTCGGCCTCGATGCCGCGCAGCGTGTGGCGCTGGGCGACCGGCTCGAGGCCGCTGGCCTGCAGCAGCCTGGCGGTGTCGGAATCCGTCACCACCGGTTCCGTGGCGAAGATGGCGCGGGAATTCACCAGGGCCTGCACCCGGGCGGCGATGTTGACGGTCTGGCCGAAATAATCCTGCCGCTCGTTGAGCGCGACCGCGAGGCACGGCCCCTCATGGATGCCGATCTTGAGCACCAGATCCTCGCTCGCATGCGTATCGTTCAGGCGGCCCATGGCGTCGCGCATGCGCAGCGCGGCGGCCACGGCACGGTCGGGCGTCGGGAAGGTGGCCATCACGGCATCGCCGATGGTCTTGACCACGGCCCCGGCCTCGGCCGCGACGATCTCGTGCAGCACCCGGAAATGGGCGCGCACCAGGTCGAACGCCGCCAGGTCGCCGACCCGCTCATAGAGGGCAGTCGACCCTTTGAGGTCGGTGAACAGGAAGGTCATGCTGGTGATCTTGAGCCGCTGGTCGACATCGAGCGTGTCGGTCCGGTAGATGTCGCGGAAGGTCTGGTTGGTGAGCAGGCGCTGGGCCGTCAGGAACGGCTTGCGCCGGCCGAGCAGGTCGTGCAGCGCATGCCCGGCGATCCACATCCCGGCCAGCACCCGGCGATTGGTGCGGTTCTCGACCGAGAGGCGCAGCGGCCCGGGCCGCAGCGTCAGGGTCTCGTTCAGCCGGTGCAGCGGGTCGATGATGAAGGTCAGCGACTGGCGGTCGCGCGTCGGCTCGCCCTTGACGTCGATGAACTGCGTCGCATGGCTGACCGGGTCGAAGGCGATCAGGAACTCCGCCGGGAGCTGCAGCGACAGCAGCGCCTTCTCGCCGGGCGGCAGCTCGACGAAGTCGAGGGTGATGTCCTCGATCAGCTGCTCGAAATTCGGCGGCAGGTCGACGCCGGAGCCCCAGAACACCTGGCGGCAATATTCCACCGGCGGCAGCGAATCGGGGTCATGGGCGCCGATCCGCCGCACCCGCGGGCTGACGGTGAAGGTCACCTCGACCATCTCGTCGAGCGTCGGCTCGTAGCCGGCGGCGCAGAGGCCGCAATGATATTCGGCGCGATCCAGGGTCTTCAGCGTGGCGCCGGCGTCGAGGACGCCGCCGCAGCCGGGGCAGAGCACGTTCCAGGACATCTCGAACAGCCCGAGGCGCGCGGCGTGCAGGAACACCGCGATGGCGCGTTCGACATCGATTCCGGTCTCGGCCGCGAAGTCGAAGACATTGACGCGGCTGAGCGCGCGGTCCGGCCCGTCCCGCACCAGCCGCTCCACCGCCGCCACGGCCTCGCTATCGGCAAGCTGCCGCAGGGCCGCGAACAGAGGCTGGGTTTCGCTCATCATACGATTTTACACCAAAATCGAACAAGACGCTAAGGCGATGGTGG
The DNA here is from genome assembly GCF_005938675.2 of Mycobacterium sp. KBS0706. Classification (GTDB taxonomy): domain Bacteria; phylum Pseudomonadota; class Alphaproteobacteria; order DSM-16000; family Inquilinaceae; genus Inquilinus. Next base: position 67,360 of record NZ_VCCH02000005.1, read on the forward strand.
AGCGCTGTAAAAGGCCGATTGCGCAGTCCGCGCATCTTCGGTACGCCGCAGGTCCACTGCTTGCGGCACCTATCGGCTATCGACCCGAAGCGGTCCATCAGTGGGGCCTGGCATCCAGCCCCTAGCGCGACGGCAAGCTGTGATGACAACATGCTCACCTGTAGGCGACATGCCGAGCGCATTCTGATCGGTGTTGCGATTGGAATGCGTGAATTCTTATAAGGGAGGCAAACATGCCTGAATGGCTCCCAAGCATCTTTGTCTGGATAAACGATGATCATATTTGGCTACAAACAATCTCTATCATAATCACCATTATAGGCCTTCCACTTCTTGGTCTGCAACTTCGGAATTCATCGATACAAGAAGAACGGATTGAAAATACAACAAAAGCACAATTATTATTGGAATTACGCGCAATAACTCACAATTATCAGAATGTGCATTGTAATTTGCGACCTCATGGCTTGTGGAGCAAATCCATATATCTCCCAAACACCGTCGAAGATTGGTGCTTAGTCGAGACATACATGGGCGTATTCGAGCATGTTGAAGGGCTTATCGAAAAAGATCTTATTTCAATCGACGAGTTCCGTGACTTATTTCAATATAGATTGCACAACCTATTATCAAATCCACGGATAGTTAAATATAAATTGATGGATGAAAAAGATGGATGGGTACGTTTCTTGAATCTTATAAAACGCTTAGAAATACAACTACCGCCTACTCAGTCGAATTTGCCACCATTTTTTGCACCTGTGCGGGATTGACGCACTCCGATCTGGCAGGAGATGGACTTCCGTTCCCCCTCTTACGCAGACTTCGCCAACTTTCCCAGACCGCCCCAGAGGCCCGCCTGTCCCTCACCCGTGATGCGCGTACAGCACCGCAGACCGGTCGAGGTGGCGGATCATCGCCGCCTCGGCCGAGTCCGGGTCGTGGCGGCGGATGTGATCGAGGATCTCGCGGTGCTCGGCCAAGGTGACGTTCTGCTTGCCGGTCCAGATCAGCATCTCGGTGTGGTATTCGCGCAGCCAGCCCAGCATGGCCTCGCTGACTGCCTCGAAGATCGGGTTGCCCGAAATCGCCGCGATCCGGCTGTGGAAGCGCATGTCGGCGGCGATGAAGCCGGCCGGGTCGTCGACCTTGCCGCTCTGCTCCCGCAGCGTCTCCTCCAGCCGCGCGACATCCTCGGCCGTCGCCTTCTCCGCCGCCTCGCGCACCATGCCGCGCTCGAAGAATCGACGTGCCTGCTTCAGATGCTCGAGGCTGTCCGGCGAGGCGGAGAGCAGGAACTGGGCGGAGAGGTCGACCTGCTGGAACAGCGACTTCGCCGTCAGCTGCCGCACCCGGGCGCGCTCGCCATGGCTGATGGTGATCAGACCCATATTGGCCAGGGCCTGCATCGCCTCGCGGATCGCCGGGCGGCCGACGCCGAAGCGGTCCATCAGGTCGCGCTCCGACGGCATGGCGTCGCCCGGCGCCAGCTCGCCGCGGGTGATCATCGACCGGAGGCGATCGAAGACCTCGTGCCACAGCTTGCGGCGGACGATGGGTTCGGCCGAATCCCGCACCAGAAGAGCTCCTGCCTGGGCCGCCCTGCGGCCGATGGGATGATGATCATACCATCGAAACGGCCCGCCGGCATCGTCGGCCGCGTCGCCCTGTCACCCCTGGTTGCACTGGCCGCGGAGCGCCCGCCGGGGCAAGGATAGCGCACCCGGAGCCTGGAGACCCGCCCATGCGCGAACACGCGATCGCCGCCATCCCCGCCGACGGCATCGGCCCCGAGGTGATCGGGGCCGGCATCAGGGTGCTGGAGGCGCTGCAGCATCGGCTCGGCGATGTCCGCTTCACGGTCACCAGCTTCGACTGGGGCTCGGACTACTACAAGCGGCACGGCGCGATGATGCCGACGGACGGGCTGGCGGTGCTGAAGCCGTTCGACGCGATCTATTTCGGCGCCGTCGGCGCGCCCGACGTGCCGGACCACGTCACGCTGTGGGGGCTGCGGCTGCCGATCTGCCAGGGCTTCGACCAATACGCCAATGTCCGGCCGACGCGGATCCTGCCCGGCATCACCTCGCCGCTGCGCCATGCCGGGCCCGGCGACCTGGACTGGGTGATCGTGCGCGAGAACTCCGAGGGCGAGTATTCCGGCCATGGCGGCCGCGCCCATCGCGGCCTGCCGGAGGAGGTCGGCACCGAGGTCGCGATCTTCACCCGGGTCGGGGTCAGCCGGATCATGCGCTACGCCTTCCGGCTGGCGCAGGCGCGGCCGCGCAAGCTGCTGACCGTCGTCACCAAGTCGAACGCCCAGCGCCACGGCATGGTGATGTGGGACGAGATCGCCGCCGAGGTGGCGCGGGAGTTCCCGGACGTGACGTGGGACAAGATGCTGGTCGACGCCATGACGGTGCGGATGACGCTGAAGCCGCAGAGCATCGACACCGTGGTCGCCACCAACCTGCATGCCGACATCCTGTCCGACCTGGCCGGGGCGCTGGCCGGCAGCCTGGGGGTGGCGCCGACCGCCAATATCGACCCGGAGCGGCGCTTCCCGTCGATGTTCGAGCCGATCCACGGCTCGGCCTTCGACATCACCGGCAAGGGCATCGCCAACCCGGTGGCCAGCTTCTGGACCGCAGCGCAGATGCTGGAGCATCTCGGCGAGGCCGAGGCGGCCGGGCGGCTGATGCGCGCCGTCGAGCAGGTGACCGCGGCCGGGATCCTGACGCCGGATGTCGGCGGCACCGCGACGACGCAGCAGGTCACCAACGCGGTGATCGACGCGATCTACAGCTCGAACGTCTAGACGTTGGCGGCGGCGTCGCCGCCCAGGGTGGCCGGGGCGGCGCGGACAGCGCCGGGCGGCCGGCCGATCACCCGCTTGAAGGCCCGGCTGAACGCGGCCTGCGAGCCGTAGCCCAGGCGGTGGGCCGCGGCCTCGATCGGCATCCGGTCGCGGCCGATCCATTGCGCGGCCAGGCGCATGCGCAGGTCGGCGACGTAGCGCAGCGGCGTCAGGCCGGTGACCGCCAGGAAGCGTTCGGCGAAGACCGAACGCGAGGCGCCCATCTCCGCCGCCAGCTCGGCCACCGTCCAGTCGCGGCCGGGGTCGCGGTGCATGGCGGCGATGACGCGGCCGAGGCGCGGGTCGCGCAGCGCCTCGATCCAGCCCTTGGCGTCGCCGCAGCCGCATTCGACCCAGCCGCGGACGATGGAGGCGGAGACGACATCGGCCAGCCGCGCCAGGATCGCGGCGAAGCCGGCGCGCTCGTCGCAGGCCTCGCGCGCCATGGCCTCCAGCATCGGCAGGATCTCGGGGTAGCGGTTCAGCAGCGTGCCGACCAGCATCACCTCCGGCATCAGCGCCACCAGCGGGTGCATGCCGCCGAGGTCGAACTCCATGCAGCCGCTGAAGATCAGCGCGCCGGAGCCCGGCTCGCAGCCCTCCGGACAGGCACGGATGATGCGGACGCTCTGGCACAGCGTCTCGCCCTCGAAGCTGGAGATGTCGCGACTGTCCTGGTCGGGCGCGGACAGCATCTCGTGCGGGCCGCCGCGCGGCAGCAGCACCGCATCGCCGGAGTTGAGGGTGTGCATCGTCCCGTCGGCGGTGCGCAGCACCACCGGGCCGCGGGCGACGAAGTGGAACTGGGCCCGGCCGGCGATGGTGCCGAAGCCGATGCCGAAGGGCGGCGCGATGGCGATCCGGCGGTAATGCACGCCGAACAGGCGCATGCCCAGCAGCAACTCGCTGACCAGGTCGCCGGCTGGCCGCGGCGGGGGCGGCCGGGGCACCGGCTGTTCGGATCGCGATTCGGACGGACGATCAAACATTCCGGAGTGTCTGACATGGATCGTCCGAAGAGTCCATCCTACCTTCTGCTGCACTGCATCAAAACCTCTCTCTTCAAAGGATGGTCCCCATGATCGAGGGAACACAGCGGACGGGCGCGGCGCCGGCGCGGGAGGAGCCGGCCTGGGGCGCGGTCGTCTCGATGACGCTCGGCGTGTTCGGGCTGGTGACGGCGGAGTTCCTGCCGGCCAGCCTGCTGACGCCGATGGCGGCGGATCTCGGCGTGACCGAGGGCTTGGCCGGCCAGGCGGTGACCGCGACCGCGGTGGTGGCGCTGGTGACCAGCCTGCTGGTCTCGACCGTGACCCGGCGGATCGATCGGCGCCATGTGCTGCTGGCCTTCTCGATCCTGCTGACGGTGTCGAACCTGCTGGTCGCCTTCGCCCCCGGCCTGCCGGCGCTGCTGCTGGCGCGGGTGCTGCTGGGCGTGGCGCTGGGCGGCTTCTGGACCATGGCGGCGGCGACGGTGATGCGGCTGGTGCCCGACGCACTGATCCCCCGCGCCCTGTCGCTGCTGTTCAGCGGCGTCTCGGCCGCGACCGTCGCCGCCGCGCCGCTGGGCAGCTATTTCGGCGACATCATCGGCTGGCGCGGCGTATTCCTGATCGCCGCCGTGCTGGGGCTGCTGGCGCTGGCCGTGCAGGTCGCGACGCTGCCGCGCATGGCGCCGAACACGCGGACCAGCCTGCGCACCCTGGTCGAGGTGCTGGCCCGGCCGCAGGTCGGCTTCGGCATGCTGGCCGTGCTGCTGGTGTTCACCGGGCACTTCGCCTTCTTCACCTATATCCGGCCGTTCCTGGAGACCGTGACCGGCGTCGGCATCACCGGCGTGTCCGGCATCCTGCTGGGCTTCGGCATCGCCAATTTCCTGGGCACCTTCCTGGGCGGCTTCCTGCTCGAGCGCAGCATGCGGCTGACCATGATGCTGATGCCGCTGACCATGGGCATCCTCGGCCTCGGCCTGGTGGCGGTGGGCGGCGGCGCGCCGGTGGCGAACACGGCGATGGTGGCACTGTGGGGCGTGGCCTTCGGTGCGGTGCCGGTGGCCTGGTCGACCTGGCTGACCCGCACCGTCCCCGACGAGGCGGAGAGCGCCGGCGGCCTGCTGGTGGCGGCGGTGCAGCTGGCGATCGCCACAGGCGCCGCGGCCGGCGGCGCGATCTTCGACGTCAGCGGTGCGCTGGGCGTGTTCACCGGCGCCGGCTTCGTGCTGCTGCTGGCCGCGGCGATGATCGTGCTCGGCATCCGGCCGCGGACGGCGACGGCGGCGGCCTGACGATAGCGGGGCTGGTCAGCCCAGCAGATCGGCCATGCCGATCAGCCCCGCATCGTGACCCAGGGCGGCCGGACGCAGCGGCAGACGGAACTGCCGCGGCTCGGCCGCCAGCGCCTGTTCGACCCGGCCGAGGAACCCCTCAGCCAGCCCGACTCCGCCGCCGATCGCGGCGAGGTCGAGGTCCAGCGCCGCCTTCAGATCGGCCAGCAGCCAGGCGAGGACGGCGGCGGCGCGGTCGATCAGCGCCGCGGCGGCCGGGTCCGACTGCGCCCGGCGGAACAGGGCCGGCGCGTCCATCTCTTCCCCGAACGCCGCTGTCGCCGCCGCCGCGAGCGCCCGGCCAGAGGCGACCGCCTCGACACAGCCGCGCCTTCCGCAGCCGCAGAGCGGCCCGCCCGGCAGCGCCACGACATGGCCGAGATGCCCGGCCAGGCCGCCGGGCCCGACCCGCAGCCGCCCGTCCAGTACCAGCCCGCCGCCGATGCCGGTCGAGACGGTCAGGAACACCATCGAACCGACGCCCTGGGCGGCGCCGTGGCGGAACTCGCCCCAGGCCGCGGCCTGGGCGTCGTTCACCGCCCGCACCGGGACGCCCAGCCGGTCCTGCAGCGCCGCGACCAGCGGCGAATCCGGCGGCACCGGCAAGGTGCCGGGATTGGTGGCGGAGAGTTTTCCGTCCCGCACCAGCCCGGTGGTGGCGATGCCGACCGGCCCGTCGGTCCAGCCCGCCACCAGGGCGGCGACGGCCTCGACCAGGCTCTCGAAGCGTCCGTCCCGCGGGGTGGGCGCCTGGCGGCGTTCCAGCACTGTGGCGCCTTCCACCCGCGCCGCGGCAATCTTGGTGCCGCCGAGATCGACGACGGTGGTCATGGGGAGCTACCGGAACTCGCCGCCCGCGCCCTTCTAGTCCCCCCTCCCCCTACCCCCCTCCCGCAAGGGGAGGGGGGACTATAAAGAGCGAACCTCAAGCGGTTCCCCATCTCAATACCCACGGTCGGTCACGGCCTGCGCCGTGCGGAGGATGGCGTCGCGGGCGGCGGGGTCGCGGTCGGCGATGGTCTCGAACAGCATGTCGACGATCACCAGCTGGCTGATCTTCGAGGCCAGCGCCCCGCCGGTCAGCGGCGTCTCCGGGGTCGAGGCCAGCAGCACCATGTCGGCCAACGCCGTCAGCGGGCTCTTGGTGCGGTTGGTGATCGCGACCAGGAACGCCCCCGCCTCCTTCGCCAGCGTGGCGGCGCGGACGACGTCGAGGGTCGAGCCGGAGCTGGAGACGGCCAGCGCCACGTCGCCTTCGCCCAGCGAAGCGGTCGCCATCGCCGCCATGTGCGGGTCGTCATGCGCCACCGCCTGCAGCCCGACCCGGGCCAGCTTGTACTGGGCGTAGCGGGCGGTGATGGACGAGGCGCCGACGCCGAACACCAGCACGCGGCGCGCGGCCCGGAGGCGGTCGGCCACCGCCTCCACCGCCGCCGGGTCCAAGAGGTCCTCGGTCTGGCGCAGCGCGTCGACGGCGCGGTCGACGATACGGAACAGCGCGTGCCGCCCCGCCTCCTCCGCCCGTGCCGGCTGGGCCGAGGCCAGCTCGGTGGCCAGCGCCAGCTTGAAGCCCTGGAAGCTGGGAAAGCCCTGCTCGCGGCAGAAGCGGATCACCGAGGCCTCGGAGGAGCCGGAGGCCTCGGCCAGCTCGGTCACGGTCTGCGACAGCACCCGCTCCGGCCCCTCCAGCACATAGTCGCCGATGCGGCCGAGCGCCGGCGACAGGCCGGGATTGGCCGCCCGCAGGCTGGCCAGCACCTTGCGCCCGATGGTCGAGGTCTCGCTCATGGCCCTACTCTACCCCTTTACCGCCCCGGCCAGCATCGCCCGGCCGAGATAACGGTAGCTGACCAGGCCGAGCAAGAGCGGCGGCAGCACGCTGAGCATCATCGCCGCCGCGGTGGCGCCCCATTTCACGCCCCAGGAGGTGATGAAGAAGGTGGCGCCGACCGTCACCGGCACGGCGTTGCGGGTGGACAGGATCAGGCCGAACAGGAACTCGTTCCAGCTGTAGATGAAGCTGAGGATGGCGACCGCCACCAGCACCGGCCGGGCCAGCGGCAGCACGATGTGGCGCAGCACGGCGAAGGTAGAGGCGCCGTCGACCCGCGCCGCCTCCTCGATCTCCTGCGGCAGGTCCTGAAGGAAGCCGACCAGCAGGATCAGCGCCAACGGCAGGTTGATGATGCAGGAAATCAAGGCGAGGCCCAGCCTTGTGTCGAGCAGCCCCAGCGCCTGGTACAGCAGGTAGAACGGGATGGCGAAGATCACCAGCGGCAGTGCCCGCAGGTTGGTGACCACCGGCAGGATGGTCGTCGTCCCCTTCCCTAGCCGGGCCATGGCATAGGCCGCCGGCACGCCGAGCCCGAGCGCCAGCACCGTGCCGCCGAGGGCGATCACGGTCGAGTTCATCAGGTAGCGCGGGAAATCCAGCGCCGGGTCGGTCAGCACCGTGCCGTAATGCTCCAGGGTCGGCGCGAACAGCCACACCGGCGGGTAGGCGTTGATGTCGAGGGTGGTCTTCAGCGAGGTCAGCAGCGTGACGATGACCGGGATGTTGAGGATCAGGACGGCGACCAGGAACACGGCCCAGTGCAGCCCAGCGACGAGGCGCGTCATCCCCGCGATCCCCTCAGCATCTGCGCCATCAGCAGGCGTAGCACCACCACCGAGGCCAGGAGCAGCAGCATCGAGGCGGCGACGGCCGGCCCGATCCGCTCCTGCTGGAAGAAGGTGCGGTAGATGTAGATCGACAGGCTCTGGGTCAGCGTGCCCGGGCCGCCGCCGGTCAGCACATAGATGTGGTCGAACACCCGGAAGCTGTCGATGAAGCGGATGAAGCCGGTGATCGCCAGCGCCGGCACCATCAACGGCAGGGTGATGCGGCGGAACACGGCCCAGGAGCCGGCGCCGTCGATCCGCGCCGCCTCCACCAGATCACCCGGGATCGCCTGGTAGGCAGTCAGCAGCGCCAGGAAGGCGAAGGGCGTCCATTGCAGCACCTCGATCACCGCGACGGTGGTGAAGGCCCAGTCGGCGTCCAGCAGGTTGCCGCTGAACCCGACCAGCTGCAGGTATTGCGGGATGACGCCGACGAAGTCGTTCAGCATCAGCCGGTACATCACGCCGAGCAGGGCCGGCGACACCATCATCGGCAGCAGCAGGAACGCCATCAGCCAGCGCCGCTTGGCGATCAGCGGGTCGAGCGCCAGCACCAGGGCGAAGCCGAGCAGTAGCTGCGCCGCGGTGACCACCACGGCGAAGCGGGCGGAGAAGCCGACCGCGCCCCAGAAGGCCGGGTCGGCCAGCACCGTCGCGTAGTTGTCGAGCCCGACCCAGCGCGGCGACCACAGCCCGGTGAAGCGCACCTCGCTGAGGCTGTAGATCAGGTTGGCGACGGCCGGGAAGCCGAGCAGGGCCGCCAGGAACAGGAGCAGCGGCCCGAGCAGCCACAGCCCGTCCCGGCGCCCCTCATAGGGCCGGCGCCCGGCCCCGGCTGTTGCAGCCATCAGCCCTTGATCCGCTCGGCCATGCCCTCGGCCGCCTGCTTCAGTGCGGTGTCGAGGTCGATCTGCCCGGCCCAGAAGGCGGAGAACTTCTCCGCCAGCACCTCATAGACCGGCACGGCATAGGCGGCGGTGCCGCCGGTGACGACGAAGCCGTAGCGGTCGACGAAATCGCCGACCAGCGGGAATTCCGGCCGGGCCGCCGCCATCGCCTTCAGGATCTCCGGCACCGGCGAAGTGCCGCCGGCCTGGGCGTAGACGGTCATGGCGTCCTTGGTCGCCAGCCAGGCCACGACCTTGCCGGCATCAGCCTTGTTCTTCGAGGCCTTGTTCAGGCCGATGCCGAGGGAATGGACATGGCTCTTGTGCCCGGCGCTGCCGGCCGGCAGCGGGGCCAGGCCGATCTTGCCGGCGACGGTGGGCGACTTCGCCGGGTCGTTCAGCTCGTTGAAGGCCGCGTTCCATTGCAGCATGGTGGCGGCCTGGCCGGCCTGGAAGGCGGCGTTGGCCTCGGGATACTCGTAGCTGATCGATCCCGGCGGCGTGGCCTTGGCGTCGATCAGGGTCTTGTAGACCTGCAGACCGGTGCGGGCGGCCGGGCCGTCGATCGCCGGCTTGCCGTCGGCGCCCAGCCAGTCGCCGCCGTTGGACACCAGGGTCGCCTGCCACAGCATGATGTTGAAGATCAGGTTCTTCATCTGCAGCACGGTGCCGAAGCGGGTCGGGCTGTCCGGGTTGTCGGCGGCACTGAAGAACAGGGCGGCGGCGATCCAGTCGTCCCAGCTCCAGTCGTCCGGCGCCTTGGCCGTCATGTCCTTGCCGAGCTTCTCCTTGGCGATCGCGGCATAGCGCTTCTGCCACTCGGCGTCGGACAGCAGGCGGTCGACCAGGTCCTTGCGGTAGTAGAGGAAATGCACCGAGATGTCGGTGGGCACGCCGTACAGCTTGCCGTCCAGGGTCAGGGATTGCAGCGACACCGGCGCGAAGGCGGCCTTGGCCTCGGCCGGCACCTGGGCGTCGATCGGGTCGAGATAGGGCGCGTAGCGGCCGAGCGTGTAGGTGGTGACCAGCGCCAGGTCGAACTCGCTCGACCCCGCGGCGAGATCCGCCTGCTCCTTCTCGAAATAGCCCTGGCGGCTGAACAGCAGCTGCTTGACGGTGACGCCGTCGGCCTTGCCTGGCCCGGCATTGTAGGCGTCGAGCACCTTCTGCATCGCCTCGCTCTCCGGTCCCGGCCAGAACAGCAGCGTGACCTCGCCCGCCAGGGCGGCGGAGGACAGCAGCGGCAGGGCCAGCCCGGCCAGCAGGGTCTTGCGCAGGATATTTGTCATGGTTTGCCCCCTGTTTGTCTTGATTGAAGGACCGCCCTCAGCCGGAGCCGAGGGCCTCGAGGAACCAGCGCGTCACATATTCCGGCCGGGTGATGGCCGAGCCGGCGACCACCGCATGCGCCCCCGCGGCCAGGGCCGAGGCGGCATGCTCCGGCGTCCGCACATTGCCTTCGGCGATCACGGTGAAACCGTCGGCGGCCAGGTCGGCGACCAGGGCCAGGTCCGGCTCGGTCGGCTCCGGCCCGGCGACATAGCCGGCGAGAGTCGAGGCGACGATATCGGCCCCGACCGCCGCCGCTGCCCGGCCTTCCGCCCGGGTCGAGACATCGGCCATGGCGATGCGGCCATGGCCGTGGATGCGCGCCACCAGCGCCGCCACCGTGGCCGGGCGGATGCGATGGGTGGCGTCGAAGGCGATGATCTCGGCGCCGGCCTCGGCCAGCGCGTCGACATCGGCGAGATGCGGCGTGATCCGCACCGGGCTGTCGGCCAGGTCGGACTTGACGATGCCGATCACCGGCACCCCGGCGATGCGGCAGACCGCGGCGACCCGCTCAACGCCCTCGATCCGCAGGCCGGCGGCGCCGGCGCCGACCACGGCCCGGGCCAGCGCCACCACCAGCTCAGTGCGGTCGAGCGGACCGCCCACCACCGGCTGGCAGGACACGATCAGCCGGCCGCGCAGGCGGCCGAGGACGGCGGAGACGAAGGCGGCGTCGGTCATGACGCCATGCTGGGTTAGTTGGTGTTTTTCATCAAGAATAATTTCTAGATGAAAATTTCCTTCATGCCCAACCGGTGATGGCCTTAGTAGTCTGGCGGCTATGCAGCCCGCCCCACATGCAGCTCCATATGCAGACCCGCCGCCGCCGCCATGTTGACGAGGCTGTCCAGGCCGAACAGGTCGATCTTGCCGCGCATCAGGTCCGACACGCGTGGCTGTGTCACACCAAACAGCCTGGCGGCCTCGGCCTGGCTCAGGCCCTCCTGGCTGATGTGGTCCTTCAGCGCCATCATCAGCGTCGACCGCAGCTTCATGTTCTCCGCCTGGGCTGCGGTGTCCTCGATCGCATCCCAGACATTGGCGAAGCGCTCATTGCTCATCGACCCTGCTCCTGCACTAGTTCCCGGTAGCGCCTCGACGCCAGATCGATGTCCGCCTTGCCAGTCTTCTGCGTTTTCTTCTGAAAGCAGTGCAGCACGTAGATGGCATCGGCGAACTTCGCCACATAGATCACCCGGAACGCTCCAGCCGTATCCCGCATCCGGATTTCCTGCACCCCTTGCCCAACGGTCGGCATCGGCTTCCAGTCGTCGGGCTCGCGGCCCCGCTGCAGCTGATCGAGTTGATGCCCGGCTTCGCGCCGTGCCGAGGCCGGAAAGCCGCGCAGATCGTCGAGGGAACTTCCCCGGAACTCGACAGGCTTGGGGTCGGCCATTCACCTGAACATACAAAATTTTGTATGTTCAGGCAATCCGCCCTTCTCAACCGGCGTCGACCGCGCAGCCGAACTCCGCCGCAGAGGCTTCGAGCCAGCGCCACAGGCTGCCGGCGAAGCTGCGGTAGATCGCGATCTCGTAGGTCGGCCCGTCGTCGAGCTGCCAGAGCTGGGCGCCGATATGGGCGATCACGGTCACCGCCGCATCGCCCGGGCCGAAGGCGCGCGGATGCAGGTCGAGGCCGACGCCCTTGATCAGCGCGTCGCGGGCATGCGGACCGGCGACGCGCAGCACGGCGAGGCCGTCGCCCTGGTCGCTCACGGCTGCGAAGGCGCCGGCGGCGTCGGCCAATTCGCGCGCCAGGTCGCGCCCGTCCTCGGCCACGGCAAGCCATTGGCCGGGGCCGGACCAGATCAAGGCGAGGCCGCCCTGCTCCACCCGCTTCGGCATCGTCGGCAGGTCCAGGCCGTATCGGGATCGGACGATCGAGGCCAGATCATCGGCCCGGCCCTTGCGGGCGATCACCCTGGCCAAAGCTAGATCATCGCGCGGCCGGACGGTGACGCCGGGTTCGCCCTCGGCGCGGCCGGACCGGCCGGGGAGGCCGATGAAGGCGGATCGGGGGGTGAGGTCAGGCACGCAGGCGCTCCCCTTCCGGGTCGTGGAACACGGGCGACACCACCTCGACCGCCATCTCCTCGCCGCGCACCGGGTCGCAGGCGCGGAGGGTCTCGCCGATCCGCGCCGGGCCGCCGGAGAGCAGGCCGAGCCCGATCCAACGCCCCAGCCCCGGCGAGTAGGCGACCGAGGTCATGTAGCCCTGGTCGTTGGCCGCGGTGGCCTCGGCCTCCTGCGGCACGAAATGCGCCCCGGCCCGGAGGCGCCGCGACCGGTCGACCGGCCGGAAGCCGACCAGGGCCGGCCGCGCCGGATCGATCAGCCCCGGCCGCCCGGCCAGGACCCGGCCGATATAGTCCTTCTTGGTCGACATCATCCGGCCGAGACCAAGATCGGCGGCGGTGGTCTGGCCGTTCAGCTCGTTGCCGGCGGCATGGCCCTTCTCGATCCGCATCACGCCCAGCGCCTCGGTGCCATAGGGGGTGACGCCGAGATCGGCGCCCGCCTGCATCAGCCGGCGCGCCAGCGCGTCGCCGTAGCGCGCCGGCACCGCGACCTCATAGGCGAGCTCGCCGGAGAAGGAGATGCGGAACAGCCGCGCGGCGATGCCGCCGCAGACCGTCAGCTCCGCCGCGGCGAGATAGGGGAAGGCCTCGTTGCCGATATCGAAGGGGGCGTCGACGATCCGGGCCAGCAGCGCGCGCGCCTTCGGCCCGGCCACCGAGAACTGGGCCCACTGGTCGCTGACCGAGGTGAACTGCACGTCGAGCTCCGGCCACAGGCACTGGTGGCAGAATTCCATGTGCTGCATCACCTTGGCGGCGTTGGCCGTGGTGGTGGTGACCAGGAACCGGTCCTCGCCCAGCCGCGAGGTGGTGCCGTCATCCATGACGATGCCGTCCTCGCGCAGCATCAGCCCGTAGCGCGCCTTGCCGACCGGCAGGGTGGTCCAGGTGTTGATGTAGAGCCGGTTCAGGAACTCCGCCGCATCGGCCCCCTGCAGGTCGATCTTGCCGAGGGTAGAAACGTCGCAGAAGCCGACGGCGGAGCGGACCTGCCGCACCTCGCGGCTGACCGTCTCCAGCCAGTCCTTTTCGCCGGGGCGCGGGAAGTACTGGGCGCGCAGCCAGGCCCCGGCCTCGACGAACACCGCCCCCTGCTCCGCCGCCCAGCCGTGCGACGGGGTCAGCCTTGTCGGCCGGAAGTCGCGGCCGCGGGCCTGGCCGGCGAGGGCGCCCAGCGCCACCGGCGTGTAGGGCGGGCGGAAGCGGGTGGTGCCGACCGCTTCGATGTCCCGCGCCGTGATCTCGGCCATGATGCCGATGGCGTTGACATTCGAGGTCTTGCCCTGGTCGGTCGCCATGCCGAGGGTGGTGTAGCGCTTGAGGTGCTCGACCGCGCGGAAGCCCTCACGCTCGGCCAGCTCGATGTCCTTGTCGGTGACGTCGTTCTGGAAATCGATGAAGCGCTTGCCGCCGCCGCCCTTGACCCGCCAGAGGGGGCTGACGCCCGTCGGCTCCGGCGCCGTCTCCGGCAGGTCGAAGCGGCCGCTGTCGAAGCCGCAATCGCGCGCTGCTTCGGCCCCGGCCCGGCCGCCGCCGGCGAGGCAGCCGGCCAGGTCGAACACACCGGCCGCGCTGCCGGCCACGCCCATGCCGGCGGGCAGGTCGCCCGGGATGAAGGCGGCGAGGTCCGCGTTCCAGGCGGGACGGCCGCCGAGATGCGAGGTCAGGTGGACATTCGGGCTGAAGCCGCCGGACATGGCCAGCAGGTCGCAGGGCAGGGTCGCCGGCCGGCCCGCGGCGTCGCGGATCTCGACCGCGTGCAGCCCGCGGGCGCTGCCGATGGCCCGGGTCACCACGGCGCCGGCCAGCAGCCGCGTGCCGGCCTGCTGCAGCGTCGATCCCGGCCTTGCGTCGACGATCGCCTCCACCGCCACGCCGGCGGCAGCGAGGTCGGCGGCCACGGCGCCGGCGGTGTCGTTGTTGGCGAAGACCACGGCGCGGCGGCCCGGCGCCACGGCATAGCGGTTCAGATAGGTCCGGACCGCGCCGGCCAGCATCACGCCGGGCCGGTCGTTGTCGCCGAACACCAGCGGCCGCTCCAGGCTGCCCGCCGCCAGCACGCAGCGCTTCGCCACGATGCGCCACAGGCGCTGCCGCGGAGCGTGCGGCTCGGGCACCGGCAGGTGGTCGCCGACCCGCTCGACCGCGCCATAGGTGCCGTGCTCGAACACGCCGAACACCGTGGTCCGGCGCAGGATGCGGACCTCCGGTAGGCCCGCCAGCTCGGCCTCCGCCGCGGCAGCCCAGTCCGGCGCCGGCCGATCGTCCAGCGTGCGGCGCTCCGACAGCAGGCTGCCGCCGAGCCGGGCGCCCTCGTCGCACAGGATCACCCGCGCTCCGGTCCGCCCGGCCGCCAGCGCCGCTGCCAGCCCGGCCGGGCCGGCGCCGACCACCAGCACGTCGCAGTGGATCGTCGCCTTCTCGTAATGGTCCGGGTCGGGTGCGGTGGCGGCGCGACCGAGGCCGGCGGCGCGGCGGATCAGCGGCTCGTAGACGGCCTCCCAGAAGCGGGCCGGCCACATGAAGGTCTTGTAGTAGAAGCCGGCGGCGAAGATGGGCGAGAGCAGCCCGTTCACTGCCATCAGGTCGAAGCCGAGGGACGGCCAGCGGTTCTGGCTATCCGCCTCCAGCCCGTCGAACAGCTCGACCATGGTGGCGCGGCTGTTCGGCTCCCGCCGTGCGCCACGGCGCAGCTCGACCAGCGCGTTCGGCTCCTCCGCCCCGGCCGAGAGGATGCCGCGCGGGCGGTGATATTTGAACGACCGTCCGGTCAATCCGACGCCATTGGCCAGCAGCGCCGAGGCCAGGGTGTCGCCGGGATGGCCCGCGAGCTCGCGCCCGTCGAAGCGGAAGCGCAGCGTCGCCGAACGGTCGATCAGGCCGCCGGTCGGGAGGCGGTAGCCGCTCATTCCTGACCTCCCCGGGCGTCGATGGCGCCGAGGATGCGGTGGTCGCGGGTGTCGCGCGTCACCACCAGCCAGGAGCGGCAGCCGCCGCCGTGATACCAGTATTCGGCCAGCGCCCCGGCCGGATTGTCGCGGCGATAGGCGTAGTCGACAAAGGCATCGATGCCGGCGTCGGGCGCCGGGCGCCGGACGGTGGCGTCGCCGAGATAGCTGAACTCCTCCGCCGCGCGCTCGCCGCAATGGGGACAGGGGATCCGCATGGTCGTGTCCCTCAGTGCAGGTTCGGCTGGGCGCCGACGCCCTTTTCGTCGATCAGGTGGCCGGTGGCGAAGCGGTCGAGGCGATAGGCCGCGTTCAGCGCATGCGGCGCGTCATGGGCGATGGTGTGGGCGAAGCACCAGCCCGAGGCCGGGGTCGCCTTGAACCCGCCATAGCACCAGCCGGCATTGAGGTAGAGGCCGCGGACCGGCGTGCGGTCGATGATCGGGCTGCCATCCATCGACATGTCCATCAGCCCGCCCCATTGCCGCAGCAGGCGCAGCCGGCCGAGCGCCGGCAGGATCGCCAGCCCGCCTTCGACCACGTCCTCGACCACCGGCAGGTTGCCGCGCTGGGCGTAGGAGTTGTAGCCGTCGATGTCGCCGCCGAAGACCAGCCCGCCCTTGTCGGACTGGCTGACATAGAAATGGCCGGCGCCGAAGGTGATGACGCCATCGACCAGCGGCTTCAGCCCTTCCGACACGAAGGCCTGCAGCACATGGCTCTCGATCGGCAGCGTCAGCCCGGCCAGCGCCGCGACGCGGGAGGAGTTGCCGGCGCAGGCCAGCCCGACCTTGCCGGCCCGGATGCGGCCGCGATTGGTCTCGACCCCGACCACGGCGCCGTCCTCCACCGCGATGCCGGTGACCTCGCAATTCTGGATGATGTCGACGCCGCGGCTGTCGGCGGCGCGGGCATAGCCCCAGGCGACGGCGTCGTGCCGCACCGTGCCGCCGCGGCGCTGCCGCAGGCCGCCCTGGATCGGAAAGCGGGCATTGTCGAAGTCGAGCAGCGGCACCAGCGCCCGCACCTGCTCGCGGTCCAGGAGCTCGGCATCGACGCCGTGCAGCCGCATGGCGTTGCCGCGCCTTGCATAGGCGTCGCGCTGCGCGTCGGAGTGGAACAGGTTCAGGACGCCGCGCTGGCTGACCATGGCGTTGTAGTTCAGGTCCTGCTCCAGCCCCTCCCACAGCTTCATCGACCATTCGTAGAACGGGATGTTGCCGGGCAGCAGGTAATTGGAGCGGATGATGGTGGTGTTGCGGCCGACATTGCCGCCGCCGATCCACCCCCTCTCCAGCACCGCGACGCGGGTGATGCCGTGCTCCTTGGCCAGGTAATGGGCGGTGGCCAGCCCGTGCCCGCCGCCGCCGACGATGATGACGTCGTAATCCGGCTTCGGCGAAGCGTCGCGCCACGCCGGCGTCCAGCCCTTCTGGCCTTTCAGGGCTTGGCCCAGCACCGAGAAGATCGAATAGCGCACGCCGTGCCTCCGTTCGAGGTCGGTGCTCCCCCTCACCCTCCCGCCGCCTTCGGCGTCGGGCCCCTCCCTCTCCCCGAGGAGAGGGAATGTTCGCCTCTCCTCGGGGAGAGGTCGAAATCGCACAGCGATTTCGGATGAGGGGGTGGCACCGGCCCATCCGCCTCGGAGTATCGATCACGGCAGATCGCTGATTTGCCTCAGCGCGCCACCGGCATGTCCCAATGGGACAAGCGGCTCAGCCCTCCCGCTCCCGCGCCGGCGGGTGGCCGAAGCGGGTGCGGTAGCTGCGCGAGAAATGGCTGGCGCTGACGAAGCCGCAGGCCAGCGCCACCTCGGTCACCGACAGCGTGGTCTGGCGCAGATGGCGCCGGGCCGCGCGCAGCCGCAGGTCGAGGTAATGCTCGGCCAGGCTGCGGCCCAGCCGGGCGCGGAACAGCCGTTCGAGCTGGCGCAGCGACAGGCCGGCGACCGCCGCCAGCTCCGGCCGCGACAGCGGCTCCTCGATCCGCTCCTCCATCTTGGCCAGCGCGGCCAGCAGGCCGGGATGGCTGACGCCGAAGCGCCGGCGCGGGTCCAGCCGCTGCGGGTCGTCGCCATGGCGCAGCTGGGTGTGCATGAACCAGTCGGCGACCTGCGCCGCCAGCGCCGCGCCGTCGCGCTGGCCGATCAGCGCCTGCATCAGGTCGAGCGCCGCGATGCCGCCGGAACAGGTCAGCCGGCCGCGGTCGATCTCGAACAGATGGCCGCTCGGCTCCAGTTCCGGGAAGCTCTCGGCGAAGGCGGCGTGGTGATCCCAGTGCAGGGTGAAGCGGTGGCCGTCCAGCACCCCAGCCCGCGCCAGCAGGTAGGGACCGCCGGAGACGGCACCCAGGGCCGTGCCGTGCCACGCCAGGTCGCGCAGCCGGGCCAGGGTCGGCGGGTGGTCGAAGCCCTCGACGCCGGTGCCGGCGCAGACCAGCAGCAGGTCGGCCTCGCCCATCGCCTCCGGCGGCCAGTCCGGCGCGATGGCGATACCGTTGGAGGCGCGCACCGGCTGGCCGTCCGGGCTGAAATGCAGCCAGCGATACCGCTCCTGCCCGCCCAGCAGGTTGGCGGCGCGCAGCGGCTCGATCGCCGCGGCATAGGGCATCAACGGGAAGTTCGGGATCAGCAGGAAACCGACCGTGTACGCCCCCTCCATCCGGCTCTCCCGCTATCCCGTCCAATGCTCTGTGTCGGGCCAAGCCTAGCCTCGCCTGCCGGCCGTTGCATGCTTCTTGCTTGCCGACGCGCTCCGTCTCACTCTTCGATAGCGGGACGTCCCGTGGTCCAGCCGAGGCAGGAGCGCCCGTGTCCATAGTCGCCGCCCTTCACCACGTCACCCGCTATCGCTACGACCGGCCGGTCGCGCTCGGCCCCCAGGTCATCCGGCTGCGCCCGGCGCCACATTCCCGCACCAAGGTCCCGAGCTATTCGCTGACGGTCACGCCGGCGAAGCATTTCGTGAACTGGCAGCAGGACCCGCACGGCAACTGGCTGGCGCGGCTGGTGTTCCCGGAGAAGGCAACGGAGTTCGCGATCGAGGTCGACCTGACGGCGGAGATGACCGTCATCAACCCGTTCGACTTCTTCATCGAACCCTATGCCGAGACCATCCCCTTCGCCTATCCCGCG
The DNA here is from genome assembly GCF_005938675.2 of Mycobacterium sp. KBS0706. Taxonomy (GTDB): domain Bacteria; phylum Pseudomonadota; class Alphaproteobacteria; order DSM-16000; family Inquilinaceae; genus Inquilinus. Next base: position 85,581 of record NZ_VCCH02000005.1, read on the forward strand.
GAACTGAAGACGGAGCTGGCACCGTATCTGGAGCCCGAGCCGGCTGGGCCGCTTCTGGCCGCTTTCGTAGCAGGGCTGCCTCAGGAAGAGGCACGCACCATCGACTTCCTGGTCGCGCTCAACGCCCGGCTGCAGCGCGACATCCGCTATCTGGTGCGGATGGAGCCCGGGGTGCAGGAGCCGGAAGAGACGCTGGCCCTGGCCTCCGGCTCCTGCCGCGATTCTGCCTGGCTCCTGGTGCAGATCCTGCGCCGGCTCGGCCTGGCCGCCCGCTTCGTGTCCGGCTACCTGATCCAGCTCCGGGCCGATATCGACCCGCTGGACGGGCCGAAGGGCACTGACAAGGACTTCACCGACCTGCACGCCTGGGCCGAGGCCTACATCCCCGGCGCCGGCTGGATCGGCCTCGACGCCACCTCCGGTCTGTTGTGCGGCGAGGGCCACATCCCGCTGGCGGCGACGCCGCATTACCGCTCCGCCGCGCCGATCAGCGGCCTGGTCGAGCCGGCGGAGGTCGAGTTCGAGTTCGCGATGGAGGTGACGCGGATCATCGAGCCGATCCGCATCACCATGCCGTTCTCGGACGAAGCCTGGCAGGCGCTGGACCGGCTGGGCGAGCAGGTCGATGCCGACCTCGCGGCCCAGGATGTCCGCCTGACCATGGGCGGCGAGCCGACCTTCGTCTCGATCGACGATTTCGAATCGGCGGAATGGAACACCGCCGCGGTCGGCCCGACGAAGCGCGGCTTCGCCGACGACCTGATCCGGCGGCTGCGCACCCGCTTCGCCCCGGGCGGGATGCTGCATTACGGCCAGGGCAAATGGTATCCGGGCGAGAGCCTGCCGCGCTGGGCCTTCGCCCTGTACTGGCGCCGCGACGGGAAGCCGGTGTGGCGCGACCCGGAGCTGATCGCGACCGAGGCCGGACAGCCGGCCGCGAAGCCGGCCGGCGCCGCCGAGGCGGAGCGGCTGGCCGAGGGCATCGCCGAACGGCTCGGCCTTACCGGCTATGTCGTGCCGGCCTATGAGGACCCGGCGCATTGGCTGCTGAAGGAAAGCGAGCTGCCGGCCAATGTCGACCTGCGGGACCCGAAGATCGCGGACCCGGAAGAGCGCGCCCGCATGGTCCGCACCTTCGAGCGCGGCCTGGCCGCCCCCACCGGCTACGTCCTGCCGGTGCAACGCTGGAACGCCAAGGCCGGCGGGCGCTGGATCAGCGAGCGCTGGGCCCTGCGCCGCGGCCGGCTGTTCCTGGTGCCGGGCGATTCCCCAGTCGGGCTGCGCCTGCCGCTGAACGCGCTGCCCTGGGTGCCGCAATCGGCCTATCCCTTCATCGTGCCGCAGGACCCGTTCGACGAGCGCCCGCCGCTGCCGGACTACCAGCAGCGCCGCCGGGCCGCGGCCGCGGGCGCCGCCGCCGAGGCGCCGGATGTCGTGCCGCAGCGCGAGACGGCGGTCGAGGGCACGGTCCGCACCGCCCTAAGCATCGAGCCGCGGGACGGCGTGCTGTGCGTGTTCATGCCGCCGGTCGAGCGGCTGGAGGATTATCTCGAGCTGCTGGCCGAGATCGAGGCCACGGCCGAGGCGGCCGGCCTGCCGGTGCATATCGAGGGCTACCCGCCGCCGAACGACTCGCGGCTGCAGGTGATCAAGGTGACGCCCGATCCCGGCGTGATCGAGGTCAATGTCCACCCCGCCGCCAGCTGGCGCGAGGCGGTCGGCATCACCACCGGCCTGTACGAGGAAGCGCGGCAGGTCCGGCTGGGCGCCGACCGGTTCATGACCGACGGCCGCCACATCGGCACCGGCGGCGGCAACCATGTCGTCCTGGGCGGCGTCACCCCGGCGGATTCGCCCTTCCTGCGCCGCCCCGACCTGCTGAAGAGCCTGGTCCTGTACTGGCAGCGCCACCCGGCCCTGTCCTACCTGTTCTCCGGCCTGTTCATCGGCCCGACCAGCCAGGCGCCGCGGCTGGACGAGGCGCGGCACGATTCGCTGTACGAGCTGGAGATCGCCCTGGCCCGGGTGCCGGCGCCCGGCGCCGCCCCCCTGCCCCTCTGGCTGGTCGACCGGCTGTTCCGCAACCTCCTGGTCGACGTCACCGGCAACACCCACCGCGCCGAGATCTGCATCGACAAGCTGTACTCGCCGGACGGGCCGACCGGGCGCCTGGGCCTGGTCGAGTTCCGGTCCTTCGAGATGCCGCCCGACGCCCGGATGAGCCTGGCGCAGCAGCTGCTGCTGCGGGCCCTGATCGCCTGGTTCTGGCGCGAGCCGCAGCAGGGCGGGCTGGTGCGCTGGGGCACCGCGCTGCACGACCGCTTCATGCTGCCGCATTTCGTCTGGCAGGACATGCTCGGCGTGCTGGCCGACCTGGGCCGGGCCGGCTATGCCTGCGACCCGGACTGGTTCGAGGCGCAGCGCGAGTTCCGCTTCCCGATCCTCGGCCGGGCCGAGCGCGGCGACGTGGCGCTGGAGCTGCGCCAGGCGCTGGAGCCCTGGCATGTGATGGGCGAGGAAGGATCCGCCGGCGGCACCGTCCGCTATGTCGACAGCTCGGTCGAGCGGCTGCAGATCCAGGCCCGGGGCGTCGTCCCCGGCCGCCACATCATCGCCTGCAACGGCCGCCGCCTGCCGCTGGCAAGCACCGGCACCTCGGGCGAGGCGGTGGCGGGCGTCCGCTTCAAGGCCTGGCAGCCGGCCAGCGGCCTGCACCCGACCATCCCGGTCCACACCCCGCTGACCTTCGACGTGATCGATGCCTGGAGCGGCCGGTCACTGGGCGGCTTCGTCTACCACGCCGCGCATCCCGGCGGCCGGAACTATGATACATTTCCGATAAATTCTTACGAAGCCGAAGCACGACGCCTCGCGCGTTTCCAGGATCACGGGCATACTCCCGGGCCGACGGGCCTGCCGCCCGAGGAGCGAACGAGCGAGTTTCCGTTGACCCTGGATTTGAGAACGCCGATTGGCCGGTGAAGCTTCGCTGCGCGCCGGGGAGGATGCGATGACGGCCCCGACTGCGGCCCGGCGCCTGCAGGACTGGATCGCCGGCTACACCCCGCTGCCCGGCGTCCCGGACGAGCTGATCGGCCCGGACGGGAAGCCGCGCGCCTATTGGCGGGACTTCCTCGACGTCATGTCCAGGCTGGCGCCGGAGGAGGCCGAGCGCCGCTTCGCCGCCGCCGACCGGCACATCCGTGATACCGGCGTGTCCTACCGCGTCCATGGCGAGAGCAGCGAGCGGTCCTGGCCGCTGAGCCGCGTGCCGCTGCTGGTCTCGGCGGCGGAGTGGCGCGAGATCGAGGCCGGCATAATCCAGCGGGCCGAGCTGCTGGAGACCGTGCTGCGCGACCTCTATGGCGACGGCAGGCTGGTGGCAGACGGCGCGCTGCCGGCCGCCGCGGTCGCCGGCAGCCCCGACTTCCTGCGCCCGCTGCACGGCGTGGCGCCGCCGGGCGGGCGCTTCCTGCATCTCTACGCCGCCGATCTCGGCCGCGGCCCGGACGGGCGCTGGTGGGTGCTGAACGACCGCACCCAGGCGCCGTCCGGCGCCGGCTACGCGCTGGAGAACCGGCTGATCCTGTCCCGCGCCCTGCCGGCGCTGTATCACGAGATGAATGTCGAGCGGCTGGCCCCCTTCTTCGGCGCGCTGCGCGCCGGGCTGGCGGCCGCGGCGGACCGGTCCGACCCGCGGATCTGCCTGCTCAGCTCCGGCCGCTACAGCGAGACCTATTTCGAGCAGGCGCATCTGGCCCGCTATCTCGGGCTGATGCTGGTCGAGGGCGACGACCTGGTGCTGCATGACGGGCGGATCCATGTCCGCACCATCGCCGGGCTGAAGCGCGCCGACGTGCTGTGGCGCCGGGTCGACGCCGATTTCTGCGACCCGCTGGAGCTGAACACATCGTCGCGGCTGGGCGTGCCGGGCCTGCTGGAGGCGATCCGTGGCGGCCAGGTGGTGGTCGCCAACATGCCCGGCGCCGGGCTGGCCGAGGCGCGCATCCTGCTGAGCTTCCTGCCGGCCTTGTGCCGCCGCCTGCGCGGCGAGGACCTGACGCTGCCGAACGTCGCCACCTGGTGGTGCGGCCAGCCGCAGGAACGGGAGACCGTGCTGGCCGCGCTGCCCGAGCTGGCCGTCGCGGCCGCCTTCGGCGCCACCGTCCCCGGCTTTCCGGGGCAGCCCTCGGTGCTGGGCGCCGAGACGCCGCAGCGGGCGCGGCTGGCGGCCGCGATCCGCACCCGTCCCGTCGACTATGTCGGGCAGGAGGTGGCGCGGCTGTCGACCACGCCGGCCTGGCAGGACGGCAAGCTGGTGCCGCGGCCCTTCGTGCTGCGCGTCTTCGCCGCAGCGACGCCGGATGGCTGGAAGGTGATGCCGGGCGGCTTCTGCCGCATCTCGGACCGGCTGGACGCGCGCGCCGTATCGATGGGCCAGGGCGTGCAGACGGCGGATGTCTGGATCCTGGCCGACCGTCCGGTCGAGCCGACCTCGCTGCTGCCGCGGCAGGACCGCGTCCCGATCCGCCGCATCGCCGGCAACCTACCGAGCCATGCCGCCGACAACCTGTTCTGGTTCGGCCGCTATCTCGAACGCGCCGAGGCGACGCTGCGCCTGGTGCGGCGGCTGTGCTCGAGCCTGGTCGAGGCCGACCCCGCGATCCAGGGCAGCGGCCAGACGCTGGACCGGCTGCAGAAGCTGCTGGTGGCGTGGGGCGCCGTGCCCCGCCCGAAGCCGGGCGACAGTGCCACGGCCGCCAGCGCCGTCGCCGCCGCGGCGCTGAACCAGGCCGAGAATTACGGCGCCGCGATCTCGCTGGTGCGCTCGGCGCGCCGCGCCTCCTCCGCCATCCGCGAGCGGCTGTCCGCCGATTCCTGGCCGCTGCTGGCCGAGCTCGAGGAGCGGCTGGGCGAGCCCGGCGACGCGGCGCTGTCGGAGGGCGAGACCTTCCACCGCGCCGACCGCGCCCTGCATGTGATCGCCGCCCTGTCCGGCCTGGCGCAGGAGAACATGAACCAGGTCGCCGGCTGGCGCTTCCTCGACATGGGGCGGCGGATCGAGCGCGGCATCAACACCTGCCGCTTCGCCCGCCATCTGGCCGAGGCCGACACCACCATCGACGACCTCGACGCGCTGCTCGATCTGATCGACTCCCAGATCAGCTACCGGTCGCGCTACGTCATCGGGCCGGCCCTGGCGCCGGTGCGCGACATGGTGATGCTGGATCCCTACAACCCGCGGGCGGTGGCCTTCCAGGTCGAGCGGCTGCTGGAGCATCTGAAGGCCCTACCGTCGCTGCGCGAGGACGGCATGCCGGAGGCGCCGCTGCGGCTGGCCACCATCATCTCCGGCACCTTGTCGGCGGCCCTGGCCGAATCCCTGGACAACACCCAGATCCTGGGCTTCGAGCAGAAGCTGATGCAGCTGTCCGAGGCGATCGCCGACCGCTACTTCCTGCAGGGCCGCAACGCGGCACGGCCAGAGAAGCTGACGGGGCTGTATTGATGCCGGTGGTCGGGCCATTCACGCCAGAACCGTCATGGCGAGGCGCGCAGCGCCGTGGCCATCCAGGGGCCGGTGCGAGCGGCCCTGGATGGCCACGCCCCTTCGGGGCTCGCCATGACGCTTCAATGTGTCGAGTGTGGTGAACCCTCCCGCATGATCTACGACATCCGTCACCTCTCGACCTACGCCTATGAGACGCCGGTCAGCTTCGCCCGCTGCGTGCTGCGCCTGTTGCCCAGCGACCGGCCGGAGCAACGGGTGCTGTCGCGGGCGATCGAGGTCAAGCCAGTGCCGGCCGCCTCCGGGGCGCGGCGCAGCTTCTTCGGCAACGACGTGGTCACCGTCACCATCGAGGCGGCGCATCGCGAACTCAAGGTCGACGCCCGATCGCGGGTCGAGGTGACGCGGGACACCGGCGACCTGCTGCGCCAGGCCAGCCGGCCGTGGGAAGACGTGCGCGAGCGCGCCTTCGCCGCCGCGACGCTGGCCCCGTCCTCTCCCGCCCATTACCTGTATCCGAGCCGCCTGGTGCCGATCCTCGGGCCCCTGTCGGCCTACGCCCGTGTCAGCTTTCCGCCGGGCCGCCCGATCCTGGAGGCCGCCACCGAGTTGATGCAGCGGATCAAGGCCGACTTCGCCTACGACCCGAAGGCGACCGTGGTCTCGACCCCGCTGATCGAGGCGTTCGAGGCCCGCCGCGGCGTGTGCCAGGACTTCGCCCACATCATGATTGCCTGCCTGCGCGGCCTCGGCCTGCCGGCAGCCTATGTCAGCGGTTATCTGCGCACCCTGCCGCCGCCCGGCAAGAAGCGGCTGGAGGGCGCCGACGCCACCCATGCCTGGGTCACGGCGTGGTGCGGCGAGGAGTTCGGCTGGCTCGGCTTCGACCCGACCAATGCGGTGCTGGTCGAGAACGACCACATCGTCCTCGCCAGCGGCCGCGACTATGCCGATGTGTCGCCGATCGACGGCGTCATCCTCGGCGCCGGATCGCAGGCCCTGACCGTGAAGGTCGACGTCGTCCCGGTGACCTGACACCGGCTCTCTCCCTCAAGGCACAGCAACCGCTCCCCTCTCCGTCATGGCGAGCCCCGAAGGGGCGTGGCCATCCAGGGCCGTGCGCACCGGCCCCTGGATGGACACGTCGGCTTCGCCTCCTCGCCATGACGCGGAGGGCCGCCGGGACGGCACGGTTGACTCCAGGCCTCGCGTCCGCTTAAGTGGTCTTACCACGGTAAGAACACTATGACCGACCTCATCAAGCTCACCCGCGATCCCGACGACGCGCCCGGCGGCTACGCCAAGGTCTTCGCCTTCCTGCGCGAGCAGTTGCTGTCCGGCGCGCTGAAGACCGGCGACCGGCTGCTGCCGGAGCGCGACCTGTCGGCGCTGCTGGGGGTCGGTCGGCCGGTGCTGCGCGAGGCGCTGCGGGCGCTGGCGATGCTGGGCGCGGTCGAGATCCGGCACGGCGTCGGCACCATCGTGCGCCAGCCCGACGCCTCGACCCTGGGCGAGTTCTTCACCTTCGCCCTGGCGCAACAATCCGACGCCATCGACGACGTCATGGAGGCGCGGATCGCGATCGAGTGCCAGGCCGTGCGCCTGGCCTGCCGCCGCGCCACCCTGGCGGATTTCGAGCGCGTCCGGGCCGCTCTGCAGCGGATCGAGGCCACGATCGACGACCCGGTGGCAGGCGGCGAGGCCGACTTCGACTTCCACAACGGCATCGTCCAGGCCGGACGATCGGAGACGCTGCGCAGCGTCTACGCAGCCATCTCCGACCTGGTGCACCGGTCGCATCGCGGGCGGCGCGAGCTGATCCTCAAGGTGCCGGGCATCCGATCGTTCCTGATCGACCACCACCACCGGATCTTCGAGGCGCTGGTGGCGCGCGACGTGCAGCGCTCGGACGAGTTGCTGCGCCGCCATTTCGAGATCGGCGACGAGTATCGCCGCAAGGCCTTCGAGACGCCCAGGCCGCAAGGCTGACGGTCCACCCGACAAGACTATGGAGACTCCGTTGAAGATCGTGATCGGCTGCGACCATGCCGGCTTTCCCCTGAAGCGCGAGATCGCCGACTTCGTCGCGGGCCTCGGCCACGCGGTGACGGACGTGGGCAGCCACACCCCCGACCCGGTCGACTTCCCGGACATCGCCCGGGCGGTCTGCGCCGCCGTCACCGGTGGGACGGCCGATCGCGGCCTGATGATCTGCGGCACCGGCGTCGGCGCCGCCATCGCCGCCAACAAGATCCGCGGCATCCGCGCCGCCGTCTGCCACGATGTCCATTCGGCGCATCAGGCGGTCGAGCATGACGACGTCAACGTGATGTGCGTCGGCGCCCAGATCGTCGGCCCCTGGCTGGCGCGCGACCTGGTCGCCGCCTATCTCGCCGCCGAATTCGAGCCCAGCGAGGACTTCAAGCGCCGGGTCGAGAAGCTGGCGCAACTGGAGCGGGAGGGCTGAGCCATGGCGGAGCCCCGTCACACCGTCGGCTTCATCGGCCTCGGCACCATGGGCCGCGAGATGGCCGCCAACCTGCTGCGCGCCGGCCATGCCGTGCAGGCCTATGACGTGGTGCCGGCCGCGGTCGACGCGCTGCCGGCACAGGGCGCCGTCCCCGCCGCCAGCGTGGCCGAGGCGGCCGCGGGCGCCGACATCGTCGTCACCATGCTGCCCGACACGCCGCAGGTCGAGGAGGTCGTGTACGCCGTCCCCGGCGGGCTGCTGGCGGCGCCGCCGCGCGGCCGGCTGGTGGTCGACATGAGCACGATCTCGCCGCAGGCGGTGCGGCGGATGCACGCCGACCTCGCCGCCGCCGGCATCGACCTGCTCGACGCCCCGGTCTCCGGCGGGCCGCAGGGAGCCCGTGCCGCCACGCTGACGATCATGGCCGGCGGCGCCCGCTCCGCCTTCGACCGGGCGCTGCCGGTGCTGCGCGGCATGGGCACCACCATCACCCATGTCGGCGACAGCGGCGCCGGCCAGACGGTGAAGCTGTGCAATCAGCTGATCTGCGGCATCAATCTGCAGGCGATCTGCGAGGCGCTGGCGTTGGGCCGGGCCTGCGGCGTCGACCTGGACCAGATGCGCGAGGTGCTGCTCGGCGGCTCCGCCGCCTCCTGGATGCTGGACCGGCTCGGCCCGGCGATGATCTCCGGCGATTCCGGCGCCGGCTTCCGCATCGACCTGATGCTGAAGGACCTGCGGCTGGTGCAGGAGCTGGCCTATGGCAAGGCCGTGCCCCTGCCCGCCACGGCGCTGGTCACCAGCCAGTATCTCGACGCCCGGGCTCATGGCGAGGGCGGCAACGGCAACCAGGCCCTGTTCCGCGTCTATGACCGCATGAGCGGGCAGTCCCCGAACGCCGGATAGAGGAGCGGGCAATGGGCGTGTCCCTCGATTTCTCCGTCGTGCTCGAGCGCTGGCCGATGTTCCTGGACGGCGCCTGGCTGACCATCCGGCTGGCCCTGGCCTCGACGGTGCTGGGCTTCGCGCTGGGCACGCTGTGCGCGATCGGCCGGCGCGGCGGGTCGGCCTGGCTGTCGCGGCTGTGCGGCATCTATGTCGAGGCGATCCGGAACACGCCCTTCCTGGTGCAGATCTTCGTCGTCTATTTCGGCCTGTCCAGCCTGGGCCTGTCGCTGCCGGCCGTCACCGTCGCGGTGATCGCGCTGGTCATCAATGTCGGCGCCTACACCGCCGAGATCATGCGCGCCGGCTTCGATTCCATCCACAAGGGGCAGCTCGAGGCCGGGGAGTGCCTCGGCCTGTCGCGGGCGCAGATCTATTGGCACGTAGTCCTGCGTCCGGCGATGGAGCGGGTCTATCCCGCCCTCACCAGCCAGTTCGTGCTGCTGATGCTGGCCTCCTCCGTCGTCTCGCAGATCTCGGCCGAGGAGCTAACGGCGGTCGCCAACTTCATCCAGTCCGACACCTACCGCGCCTTCGAGACCTACATCGTCGTCGCGCTGCTCTACATCGCCCTCTCGCTGCTGATGCGGGCCGGTTTCTGGGGGCTGGGCCTGGCGCTCTTCCCGCGCCGCCGCCGGCTCGGCACGCCGCTCTGACCGCGAGGACGCCATGCAGACCGGACTGAACCTGAACCATCTCGACTTCCTGCTGCAGGGCGCGCTGTGGACCCTGGTGCTGTCGCTGATGGCGCTGATCGGCGGCGGCGTGGTCGGCTTCGGCGTCGCCCTCGGCCGCATCGCGCCGAGCCGCCTGCTGCGCGCCGCCATCGGCGGCTACGTCCAGCTGATCCAGGGCACGCCGCTCTTGGTGCTGCTGTTCCTGACCTATTTCGGCCTGCCGGCGCTGGGCGTCGAGGTGCCGCCGCTGCTGGCCGCCGGCGTGTCGCTGACGATCTATGTCAGCGCCTATCTCGGCGAGATCTGGCGCGGCTGCCTGGAGGCTGTGCCGAAGCCGCAATGGGAGGCGGCGGAGTGCCTGGCGCTGAGCCGCAGCCAGCGCCTGTTCAAGGTGATCCTGCCGCAGGCCGTGCGCCTGGCCACGCCGCCGACCGTCGGCTTCATGGTGCAGATCATCAAGAACACGTCGCTGGCCTCGGTGGTCGGCTTCGTCGAGTTGGCCCGGGCCGGGCAGATCGTCAACAACTCGATCTTCCAGCCCTTCGCGATCTACATGGTGATCGCCGTTCTCTACTTCGCCATGTGCTACCCGATCTCGCTGCTCAGCCGCCGGCTGGAGCGCCGGACCGGCCGCGCGCCGCGGCTGAAGCCGGCCCTCGCCTGACCGGGCCTCAAAAAGACATCAGGGAGAGAACGCGATGACCGCGATGGTGACGCTGCAGGACGTGCGCAAGAGCTTCGGCGAGCTGACCGTGCTCGACGGCGTGTCCTTCGCCGTCGAGAAGGGCCAGGTCACCGCCCTGATCGGCCGCAGCGGGTCGGGCAAGAGCACGGCGCTGCGCTGCATCGACCGGCTGGAGACGATCGACGGCGGCGAGATCACGGTCTGCGACCACAAGGTCAGCGACCCGGAGATCGACCTGCGCCGGCTGCGGCTTGACGTCGGCATCGTGTTCCAGAGCTACAACCTGTTCCCGCATCTGACCATCGAGCAGAACATCACCCTGGCCCCGGTATCGGTGAAGAAGGTGGCGCGGGCCGAGGCCCGGGCCCTGGCCCGCGGCGTGCTGGACCAGGTCGGCCTCGGCGAGAAGGCCGATGCCTATCCCGAGCAGCTGTCGGGCGGCCAGCAGCAGCGCGCCGCCATCGCCCGGTCGTTGGCGATGCAGCCCCAGGTGATGCTGTTCGACGAGGTCACCTCGGCCCTCGACCCCGAGTTGAAGGGCGAGGTGCTGAAGGTGATGGAGGACCTGGCCGCCCGCGGCATGACGATGATCATGGTCACCCACGAGATGGGCTTCGCCCGCCGGGTGGCCGACCGGATCGTCTTCATGCATCGCGGCCGGGTGCATGAGCAGGGGCCGGCCGAGATCCTGGCCAAACCCGAAACACCGGAGCTGCAGCAGTTCGTCGCCAACGAGCTCTGAGCCCGGCTTTCCAACCAGAACACAGACATGGAGGAGATGCAGATGCAGCCGTCAATCCGCTGGGGCCGGGCGATCGCCCTGGCCTGCGCCCTGAGCCTCGGGGCATTGCTTCAGGGCACCGGGGCCGCACATGCGGACGTGCTGGACGACATCATGGCCGCCAAGAAGATCCGGATCGCGACCGACCTGGCGATTCCGCCCTCGGGCATGATCGACGACCAGATGAAGCCGACCGGCTCCGACGTCGAGACCGCGCAACTCCTGGCGAAGGACTGGGGGCTGGAGCTGGAGTTCGTGCAGACCACGGGCGCCACCCGCATCCCGAACGTGCAGACCGGCAAGGCCGATATCATCATCTCGACCCTGTCGGTGACGCCGGAGCGGGCGAAGGTGATCGACTTCTCCAAGCCCTATGCCGCGTTGCAATCGGTGATCGGCGCCCCGGCCGACGACCCCATCAAGGATTGGGCTGACCTGCAGGGCAAGTCGGTGACCGTCACCCGCGGCACCACCCAGGACACCGAGCTGACCAAGCTGGCGGCGGAGAAGGGCTTCCAGGTCGTGCGCTACGACGACGACGCCACGATGGTGACCGCCGCCGTCTCCGGCCAGGCCGAGATCGTCGCCACCTCGGCGACGCTGGTGAACCAGATCAAGGCGAAGGCGCCGGACCGCGCCTTCGAGCCGAAGTTCCTGATCCGCACCTTCGACCTCGCCATCGGGCTGCGCAAAGGCGAGCCGAAGCTCATGGAGAAGCTGAACGAGTGGGTGTCGGCCAACCTGAAGAACCGCAAGCTGAACGACATCTACCAGAAGTACCACGGCTCGCCGCTGCCCGAGGCGATGCTGCAGTAAGGATGGTTGGAGGTGCCCGCAGGGCAATAAACCAACCGTCATGGCGAGCGAAGCGTGGCCATCCAGTCCCACGACCGGAGCAGGCCGCGTCAACCTGGATGGCCACGTCGCTTCGCTCCTCGCCATGACGATTTTGGTAATTGGCGGGGAAAGAGGCCTGCCCTACTCCTCCCCAGGCTTCGGCAGGTCGGTCAACGACCCGGCCGGCACCACCGGCAGCACGATCCTGGACGGATGCGCGCGGTCCAAATGGATCCGGTTGGTCGCCACCCGCTTCAGCCGGCCCGTGCCCTCCGGCTCGCCGCTGTTCGGGTTGACGTCGTATTTCGGGAAGTTGCTGGAGGCGATGTCGAGCCGGATGCGGTGCCCGGCCTTGAACAGGTTGGCCGTCGCGAAGGGCTCGATGGTGATCGCATAGACCCGCCCCGGCTCCAGCGGCGACGGGCTTTCCCAGCTGTCGCGGTAGCGGCAGCGCAGGATGCCGTCGGTCAGGTTCAGGGCGAAACCCTTCGGGTCGTCCGCCGTCGGCGGATGCACGTCGATCAGCTTGGCGGTGAAATCCGTATCCGGCGCGTCGGAGGAGACGAACAGCCGGACCTCGATCGGCCCAACCACGGCCATGTCCTCGGCCAGGGGTGCGGTCTCGAACACCACCACGTCCGGGCGGGACGACAGCGGTAGGTCGGGCCTGCGGCTGCCGAAGAAGCGATCGCCCTCGGTCTGGTCGAAGCCGCCGCCCTCGAACACCGGCTGGCCGGAGGTCAGGGCGCCGCCGATGGTCGGCACCGGATCGGAAGGGTCGGATTGGTAGGCGATCGACGCCTGCTCGGCCTGCGGCAGGGCCGGGTCGAGGCGGCCATTCCCATGCAGGTGGTAGTCGGTGAAGACGGTGCCGGGCAGCGGCCAGTCCGCCGCCGCGATCCAGCGCCCGCCATGGTCCAGCCGGCCCTCCACAGTGCGCCGGCCGCTGCCGCCGCCCATCAGGAACAGCCGCGCCGTCGGCTCGGCTTCGGCGCCGTTGCCGATGCCCTTCAGCCAGCGGTCGAACCAGCGCTGGCGGAACTGCAGCCAGCCTGCGGTGACGTTGCCGTCGATCGTCGCCGCCGGCCCGAATTCGGTGTCGCCGCTGAAGGTGGTGTTGCGGTTGCCGTGCAGCCACGGCCCCATGATCAGTTGCACCGGGGCGCTGCGGCCGCTGAGGGCGGCATAGTTCTCCATCGTGGTGCGGACATAGGCGTCGTACCAGCTGGACATCAGCACCATGGGCACGTCCGGGAAGCGGTCGTAATACCCCTCGGCATAGATGCCGAGCTGCTTCCAGTAGTCGCCGAACGATCCGTGGGTCCATTGCTCGAACAGATAGGCCTCGTAATCCGGCACGGCGCGCACCGGCGAATGGCCGGGCCGCCAGGGCATGGCGGCGAACCAGGCGCGGATGTCCTCCGCCTCCAGCGCCGCCAGCACCTTGGGATCGGCCAGCGCCGCCGGGCTTTCCTTGGCCTGGCTGAAGGCCCAGGTCGCCTGCTTCAGCTCGAAGGCGCCGCCCTGGCGGATGCCACAATGATAGGAATTCGAGAAGCCGCCCGAATCCACCACCATGCAGGCCAGGCCCGGCGGGTTCAGGCAGGCCAGCGCGAACTGGGTGTGCGCGGCATAGGACAGGCCCATGGTGCCGACCTTGCCGTTCGACCAGGGCTGGGCCGTGATCCAGGCGACCGTGTCGAAGCCGTCCGGCCCCTCGGAGGTGTACTTCGTGAACACCCCCTCCGAGCCGTGGCGGCCGCGGCAGTCCTGGTAGACCACGGCATAGCCGGCGCGGACGAAATGCGCCGCCACCTGCGGCCGGGTCATCGGCCCGTCCATGCCGACCCCGATCTCGGAGCGCGACAGCTCGGTCTTGCCGTAGGGCGTGCGCTCCAGGATCACCGGCAGCGGTGCGTCGACGCCGATGCGATGGCCCGCCGGCAGGTACACGTCGGTCGCGAGCCGCACGCCGTCGCGCGCCGTCACCATCTGGTCGCGCAGCACCTGGATGTCGCCCGAGCTCACTTGGCCACCTCCGCATAGGTGGCGAGGGTCCATTCGTTCTTGTTGGCGCGGTAGGTGATGCCGTCACGCGCCGCCCAGTGCACGGTCGGGAAATACAGCGGCACGATGCCGACATCGCCGAAGCCGATCCGCGCCGCCTGCTCCAGCAATTGGTTGCGCTTGGCCTCGTCGAACTCCGCCAGCGCCTGCTTCAGCGTCGCGTCGAACTCCGGGTTCGAATAGCGGGCGCGGTTGAACGCGCCCTTGCCGGCCTCCTTGTCATAGGTCGCCAGCACGTTGGTCAGGGCGTTGGCCGAGTTGCTGTTGCTGTTGCCGAAGCTGAAGATGAAGGCGCTGTATTCCTGCTTCGAGGCGGCGCCGGCATAGACGTTGTAGGGCTGGGTGACCACGCCGTTGATCTTGAGGCCGCCGCGCGCCAACATCTGGCCGATCGCCTGGGCGATGTCGGCGTCGCCGGCGAAACGGTCGTTCGAGGAATGCACCGTCAGCCCGAAGCCGTCGCCATAGCCGGAATCGGCCAGCAGGGCCTTGGCACCGGCGGCATCATACGCCTCCGGCGTCACGTCGGCGGCGTAGCCGCCCAGACCCTCGGGCACGATCTGCCCGGCCGGGGTGCCGGAGCCGTTCAGCAGGCGCTGGATGATCAGGTCGCGGTTGATCAGCTTGGAGACGGCGAGGCGCACCCGCTTGTCCTTCAGCGGGTTGGCCGCCAGGGGCTGGCCGTCCTTGCCGGTCACGAACGGGCTCTGGTCCCGCGCCGAATCCAGCGCCAGGTAGATCAGCCGGCCGGAGGTGGTGGAGTAGACCTTGGCCTTGCCGCTGTCGTTCACCGTCGCCACGTCGGCCGGCGGCACGCCGTCGATCAGGTCGACGGAGCCGGACAACAGCGCCGCGATCCGGGCCGCGTTGTTCGAGATGAACTTGATGGTGACATTCTCGAAGGCCGGCTTGTCGCCCCAGTAATGCGGGTTCGGCGCCAGCACCAGCCGGTCGCCCGGCACCCATTGCTTGAACACGTACGGCCCGGTGCCGACCGCTGCGGCGCCGGAGTTGAAGTCGTTGGTGGTCTTCCCCTCCGAGGCTTTCTTGGAGACGATGTAGACGAGACCGACCTGCTCGATGAACTGCGGCGTCGGCGACTTGGTCTTGAATCGGACCGTCAGCGGGTCGACCGCGGTCATCTCCGCGATGCTGCCGACCGCGCCGGTGAACGGCGCCGGGCTGTTCGGCACCGATTTGGCGCGGTCCATCGAGAAGATCACGTCGTCGGCCGTCAGGTCCGACCCGTCGCTGAACTTGACGCCGGGCCGCAGCTTGACCTCCCAGGTCGTCGGGTCGACCGAGGTCCAGGACAGGGCCAGCGCCGGCTGCACCTGCAGGTTCTCGTCGGTCTGCACCAGCCGGTCGAACATGTGCTGCGAGATCGACTGGTTGTTGCCGGTGCGCGAGAATTGCGGGTCGATGGCCGAGGGCTCGGTCGCGGTGCCGATGGTCAGGTCGGCGGCCTGGGCAAAGCTGGCGCTGCCCAGCGTCAGGACCGTCGCAATCGTCGCCAGAAGAGCGCTAACGCTTTGCCTCTCCCGCCTGGCGGGAGAGGTCGGGCTCGCGCAGCGAGACCGGGTGAGGGTTGGTCCGGGCCTCGACAAACTCCCCTCACCCGGAGCCGCCAACGCGGCTCCGACCTCTCCCGCAAGCGGGAGAGGCAACGCGTTTCTCTGCTTCATCCATGCCGGCATCCGCATCATCTCGCTCTCCTCTGTTCGGTTTCGGGCGCCTTCGGCGCCTCAGATCAGGTGGCAGGCGGCCTGGTGGCGGGGCGCGACCGGGCGCAGGGCCGGCCGTTCGACGCGGCAGCGGTCGGTCGCCATCGGGCAGCGCGGGTGGAAATGGCAGCCGCTGGGCGGGTGCAGGGGCGACGGGATCTCGCCCTTGATCGTCTCGAACTTGCGCTTGCGGTTGCTCAGCCGCGGCACCTCGTTCAAGAGGGCCACGGTGTAAGGGTGCAGCGGCCGGTCGAACAGCTCGGCGGTCGCCGCTGTCTCGACCACGCGGCCGAGATACATGATCACCACCCGGTCGCTGATGTGCTCGACCACGCCGAGGTCGTGGCTGATGAACAGGTAGGTCAGGCCCAGCTCGCGCTTCAGCTCCAGGAACAGGTTCAGGATCTGGGCCTGGATCGAGACGTCGAGCGCAGCGATGGATTCGTCGCAGACCAGGAAGTCCGGCTTCACCGCCAGCGCCCGGGCGATCCCGATGCGCTGGCGCTGGCCGCCGGAGAACTGGTGCGGGAAGCGGTCGCGATAGGCCGGGTCCAGCCCGACCCGGCGCATCACCTCCTGGACGTAGCCGTCGGCCTCGCGGCGGCGCACCAGCCCGTGCACCCGCGGCGCCTCGCCGATGATATCGCGCACCCGCTTGCGCGGGTTCAGCGAGGCGAAGGGGTCCTGGAAGATCATCTGCGCCTTCAGCCGGGCGTCGCGCGCCGCGTCGCCGGCCAGGCCGTCGACATCCCGGCCGCGCCAGCGGATGGCGCCGTCGCTCTTCGGCAGGATGCCGGCCATCATCCGGCCCAGCGTGGACTTGCCGCAGCCGGATTCGCCGACCAGCCCGACCACCTCGCCCGACGCGATGGCGAGGTCGACCGCGTCGACGGCGTGCACTGTCCGCTCCTCGACCCTGGCGCCCAGGAAGCGCGCCGCCTTCTCGGCATAGTCCAGGCGCTTGGTGAAGCGCTTGCCCAGGCCGGCGGCCTCGATCAGCGGGGTCATGCGCGCACCTCCAGCTGCGGGTGGAAGCAGCGGAAGGCGCGGTCGCCCCGCCGGGTCGTCTCCGGCGCCGCCATGCAGGCGTCCGTGGCGCGGCCACAACGTGGCCGGAAGGCGCAGCCTTCGGGCAGCGACAGCGGCGACGGCGCCATGCCGGGGATCTGGAACAGCGCCTCGCCGCGCGGCCGGTCGCCGGGCACCGAGCCGATCAGCCCGATGGTGTAGGGATGCGCCGGCCGGTCGATCACCTCGTCGACCGTGCCGGTCTCGACCACGCGGCCGGCATACATGACGCAGATCCGGTCGGCCAGGGCGGCGACCACCGCCAGGTCGTGGCTGACCCAGATCAGCGCCGTGCCGGTCTCTCGGCACAAAGTCTGCACCTGGGCCAGGATCTGCGCCTGGATGGTGACGTCCAGCGCGGTCGTGGGCTCGTCGGCGATGATCAGGTCGGGCTTGTGCAGCAGGGCGATGGCGATGGCCACGCGCTGGCGCATGCCGCCGGAGAACTGGTGCGGATAGGCCTTGAGCCGCTCCTCCGGCGACGGGATGCCGACCCGGCCGAGCGCGTCGCGGCACCGCGCCACCGCCTCGGCCCGCGACACCCGCTCATGCGCCTGGATGGTCTCGACCATCTGGGTCTCGACCCGCAGGACCGGGTTCAGGGTCATCATCGGGTCCTGGAAGATCATGGCGATGCGGTTGCCGCGCAGTTGCCGCAGCCGCTCCGCCGGCAGCGCCGCCAAGTCCTCGCCCTGGAACAGGATCCGGCCGCCGACCACCCGGCCCGGCGGATCGACCAGGCCGAGGATGGAGAAGCCGGTGATCGACTTGCCGGAGCCGGATTCGCCGACCAGGCCCAGCACCTCGCCGCGGTCGACCCGGAAGGACACGCCGTCGACGGCGCGCACCACGCCGGCCTTGGTGAAGAAATGCGTCTGCAGGTTCTCGACGCTGAGCGTGGGCACGGTCATCTCCGGGCCCTCACTTCTGCAGCCTTGGGTTCAGCGCCTCGCGCAGGCGGTCGCCGACGATGTTGATCGAGAAGATCAGGGCCAGCAGCAGCAGGCCCGGGAACACGCTGATCCAGTACAGGCCGGCCAGCAGCACCTGGTAGCCGTTGGCGATCAGCAGGCCCAGCGACGGCTCGGTGATCGGGAGGCCGATGCCGAGGAAGCTCAGCGTCGCCTCGGCCGCGATCGCATGCGCCACCTGGATGGTGCCGATCACGATCACCGGCGGCAGGCAGTTCGGCAGCAGGTGGCTGAACAGGATGCGCGCCTTGCTCAGGCCCAGGCACTGCGCCGCCTCGACATATTCCTTGCCGCGCTCGACCAGCGCCGCGGCGCGGACGGCGCGGGCGAAATAGGCCCATTGCACCACCACCAGGGCCAGGATGACCTTGCCCACCCCCTGCCCCAGCACGGCCAGCATCATCAGCGCCACCAGGATGGTGGGGAAGCCGAGCATCAGGTCGACGACCCGCATCACCAGCGTGTCGATCCGGCCGCCGAAATAGGCGGCGACGAGGCCGAGCGTGGTGCCGACGGCGAGCGCGAACAGGCCGGCGAGCCCGCCGACGCCGAGGCTGGTGCGCAGCCCGTACAGCATCGCCGAGAGCATGTCGCGGCCCTGGGCGTCGGTGCCCAGCCAGTAGGTCCAGCCATCCATGCTCTCGCTGCCTGGCGGCAGCCGGCCGTCCATGATGCTGAGCGAGGCGAGGTCATAGGGGTCCTGCGGCGCGATCCAGGGCGCGAACAGGGCGACCAGGATCAGCACCAGGCAGGCAATGACGGCCAGGGTGGCGGCCTTGCTGTCCAGGATGCCGCGCAGGGCCTGGGCCAGGATGCCGTCGCCGAGCAGCGGCTTGCGGGAGATCACGGCGTCGCTCATGCGTCGGACAGCCGGACGCGGGGGTCGAGCACCGAGTACAGGATGTCGACCACCAGGTTGATGACGATGAACATGGCCACCACGATCAGCAGGTAGGCGACGATCACCGGCCGGTCGAGCCGCATGATGCTGTCGATGATCAGCTTGCCGACGCCGGGCCAGGCGAAGATGGTCTCGGTCACCGTGGCGAAGGCGATCAGCGACCCGAACTCCATCCCGACCACGGTGACGATCGGGATCAGGATGGTCTTCAGCACGTGCACGAAGATCACCCGCCGCTCGGTCAGCCCCTTGGCCCGGGCGAACTTCACGAAGTCCAGCGGCAGGGTCTCGCGCATGCCGCTGCGGGTCAGGCGGATGATCAGCGAGACGTTGAACAGCGACAGGTTGATCGCTGGCAGGATCAGGTGGGTCAGCCCGTCCCAGGTGGCGAGGCTGGTGTGCAGGCCCAGCACCTCGCCGGTGGCGCCGCGGCCGGTGGAGGGCAGCCAGCCGAGCATGACCGAGAAGATCATGATCAGCATCATGCCCTGCCAGAAGCTGGGCAGGCTGAAGCCGAGGATCGACCCGGTCATCACCGTGCGGTCGAAGCCGCTGCCGGCCTTCAGCCCCGACAGCACGCCGAGCGGGATGCCGATCACCAGCGACAGCATCAGGGCGATGAAGGCCAGCTCCAGCGTCGCCGGCAGCCGCTCGAAGATCAGGCTGATCGAAGGCTGGTTGAAGACGAAGGACCGGCCGAGATCGCCATGCAGCGCGTTGCCGAGGAAGGTCAGGTATTGCTGCCACAGCGGCCGGTCGAGGCCGAGCGACTGGACCGCCTGGGCGATCTCGGCCTGCGAGGCGTCGGCCGGCACCAGGATCTCGATCGGGTTGCCGATGGCATAGACGCCGAGGAAGACGAGGATCGAGGTGACCAGCAGCACGAAGCCGCTCTGCACCAGCCGGCGGATGATGAAGACGGTCATGGCCGGCTTGGCGTCCCGGCGCGCGAATCCCGCATCTGCGTCCCTGTTCGCTTATGATGGGCCGGCCGGGCGGACCGGCGTGGCGAGGGGGACGTTAGGCGTGGGAGAGAACGACCCGCAACATCATGCGGAATCCGCATCGGGTTATGCGCATTTCATGCGCGGGCGCGGTCCGGATCGGTGCTTCGTGTCGCGGATATCGGCGCCGGCGGCATGAACGTCAAGCAGCTCGAGGCCTTCAAGGCGATCATGCGCAGCGGCTCCACCACCGCCGCGGCGGCGCGGCTGGACCTGTCGCAATCGGCGGTCAGCCGTCTGCTGACCCAGCTGGAGGCCGAGCTGGGGCTGGAGCTGTTCGCCCGCGAGAAGGGCCGGCTGATCCCGACGCCGGAGGCGATCGGCCTGCTCGATTCCGTCGAAGACGCGGTCGACGGGGTGCAGCGGGTGCAGCATGTGGCCGAGGAGCTGCGGACCGGCAATTCCGACCAGATCCTGCTGCGCATCGGCATGCCGCACAGCATGTCGCAGACCATCCTGCCGCTGATCGTCGAGGAGTTCCTGCGCGACCACGGCAATGTCGCGCTGGAGATCCTGTCCGGCGCCTATCACGAGACCGAGCGCGCGGTGCTGACCCGCCAGGCCGATCTCGGCTTCGTCCGGCTACCAACCGGCGAGGCCGGGATGGACACGATCGCCATTGCCCGCACCACCAGCGTCTGCGTCATGCCGCAGGGCCACCGGCTGGCGGAGAAGGCGGTGGTGTCGGTCGAGGACCTGGAGGGCGAGCCGCTGGTGCTGCTGGGCCGGCAGCGCCCGGCGCGGGCGGAGATGGACCAGATGTTCCGGCGGGTCCATTTCCGGCCGCGGGTGCAGGTCGAGACGCATTCGGTCGGCTCGGCCTGCGCCTTCGCCGCGCAGGGGCTGGGGGTGACCATCGTCAATGCGTTGATGGCCAGCCATTTCCGCGACCTGCCGATCGCCATCCGCCCGTTCCGGCCGCTGCTGTGGAACGAGTTCGGCCTGGCCTTCGCCGCCGGCCAGCCCCGCTCCCGTGCCGCCGACCGCTTCGCCGAGCATTTCCGCCGCCGCCTGGTCGAGATGCTGCGCGGGCTGGAGAGCGAGTTTAAGCCGGAGGCGGGGTAGAGGGCGGGTTTGGGGCGATCGACACCAGGCCGATTTAGAGCCTAATGAGTCCCCCCTCCCCTCGCGGGAGGGGGCTAGGGGGAGGGGGTTATCACGGCTTGATCCGGCCCTGCTCCCCTCACATCGGCCCGTCGGACGGATTGCGCCCCTTGCCCATTCGCGCGCGGACGCGCGCAGACCCCTCCCCCTGCCCCCCTCCCCCAAGGGGAGGGGGGACTAAGTAACAAAGCGGGTCGAAACACCGCCCCTACCCGTGCTCCGACGTCTTGGTCAGGTACGGCGCCAGATTGGCCGGGACCGGGATCACGGCGAGGGTCTTGAGGCGGGCGACGGCCCGGCGTTCGGCAGCCTGCAGATGCGTCTCCAGCACCGCGGCGGCGGCCGGCCAGGCCTCTTGCGCCAAAAGCTCCAGCACCAGCCGGTGCTCGGTCAGGATCGGCTGGTCGTCGGCGATGCCGAGCGAGCGGGTGAAGGCGTGGGTGGCCAGCAGCGGCAGCTGGTTGTGGCGCAAGGCGTCGGCCAGACGGGCGTTCGGCGTCGCCAGCACGCAGCGGACATGCAGGTCCTCCTCGATCTCGTCCATGGTCTCGGGCGGCGGCTTCGGGCCGGCCGCCTCGGCCCGGCGCAGACGGTCCAGCATCGCCTCGATGTCGCCGCTCGGCACTGACGGCGCAGCGCTGACCAGGGCCGGCGGCTCGAGCAGCCGGCGCATCTCGTAGAGCTCGCGGATCGCCCGGGCGGTCAGCGGCCCGGCGATCCAGTGCGAGCTGGCGTTCTTCTCGATCAGCCCGCGCTCCTGCAGCCGGCCCAGCACGTCGCGCACCACGGTCCGGCTGACGCCGAAATGGTCGGCCATCTCGGCCTCGACGATGCGGTAGCGGCCGAACACCAGGCAGGAGGCGATCTGGCGCTCGGCGGTGGCGTAGATCCGCTCCCAGGAGGCGCGGGACTGCTGCGCCTCGTCGATCTCCTCCGCCGCGTCCAGGCCGAAGCCGCGGATGTCGGTGCGCAACGGCGCCGCGCCGGCCGCCTCCGGCCCCACCAGGTAGCCCCGGCCCTCGAAGCGGTGGATCAGCCCATCCGCCTCCAGCCGCGCCAGCGCCCGCTGCACCGGGGCCCGGCTGGTCTGGAAGATCTCGGCGATCGGCCCTTCCAGCAGCACCAGCCCGGCCGGCAGCCGCCCGGCGCCGATCGACGCCCGCAGCGCACGCTCGACGATCTCGTAGAGCCGCGGCGGGGACGCGTTCGTCGCCGTGTCCGTCATGTCCTGCAGCAGCGTTCCGTCCGTCCGGGTGATCCTGGTCCTCTGATGGCCCCCGCGGCGCCAAGGCGCAAGTGGCCGTTGCCTATGGCATGGGCAGCGGCACCGGGAAAATGACTATCGCATACCCAAAGCGCCGCCTTGGGTCTCAGGGCCTGCCCGAAACTTGGACAGACAGGCTTGTCGAGGCTGATAGGAACCGGATCTCGCGACATGGCGAAGCTTTCGATCACCATAAAAAGACTATTGCATACTAAAATCATTTTTGACTAGGCTTCCCGAGCTTCACATCGACCAACGTGCAGCGGCACATGCCGAAAGACGCGGATGGGACGTGAGGCTCAGGGCACGGCTTGGAGATTCGGGGACGCATGACTCTGCTCCTGGAACTGAGCGGCATCACCAAGGCCTATGGCGGCGCGCCGGCGCTGAGCGACCTGTCGCTGGCGGTCGGCGCGGGCGAGTACCTGTCCATCCTCGGACCCAGCGGCTCCGGCAAATCCACTATGCTGCGGGTGGTCGCCGGCTTCGAGACGCCGGATGACGGCGACGTCCGGCTGGAGGGACGCTCGATCCTGTCGATTCCGGCGCATGAGCGCGGCATCGGCTTCGTGTTCCAGGGCTTCGCCCTGTTCCCGCACATGAGCGTCTTCGACAATGTCGCCTACGGCCTGCTCCACCGCAGCCGCGGCCCGGTATCGGACGAGGCGGAGATCCGCCGCCGCGTCGGCGAGGCGCTGGAACTGCTGGGCCTGACCGGCCTCGGCGCCCGTGCCGTCAGCCAGATCTCCGGCGGCCAGAAGCAGCGCGTCGCCCTGGCCCGCACCTTGGTCACCGACCCCAAGATCGTGCTGCTGGACGAGCCGCTGGGCGCGCTCGACGCCAATCTGCGCGAGCGGATGATGATCGAGCTGAAACGCATCCAGGCCCAGCTCGGAGGTACCTTCCTGCATGTCACCGGCAATGAGCAGGAGGCGCTGGCGATGGGCCACCGCACCGCCGTGCTGGACCGCGGACGGATCGCCGAGATCAGCCCGCCGCAGACGTTGTACAACCGGCCGGGATCGGTCCGGGTCGCGCGTTTCCTCAATTGCTACAACATCTTCGAGGGCATGGTCGGCGACGGCGCCTTCCGCTTCGCCGAGGCGGCCCTGCCGCTGCCGGGCGATGCCCCTGCCGGCGCGGCCGCCTACTGCATCCGCGCCGACAAGGTGACGGTGGCCGAGGAGACGGAGCCGGCGGCGCCGGGCGAGGCCGCCCTGCCCGGCCGCTTCATCGCCAGCGAGTATTCCGGCGCCCGGGTGACCTATCTGTTCGACGTCGCCGGCAGCCGGCCGGTCGAAGTCGAATACCATCTGAGCCACCGCCGACCGAGGAGCTTCGACGCCGGGCGCCGCTATGCGCTGCGCTGGCCGGCGGCCGACGCCCTCGTGTTCCGCGGCTGAGGCGGGGGCGTCGATGAGCGTCGGAGCGGAGATCATGACCGAGACGGTGCCGGCCCCGGCCGCCAGGCGGCGCACCGGGCGGCGGGTGGCGGCGCTGCTGGCGGCGCCGGGGGCCCTGTGGATGACCGCCTTCCTGGTCGTCCCGATCGCGATGATGGTCTATGTCAGCTTCTGGACCCAGAAGACCTTCACCATCGAGCCGACGCTGACCCTGCAGAACTGGGGCACCTTCTTCGGCACCTCGACCTATCTGTCGGCGCTGTGGACCACGGTCCGGATCTGGCTGATCGTGCTGGCGACGACGCTGGCGCTGGGCTATCCGGTCGCCCTCTATATCGGCCTGTTCGTCCGCAACAAGACGGTCCAGACCATCCTGCTGGTGGTTTGCGTCGTGCCGTTCTGGACCTCGTTCCTGATCCGGGTGCTGGCCTGGCGCCCGATGCTGGGCACCGAGGGCGCGGTCAACATCCTCTTGATGAAGCTGGGCGTGGTGTCGGAGCCGGTGGCGGGCCTGCTGTTCACCGAGCTCAGCGTCGTCATCGGCATGACCCAGATCTATGTCGTATTCATGGTCGGGCCGATCGCGTTCATGCTGTCGCGGATCGAGCCGAGCCTGATCGAGGCGGCGCGCGACCTGGGCGCCGGCACCGGCCGCATCTTCCGCACCGTGATCCTGCCCTTGAGCCTGCCCGGCGTGATCGTCGGCGCGATCTTCGTGTCGGTCATGGTGCTGGGCGAGTTCGCCACCGCCGCCGCCCTGTCCGGCCGCAAGGTCAACATGCTGGGCAACATCATCGTCACCCAGGTCGGGTCGCTGAAATGGGCCTTCGCCGCCGTGGTCGGCGTGATCCTGACCGTGGTGATGGGGATCGTCGTCGCCGGGCTGCTGCGGCTGGTCGACCTGCGGAAGGAGCTCTGAGGCCATGCAGGGGCAGCCGCTTCTCCGCACCGCGCTGATGGCGTTCACGGCGCTGTTCATCGTCTTCCTGTACGGCCCGCTGGCGGTGCTGGCGACGCTGAGCTTCCAGTCAGGGCCCGAGGGCGGGCCGCAATTCCCGATCATCGAATGGTCGACCTACTGGTACCAGCACCTGTTCGGCTGGGCGCCGCCGTCGCGCGTGGCGCCCCTGGCGATCGGCGACGCGCTGGTCCGGTCCCTGACCCTGGCCTTCATGACCATGGTGGTGGCGACGGTGCTGGGCACCCTGTCGGCCCAGGCCTTCCGGTCGCGCTTCCGCGGCTCCGGCATCGTCTTCTACCTGATCGTGCTGGGCATGATGGTGCCGGGCGTGCTGGTCGGGCTCGGCGTCGCCCTGGTGGCCAATGAGCTGGGCATCCCGCGAGCCTGGTGGGGGACGTCCTTCGTCACCCATGTAGTCTACACCTTCCCCTTCGCCTTCCTGGTCATGCTGGCGATCTTCAACCGCTTCGACCGGTCGATCGAGGAGGCGTCCTGGAGCCTGGGCGTCAGCCCCGCCCGCACCTTCCGCAAGATCACCTTCCCGCTGATCTTCCCGGGGGTGCTGAGCGCGATGCTGTTCGCCTTCACGCTCAGCTACGATGAGTTCCCGCGCACCCTGTTCACCGCCGGCGGCGGCCAGACCCTGCCGCTGACGATCTACGGCACCTTCTCGGTCGAGATCCATCCGAACATCTTCGCCTTCGGGGTGCTGACCACCCTGTTCTCCTTCGCCCTGCTCGCCGTCTACGGGGTGCTGATGGCGCTGTCGGTCCGCCGGGCCAAGCGCGTCGCGATCCAGGAGGAGGTGCGATGAGGGCGCTGGCCGACCACATCGCCATCGTCACCGGCGCCGCCAGCGGCATCGGCAAAGCGATCGCGGAGCGGCTGGCGGGCGCCGGGGCCGCGGTGCTGATCGCCGACCTGCACGCCGACCGGGCCGAGGCCGTTGCGGCCACGCTGCGCGCCGCCGGCGGCCGGGCCGAGGCGGTCGGCGCCGATGTCTCCGACGCCGAGGCGGTGCAGCGGATCTTTACCGCCGGGCGCAAGGCATTCGGCGACTGCACGCTGTTGGTCAACAACGCCGGCCATGTCCACCAGTCGCCCTTCGAGGCGTTGGCGGTCGCCGACTGGGACCGGATGATCGCAGTGCATCTGCGCGGCACCTTCCTGTGCTGCCGCGCCGCCCTGCCGGCGATGCTGGCGGCCGGCGACGGGGTGATCGTCAACATCGCCTCGCAGCTGGGCCAGATCGGCGGCGTCGACCTGGTGCATTACAGCGCCGCCAAGGCTGGGATCATCGGCCTGACCAAGGCGCTGGCGCGCGAGGTCAGCGCCCGCGGCGTGCGGGTCAACGCGGTGGCGCCCGGGCCGATCGACACCGAGCTGGTGCGGGCCCTGTCCGCCGAATGGCAGGCGGCGAAGAAGGCGCAGTTGCCGCTCGGCCGCTTCGGCGCGCCCGAGGATGTGGCCGAGACCGTGGCCTTCCTCGCCTCCCCCGCCGCCGCGATCTATGTCGGCCAGACGCTGGGGCCCAATTCCGGCGACGTGATGCTGTAGGAGGAATGATGACCCGCAAGGTTGCCCTGATCACGGGCGCCGGCATCGGCATCGGCCGGGCCACGGCCCTGGCCTTCGCCGGCGCCGGCCATCACGTGGTCGTGACCGACGTGCTGGAGGCCGAGGGCCGCGCCACCGCCAAGGCGATCGGCGACGCCGGCGGCAGCGGCGAGTTCCAGCATCTCGACGTCACCGACACCGGGCGGGTCAACGCCGTGGTCGCCGATGTCGAGGCGCGGCACGGCGCGCTGGACGCGCTGGTCGCCAATGCCGGCATCGCCCACCGCGTGCCGCTGTCGCAGATGACCGACGCGAAGTGGGACCACACCTTCGACGTCGACCTGAAAGGCATCTTCCGCGTGGTCCGCGCCGCCCTGCCCGGCATGCGCACCCGCGGCCAGGGCGCCATCGTCGCCCTGTCCTCGATCATGGGCGTGGCCTATGGCTGGGACGAGCATGTGCACTACTCCGCCGCCAAATCCGGCGTGGTCGGGCTGGTGCGCGGCCTGGCGGTGGAGCTGGCGCGCAGCGGCATCCGCGTCAACGGCATCGCCCCCGGCTACATCCGCACCGCCCAGGCCCTGTCGCGCGAGCATTCGCTGGGGCCGGAGGGGCTGGAGAAGGCGGCTGCGTTCATCCCCATGGGCCGGGTCGGCGAGCCGGACGACATCGCCGACGTGGCGCTGTTCCTGGCCTCGCCGGCGGCCCGCTACATCACCGGCCAGACCATCGTCGTCGACGGCGGCCTTTTGGTCGGACGGTACTGACAAACGAATCTTGGCGGCCCCGCTGAGAAGGGCCGGTTTTCGGGTGGTTTTTCACGAAACGGGAGACTTCGCATGGCACAGTTTCCGAGCCTGAGCCGCAGGCAGATCCTGCAGGGCACGATCGGCGCCACCGCCCTGGCGATGGGCGGCGGCACGCCCTTCCTCAACTCGCGCCGCGCCTATGCCCAGGCCGGCGCCCTGGCCAAGGAGCAGCTGCGCACCATCGGCCTGTCAGTCACGGTGCAGGACCGCATCCTGGCCGATTTCAAGGCGGCCTCCGGCGTCGGCGGCACCCAGGGCACGGCGGCGACCTTCCCCGACGCCCAGACCAAGATCCTGTCCGGCGCCACCGACTACGACTGCTGGGAGGTGATCGGCGAGCGGCTGCCCTCGGTGGTGATGACCAACAACGTCACCGCCATCCCGGCCTCGGGCCTGAAGAACTGGGCCAACATCCGCGACACCTTCACCAAGCCGGACCCGAAATGGCCGCGCGGCGCGCAGATCGTCGGCCAGATCTGGAAGGACGAGGCGCAGACCGAGCTGTGGATGGTGCCGGCGGTCTACAATTATGACTCAATCGGCTTCAACCCGTCGGTGCTGTCCGACGAGGAGGCCAACACCTGGACCGCGATCTTCGACCCGAAGTTCAAGGGCCGGTCCGGGCTGAACACCGACCCGCTGATCGCGCTGGGCCAGGCCATCATGGCGATGAACTCGTTGGGACTTTCCTCCGTTCAGAATCCAGGCAACCCCAGCGAGGCCGAGATCGACGAGGCGATGAAGTTCCTGGTGTCGAAGAAGAAGGACGGCCAGTTCCGCGCCCTGTGGGGCGATTTCGGCGAGCTGGTGAACCTGATGGCGTCGGGCGAGATGGTGGTGTGCGACGCCTGGCAGCCGGCCGTCATGGCGGTCAAGGCGCAGGGCAAGCCCTGCCGCTACGCCGTGCCGAAGGAGGGGTACCGCGCCTGGGCCATCGGCGTGTCGCTGATCGCCAGCTCGCCGAACCAGGCCGCGGTGACGGCCTATGCCGATTACTGGCTGTCCGGCCCGCCGGCGATCACGGTGTCGGAGCAGGGCTACTACTCCCCCACCACCAACATCAAATCGGTGATGGCGCCGGAGAAATACGGCTTCTGGTACGAAGGCAAGCCCTGGGTCGGCGCGCCCGACCGCGGCATCAAGGAGGGCGACCTGCGCGACGGCGGCTCGCTGGAGACCCGGGCATCGCATGTCGCCTACTGGCACCAGTGGCCGGACCAATACGACCACGTGATCCAGAAATGGGACGAGTTCCTGAACGCCTGACGCGGTGAAGCGAGGGGACGCACAGTGACCTACGATCTCGAGCTCGCCGGCGTCGGCAAGACCTATCCGGACGGCACGCCGGCGGTGATCGATTTCGACCTGCGCGCGGCGAAGGGGGAATTCATCTCCTTCGTCGGCCCCTCGGGCTGCGGCAAGACCACGACCTTGCGGATGATCGCCGGCTTCGAGGAGATCAGCACCGGCGACGTGCTGGTGCGCGGGCGGCGGATCAACGACCTGCCGCCCGAGCGCCGCCCGACCTCGACCATCTTCCAGAACTTCGCCCTGTTCCCGCACATGACCGTGCGCCAGAACATCGAATACGGGCTGAGGGTGAAGGGCCTGCCGGCGGCCGAGCGCCGGGCGAAGGCCGACCGGATGATGCAGGTGCTGGACCTGGCGGACATCGCCGACCGCCGCAGCTCCGGTCTGTCCGGCGGCCAGCGCCAGCGCACCGCCCTGGCCCGCGGCCTGGTGGTCGAGCCCGACATCCTGCTGCTGGACGAGCCGCTGGGCGCGCTGGACGCCAACCTGCGCAAGTCGATCCAGGCCGAGCTGAAGCTGCTGCAGCGCAACATCGGCATCACCTTCGTCTTCGTCACCCATGCCCAGTCCGAGGCGCTGGCCCTGTCGGACCGCATCGTGGTGATGAATCGCGGCCGGGTGGAGCAGATCAGCCCGCCCGAGGAGATCTACCGCCGGCCGCAGACCGAGTTCGTGGCCCGCTTCATCGGCCGCAACACGGTGCTGGCGGGACGGCTGGAGGCGCGGGACGGCGCCGTGGCCCGGGTCGGGACCGGCTTCGGCCCGCTGCACGGCACGCTGAACGACCCGACGCTGAAGGTCGGCGATGCCGCCGCGGTGGTGGTGCCGTCCGAGGCGATCGACGTGGTCGGCGCCGCCGGGGCCGCTTCGCTGGCCGGGCGCGGCGACACCCTGCCCGGCCGGCTGATCGGCCAGGCCGTCACCGGCCATGCGCTGCACCTGACCATCGGGCTTGCGGATGGCCGCGAGATCGGGGTCGAGAGCCATGTCGACAAATATGCCGCCGGCTGGTCGGGCGAGGAGATCGTGCTCGGCTGGCAGCCGGGCGAGGCGACCGTGATCCGGGCGGCCGCGTGAGACGGCGGCGGCCCAACGAGAGGAGGAACCCCTGATGGCGAAAGAGATCCTGTGCGGCTTCGGCGTCGATGTCGATGCGGTGGCCGGGTGGCTCGGCTCCTATGGCGGCGAGGATTCGCCGGACGACATCTCGCGCGGCCTGTTCTCCGGCGAGGTCGGCAGCCCGCGCCTCTTGAAGCTGTTCGACCGGCTGGGGATCAAGACCACCTGGTTCATCCCCGGCCATTCGATCGAGACCTTCCCGGAGCAGATGAAGGCCGTCGCGGATGCCGGGCACGAGATCGGCATCCATGGCTACAGCCACGAGAACCCGATCGCCATGACCCCGGCGCAGGAGGAGGAGGTCCTCGACAAGTGCATCGAGCTGGTGACCCAGCTGTCCGGCCGCCGGCCGACCGGCTATGTCGCGCCGTGGTGGGAGTTCAGCCAGGTCAGCAACGAGCTGCTGCTGAAGAAGGGCATCAAGTACGACCACTCGCTGATGCACAAGGACTTCGAGCCCTACTATGTGCGGGTCGGCGACAGCTGGACCAAGATCGACTTCGCCAAGAAGCCGAGCGAATGGATGGTGCCGCTGAAGCGCGGGGTCGAGACCGACCTGATCGAGATCCCGGCCAGCTGGTACCTCGACGACCTGCCGCCGATGATGTTCATCAAGAAGTCGCCGAACAGTCACGGCTTCGTCAATCCGCGGCATATCGAGGAGATGTGGCGCGACCAGTTCGACTGGGTCTACCGTGAGTACGACTACGCCGTGTTCCCGATCACCATCCACCCGGACGTCGCCGGGCGGCCCCAGGTGCTGCTGATGCTGGAGCGGCTGTACAACCACATGATCCGCCACCCCGGCGTGCGCTTCGTCACCATGGACGAGATGGCCGACGACTTCGCCCGCCGGTCGCCGCGGAAGAAGTAATCCGGAAGGCATTTCCCTTGTCTTGTCATTGCCGGGCTTGACCCGGCAATCCAGAGAGCGTCGACATTCTCTGGATGCCCGGGTCAAGCCCGGGCATGACAGTCTTGGGGTTGGGCGTGCTGTCGGCCAGGAGGAGCAGGTCACCATGTGCGGCGTGTGCGGCGTGCTCGGCGGCGAGGAGCACTGGACGGCGGAATCCGGGCGGCCGGAGGTGTTCGGCGCCGGCCGCACCCGCCGGGCCGAGCGGCTGCACCGCGCCGCCGCCGCCAACCGGATCCTGACCCTGTTCGGGCTGCGGCTGGACGACTGGCACGGCAGCGCCTTCGTGCTGAGCGGCCCGACCGGCCAGCGCGAGATCGTCGACGCGCTGCCGGCGGTGTGGGCGGCGGCGGCACGGATGCGGGGCCGGACCATCGACCCGCTGGACCCTGCCCTGCTGGACCGCATCGCCGGGGGTGGCCGATGAGCGAGGCGATCCCCGTCAACGTCCTGACCGGCTTCCTCGGCAGCGGCAAGACCACGCTGCTGCGCCATATCCTGGCCGACCCGGCCTTCGCCGGCTGCGCCGTGCTGATCAACGAGTTCGGTGAGGTCGGGCTGGACCACCACCTGCTGCAGGCGGTGGACGAGGACGTGGTGCTGATGCAGAGCGGCTGCATCTGCTGCACCATCCGCGGCGACCTGGGCCGCGCCATCCGCGGCCTGTACGACCGGCGCGAGGCCGGCACCATCCCCGCCTTCGGCCGGCTGATCGTCGAGACCACCGGCCTGGCCGACCCGATCCCGGTGCTGGCGACCATGATGAGCGAGCCGGTGATCCGCCACCATTTCCGCCTGGGCAACGTGATCGCCACGGTCGATGCCGTGAACGGCCTGGCGCAGTTGGACCGCCAGCCCGAAGCGGCGAAGCAGGCGGCTGTGGCCGACCGCATCCTGGTGACCAAGACCGACTTGGCGGCGCCGGAGGCGGTGGCGGCGCTGGAGGCGCGGCTCAAGGCGATCAACCCGGCGGTGCCGCTGTGGCGCTCCGCCAATGCCCCGCCGCCGGCGGAGGAACTGGTCGGCGGCGACGCCTTCGACCCCGCCACCAAGCCGGCCGAGATCCGCCGCTGGTTCGACCTGACGCGCGTGACCAGCGCCGGCCACCATCATGGCCATGACGCCAATGGGCACGACGTCAACCGCCACGGCCCGGACATCGGCGCCTTCGTGCTGGAGGTCGAGGACCGGGTCGACTGGACCGTGTTCGGCCTGTGGCTGACCCTGCTGCTGCACAGCCGCGGCGACGATGTGCTGCGGGTGAAGGGGCTGCTGCACGTCGCCGGGGTCGACACGCCCGTGGTGGTTCAGGGCGCGCAGCACATCGTGCATGCGCCGAGCCATCTCGATGCCTGGCCGGATGGCGACCGGCGGTCGCGGCTGGTGTTCATCACCCGCGGCATCGGCCGGGCCGAGATCGAGCACTCCTTCGCCGCCTTCCAGGCCGCCTTCGCCGAGACCGCGACGGTCGCGGCGTGACTGCCGGGAACGGACCCTGCGCCGCACTGGCCAGCCGCCGGCGAATCCGCTTCTAATACGGCTTCGCCCGGGGGATGGACCATGGCCGCGGACGCAGCCGACACCATGTTGAGCAAGCCTGGGTTGAGCAAGCCGGCGGTGCACACCGAGGGCCGGCCGCATCTGCGCGTGCTCGGCACCGAGATCACGCTGCTGGACAGCATCCGCGAACGGGCCGAGGCCGATCTCGGCATCACGGTCAGCTATGAGACGCTGGATTTCCTGGGCGCGCAGCAGAAGGCGGCGACCCAGCCCGGCGCCTTCGACATCTACGACCAGTGCTTCCACAATCTCGACATCGTCTGGTTCTGGAAGGCGATCCAGCCGATCGATACCGGCCGCATCCCACATTGGGGCGAGGTCAACGACCTGACCAAGACCGGGCGGCTGAGCGCCGACGCCATGATCGGCCGCGGCGACGCGCCGGTGAAGAAGCTGTACGTCCAGCCCGACCGATCGCTCGGGGCCCAGCCATCGCGCCACATCAGCATGCTGCCGGCGGTGCACAATGTCGACGCCTTCGCCTATGACCCGACCGTGGTGCCGCCGGGCCAGCCCTATGAGACCGAGAGCTGGGGCTGGCTGCTGGACGAGCGCTGGCGCGGCCGGGTCGCGCTGGTCGACGAGCCGGCGATCGGCGTGTTCGACGCGGCGCTGGCGCTGCAGGCCCGCGGCGAGGCCAGCTTCGCCGATATCGGCAACATGACGCTGGCGGAGATCGACCGGCTGATCGACCTCCTGGTCGCGCGCAAGCGCCAGGGGCATTTCTGCGGCTTCTGGCAGACCATGGCCGACGCCAAGCGGCTGATGGTCGACCACCGCGCCGCGATCCAGAGCAGCTGGGCCCCGGCCGCGGTCGCCCTGTCGGGCCTGGGCGTGCCGGTGCGCGAGGCGGCGCCGCGCGAAGGCTATCGCGCCTGGCATGGCGGCCTGTGCATCGCAGCCCCCCTGTCCGGCCGGGCGCTCGACGTCGCCTATGCCTATCTGAACTGGTGGCTGTCCGGCTGGCCCGGCGCGGTGATGGCCCGGCAGGGCTACTACATGTCGATCCCGAAGCGGGTGCGCCCATTCCTGGACCCGGCCGAATGGGACTACTGGTACGAGGGCAAGCCGGCGGCCAAGGACCTGGAGGGCACCGACGGCCGCGTCGCGGTGAAGGCCGGCGCGGTGCGCTCCGGCGGCTCCTACTGGCGCCGCGCCAGCCGCATCGCCGTGTGGAACACGGTGATGGACGAGCACAACTACCTCGCCCGCCGCTGGTCGGAGCTGACGGGGGGTTAGGCCTGTGCACCGGCGCGGCCCGCCCCCTCACCCTCCCGGCCCAAGCGGGCCGGGCCCCTCCCTCTCCCCGAGGGGAGGGAAAAAGGGTGCGGCGCTCCGACACCTCTCCCCGGGGAGAGGTCGAAATCGCGCAGCAATTTCGGGTGAGGGGGTGGCTCCGGCCCAACCGATCGGGCGGTCACCCGGTGTCGGGCTGCTTCGGCTCGCGGTAGGCGGCATCGAAGTCGATACCGAGGGAGGCGCAGAGGCGGCGGGCGGCCCGCATCGGGGGTTCGGCGTCGATCAGCGCCTCGACGTCGGGCTCCCGGAGCCGGGCCTCCAGCGCGGCCTGGAAGGCGGGGATCCGGTCGGGGGCGAGGCCGTTGAGCGTGTGCTGCATCAGCTCATGCAGCCGGCCCGGCGCCGCTTGCGGATCGCGGCCGGGGTGCTGGCGGTCGGCGGCGGCGGATAGGGCTGGTCCGACCAGTCGCTGGCCCGGCGGTGCCATTGCTCGGACACGCCGAGACCGCAGGCCAGGCCGGCGATGACCGAACCGACAGGTCGGTCCTCGACCCGGTCCTCCTCATCGCCGTAGAGCTCGTCGAGCTGGTCGCGCATCTCGGTGATGCGGTATTCGGCCTCCTCGATATCCCGGGTCGACTCGGCGGCACCCCAGATCAGAGCGAAGAGGGCCTCGGTGACGTGGTTGCGCTGGCGGCCGCGGCGGGCCTTCCGGTCGGCCTTGTCGCGGGCGCACAGTCTGTCGGCGGTGCGGCTGCGCAGCGCCAAGGCCCGCTGCACCGTCTGGGCATGGCGGGCGAAGGCGAGGCCGTGATCCACGGCCGCCGGGGCATCGGCCCGGGGCGCTGCGGCTTCAGCCTGCCCGGCCTCAGGCCGCTCGGCCTGGGCGATGGCCTTGGCACCCTCCGCCTCGACCAGCCTCATGCCGATCTCGGCGATGCGCGTGAGCATCTCGATCTGCTGCAGCGCGAGGCTGCGGCAATGAGCCTGGACGTCGAGGTCGGAGTCTGTATCTCTTTTCATAGAACGTATCATGAACGATAACGAACCGGGTGCGCAATGAACATTTCGTTTACGACCAGTCTGCGGGCCGGTGCGGGTGGCCAGGGCGGAGGCTGGCTGCAAGCTTGAGTCCGCGCTACGGCAGCAGCACCGTGACCCGCAGCCCGGGATGGTTGTCGCCGAGCGAGACCTCGGCCCGATGCAGTTGCGCCGTTGCCGCGACCAGGCTGAGGCCCAGCCCGTTGCCCGGCGTGTGCCGGCTCTGCTCCAGCCGGTAGAAGCGCCGGAACACCCGCTCGCGCTCCTCCGCCGGAACGCCCGGGCCCCGGTCGGCGACCACCAGCTCGGCACGCCCGTCCCGCAGGCGAGACAGGGCGATGTCGATGCCGGTGCCGGCCGGGGTGTGGCGCAAGGCATTCTCGATCAGGTTCGCGACCGCCTGGGACAGCAGGTCCGCGTCGCCGGTCACCGCCACCTCGGGTTCGATCCGGCTGCGGATGGCCCGGCCCTGCTCCTCGGCCGAGGCCTGGAAGATTTCGGCGACAGTGCCCACAAGGGCGCTCAGATCGACCCGGGCGAAGCCCCGACGCCGGCTGCCGGCCTCGACCTGGGCGATGCGCAGCAGCGCGTTGAAGATGCCGAGCAACCGGTCCGCCTCGGCCATCGCCCGCTCCACCGACCGCTCGTATTCGGCGGCCGTGCCCGACCGCAGCAGGGCGCCCTCCAGCTGCTGCCGCAGGCGGCCGAGCGGGGTCCGCAGGTCGTGGGCGATGTCGGTCGACACCTGCCGCAGCCCCTCCAGCAGCGCCTCGATCCGGTCCAGCATGGCGTTGACGACGCCGGTCAGCCGGTCGAACTCGTCATCCGTGCCGCGCCCGGGCAGCCGCTGGCTGAGGTCGCCCTCCATGATCTTCAGGCAAATCCGGTTGATGGCGTCGACCCGCCGCAGCACGCCGGCGCTGACGACCAGCCCGCCGCCGACGCCCAGCACCGCCGTGGCCAGCAGCCCCCAGCCCAGGCCGCGTAGCCAGAGCTCCTGCAGATCGTCGATCGGCGCCCGGTCGGCCGCGACGAGGACGAAGGCGCCGTCGACCAGGATCTTGCCCATCCCGCGCAGCCGCACCTCGCCGCCGTCCTTGCCGCCGCCGGGCAGGGTCAGGTCCACCGGCCCTGGCCCCGGCGCCATCGCCGGCAGGTTGCCGGCCAGGCGGCGGCCGTCGCGGTCCTCGAACAGGTAGAAGCCGGGCCCGAGCGGATCCTGCGCCAGGCTCTGCTCGATGTCGCTGGCGATCTCCTCGGGCGGGTCGTTGGGATAATCTTCCGTCAGCTCCGTGACGACGGTCGTGAGCGTGGCGTCGAACTGGCGCTCGGTGTAGCCCTCGGTGGCCCAGTAGAGGATGCCGAGGATCACCGCGACCGAGGCCCCGAACACCACCGTGTACAGGGCGGTCAGCCGGAAGCTGGTGGTGCGGAGGATCCGGGTCCGCATCGGCGGGCTAGGCCGGCGGGCCGAGGCGGTAGCCCGCGCCGCGGATGGTGGTGATCAGCTCGGCCGAAGCGGGCCGATGCAGCTTGCTGCGCAGCCGGCTCATATGCGCCTCGACGACATTGGTGTTGGGGTCGAAGCGCAGGCGCCAGACGGTCTCCAGCAGCATGGTCTTGGTCACGACGTGGCCGGCGTTGCGCAGCAGGTACTCCAGCAGCTGGAACTCGCGCGGCATCAGCTCGACCGGCTGGCCGGCCCGGCTGACCGACCGGCGCAGCAGGTCCATCTCCAGGTCGCCGCAGCGCAGCGCCGTCTCCGCCGTGCTCTGGCGGGCACGGCGCCCCAGCGCCTCGACACGGGCCAGCAGCTCCGGCAGGGCGAAGGGCTTCGGCAGGTAGTCGTCGCCGCCCGCCTCCAGCCCGGCGACCCGGTCCTCCATCTCGCCCAGCGCGGTCAGGAACAGGACCGGCGTCTCGACCTCGGCGGCGCGCAGGCGCCGGACCAGGGCGAGCCCGTCGAGCTTCGGCACCATCCGGTCGACCACCAGGATGTCGAAGGCGCCGCTGGCGGCGGCGAGGAAGCCGCGCGGCCCCTCGTCCACCGCCTCCACCGCATGGCCGTTGGCCGTCAGCCCGTCGGCGACATAGGCGGCGGTGTCTGCATCGTCCTCGATCAGCAGGATCCTCATCGCAACCCGCAACTCCCGACGCTCTATCCCGGATGGGACGACATCAACGAAATCGATTCTCGTCGGAATATCTCATATACAATTGTCACAATTGAAAGTACAAAATTCATACCAAATGATTGACCATCGAATTATGGCCAATATTAAAAATCCGTTATCTTTCTAAACCACATTCATCAAGCCGATCGATCGAATTATATATGAGCCTCCTCGCGATCTTCTCCTGATCATTCGGTTCAGAGGTTAGAAATGTCTAGCGACTGCAAGCCGATGTCCGAGCCGAAACTGTCCATCGTCCAACCCCATGATCCGCTCGACGGGTCCGGGGCGGGCGATGCTCCGGACGGCTGGTATGAGCCCGACCGTCTGGGCCAACCGCGGGAGGCGGAGGCCGCCGCCCGGCAGAGCAATGCCGACCGCATCGTCGACCACCTTAAATCGGTCCTGTCCGCCGCGCGCCGGAGCGACGCCTGATCTCCACGACGGCGAGACGGCATCTCCGCCTTTCCTGTAGTAATTGCTTCGTATATGCTCATTTGTAGCATTTGCAACATCGACTTGTCCAGATGTGACGGACCTCGCCCCCCTCCCGATCGAGCAGCGTGTCGAGGCGGCGCTCGGCCGGCTGTCGCCGGCGGAGCAGCGGGTCGCCCGCTTCGTCGTCGAGCAGAAGGAGGCGGTGCTGCTGTCCTCCGCCGCCGAGATCGCGGCCCGGGCCGGCACCAGCGACGCCACGGTGGTGCGCACGGCACGGTCGCTCGGCTTCGACGGGCTGCAGCAGCTGCGCGAGGCGCTGCTGGCCGATCTGACCGGGTCGACGACGCCGGGCAGCCGCATGCGCCGCACCCTCGATGTCGTCGGTGAAGACGCGGCCGGCGCGCTGCAGCACGTGCTGTCGATCCATCGCGAGGCCACGGAGGCCTTGGCCGTCCCCGGGTTCCAGCAGCCCTTCGCCCATGCCGTGGAGATCCTCGCGGCCGCTCGACGCCGGCATATCTTCGGCATCGGCCCCTCCGGCAGCCTGGCCGAATACGCCGCGCTGCAGCTCAGCCGCATCGGGCTGCCCAGCGAGGCGCTGGCCGCGACCGGCATCGGCCTGGCCGACCGGCTGCTGCGGCTCGCCGAGGGCGACGCGCTGGTCCTGATCGCCTATGCGCCGATCTATCGCGAGGCGGCCGTCACGCTCGACGTCGCCGAGCGGCACCGGGTGCCGGTGCTGCTGGTCAGCGACAGCCTGGGCCCCTTCCTGCGCGACCGCGTCGCCGAGATCCTGCCGGTGCCGCGCGGCCGGGCCGACCATCTGGCGATGCATGCCGGCACAATGCTGCTGATCGAGGCGCTGGTCGTCGCCCTGGCGGCGCGTGACCGCGAGCGCGCCTTGGCCGGCCTGGAGACGCTGGGCACGCTGCGCGGTGAGATCGACAGGCTCTGGCTGAGACGGGGGCCGAAACGGACGCCATGACCAGCACCACCGCGATTCTCTCCACCGTCACCGCCTCCTTCCTCGGCTCCTTCGTCGAGGTGGTGGAGGCGTTCACCATCATCCTCGCCGTCGGCCTGTCGCAGAGCTGGCGACCGGCCTTCATCGGCACGGCGGCCGCCCTGGCGGTGCTGGCCGTGCTGGTCCTGCTGCTCGGGCCGTTGCTCGAGCTGGTTCCGATCGAGGCGCTGCAATTCGCGATCGGCACGCTGCTGATACTGTTCGGCCTGCGCTGGCTGCGGAAGGCGATCCTGCGGGCGTCGGGCCTGATTCCGCTGCGCGACGAGGCACGCGCCTTCGCCGCGGAGACCGACCAGCTGCGCCGCCGCAGCGCCGAGCGCCGGGCCGACTGGCTGGCGGGGGTCGCCGCATTCAAGGCGGTGCTGCTGGAGGGCGTCGAGGTCGTCTTCATTGTCATCGCCGTCGGCGCCGGGCGCGGCATGATCGGCTATGCCAGCCTCGGCGCCGCAGCCGCGTGCCTGCTGGTGCTGATCATCGGCCTGGCCGTGCACCGGCCGCTGTCGCGGGTGCCAGAGAACACGCTGAAATTCACGGTCGGCCTGCTGCTCACCTCCTTCGGCGTGTTCTGGACCGGCGAGGGGCTGGGTGCCGACTGGCCGGGGGCAGACCTGTCGCTGCTCGGCATCCTGGCGGTGGTCGCGGCCATGTCCTTCGCCGCCGTCAAGCTGCTGCGTCCGCCCTCCGGCGCACCGGTCCGGGAGGGGACGCCATGAGCGCCATCAAGACCGTTCTGGCCGAGCTGCTGGGCCTGTTCATCGACGACGGCGCCCTGGCGCTGGCCGCGATCGCGCTGATCGCCGCCGTCGCCGCGGCGGTCCGCTGGGCCGAGCTGCCAGGGCTGGAGGGCGGGCTGCTGATCCTCGCCGGCTGCCTGCTGATCCTGGCCGAGAGCCTGACCCGGGCGGCACGGGCGAAACGGCGCGGCGGAGGGTGATCGATGCAAAGACGCCGGCCGAAGGAACACCCGTTCATCGGTGCGGCGACATGAGCGATGATGGCCGGCTGCCCGACTCCGTGGCGGCACCGGCAACGTTTCGAGGCCGCCATGTCTCTCTCCCCGATCCTGCGCATGGCGGTGCCGGCCCTGATCCTGGCGGCCTGCGTCCGGTCCCAACCAGCGCCGCTGCACCCGGGTCCGATGCCATCCGCGTCGGGCACTCCCACCGCGATCGCGACCAATGTCGGAAAGGGGCGATACCCGCTTCCGCAGGCGAGGCAGGCCGTCGTGTCGAAGGGCACGCAAGGCGCGATCCGCGACAAGGTCAGGCAATGCTGGAATATCTCCTCCGGAGTTCAGAGCAGACCCGTCACCATCCGCATTGCCCGGATCAACTCGGACGGCACGATCCCGCCCGGCGCCGCTTCCATCGTCGATGACGGCGGCAGCCAGGCCTGGGCGCAGGCGGCCCTGCGGGCGGTCGTCAACCCGGTCTGCCAGCCCTGGCCAGTGCCCCAGGGAGGCTGGCCGAATGACGGCTTCACCCTGGTCTTCGACCCGAAGGAGCTATTCTGATTGGCGTCGACCTCGTCTACGAGACGCATCCCAGCGCAGTGAGTGACAGGACGCGCTCGGTCCCGTAGTAACCAACACTGGAGCAGTGCAGACGGAGCGTTCCCGTGCAGGCAGCTGAGGTTTCGCGAGCGGTGGCCGCGGCCATGTCGATCGCCTCGGCGCTGGGCCTGACGGTCGACGACGCGGTCGTTCTGCAGAATTCGAACAAGCTCGCCTTGCGCCTGCTGCCTTGTGACGTCTTTGCCCGGGTGGCGCCTTCGGCCGAGCAGGTGTCGCAGTTCGAAATCGAGCTTGCCCAACGGCTCGCCGAGACCGGGAGCCCGGTGGCCGCGCTCGAGCCGCGCGTGGCGCCGCGCGCCTATGAGCGGGACGGCTTCATGGTGACGCTGTGGACCTGCTACGCGCCGGAGACGGCTGGCGGGGTCGCGCCGGCCGACTATGCGAAGGCGCTCGGACGGCTGCATGCCGGCATGCGCAAGATCGATGTCGCCACGCCGCACTTCACGGATCGGGTCGCGGACGCCCAGCACCTCGTGGCGAGCCGCGACCAGACCCCGGCGCTCGCCGACGCGGACCGTGAGCTTCTCGACAGCACGCTTAGGAGCCTGAGACGAAGGATCGCCGGCCGCGGCGCCGCGGAGCAGTTGCTGCATGGTGAGCCGCACCCGGGCAATGTGCTCGGCACGACGAACGGGCCGCTGTTCATCGACCTGGAGACGTGTTGCTGCGGGCCGGTCGAATTCGACCTCGCCCATGTGCCCGAAGAGGTCGCCGAGCATTATCCGGTCGCCGATCAAGACCTGCTCGGAGAATGCCGGGCCCTGGTTCTGGCGATGGTCGCGGCGTGGCGATGGGATGCAGGCGACCAATACCCGGACGGGCGACGGGTCGGCCTCGAACTCCTCAGGACCATACGCATGGGTCCGCCGTGGCCGGCGCTCGACGTCGTGATGCGGCGACTGGCGGGTCCGTAGGCCGACAGGCATCGCCCGTCCTCGCCGCCGCTCACCCCCCGTCCCCCGCCGCCGGCAGGTGGAACGCGAGCCCGAGATGGTCGCGGAAAGCGCGCACCGCCGGGGTCATCGCCAGGTCGCGCTTCCAGGCCAGGCCGGCATCCATGGTCGGCACCGGCTCGGCCAAAGCGCGCTTCTCGATGCGCTGGCCGTCCAGCGACCAGGGCCGGTAGACCATGTCGGACAGGATCGTCACCCCCATCCCGGCCGCGACCATCGAGCGGACCGCCTCGACCGAGGAGGTCTGGAACAGGATGGTCGGCTGGTGCGGCGTGCGGTCCCAGTAGCGCTTGGCGGTGAAGGCGGCTTCGTCCACCGTCAGCATGATGTAGGGCTGGCCCGCCACGTCGGATAGCGACACCCGCTCCTGCTTCTGCAGCGGGTGGTCGACCGGCAGCCACAGATGGCGGGCGGAGCGGAACAGCGTCTCGGCCGCGATCTGGTCGGTGTTTTCCAGATTCGATGTCAGCATCACCGCGAGGTCGAGCTCATCGCGCACCAGCCCGTCCTCGATCGCGGTGCGATGGGCCTCGCGCAGCTCGACCGTCACCTGCGGATAGGCGCGGCGGAAGCGCGCCAGATAGGGCGGCAGGAAATAGCCGGCCACGGTGTAGGTGACGCCGACCCGCACCCGGCCCTCGACCGGCGCAATGTCGCCGGAGACGCGCATCGCCTCGGCCACCGCCGCCGCGATGGCCCGGGCCTGCGGCAGGAAGCGCCCGCCCTCATGGGTCAGCGACACGCCGCTGGCATGGCGGAACAACAGCCGGGTGCCGAGCAGATCCTCGAGCTGGCGGATCGCTGCCGTCACCGCCGATTGCGAGACGTTCAGCTCCACCGCCGCCTGGCTGATCTGGCCGAGCTCCGCCGCGGCGATGAAGTAGCGGACCTGGCGGAAGGAGAAGGCCAACCGGCACCTGCAACCTGAGGTCGAGCGATATCGGAAAATCAGATATCGACCTGAAGAAGATACTATTTCACAGGGGTGCGGCGCGGCGCAATGATGGGCCAACAACCGGCCCGCACCCGAACGGCACCGCCCTTCGGCCAGAGGACCGATCCAGACAGAGAGGCCTCCATGCGCGGTCCGCGCCCCGGCATCGCCATGCCCTTCCCTCTGACCAGGCGAGATCCCGCATGACCGAGATCAACTGCGACATGGGCGAGGGCTTCGGCCTGTACCGGATGGGCGACGACGACGCGCTGATGCCGCTGATCTCGGTGGCCAACGTCGCCTGCGGCTTCCATGCCTCCGACTTCAACCACATGCGCCGCACGGTGCAGCTGGCCAGCAGGCATGGCGTGCGGGTCGGCGCCCATCCGTCGCTGCCCGACCTGCAGGGCTTCGGCCGGCGCGAGATGAAGATCGGCCGCGACGAGCTGGCCAACTGCATCATCTACCAGATCGGCGCGCTGAAAGGTTTTCTGGACGCCGAGGGCATGCGGCTGAACCACATCAAGCCGCATGGCGCCCTGTACGGCATGGCGGCGCAACAGGAGCCGATCGCGCATGCGATCTGCGACGCGGCGGACGTGTTCCGGGTGCCGATCCTGGGCATGGCCGGGACGTTGCACGAGAGCGTGTATCAGAGCCGCGGCCATCGCATGGTGTCGGAGTTCTATGCCGATCTCGACTATGGCGACGACGGCTATCTGGTGATCGTGCGGTCGCGCGGCGCCATCGACCCGAAGCGGGCGGCGGAGCGGTCGCTGCGGGCGCTGACCGAGGGCAAGGTCGCGTCCCAGGGCGGCAAGGACATCGCGGTGACGCCGGATTCGATCTGCATCCATTCCGACACGCCGAATGCGGTCGATGTGGTGCGCGCCGTGCGCGACGCCATCGGCCCGTATCTGCGCGCGGCGTGAGGGACGTCCGGTGAAGACGCTGCTGATCGCCAATCGCGGCGAGATCGCCTGCCGCATCATCCGCAGTGCCAAGGCTTTGGGCCTGGCCGCCGTGGCGGTGCATTCCGACGCCGATGCCAAGGCGCTGCATGTCGCCCTGGCCGACCGGGCGGTGCATATCGGCCCGTCCAAGCCGGCCGAGAGCTACCTGAAGATTGATGCGATCCTCAAGGCGGCCCGCGGCAGCGGCGCCGACGCCGTCCATCCCGGCTATGGCTTCCTGGCCGAGAATGAGGGCTTCGCCCGGGCGGTGGCGGAGGCGGGGCTGACCTGGGTCGGGCCGACCCCGGAATCGATCGAGGCGATGGGCGACAAGGCTCGCGCCCGGGCCCTCGCCGAATCCGCTGGCGTCCCGGTGCTGCCCGGCAGCCGCCGCTTCGCCGAGGGCGAGCTGGAGGGCATCGAGGCGGCGGGCGAGACGGTCGGCTATCCGCTGCTGGTCAAGGCCTCGGCCGGGGGCGGCGGCATCGGCATGCGCGTGGTCGACGCCCCGGCCGAGCTGCGCAAGGTGGCGGACTCGACCCAGGGCATGGCGGCGCGCAGCTTCGGCGACGGCGCCGTGTTCCTGGAGCGCTATGTCCGCAACGCCCGGCATGTCGAGGTCCAGGTGTTCGGCTTCGGCGATGGCCGGGCCATCCATCTGTTCGAGCGCGAATGCTCGGTGCAGCGGCGGTTCCAGAAGATCGTGGAGGAGAGCCCCTCCCCCGGCATCTCCACCGCCACCCGCGCCCGGATGACCGCGGCCGCGGTGGCGCTGGCCGAGGCGGTGCGTTATCGCGGCGCCGGCACCATGGAGTTCGTGGTCGACGCCGACAGCGAGGCCTTCTTCTTCCTGGAGATGAACACCCGCATCCAGGTCGAGCATCCGGTGACCGAGGCGGTGACCGGGCTGGACCTGGTGGCGCTGCAGCTGCGCCTGGCCGCCGGCGAGGATCCGGCCCTGCGGCAGGAGGACATCCGGCAGCAGGGCCACGCCATCGAATGCCGGCTCTATGCCGAGAACCCGGCCAAGATGTTCCTGCCGCAGCCCGGTACGCTGGCGCGGCTGGCGCTGCCGGAGGGGATGCGGGGCATCCGCGTCGACACCGGCGTGCGCCAGGGCGATGCGGTGACGCCGTTCTACGACCCGATGATCGCCAAGATCATCGCCCATGGCCCGGACCGCGCCGCCGCCATCGACCGGATGCTGGCGGCGCTGGGGCGGGTCGAGGTCGAGGGGCTGGTCGCCAATGCGCCGTTCCTGGCGCGCGTGGTCGGCCACCCGGCCTTCCGCGCGGGCCGGACCACCACGAGCTTCGTCGACACCCACAAGGCCGGATTGATCGGCTGACCAGGACCGGGATGACAGGGCAGGCAGGGAGACAGGGATGATCTACGAGACGCCGGCATTCCGGCCGGGCGGCGACCGGTACATGCTGATCGAGTTCGGCAACGAGATGAATCTCGAGCTGAACTTCATGGCCCAGGGCCTGGCCACCGCCATCGCCGAGCAGAAGACCAGGGGCGTGATCGAGACCGCGCCCTGCTTCGCCTCGATGCTGATCCATTACGAGCCGGACGAGATCTCCTATGCCGACCTGTCGCGCGAGCTGGAGCGGCTGATCGCCGCCCTGGGCCCGTCTGACGATATCGAGCTGGAAAGCCGGATCTTCTATTTCCCGACGGTCTATCTCGACCCCTGGACGCGGGAATGCGTGCAGGACTACATCGCCAAGATCGCGCCGAAGCAGACCGACCCGGAATTCGTGGCCGAGCTGAACGGGCTGACGGACGTCCAGCAGTTCGTCCGGGTCCATTCCGGCACCGAATACTGGGTGGCGTCGCTGGGCTTCTGGCCCGGCCTGCCCTTCATGATGGCGCTGGACCCGCGCTGCAAGCTGACCGCGCCGAAATACAACCCGCCGCGCACCTGGACGCCGAAGGGCACGGTCGGGATGGGCGGCGCCTCGACCGCGATCTATCCCGAGCATTTGCCCGGCGGCTATCAGATCTTCGGCCGCATCCCGGTGCCGATCTGGGACCCCGAGAAGCGCTTCGACGTGTTCTCGGACTCGATCTGCCTGTTCCGCCCGGGCGACCG
Organism: Mycobacterium sp. KBS0706; assembly: GCF_005938675.2. Lineage (GTDB taxonomy): Bacteria > Pseudomonadota > Alphaproteobacteria > DSM-16000 > Inquilinaceae > Inquilinus. Next base: position 129,648 of record NZ_VCCH02000005.1, read on the forward strand.
GGTGAAGTTCGTGCCCTGCACGGTCGAGGAGTTCGAGGAGGCCGAGCGGCGCGTCGCCGACGGCAGCTACGTCTACAACCTGGTCGAGTACCAGAAATTCTCCGTGCGCCAATACAAGCGCTGGGTCGGGTCGCTCGACCTGGCCCGCCGGTTCTGAGGAGGCCCGCATGCTCGAGGTGATCAAGCCGGGGCTCGAGACCTCGGTGCAGGACTGGCCGGGCCGGATCGGCTTCTGGAACCAGGGCTTCCCGCCCTCCGGACCGATGGATTCCTGGTCCTTCCGCCTGGCCAATGTGCTGGTCGGCAATGCGCCCGGCGCGGCCGGGCTGGAATGCCAGTTCCTGGGGCCGACCCTGAAGTTCCAGAGGGACGGCGTGGTCGCCGTGACCGGCGCCGACATGCAGGCGGCGCTGGACGGCGAGCCGCTGCCGCTGTGGCAGTCGGTGGCGGTCAAGGCCGGCCAGACGCTCACCATGGCCTTCGCCCGCACCGGCGCCCGCACCTACATCGCCGTGGCCGGCGGCATCGAGACGGAGCCCTGGCTGGGCGCCCGCGCCACCTTCCACAAGGCCGGCGTCGGCGGCATGAACGGCCGGGCGATCAAGGAAGGCCAGTCGGTGCCGGTGGCCGACGCGGGGGGCAAGGCTGGACGCCGCGTGAAAGCCGAGGCGCGGCCGGAGTTCGCGAAGGAGAAGCGCTGGACCGTCGAGGTGGTGGCCGGGCCGAATGACGACTGGATCGACGCCGCCGGGCATGAGCGCTTCCTGTCGGCCGACTGGAAGCTGTCGGCCAAGTCCGACCGCACCGGCTTCCGCCTGGACGGGCCGCAATGGAGCTTCACCGACAAGGCGACGGACAAGGCGCCGGAGCACGGGTCGCTGCCGTCCAACATCATCGACCAGGGATATCCGCTGGGCGCCATCAACCTGGCCGGGCAGACGCCGATCATCCTGGTCAATGACGGCCCGTCGATGGGCGGCTTCATCAACCCCTACACCGTGCCGCAGGCCGCGTTCTGGAAGCTGGGCCAGTCGCGGCCGGGCGAGATCTACAATTTCAAGGCGGTCTCGGTCGACGAGGCCCAGGCCATGGCCCGCCGGCTGCGCGAGCTGTGCAGCGAAGCCTCGATCGAAACCATCTGACGACAGGGAAGACCATGGCGACCGAAGTGAAGACCCAGACCGCGGGCAACATGTGGAAGGTGCTGGTCAAGCCCGGCGATGCGGTGGCGGCCGGCGACACTCTGTTCATCATGGAGGTGATGAAGATGGAGGTGCCGCATGAGGCGCCGGTCGCCGGCACCGTGTCCTCCGTCCATGTCGAGGAGGGCGCCGAGGGGCTGGATGCCGATCAGACGGTGGTGGTGATCGACTGACCGGCGGTGGCCGGTTTTGTGAACAGCCGAGAGGTGTCATCATCCCAGCATCGGAAGGACTGAACGGCCGCATCGAGACACCATCGACGAGGGAGGAGAGACATGACCGGGGAGGTCTGGATCGACGCCTGCGCGACGGACGACATCGAGCCGGAGGACGTGATCCGCTTCGACCACGGCGGCCGCACCTTCGCGATCTACCGCACCGGAGACGACCGGTATTTCGCCACCGATGCGCTGTGCACGCATGAATACGCGCTGCTGTCCGACGGGCTGGTGATGGGCACGATCATCGAATGCCCGCTGCACCAGGGCAGCTTCGACTTCACCACCGGCGAGGCCAAGAGCCCCCCGGTCTGCGAGGACCTGCAGACCTATCCGGTGAAGGTGGAGGGCGGCCGGGTCCATCTCCGGCTCGATTGACGGGCGAACCGAACCGCCGACGCGAATGGCGTGTTGACCGGTGGAGGACACCGCAAGGGAGCTCACCATGGATCCGCTCGTGATCTTGAAGCGCAGCCGCCCCGGCGACCGGCTGGAGGTGATCAACTCGAACGGCGACAAGGACGACATCGTCGTCGCTCAGGTCGATCTGGAGAAGCAGCAGATCATCCCGGAACAGGGCAACGCCATCGCCTTCGGCGATGTCGGCGAGGTCGTGAACCACAGCGAGACGCGGCGCCGGGCGGGGTGACGGGCGCCGCTGATCAGAAGCTGGGCGGCGTGATCGCCCAGATCACCTGGGTGATGCCGGGGCCGGGGTTGCGGTAGCGGTGCGGCCGGGTGCTGGCGAGGGCGAAGCTGTCGCCGGCGCCGAGGACGTAGAGCTTCTCGTCGACCCACAGCTCCAGCGCGCCGGACAGGATGAAGGCGGCCTCCTCGCCCTCATGGGTGTAGCTGTCGGGGCTGCCGGCGCCCGGCTGGATGGTGCACAAGAGCAGCTCCAGCTGGCCGTCGAGGTTCGGCACCAGCAGCTCGTCGGTCAGGCCGAGCCCGCCCATGTCCAGCACCTTGCGCCGGCCGGCGCGGACCACGACCCGGTCCTCGTCGTCGCGCGGGGTGGGGTCGCGGAAGAACCAGCCGATGGTCACGCCCATGGCGCTGCTGATCAGCTGCAGCTGACGGATCGTCGGCGTCGACAGCCCGCGCTCGACCTGCGACAGGTGGCCGACCGACAGGCCGGTCGTGGCCGCCAGCTTCGTCAGCGTCAGGCCGCGCTGCTGCCGCAGCTCGCGGATCTGCGGCCCGATCGTGTCGACCGGGTCGCCGGAGGCCGGATCGGAGTCCGCCACTCGCAGTTCCGGATCGCTGTTCTCGCCTTCGGTCATTGTCCGTCTCTCCAGCCGACCGCCCCTCTGCCGCCGACCCTTTCGGATTGCCTCTCCCGCCTGGCGGGAGAGGTCGGGCGTCCGCAGGACGACCGGGTGAGGGCTGGCCCAGGCCTCGACGAAGAGCCCTCACCCGGAGCCGCTTCGCGTCTCCGACCTCTCCCGCAAGCGGGAGAGGCAATACAAAGACACCGCCTGCTGTTTCGGTCCGCCAACACCTGAGTCCGCCTCACGCCCTCTTCGCCTTGACGTCGCGCAGGATCTCGCGCGCGGCGTTGTGACCCGGGATGCCGGAAACGCCGCCGCCCGGATGCATCGACGAGCCGCAGATGTAAAGCCCCCGGAACGGCGTGCGGTAATCGGCATAGCCGGAGACCGGGCGCTGGAAGAACAGCTGGTCGGTCGACAGCTCGCCATGGAAGATGTGGCCCTGCGGCAGCGCCACGATCCGCTCGATATCCGGCGCCACCAGCAGCTGGGCCTCGATCACGTCGTTGGAGAAGCCGGGGGCGTAGTCCTCGATCGTGTCGAACACGGTCTTGCGGAAATTCTCCTTCTCCACCGCCCAGTCGCCGCCCTTCAGCGTGTAGGGGGCGTGGCCGCCGAACAGGTTGACGACATGCTTGTCGGGCGGGGCCAGGCTGTCGTCGACGATGGTCGGCACCACCGGCGTCAGGAACGGCCGGCTGGAGTACCAGCCGTATTTGGCGTCGTCATAGGCGCGCTCGAGATAGTCGATGTCGGGCGCGATGTGCATGTAGGTCGGGTAGCTGAAATTGCCCAGCGCGCCGTCGGCCTTGACCTTGTCCAGGATGCGGTACTGCGGCGGCCGCTCACAGGCGATGTTCATCTTGAAGGCGGTGGAGAAGCTGCGATAGCCGCGGATCTCGCGCAGCACCTCGGCCGGCAGATGCGCCTCGCCGATCATGTTGAGATACAGCGTCTTGGCGCTGGCGTTGGAGACGATGATCCGGGCGGAATAGGTGTCGCCCGCCTTGGTGGTGACCGCCGTCGCCCGGTCGCCGGTCAGCTGCACCTCGGCGATCTCGGCCTCGGTGACATGGTCGACGCCGATGGTCCGGCCATAGGAGGCCAGGGCCTGGGTGATCGCGCCCATGCCGCCCTTGATGAAGCCCCAGCCGCCCGCGCCCTCATGCTCGCCCATGATGTGATGCATGATGACGTAGGCCGACCCCGGGGTCTTCGGCCCGGCGAAGGTACCGATCGACGCGTAATAGGCCAGGACCGCCATCACCCGGTCGTCCTCGAACCATTCGCGCAGGAAGTCGTAGGCACTCATGCTCAGCATGTCGGCCACGCGGTACAGCTTGCGGCCGATCTTACGGTGCCGCCACAGCAGCGACGCGCCGTCGCGGAAGCCGCGCCAGTCGCGCCGCGCCGGGTCGACCGGCGTCTCCCACAAGAGCTTGCGCACGATCTGCGCCGCCTCCTGCAGGTAGCGGTCGAACTCCGGATAGATCGCGGCGTCCTTCTGCGAGAACTTGGCGAAGCTGGCCTGGGTCTTGGCCATGTCGTCGGAGAAGACGATGTAGTCGTCGCCCCCAACCGGCGAGACCATGTCCGAGCAGGGCAGCACCTGCAGCCCGTGCTTCTTCAGCTCGAAGTCGCGGATGATGCGCGGGTGCAAGAGGCTCATCAGGTAGGAGAAGATCGAGGCGCGGAAGCCGGGCGCGATCTCCTCCGTCACCGCGGCGCCGCCGAGGACCTTGCGGCGCTCCAGCACCAGCACCTTGAGGCCGGAGCGGGCGAGGTAGTTGGCGCAGACCAGGCCGTTATGGCCGGCGCCGATGATGATGGCATCGTAGCGCCTGGCCGTCGTGCTGCTGCCCTGGGGAATGGAAGTCGTGGTCATCGCTCTCTCTACTCGGCGGCAGCGCGGTGGGCCGGGGCAGGGTCGGCCATGCCGCGGCGGACCATATCCTGGAAGGCGTGCACGGCGTGCTCGTGCTTCGGCGACAGCGGCCCACGCTGGTAGATCCCGGCGTTCAGGTTGCGCTGCACCCCGGTGATGATGTCGAGGTCCTCGCTGACGATCTGGGCCGACCATTCGATCGACTGGCGGTTCTCCGCCGCCTTCTCCGGCGACACGTCGGTGAAGAAGTACCAGTTGATGTGGCGCAGCCGGCCGGCGCCCAGCGGCTCCAGCGTCGCGATCGAGCTGCCCCAGTCGTACAGGTTCAGCATCAGGAACGGGAAGCGGTAGAAATAGACGCCGCGGGTCAGCCCGCCATCCCGCTTCGGCGCGTGCAAATGGAACATGCCGGAATCGTCATGCACGTCGATGCTGTAGCGCTCCATGTCCAAGGACGCGCAGAGGCCGGGATGCATGGTCCGGCAGTGGTAGCATTCGAGATAGTTCTCGCCATAGGTCTTCCAGTCGACCTCGCAGTCGCGGTTCTTCTCGGCGAACCAATGCTGCCGCTCCAGCGGATAGTCGGCGGCCAGGGCGTCGATGGGTCCCAGCCACTCGCGCAGCCCCTCCCCCTCCGGCGCGATGCGCAGGAAGACCAGGCCGCGCCACTCCTCGGCGGCAATGCGGAACAGGCCCCATTCCTCGGGGTCGAAGGCGGGGGCGGAGCCGAAATCCGGCGACCGCTTCAGCTTCCCGTCCAGCGTGTAGCTCCAGCTGTGATAGGGGCAGACCATCAGGCGCGGGCACTGCCCCTCCGCCTTGGTCAGCAGCTGGGCGCCGCGGTGGCGGCAGACATTGTGAAAGGCGCGCACCTGCCCGTCCTCGCCGCGGATGGCGAAGACCGGATAGCCCGCGACCGTGCCAGTGACGTAGTCGCCGGGGTTGCGCAGCCGGCCGGACCAGGTGAACAGCATCCAGTTCCGGGCGAAGATGCGCGTGCGCTCCTGCTCGTAGCGCTCCGGGTCGCGATACCAGGCGGCGGGCAGGGTCCAGGTGAAGCCGTCCGGCGCGGCCGGGCTCGTCATCGTCATGGCGCAACCTCTCCGTCGGTCGCCGCCGGCTCGCGGCCGGCGCGCAGGATCTGCAGGATCACCAGCAGCATGGTGACGGCGAACAGCACCGTCGCCGCCGCCGCGATGGTCGGGTCCACCCGCTCGTTGATGCCGTCCCACATCTTGCGCGGCAGGGTGTAGACGGCGCGGGCGGCGATGAAGAGCGTGACCACGATTTCGTCCCAGGAGGTGAGGAAGGCGAAGACCCCGCCGGCCAGGATGCCGGGCAGGATCTGCGGCAGGATCACCCAGCGGATGGTCTGGGACTGGGAGGCGCCGAGCGAGCGCGACGCCTGGTCCTGGCGCGGGTCGACCGAGGCCAGCGCGGCCGACACGGTGACCAGGACATAGGGCGCGGCCAGCAGCGTGTGCGCCAGGATCACCCCGGCGAAGCTGTCGAGCAGCCCGATGCCGGCGAAGAAGCGGTAGAAGGCCAGCGCCGACACCACCGGCGGCACGATCAGCGGCGCCAGGGCCAGCATCCGGGCGAGTTCGCCCAGCGCCGAGGACAGCCGCCACAGCCCGATCGCCGCCAGCGTGCCCAGCGCCACCGACAGCGCGGTGACGGCGAGGCCGATGCCGAGGCTCTGCAGCATCGCCGAGCGCCACTGGTCGTCGCCGAACAGCGTGGCGTAGTGCTCGAAGGAGATGCCGTCGGTCGGCAGCGACAGGTATCGGTTCGGCGTCACCGACAGCGGCATCGCCACCAGCGTCGGCAGCATCAGGAACAAGAGCACGGCCCAGCACAAGGCGACCAGGACGGACCAGCGCATCAGGCCCCTCCGCCGCCGAACAGCCGGCGGACATCGACGACGCGGGACAGCAGCGCGATCAGGGCCAGGACGGACAGCAGCAGCACCGAGGCCATCATGGTGCCGACGCCCCAGCGCACGGTCTGGAAGATCTGCAGCCGGACATATTCGGCGATCATCACCACCTTGCCGCCGCCGAGGATCGCGGGCGTCACCAGGAAGCCGAGCGACAGCACGAAGACCAGCAGGCTTGCGGCGAAGATCCCGGGCAGCGACAGCGGCAGGAACACGCGGGCGAAGGTGCGCAGCGGCCCGGCGCCGAGCGAGCGCGAGGCGGCGGCCAGCGCCGGGTCGATGCCCTTCATCCCGGCATAGAGTGGTAGCACGGCATAGGGCACCATGTAGTGCACCATGCCCACCAGCACGCCGAACTCGTTGCGCACCAGCGGCAGCGGCTCGGTGATCAGGCCCATTCCGGCCAGCGCCCCGTTCACCAGCCCCTCGCTGCGCAGCAGGGTCAGCCAGGCGAAGGCGCGGACCAGCACCGACACCCAGAACGGCACCAGCACGAAGGCCGTGATCCAGACCCGGTGCCGCGGCGAGGCGTGCAGCATGACATAGGCGACGAGGTAGCCGAGGACCACGGCGCAGACCGTGGTCCAGGCGGCGACGCGGAAGGTGGTTCCCAGCACCCGCTGCATGGCGTCGGAGTCCACCAGCCGCTGGTAGTTGCCGAGGCCGGGCGCCGGGTCGGTGACGCTGATCCACAGGATGTTGGCCAGCGGCAGCAGATAGAGCAGCAGCAGCGCCGCCATCAGCGGCAGCACCAGCCCCCAGGCCGACGCCGTGCTCCGGCGCCGGGCGACGGCAGGAGGTGCGCTGTCGAAGGCGGGCGCTGCCACCATCCCTCAGCTCGCGATCAGGTCGAGGAAGTCGTTCTGCACCGTGTCGTAGTTCTCGGCGTACCAAGCGCTGTCGATCGGGATCTGGCGCTTGTAGTTCGGCTCGTAGCCGCAATCGATCTTCCGCAGCTCGGGCGTCAGGGTGGCGCTGGCGGCCGGGTTGGCCGGGCCGTTGCCGAGCAGCTTCAAGAGTTCGACCTGCCGCTCCGGCACCTGGGTCGAGGCGATGAAGTCGAACACCGCCGGGCCGGCCGGGTTCTTCACCAGCACCGGCAGCACGCCGGGGGCGACGATGCCGTGGTCCCAGGTCCAGGTGATCTTGCCGCCGGAATCCCGGTCCAGCACCGAGGCGCGGGTGCACCAGATCGGCCCCATCGTCACCTCGCCCTCGCGGAACAGCTGCTGGCTTTCCGCCCCGCCGCCCCACAGCAGGAACTGGTCGCGGTTGTCCTTGATGATGGCGAAGGCCTTCTGCACGTCGAGCGGGTACAGCTTGTCCGGCTCGACCCCCGACCCCAGCAGCACCGCCTCCAGCGACCCGACCAGCCATTTGTAGATCGCGCGCTTGCCCGGAAAGTCCTTGAAGTTGAGGTAGTCCTTGAAGCCGTTCGGAGTCTTGCCGCCGGTCTTCTCCAGGCTGAAGGCGTTCACGGTCGAATACATGTAGGCGGCGCAGCCGTATTCGAAGGTGAATTCCGGCCGCACCTTCGCCTTGTCCACCTTGCCGTAGTCATAGGGCTGGATCAGCCCCTGCTTGCTGAGGATCGGCAGGTAGAAGCCGTCGGCGTCGGTGCAGTCCCACACCACGTTGCCGCTGTCGATCATCGCCTTGATGGCGCCGGGCGTCGGCTCGGCGCCCAGCACCGTGACCTTGAGGCCGCTGTCCTTGGTGAAGGGGTCGCCCCAGGCCTTGCCCCAGGCCGGCACGGCGTCGCCACCGAAATTCACCACCACCACCTCCTGCGCCGCCGCCTTGGCCGGGCCGGAGACGAGCAGCGGTGTGACGCCGAGCGCGCCGAGCACGGCCAGGAAGCCGCGCCGGTCGATGTGTCCGTCCGCGAACCGCTCCGCCGCGATGGCAGCGAGATCCGCGCGATACCGTGATGCCGTCATCCTAGCCCCCTGTCTGGTTCAGGCCGATCGGTCGTCGGCTTCGTCTTCGATGAGCACAGTGGCCTCGGGCGCCCAGCCGACCCAGGCCGTAGCGCCGAGGCCGAGATCCGGCGCCGCCTCCCAGGCGAAGCCGGTCGCGGTCAGCGGGCCGAAGGCGTCGGTGCCGACCACCACCTGCCGCGTGGCGCCGAGATAGGCGATGTCGAGCACCCGCCCGGGCACGCGGTTGGCCATGTCGCGCGGCTCCTGCGCCGCCACCCGCAGCTTCTCCGGCCGCAGCGCCAGCAGCACGCCGCGGCCCTGGGCGGGCGCCGAGGCGCCGCGATGCAGCACCGCGCCGCCGCCGGTCTCGAGCCGGATCAGCTCGCCGTCGCGGCCGGCGATGCGGCCGGCGATGCAGTTGCTCTTGCCCAGGAACTCGGCGACGAAGCGGGTGCGCGGCCGCTCGTACAGCTCATCCGGCGCGCCGGCCTGGACCAGCCGGCCACGGTTCATCACCGCCACCCGGTCGGCCATCGACAGCGCCTCGTCCTGGTCGTGGGTGACCAGGATGAAGGTGGCGCCGAGGTCGCGGTGCAGGGCCTTCAGCTCGAGCTGCATCTCGGCGCGCAACTGGCGGTCGAGCGCGCCCAGCGGCTCGTCGAACAGCACGATGTCGGGGTCGAACACCAGGGCGCGGGCCACGGCGACGCGCTGCTGCTGGCCGCCGGAAAGCTGCCTGGGATACCGATCGTCGAAGCCGTCCAGCCGCACCCGGGCGATGGCGCCGGCGACCTTCTCCGCGATCATCGCCCGCGACACGCCGCGGACCCGCAGCGGATAGGCGATGTTCTCGGCCACGGTCATGTGCGGGAACAGGGCGTAGCCCTGGAAGACCATGCCGAAGTTCCGCTTCTCCGGCGGCACGGCGGTGACGTCGCGGCCATCGACCGCGATCCGGCCGGCGCTGGGCGCGACGAAGCCGGCGATCATCATCAAGAGCGTGGTCTTGCCGGAGCCGGAGGGGCCGAGCAGGGTCAGGAACTCGCCGCCCGGGATGTCGAGCGAGACGTCGTCGACGGCGCGGATCGGGCCGTAGCGGCGCGACAGCCGGGTCAGCGCCAAGCCATGCGCCCTGGCAGTGGCCCGGGGGGCTTGCGATCGGTCGGCCCGCATCAGCATCGATCCTGCCTCCTGCGATCTTTTTCACTCTTGTGAAAGGAGCGTGGCGGCGATGGTGGAGCCTGTCAAGGGGCACAGACGACCGGTAAACTCGGCCTTCCTGCCCATTGCGCGAGCTTCACCGCCGGTTTCCTGGGCGGAGGGGAATTTTCAATCCTGTGAAATTCGAGCCTGAGCGTTGTCCTGCTAGCCATGGCTGCATCGACGGAACGGTGCGGCGCCCCCATCTGACTCGATATGGGAGCACACAGCGGGATCCTGAGCCGGGTGACGATCCGGGCCGTCGACGGCGACAAGCCGGGGATCGAGGCGCAGCTGCCTTATGACCGCGCCATGGTCGGGCGGCTGATGGCGGCGTTCCCGCAGGCCCGCTGGCGCGAGGCGGAGAGGGTGTGGTTCATCCCCGGCACCACCGCCGAGCGCCGGCTGACCCGCTTCCTGGCCGACCAGCTGCCGGACGGCGCCGACCATGCCGACGCCAAGGGCCGCGACGCCTATGAATTCGATCCGATCGAGAGCCGCTATCTCGAGGTCGGCGACGACCTGCAGGTTCGCACCCCCTACTCCCGCACCGTGGTCGAGCAGATGCACGCCATCCCCTGGTCCTGGTGGGATGCCGAGACGCGCAGCTGGCGGGTGCCGTTCCGGTCCTATGAGGAGCTGTGGCGGCGCTGGCCGGAGATCGAGGCCGCGGCCCGCCGCAACGAGCCGGAGGAGCGACGCCGGCGCCGGGAAGCCGAGTGGACGCCGGAACGGCAGCGCCGCGCCGCCATCCTGGCCGCCGAACGCCGCCGGCATCGCTACCCCGTGCTGGCCGGCGACCCGCCGCCGTTGGAGTTGCCGGTGATGACCGAGCGGTTCGGCATGCTGGTGTTCACCGGGACCGACGGCGAGATCGCCGATGTCCCCGACCCGGCCTGCATCTACGCCCATGCCGACCCGGCGACCGGCGACTATGTCTGGGTCCGCTGGCGCCGGCCGGGGCTGGAGGAGTTGATCGGCGTCTGGCCCGCCCGCGTCGAGGCCGGTCCGGCGGAGCGCAGCCGCGGCTGGTGGCAGCCGACCCGCGAGGAGCTGCGCCAGGCCCGGCGCACCGCCCGAGTCCGGGAGCGGCTGCAGGAGCGCCGTCGGCTTGACGCCGAGGCGGTGTCCTAGCCGGCCGCCACAAACCGACCTCACAGCCTGTTTTTTCCCCGCCTGGCGCGCTATGTCTGTCGGACGAGATCCGCCCGGCGGCCTGCAGCCGCCCCGGCCCTGTGAGAGAGCATGGACAACGCCACCCGTTCGGAACGTTCCCGCGCGGCCGCCATCCAGGCGGCGCTCGCCATCATCGCCCGCGACGGTCCCGGGCGGCTGACGCTCGACGCCATCGCGCGCGAGAGCGGCATCAGCAAGGGCGGGGTGATGCACCATTTCCGGACCAAGGAAGCGGTGGTGAAAGCCCTGCTCGAGCACCTGACCGAGCGCTTCGGCAAGTTCACCCAGGACTATCTTGCCGAGATCGGCCCCGACAGGCCCGGCGCCTTTCTGGAAGCGCAGATCGCGACGCTGCGCGAATCCATCGCCACGCCGCACTCGGCCTTCTTCGCCATCCTCGGCGCCGTGGCCGAGAACCCCGACCTGCTCTCGATCAACCGCGAGGCGGAGGCCGAGGCACTCGAGGCCGTCAAGGCCGAGGCCGCCGATCCGGAGCTGGCGGTGCTGCGCTGGATGGCGGCCAGAGGCCTGCACATCACGACGCTGCTGGGAACCTGCCCCCTGTCCGCCGAGGAGCGCGACCGGCTGTTCGACCGCCTGATCGATGATGCCCGATCGCCCGCCCTCGCGAAGACCGCAAAGCCGACCTCCACCCGCCCGTCCCGAGGCCGGTCGGGAGCCGTCAAAAAAACCGACTAGACGGTTTGCAAATTCAAAAATCCGCTGTTATGGTGTCCTCACACGAGATCGAGAGGACGACGGCATGGCACAGCTTGCCCCGCACCCGGCAGGGGAACGCGGCATCGGCGGAACCGGAGGGCAGCCGGCCCGGACCGGCTTCGGCGTGACCGCTTCCCGCTAGAGAACATCGGGCCGAGGCAGCCGCGGCCCTGACCACCGCCTGACCCCGACGGCGCCGCCGTCACCGCCTTTTTCCCGCATCGGCAACGCACTCTCCGGGACCTCCCGGCGGAGAACGGCGCCCCACGGCCCGGCGCATACGGCCGACCCCAGACTTCGATTTGGAGACTTGAATGCACGCGTTCCCCGAGAGGCCGCGACGGCCGATCCTTGCCCTGGCGTGGCTGTCGCTCGCGGCGGCCGTCCTGGCCGGCTGCGGCAGCGCCGATCCGGTCGCCTATTCCGGCATCGCCTCCTCGGCCCAGCTGGCGCCCAACCCCAAGGACGACACCGGGCACATCCCGTTCCGCTACGCCACCCCGGTGGATTGGCGCAGCTACAACCGGATGATCATCGACCCGATCGCGATCTACCGCGGCCCGGACAACCAGTTCGGCGACATGTCCGAAGAGGACAAGGCCGAGCTGGCCCACAGCATGCAGACCGCGTTCGTGGAGAAGCTGAAGACCCGCTTCACGCTGGCCGGCGAGCCGGCCCCGGGCACGTTGCGCCTGCGGCTGACGCTGACCGGCGCGTCGACCAGCACGCCGGTGCTGAGCACCTTCACCCGCGTCGATATCGGCGGCGGCCTCTACAACGGAGTCCAGGCGGTGCGCGGCGGCGAAGGCCTGTTCACCGGCGCCGTGATCTATGCGGTCGAGATCTACGACGCGCCGACCAACCGCCTGCTCAACGCCTTCGTCTCGAAGCAGTACCCGGGGTCGTTCAACATCGGGGCCACCTTCGGCTCGCTGGCGGCGGCGAAGACCGGCCTCGAGAAGGGCGCGGACGCCCTGGTCGCGCAGCTCAAGTGACCGCCGCCATCACCGCAGAGGAGGTTCACCATGATCTTCGAGATGCTCTGGCTCGGCAGCATCCTGCTGTGCGCCGGGCTGTATCTGTGGGGCTATGCCGCGAACCTCCTGCCGCGGCGCCGGCGCCTGCCGCACGCGCCCCGGTCCGCCGCCGGCAAGGAGAGAGCCCTGTGAATTGCCGTTCCCGATCCGGCCGTCCGATGGCCGTGCTGCTGATCCTCGCCGCGGCCGCCGGGCTGTCCGGCTGCGGCCTGGTGGCCCTGCCGGTCCGCACCACCAGCGCCGTGGTCAAGGTGGTGCCGGTGGCGGGCCATGTCGCCGCCGCGCCGCTGGATGCGACCGCCGACGCGATCGACTGAGGCGCGCGGCGCCCCGGCGCCCCTCAATCCATGTGCCACTGCAGCGGCAGCAGGAAGGGGAAGCCGGTGCGGCTGTCGATCTCGACCTTCATGATCGGCGCCATATATTCGCCCCAGCGCTTGTTGACCGGGTCGTCGCGCAGGGCGGCGATAGTGCGGTCGAGGTCGTCGGTCTCGAAATGGCCGAACAGGGCCAGGCCGTGCTTGAAGATCGAGTAGTTGCGGATCCCGGCCGCCTGCAGCGCCGCCACCATCTCCGGCCAGATCTCGTCGTGGCGGCGCTTGTACTCCTCCTCATAGCCGGGGCGGATCTCCAGGATCCAGGCGTGCTGCGTCATCGCGGTCTCCGTCGTCAGGCGGCGAGGTAGTCGTGCAGGATGCGGCCGGGCGCCAAAGTGAAGTCGGCGCGCCAGTAGAAGCCGTCGAGCATCTCCCGGACCGGCAGCCGGTAGACCGGCGCCTGGATGTTGGGGCGCAACTCGACCGTGCAGGGGCCGCTCCAGCATTCATGCACCGCCACCTCGGCCAGGCGGCGGGCGGTGAGCTGGCGGATCGCCGGCCGGCCGTCGATATGGTCGATCGCCTTCAGGTTGATGTTGGTGGCGAAGTCGAAATGCGTGGCCAGGCTCTCGATCCGGTCGCGCCGCTGCTTGTAGGCCAGCGTACCGGTGATCACGTCGATGCCGTTGCGGGCGACGGTGCCGACCCAGGCATCGCCGCGCGCCTCCAGCGTCGGGATGCCGGACTTCTTCGGCTGGCCGTGCACCTCGCGGCCATGGGCAACGCCGATGTCGGAGGACAGGAACAGGTAGGGCGAGTAGGACCCGGCCTCGCCGGTCCCGGGCAGCCGGCACCCGACCATGATGTTGGATTCGCCGTAGGGGCCGAGCCAGTCGGTGTCGTTCATCTTGTAGATATGGGCGAGCACCACGTCGCTGGTCGGCTCCAGCGGCGGCGGCAGCAGGCGCTCGACCGCCTCCGGGTCGGTGCGCCAGGCCAGGGTCAGCACCTCGACATCGCGGAAGCTGAAGGGAAAGGGCGGCACCATCGGCGCGTCCCAGGGGGTCGAGAAGCCGCCTTGCAGGATCTGCTCGACCGTCAACCGGCGCCCGGTCATGCCAGCCACCCCCGCACCTGGTCGCGCAGACGGATCGTCTCGGTCAGCACGTCGTCATAGAGCGTCGCCATGTAGTCCTGATGCACATATTCGAGCGCGAGGTGGCCCTGGAAGCCGGCGTCGCGCAGGGTGGCGAGCTGAGCCTCGACGTTGATCGTGCCCTCATGGCCCTTGGCCTGCAGCTCCCCCGGCCGGGCCTGGCGCAGATGCACATGGGCGGCGTGGCGGGCCAGCGGGTCGATCTCCGCCTGCCGGTAGCCGAGGCAGACGAAATGGGCGTAGTCGAGCGTGAGCTTGAGCCCCTCGACCCGGCCCAGCAGTTCCTCGACCAAGGCCGGGGTTTCGAGGAAGGAGTGGACATGCGCCTCGATCGTCGGCGTCACGCCGGCCTCGAGGGCGATCGGCACCAGGGCGTTGAGCGAGCGGGCCGATTCCTCCAGCGCCTGCGCCCGCCCCTGCCCCGGGTTGCACACGCCGGGCAGGACGAAGATGGTGTCGATCTCCGCCCGGGCGCAGAACTGCACCGCTCTCCGGAAATCCGAGAGGTTGCCGTCGCGGTGGCGCGGGTCGGCCAGGTTGCGGTCGGACAGGCTGTCGCCGAACAGGTGATAGAAGCTGGGCACATGGATGCCGAGCGCCCGCACCATCTCCGCCATCCCGTCCGGATCGGCCAGCAGCGCCGCCTTGTCGAGCGCCGGGGCGTAGAAATAGCCGAGGTCGAGCGCGCCGATGCCGAGCGCCCGGGCGATGCCGGCTGCCTCGTGCAGCGAACAGGCGCGCAAGGACCAGGAGGTAAGCGAAAGCTGCATGGGTCACACCCTCTCGACATGGCCGCTGGCGGCGGAGCGGTACATGGCGTCCAGCACCTCGACCGCGCGCATCCCGACCTCGCCCGGCGCGTCGTTCTCGACATCGCGGCCGAGGCAGAGGTCGACGAAGACATCGACCGGCCGCTCGCAGCCATAGGCGCCGTCGCCCGGGGCCATCGGCATGATGGTGTCGCGGCCGTCGCGGCGCCGCACCTCCAGGCGCTCGCGCTCGATGTCGAGCAGCAGGAGGCCTTCCGAGCCGTAGATCCGCAGGTCGATATGCGGCCCGCGATGCTTCGGCACGGTGGAGGCGCCGGACAGAGCGGCGGTGGCGCCGCCCTCGAACCGCACCGTGGCGGCGTCGTAATAATCGACGCCGGTCGGCGAGGCGCCGGTCATGGCGAAGACCTCGCGCGGCGCCAGGTCGGCGATGCGGAACAGGAGGCCGAGCGCATGCACCAGCTGGCCCCAGCCATAGCCGCCGGCGCGCTTCGGGTCGGCCCAGGTCGAGGGCGGCGGCCGGAACATGTGGTCCCGGGTCTCGACCATCGGCTGGCCGGCGAACAGGTCTTCCAGCGCCGAGCCCATCTGCAGTACGACATGCTGGACCGAGCCGATCTCGCCATCCGCCACCAGCCGGCGCGCCTCGCGCACCCAGGGCAGGAAGTTCCAGCCATACGGGACCAGGATGGCGCGGCCGGCGCGGCGGGCGCGGGCGACCAGGTCGCGGGCGTCTTCGGCGCGGGTCGCCAGCGGCTTCTCGACCAGCACATGGCAGCCGCGGTCGAGCGCCGCGGTGGCGTGCTCGTGATGCAGCACATGCGGCGACGCCACCACCACCCCGTCCGGCTTCACCCGGTCGAGCAGCTCGCGATAGTCCTCCGACCCCTCCGGGATGCCGAAGCGCTGCTGCAGCGCGGCCAGCTCGGCGGCGCCCAGCCGGTTGACACCGACCAGCTCGCAATCGGGATTGCGCTGCAGCACCGGGATGTGGTTCTGCGCCGCCCACCAGCCGGCGCCGACCACGGCGATCCGGGCTTTCCTGCTCATCGCGCCTTCTCCATCGCCGCCAATGTGGTCTCGTAGACGCTGGTCATGTGGCGCCGCATCGCCTCCCCCGCCTGCGCGGCGTCGCGGGCGTCGAGCGCCGCCAGGATCGCCTCATGGTCGGCGAAGCTGCGCTCCAGCACGCCCGGCGTTTCCGAGGCGATGCGGCGATACTCCATGCCCAGCACGAAGAACGAGCCGCCGACCCGCTCCAGGAACGGGTTGCCGGAGGCGGCGTAGATGACGCGGTGGAACTCCATGTCCGACACGCGGAAGCCGACCGGGTCGCGCAGCACGCTGCGCTGCACCGCCAGCAGGCCATGCAGCCGGGCCAGCGCGGCGGCGTCGATCCGCTCCGCCGCCAGCCCGGCGATGGTGCCCTCGACCAGGATCCGCGCCTCGTGCAGCGCGTCGACCGTCGGCGCGTTCAGCTCCAGCAGGAACTGCAGCGGCGCCAGCAGATCCGACGCCTCCAGGGCCGTGACATAGACGCCGCCGCCCTGCCGCATCTTGACCACGCCCAGGATCTGCAGGCCGCGCAGCGCCTCGCGCACGCTGGGCCGGCTGACCTGCAGGATCTGCGCCAGCTCGCGCTCCGGCGGCAGCTGGTCGCCCGGCTTCAGGCTGCCGGTGCGCACCAGCTCCATCAGCTTCTTCGCCACCTGCTCGGCGACCGACTGCCGCTCGATCGGGGCGACGGTGTCGAGGCCGGCGACCACGATCAATCCCCCGCCGCGCGGCTGCGGATCTGGTCGAGGCTGACCGCCAACAGCAGCACGATGCCGCGGGTCACGTCCTGCCAGAAGCTGGAGACGTCGAGCAGCGTCAGCCCGTTGTTCAGCGTGCCCAGGATCAGCACGGCCAGGAGGGTGCCCCAGACGCTGCCCCGGCCGCCGAACAGGCTGGTGCCGCCGAGGATGATGGCGGCGATCACGGTCAGCAGGTGCTTGCCTGCCGCGTCCGGCGCCGCCGCGCCCAGCATCGCCGCCAGCACCAGCCCGGCGACGGCGCCGCTGATGCCGGACAGGACGTAGAGCGTGATCTGGGTGCGCGCCACCGGCACGCCGACCAGGCGGCTGGCCTCCGGATTGCCGCCGGAGGCGTAGACGAAGCGGCCGAAGCGGGTCTTCGCCAGCACCACCCACAGCGCGCCATAGCACAGCAGCATCAGGATCAGCGGCACGGGGATGCCGAACAGCCTTCCGCTGCCGATCCAGTTGAAGCCGGGCACCATCAGAGGCTTGGTGAGCCCGCCGGTCATCACCAGGGCGCTGCCGGTGATGATGCTCATGGTCGCCAGGGTGACGATCAGCGGGTTCAGCCGCAGCCCGGTGGTGAAGATGCCGTTGATGAGGCCGATCGCGGCGCCGAACAGGATCGCCGCCACGGCCGCCACCCAGATGTCGAGCCCGAGCCCGTGCAGCAGGGCCAGCACCACCCCGGTCAGCCCGGCCACGGCGGCGACCGAGAGGTCCAGCCCGCCGGCGATGATCAGCGGCGTTCCGGTGGCGGCCATCAACCCGATGAAGGCGACGTTGGAGCCGATGCTCATCATGTTGTTGAAGGACAGGAACCAGGGCGACAGCAGCGAGAAGGCGACCAGCAGCGCCACGTAGAACAAGAGCAGCACCGCCACGCCGGACCAGGACCGGCCGAGCGCGCCGCGGGCAAGGCCCCGGGCGCGGCGGGGAGTGTCGATCGTGGTCATGCCCTCAGATCCCCGTTCTCCACCGCCGGCGCGCTGGCCGCCGCCATCAGCTCCGCCGGCTCGCGGCCGCGCGGGAGTTCCGCCACTGCCCGGCCGCGGTCGAGCACGATGGCGCGGTCGCTTAAGCCCGCCACCTCCTCGACATCGGAGGACAACACCAGGATCGCCCGGCCGGCATCGGCCAGCCGCCGCAGCTCGGCATAGATCTCGCGCCGGGCGCCGACATCGACGCCGCGGGTCGGCTCCTCCAGGATCAGCAGGCGCATGCCGTCGACCAGCCAGCGGGCGATGCAGACCTTCTGCTGGTTGCCGCCGGACAAGGTGCGCAGGCGCTGCTCGCTGCCGCGGGTGCGGATGCCGAGCTGGCCGATCCAGCCCTCGGCGTGCCGCCGCTCCGCCGCCACATCCATGAACGGGCCGGTGCGGAAGCGCTCCAGGAACGGCAGGGCGATGTTCTCGCGCACCGTCAGGTCGGCGACGATGCCCTCGCGCTTGCGCTCGGCCGCGATGAAGCCGATGCCGGCCGCCTTGCCGGCCTGCGGGCTGCGTGGCGCATAGGGGGCGCCGCCGATCGCCACCCGCCGCGCCGCGACCGGCCCGAGCGCGCCGTACAGCGCCCGGCCCAGACTCTCGACCCCGGACCCGACCAAGCCGAACAGGCCGACGATCTCGCCGGCGCGGACGGTCAGGTCGACATCCTCGATCTCGCCCGGGATTTGCAACCCTTCGACCACCAGCACGGCCTCGCCCGGCGGGGCCGCGGGGCCCGAGCCGTAGAGGTCGTCGACCACGCCGCCGAGCATGGCGCGCAGCACCTCGGCCGGGGTCGCCTCACTGGTGCGGAAGCTGCCGGCGTTGCGGCCGTCGCGCAGCACGGCGATGCGGTCGGACACCTCGAACACCTCGGACAGGTAGTGCGAGATGTAGATCACCGCGACGCCCTGCGCCTTCAGCCGGCGGATGATGGCGAACAGGGTCGCCGCTTCCTGCTCGGTCAGCGACGCCGTCGGCTCGTCCATGATCAGCACGCGCGCGCGGCCCGCCAGGGCGCGGGCGATCTCGACGATCCGCTGCTCCGGCACGCTCAGGCCCTTGACCCGGGCGGCGGGGTCGATGCCGGGATAGCCCAGCTGCTGCAGCAGCTCCTCCGCCTGCCGGCGCATCGCCGCCGTGTCCACCACCCGGAAGCCGGGGCCGGCCCGCATCGGCAGGTCGCCGATGCAGATGTTCTCGGCCACGGTCATGTCCGGGATCACCGAGATCTCCTGCGGCAGCAGGCGCACCCCGGCGGCGACGGCCTGGCGCGGCTGGTCGAAGCTGACCTCGGCGCCGTCCAGCCGCACCGTCCCGCCATCGCGGCCGTAGCTGCCGGCCAGGATCTTCACCAGCGTCGACTTGCCCGCGCCGTTCGAGCCGAGCAGGGCCAGCACCTCCCCCGCCGCGACCGTCAGCTCGACCTCGCGCAGCACGTCGACGCCGCCGAAGGCCTTGCGGATGCCGCGCATCTCGAGACGGGGAGCGGTGTCGGTCATGCGGCCGTCACTCCTTCGGGATCAGGGTCTCGTAGCCCTTCAGCTCCTCGAGCCCGCGCAGGCTGGCGAGGTGCTTGCCGAAGGCCTCCTGCGGGAATTTGTAGTCCAGGACCTTGGCGTCCTTGGCGCAGGCGGTGTCCGGGTAGAACTCGCAGATGTTGGCCTTGGTCACCATGACGTGGTTGACCAGCACCGCCGGCGGCAGGGCCTTGCCGGCCAGAGTAGCGAGGGCGATCGGGATCAGGTAGTTGCCGTAGCGCTCCGGGAAATAGCCGACCGAGGCGACGAAGCGCGGCTCCTTCGCCAGGGTCTCGGTCTCGTCCGCGCCCATGCCGACGACGATGGTGTCGGCCTCGCGCCCGGCCTGCTGGGCGGCGCGCAGCATGCCGGTCGCCGCCTGGTCGTTGATCGCGGTCACCATGATCGGCACCCCGGCGGGAATCCGGCCGATCAGGTTGCTCATCTGCTGGAAGCTCTCCTGCAGCGTGTTCTTGGTGTCAATTTTGAGGATGTGGTCGGCCGGGAAGTTCGGCAGCTCGGCCTGGAAGCCGGCCACCTGGCCGCCGGTGCGCATCGCCGGGATGGCGCCGGACTGCGGCAGCTCGCCGACCACGAGATAGCCCTGCGCCACCTTGTCGGCGCCGTATTCGGCGACCGCCGCCTGGGCCAGGTAGGACCCGCCCATGAAGCCGGAGCGCGGGTTGTTGGCGCCGAAGAAGGTGGCGTTCGGCATCGGGATGTCGATCGCCGCCACCTTGATGCCGGCCGTGTCGAACTGGTTCATCACCGCCGGGCCGAAATTCACGTCGGTCTGGAATTCGATGACGAAGTCCGCGTTGCGGCGGACGAAGCTTTCGGCATTGGCCAGGGCGGTCGGCCCGTCCAGCCGGTTGTCGGCGACGGCGAGCTCGACCCCCGCGGCGTCGGCATTGGCCTTGATGCCGCCTTCGACCTTCACCCCGAAGGAGATGTCGCGCTGCAGATTGGCGAAGCCGATGACGTAGCCGGAGCCGTTGCGCGGCGGCGTCGCCGCCTTCGCGTCGGCCACCATGGCCTTGAGCTGGTCGGCCGACAGCATGGCGCCGGAGAAGGCCCCCGGGTCGAAGCCGTGGAAATCCTGGGCCCGGGCTGTGGCGCCGGCGGCAAGCAGGGCAATGGCGGCGATGGCGAAACCCCGGAAGCGGTGCGCGCGGATCATCCCTTTCCTCCCCTCAATTCCGGTCCACTGGTAAATTGGACAGGCCAATTCTTTTCAGGCATCGTAGTGTCGGTTCTGCCGCCCTGGCAAGGGTGTTCGGAACCGGGACGAAGGAGCCGCCGAAGCGGCCGGTGGGAGGAGACCAATGCGCATCCAGGGCATCACCCCGATCGTGCTGCGCTATCCGGAGCCGAACGACCACGGCAACATCCGGCACACCGTGCTGCTGCGGCTGGAGGCCGAGGGCGGGCTGACCGGCTGGGGCGAATGCATCGCCATGTGGCCCGAGGCCTGCCGCGCCGTGGCCGCGCTGGTCCAAGGCGGCTTGGCCGATGTCGTCGCCGGCATGGATGTGCGCGAGCCCGATTCGGTATGGCAGGCGCTCAAGCGGCACACCTGGTGGTATGGCGAAGGCGGCCTCGCCACCATGGCGCTGGCCGGCATCGACATGGCGGTGTGGGACGCCTGCGGCAAGGCGGCCGGGCTGCCGCTGTGGCGCCTGTTCGGCGGGCGGGTGCACGAGGCGCTGCCGGCGATCGCCAGCATGCATGTCAACCGCGCCACGATCGAGGAGGGCGCGGCCGAGGTGGCGGGTCATATCGGCCGCGGCTTCAAGGGCGCCAAGCTGGGCTTCGGCAAGCGCGGCCTGTCGCGGGTCGGCCAGGACCCCGGACACGATGTCGACTATGTCCGCGCGGTGCGCCAGGCCGCCGGTCCGGCCGCCCGGCTGATGGTCGATATCGGCAACGGCGTGCGCTGGGACGCCGCCACCGCGATCGCCACCGTCCGCCGCTTCGAGGCGCACGATATCGACTGGGTGGAGGAGCCGCTGCATCCCGACGACCTGGACGGCCTGGCCCGGTTGCGCGCCGCCGTCACCACCCGGATCGCCACGGGCGAGCGGGAATGGACCGTGGCCGGTTATGCCCGGCTGATCCGCACCGGGCTGGTCGACGTGCTGGGCGTCGACCCTGCCCGGGCCGAAGGCATCACCGGCTTCCGCAAGGTGGCGGCGCTGGCCGAGGCGGCGCGCATCGCCGTCAACGCCCATGCCTGGAGCACGGCGGTGACCAGCGCCGCCAGCCTGCACCTGTCGGTCGCCAGCCCGGCGGCGCGGCTGTTCGAGCTGAAGCCGTTGGAAAACCCGATGCAGCACGAGCTGGTCGACACGCCGATCTGGCACCGGGACGGGCTGGTGCGGCCGCCAGAGGGACCCGGCCTGGGCGTCGAGCCGCGCGCGGCCTGCATCGACAAGTATCGGCTGCCGCTGTGACGGAGCGACCGGACATGACCGACGATCTGGGCCTGGCGGGCCGCATCGCCATCGTCACCGGCGCGGCCAGCGGCATCGGCCGGGCGACGGCGCTGCTGCTGGCCCGGCTGGGTTGCGTCGTCACCGCCGCCGACCGCGACGCCGCCGGGGCGGCCGAGACCGCACAGCAGGGCGCGGACGGCCGGATCGCGCCGGCAGTGTTCGACCTGGCCGATCCCGCCGCCTGCCGCGAGCTGGTCGACAGCGCCGTGCAGGCCTATGGCCGGCTGGACATCCTGGTGAACGCGGCGGCGCTGATGATCCGGCAGCCGATCGACGAGGTCGGCGACGACGCCATCGACCGGCAGATGCGGGTCAATGTGGCCGGCCCGTTCCATCTCTGCCGCGCCGCCCATGCCGCGATGGCGCCGCGGGGACGCGGCCGGATCGTGCTGTTCGCCAGCCAGGGCGCCCACACCGGCGGCTATGTCGGCTCCGCCATCTATGCGGCGACCAAGGCCGGGGTGATCGCGCTGGCCAAGTCCTTCGCCCGGGCCTGGGCGCCGGAGGGGATCACGGTCAACGTCGTCTCCCCGGGCGCCGCCGACACGCCGATGCTGCGTGACGGCGTGGCTCCCGACGCCCTCGCCCGCTTCCTCGCCACCATCCCGCTCGGCCGCGCCGCGACGCCGGAGGAGGTGGCGCGCTGCGTCGCCTTCCTGGCGAGCGACTGGGCCGGCTACGTCACCGGCCACACGCTCGACGTCAATGGCGGCCAGCTGATGCGCTAGCCGTTCCCGCCACCCTCCGGACACCATCATGACCGCATTGCGCATCGCCGATATCCGCACCTACCTGATCGAAGGCACCGGGGATGGCGGCGACTATCACCGCCAGAAGGGCGGCCACTGGATCATCGACACGCTGATCGCCAACCCGATGTCGGGCTATGCGCCCTACAAGGCGTCGCGGCTGAGCTGGGGCATCGACGTCCTCGGCTCGATCCTGGTCGAGATCGAGGACGACCAGGGCCGCATCGGCTTCGCCACCGGCTTCGGCGGACCGCCGGCCTGCTGGCTGATCGAGAAGCACTTCCGGCGCTTCCTGGTCGGCGCCGACCCGCGCGACCTGAACCTGCTGTGGGACCAGATGTTCCGCGCCAGCCTGTTCTACGGCCGCAAGGGGCTGCCGCTGGCCACCATCAGCGTGGTCGACCTGGCGCTGTGGGACCTGGTCGGCAAGATCCGGCAGGAGCCGGTGTACAAGCTGATCGGCGGCCGGACCAAGCCGGAGCTGAGCTTCTACTGCACCGGCCCGCTGCCGGCCGAGGCCAAGCGCATGGGTTTCTGGGGCGGCAAGGTGCCGCTGCCGCACGGCCCCGCCGATGGCCGCGAGGGCGTGCGGGCGAACCGCGAATTCCTCGCCGGGCACCGCGCCGCCGTAGGCCCGGACTTCCCGCTGATGGTCGATTGCTACATGGCACTCGACGTGCCGTACACGGTCGAGCTGGCCACCGCCTGCGCCGATCTCGGCATCCATTGGTGGGAGGAGGTGCTGCACCCCGATGATGTCGAGGGCTATGGCCTGCTGAAGCGCGCTTTGCCCGCCACGCGCTTCGCCACCGGCGAGCATGAATATTCCCGCTACGGCTTCCGCCGGCTGATCGAGGGCCGGACGATCGACATCCTGCAGCCGGACGTGATGTGGGCCGGCGGCCTGACCGAGCTGCTGCGCATCGCCGCCCATGCGGCGGCCTATGACATCCCGGTGGTGCCGCATGGCAGCGGTCCCTACAGCTACCACTATGTGATGTCGCAGCCGAACGCGCCGTTCTGCGAGTATGTGGCGAACAGCCCGGACGGGCGCAGCGTGCGGCCGGTGTTCGGCAGCCTGTTCCGCAACGAGCCGGTGCCGCAGGACGGGCGGCTGGACGTCTCCGACGCCCCCGGTTTCGGGCTGGAGCTCAATCCGGACGCGCCGCTCCGGCGGTTCGACGCGTCCGTGCTTTGATCGAAGTCAGGCGGCCGATCAGCGGCCAGGCCAGCATGGCGAGGCCGAGCGTGGTGATGCTGCCGACCAGGGCGTTCGACCAGAACACCGACAGGTCGCCGCCGGACATGATCATCGACTGGCGGAACGCATCCTCGGCCTTGTCGCCCAGCACCATGGCGAGCACGAGGGGCGCGATCGGGTAGTCCAGCTTCTTGAAGACGTAGCCGACGATGCCGAAGGCCAGGACCAGCCCCATGTCGAAGGGCGAGTTGGCGACGGTGTAGGCGCCGGCGAAGCATACCACCACGATCACCGGCCCGATCACGGCGAAGGGGATGCGGAGGATGGCGCTGAACACCGGCACGGTCGCCAGCACCAGGGCGACGGCGACGACATTGCCGAGATACATGCTGGCAATCAGGCCCCAGACGAAGTCCGGCTGGTCGATGAACAGCATCGGGCCGGGCGTCAGGCCCCAGATCATCAGCCCGCCCATCATCACCGCGGCGGTGGCCGATCCGGGCACGCCCAGCGCCAGCATCGGCAGGATGGCGCAGGTGCCGGCGGAATGGTCGGCGGCCTCGGGCGAGACGATGCCGGCCGGGTCGCCCTTGCCGAAGCCCTCCTTGCGCCGGGCGAAGCGCCGGGCCAGGCCGTAGCTCATGAAGCTGGCGGCGGTCGGCCCGCCCGGGGTGATGCCCATCCAGCAGCCGACCAGGACGCTGCGCAGCAGCGCCAGCCACTGCCGCGGCAGCTCGCGCATGGCGCGGCCGACATCGCGCAGCCCGACCCGGGCGCGGATGCCGTCGAAGCGCAGCCCCTCCTCCATGGTCAGGATCAGCTCGCCAATGCCGAACAGGCCGATCACCGCGACCAGGAAGCTGATGCCCTTGATCAGGTCGGCGAGGCCGAAGGTCAGGCGCAAATTGCCGGAGACGGTGTCCATCCCGACCGTGGCGAAGGCGAAGCCCAGCATCATCGACACCACGGTCTTCACCGGCGACCCGCTGCCCATGCCGACGAAGGAGGCGAAGGCCAGGAAGTAGACGGCGAAGAATTCCGGCGAGCTGAAGCGCAGCGCGAACTGCGCCACCCAGCCGGACAGCAGCGTGATGACCACCACCCCGGCCAGGGCGCCGAAGCCGGCCGACAGGAAGGCCAGGGTCAGCGCCCGCGCCGCCTGGCCCGCCCGAGCCATCGGATAGCCGTCGAAGGTGGTGGCGACCGAGGACGGTTCGCCCGGGATGTTGAACAGGATGGAGGTGGTCGACCCGCCGAACAGCGCGCCCCAATACATGCAGCTGAGCAGGATGATGGCCGAGACCGGGTCCATGGCGAAGGTCAGCGGCAGCAGCAGCGACACGCCGTTCGGCGCGCCGAGGCCGGGCAGCACCCCGACCAGGATGCCGAGCATCACGCCCAGCACCATCAGCATCAGATGGTAGCCGCTGAGCACCGTGCCGAAGCCGTCGACGAGATGGGCGAGGTTGTCCACGGGGGATCTCCGGATGTCAGGCGAGGCCGAGCCAGGCCTCGATCGGACCCTTCAGCAGCGGCACCTGGAACCAGGTCTCGAACACCAGCCACAGCAGCACGGCGACGCCGAGCCCGACCGGCACGGCGCTGCGCAGCCGGTAGCCGCCCTGCAGCGCCATCACCCCGATGAGGTAAAGGGCAGAGGCGACGTAGAGGCCGAGCGGCAGCGACAGCGCCACGAAGGCCGCCATCGGCCCGAAGAAGGCGGCGACCCGGCGCAGACGGACGGCGTCGAGGAACACCGCGCCGTCGCGCGCCCGCAGCGCCTGGACCAGGGTGCCCAGGCTGCCGGCGACGATGATCAGGCCGACGGCGAAGGGGAAGGTCCCGGGCTCGGGCCCCGCCTCGTTCCAGCCGATGCCGCTCTGCAGCCCGCCAACCGCGACCGCGGCACCGACCGCACCGGTGGCCGCGGCGGCCGCGCATTCCATGCCGAAGCGGGAGATCCCGCCGGTCTCAGGCTTGTCCATGACCGCACTCCCAGGTGGTCAGCCGGCGAGCCAGCCCTGCTTCTGGTAGACCGCGCGCACCCGGTCCTGTTCGGCGCGGATATAGGCCTGCCACTCGTCGCCGGTCAGGAACCGGCCGCTTTGCGAGCTCTTGGCCAGGTAGTCCTGCCATTCCGGCGTCTCGCTGACCTTGCGCAACAGGTCGGTGTAGAAGGCGGTCGCCTCGGCCGGCACGCCGCCGGGCAGCCACACGGCGCGCGGCATCTGGTAGCTGTCGATCGGGATGCCCTCGTCGCGGCACAGCGGGATGTCGGCCCAGCCGAGATCGCCGGACACCTTCGGGCCGGCCGGCAGGCGCTGCATGGCGAAGACGCAGAGCGGCCGCACCATGCCAGCCTGCCACTGGCCGCGATTCTCGTTCGGGTTGTTGGTGTTGCCGTCGATATGGCCGCCGGCCAGCTGCACCGCGGCCTCGTTGCCGCTCTTGAACGGGATGTAGGTGAAGCGGGCGCCGGTGGCCTCGCCGACCATGCTGACCAGGGTCTGGTCGACATCCTTGGACTGGCTGCCGCCGAATTTGAGGGGCGTCTCCTTGGCCGCGGCCAGCAGCTCCGCCGCCGATTTGTAGGGCGCCTCGCCGTTGACCCACAGCACGAACTCGTCCATCGCCATCGCCGCCACCGGCGTCAGGTCCTCCGGCGCATAGGGCAGGTTGGCGACAAAGGGCAGCAGGTATTCGTTGTTGGTGCCGAACACCAGCTTGTGCGGGTCGCCGGCAGCGCCCTTGCCGTAGACGAAGCCCTCGGCGCCGCTGCCGCCGCCCTTGTTGCTGACGATGATCGGCCTGTCCACCAGCTTGTGCTTGACGATGATCGCCTGCACCGCACGGGCGAAGCTGTCGGTGCCGCCGCCGGGGCCGGAGGTGACGACGAATTCGATCGGCTTCTGGGGTTCCCAGGCCTGGGCGGCGGCGGCCGGCAGCAGCGCGGCCAGTGCCAGGGTCAATGTCTTGAGCATCTTCGTTCTCCTCCCTTTGCTTGTGATTGACGGGCCGGATCAGCCCGGCGCGGCGTGCCTGCGCGCCGCCATCCGGGCGGCCAGCAGCACCGCGGCGCGGCTGGCGCCGATATCGGCGATGCCTTCCCCGGCGATGTCGTAGGCGGTACCGTGGGCGGGGGTGCAGATCGGGAAGGGGAAGCCGCCGAGCATGGTGACGCCACGGTCGAAGCCCATCAGCTTCATCGCGATCTGCCCCTGGTCGTGATACATCGTCAGCACCGCGTGGCAGCCTTCCTTCGGCGCCCGCAGGAAGACGGTGTCGGCCGGATAGGGGCCGACGACGTCGAGGCCTTCCGACGCCGCGGCGCGGACCGCCGGGCCGATCACCTCGATCTCCTCACGCCCGAAATTGCCGCCGTCGCCGGCATGCGGGTTCAGCCCGGCCACCGCGATGCGCGGCCGGTCGATGCCGGCGGCGCGCAGGCAGCCGGCGGTCAGCGCCAGCTCGGCCCGGATGCCCTCCGCCGTGATCGCCGCGGCCACGGCCGAGAGCGGGATGTGCGAGGTGACCCGCGCGTTCCAGATCGTGTCCAGGATGTTGAATTCTCGGGCCGCACCGGACCAGCCGATGGCATCCGCGACGAAGCGGATCTCGTCGTCGTAGCCGGGCGTGGCGTAGCGCATCGCCTGCTTGTTGAACGGGGTGAAGCAGACGGCGTCGGCCCCGCCGGCGGCGGCCAGCTTGAGCGCACGGCGGAAGTTCTCGGACGCGAACTTCCCGCCGGCCAGCGTCGCCTCGCGCGGCGTCACATCCGCCGGGTCGAGATGGCGGAGGTCGATCAGCACCGGCCGGTCACCAGGGGCCTTCGCCTCGGTGGCCACCTCGAGGTCGAGTTCCACGCCGGCCGTCCGGGCGCCGGCGTCGAGGATCCTGCGGTCGCCGAACACCACGAAGCGGACGGCGGCGCGGATCTCGTCCAGCGCCAGCAGCCGGGCGGTCAGCTCCGGGCTGATCCCGGCGGGATCGCCCATGGCGAGGGCGATGACGGGACGGCGGATGTCGGGCTGGGCTGCCACGGTGCTCCCCAAATCTTCTTGCTTCTGAGGGCACGGTAGCAGCCATGCATGCACACATCAAGCATGCTGCACTCTGCATGCAGAATGCTGAGATTGACCTCGGCAGGACTTATTCGCCATGCTTGGCTCCGCCGGCGATGCCGCCGACGGGGTGCGAGGACGGGATGGAACTGTTGCAGGACGCGTTGGCCGATAGCGGCCCGATCGCCCGCCCGTCGCTGCACGACCAGATCGTCGGCCGCATCCGCGACATGGTGATCGAGGGCGTGCTGCCATCCGGCGCGCGCATCCACGAAGGGCAGCTGGGGGCACAGCTCGGCGTGTCGCGCACGCCGCTGCGCGAGGCGTTGAAATACCTCGCCAGCGAAGGGCTGCTGGACCTGGTCCCGGGCCGTGGCGCCGTGGTCAAGCGCTTCTCCGCCAAGGAGGTGCAGGACATGCTGGCGGTGCTGGGCCTGCTGGAGGCCGAGGCCGGCCGGCTGGCCTGCGCCGATGCCTCGGATTCCGGCATCCGCGAGGTCCGTGGCCTGCACGACCGGATGCTGCAGCACTACAAGCGGCGCGAGCGGCTGGAGTATTTCAAGCTGAACCAGGCCATCCACTCCGCCATCCTGCGCCTGTCCGGCAACGCGGCGCTGGTGACGGTGCACGGCATCCTGCAGTCGCGGCTGAAGCGGATCCGCTTCATCGGCAATGGCAGCGAGGAGAAATGGGCGGCGGCAGTGGCCGACCACGAGGAGATGATCGCGTCCCTCGAGGCCAGGGACCCGGAGCGTCTGGCCGCGATCCTCAGCCGCCACATGGCGGAGAGCTGGAACCGGGTTCGCGACGCGATCTGACCACCCTGCCCTCGTCCGCTGTTACGAGACGACGGCCTCCACCTCGATCTCGACCTCGTAGTCGCCGACCAGGGCGCCGGCCTGGACCAGGGTGTTGGCCGGCTTGATCGCGCCGAACACCCGGCCATGGGCGCGCGACACCGGCTCCCATTTCGATGCATCGCGCAGATAGATGCGGCTGCGCACGACATCCTCCATCGAGCCGCCGAGCGCCGTGATCGAGGCGGCGATCTTGTCGAGGATGTAGGTGGTCTGCGCCCCGGGGTCGCCCGGCGCGACGCAGCGGTCCCCGCCATGGGTGGCGGTGGTGCCGGAGACGCGGATCGTGTCCTTCACCCGCACGGCGCGGCTGTAGCCGGCGATCGGCTCCCACACGCTGCCGGAGGAGACCCGCAGCCGGTCCGGCCGGCCGGGCACCGGCTCGGCCGTGAAGATCGACGGGATGGCGTCGAGATGGTGGCTGAGGTCGCCCGAGGCGGTCAGGTAGGGCGGGCGGCGATATTCGTCGCCGCAATCGCCGGGGATCGGCGTCGCCACGGCGAAGGCGCCCTCGAGCCGCCCCCGGTCCTCGGCGTCGAGGGCGAAGCCGAAGGCCTTCAGGTTGTCGGCACGGTGCTCGCTCTCGCCCAGCCTTGCGCCGATGATGGCCGCGGCGACGGCCTCATGCTCCAGAACCCAGCGGGTCGCGACATTGGACAGGGAGACGCCGTGCTTCCTCGCGACGTCGGCGGCCGCCTGCAGGATGCCCTGGAACACGTCCCAGCCGCCGGCCGCGTCGATGAAGCGCTTGTATTTCGAGCGGCTCCAGTCCGGCATCGCCGCGGGTTCCGGCCGGCCAAGCCACTTGTCCGAGAGGAAGCCGCCGCACAGCGTGCCATAGGCCAGCAGCTTCACGCCCTTCGCCCGGCACAGATCGGACAGGGGCCCCGCGGCCCGGCGGTCGACCAGCGAGAACGAGACCTGGTTGGTCAGCACCGGCACGCCGTCGCCCAGGGCCACGGCCAGATGCGCGGCGTCGAAATTGGTGACGCCGATCGCGCCGATCAGCCCCTCCTCCCGCAGCCGCGCCATCTCGTGCAGCGCGTCGAGCCAGGCCGGATGCTCGAAGGTCCACCAGTGGAACTGCAGCAGGTCGACCCGGTCGACGCCCAGCCGGTCGAGCCGGTCCTGCACGCCGCGGCGGACCACCTCGGCGGTCATCGCCCCCGGCTCCGGGCACCATTTGGTGAAGGCGACCGGCCGCCCGTGGCCCTTGCCGTGGCGCGCCAGCAGCCGGCCGGTGATCAGCTCGGCGCTGCCGTAATGGTCGGCCATGTCGAATGTGTCGAAGCCGGCCCGGGCATAGGCGTTGAGCGCATCGGCGCCGCGCTCGGGGTCGAGCGGCGTGCCGTCCTTCTCCAGGTCGGCCACCTGCCACAGACCGCAGACCAGCCGGCTGATCGAGAGGCCGGGGCCGAGATCGATACGCTCAGGGGTTTCCGGCACGGGACGTCTCCTTGATGGTCCGGCGCGACAGCCGGCCGAGATGGCGCGACACCACCCGGTCCTCGCCCAGCATGCCGCGCGGGCGCAGCAGCAGGACGGCGCAGAGCGCGACGCCGATCATGACGATCTGCAGCGCGGCGGCGCGCGCCTGCTGGTCGGGCGGGAACAGGGCCGAGATGGCGCCACCCGAGGCCGCCCACAGGCCCCAGACGAAGACCGCGCCCAGGATGGCGCCGCGGTTGTTGCCGGAGCCGCCGACGATCAGCATCGCCCAGACCTGGAAGGTCAGCCGTGGCAGGTAATTGTCCGGCGCGATGAAGCCGATGAAATGGGCCTGGGCCGCTCCCGCCAGCCCCATGATGCCGCCGCCGATGGCGAAGGCCTGCAGCCGGAACGCCCGCGCGTTCTTGCCGAGGGCGCGGGCCGCAGTCTCGTCCTCGCGGATCGCTCGCAGCACCCGGCCCCAAGGGCTGCGCACCAGCCGCTCCAGCGCGAGATAGAGCCCGAGGACCACCACGGCCAGCACGCCGAGATTGGCCAGGCCGAACAGCAGCGGGTCGCCGGCCATGTCAGCGAAGGGCCGCGGGATGAAGCCGATGCCGAACGGACCGCCGGTCACCGAGACCAGGTTGAGGGCGCAGAGCTGCACGGTGACGGCGACGCCGAAGGTGGCGATCGCCAGGTAGTCGGCGCGCAACCGGATGGTCAGCGCCCCGATCAGGAAGGAGATCAGGGCCGCGGCCAGTGCCCCGCCCAGCCAGCCGACGACGATCGGCAGTCCGAACCCGCCCAGGCGGTCGGGCGCGTCCGGCGTGGTCAGCAGCGCCGAGACATAGGCGCCGATCGCAACGAAGCCTGCGACGCCGACATTGAACAGCCCGGTCTGACCCCATTGCAGGTTGAGGCCGAGGCACATCACGGCATAGGTCAGCGCCATGGTCAGGAAGAAACAGCCATAGGCGACCAGCTCGACGCTCATTCCGCCCTCCCGAACAGGCCCTGCGGGCGGACCAGCAGCACCAGCACCAGCACGACGAAAGCGATGGCGGCGCGCCATTCGCCGCCGACCAGCGGCACGGCGACGGCCTCGGCCAGGCCGACGACCAGCCCGGCCAGCATGGCGCCAGGCACACTGCCGATGCCGCCCAGGATCGCCGCGGCGAAGAGCGGCAGCAGCAGGTCGAGCCCCATCTGCGGCCGGATCTGGACCAGGAGCCCGGCGAAGATACCGGCGATGGCGGCCAGCCCCGCCCCCATCAGCCAGACGGTGCGGACCACACGGCGGACATCGATGCCGACGACACCGGCCAGCTGCGGATTCTCGCTGACCGCGCGCATCGCCCGGCCGGTCGCGGTCCGGGTCAGCATCAGGTGCACGGCGAGGACGAGAATCGAGGCGACGCCGAGCGACAGCAGCTGGTCCGGCGTGGCCCGGAGGCCGCCGCCCAGCTTCACGGCGATCTGCAGCGCCTTGGTGTAGTAGGCGGGCTTCGAGGTGAAGATGAATTCCAGCAGGCTGCGCAGCGTCAGCGCCGCGCCGAAGCTGGCCATCACCAGGATGATGATGCTGCTGCGCCGGTCGCGCAGGCGGCCGAACAGCAGCCAGTCGACCAGCAGCGCCAGCCCGCCGGTCAGCGCCACCGAGATCAGCGCCGCGATCGGCAGCGCCCAGCCGAAGGAGAACGGGCCGATCGGGGTCAAGAGCCCACCGGAGACGCTGCCGAGAGCGCCGGCGGCGGCCAGGGCCGCATAGGCGCCCCAGGACAGCAGCTCGCCATGGGCGAAATTGGCGAAGCGCAGGATCGAATAGGTCAGCGTCACGCCGATGGCGCCGAGCCCGATCATCGCGCCGGTGATCAGCCCGTCCATGATCACCTGCGGGGTCATGGCGCGGCCCCGTGTCGGCGGGCGCCGAGATAGAGCTCGGCCACGATCGGGTCCTCGGCAAGCCCGGCGGCCGGCCCCTCGTGCCGCACCTGCCCCTCGACCAGGATCACGGCGCGGTCGGCGATGGCCAGGGCCGCCTTCACATTCTGCTCGACCAGCACGATGGTGACGCCGGCCCGGTTGATCGCCTGCAGCCGGGCGAAGACCTCGGCCACGATCTTCGGCGACAGGCCGGCCGAGGGCTCGTCCAGGATCAGCACCGACGGCTCGACCACCAGGGCGCGGGCCACCGCCAGCATCTGGCGCTGGCCGCCCGACAGCTGGCCGGCCCGCAGCGACGGCCGTGCGGCGAGGTCCGGGAACATGGCGTAGAGGTCGGCGATGCGCCGGGCGCGCCGGTCCTTCGGCAGGATGTCGGCCGCGGCGCGCAGATTGTCGTGGATCGACAGCGTGGCGAAGATGTTCTCGGTCTGCGGCACGAAGGCCAGGCCGTGGCGGATCTTCTCATGCGCCGGGACGAGAGTGATGTCGGTGGTCCCCAGCGCCGCCGTGCCGGAATGGACCGGCACCAGCCCGGCGATCGCCTTGACCAGGGTCGACTTGCCGGCGCCGTTCGGCCCCAGCAGCACCACCAGCTCCCCGCCCCTCACCTGCAGGTCGACGCCGCGCACGATCGGCAGGTCGGGCTCGTAGCCGGCGACGAGGTCCCGGGTCGAGAGGGCGGGCTCCATCACGCCACCCCGCCGAGATAGGCGTCGACCACGGCCGGGTTGCGCGCGATCTCGGCCGGTGCGCCTTCGGTCAGGTAGCGGCCTGAGGCCATGACCACCACCCGGCCGCACAGCCGCGCCACCATCTCCATATTGTGCTCGATCAGCAGGATCGACCGGCCCTGCCGGTTGAGCTCGATGATCCGGTCGATGATCAGCTCGAGCAGCGTCGGGTTGACCCCGGCTGCCGGCTCGTCGAGCAGGATCGCCTGCGGGTCGGCCATCAGCACCCGCGCCAGCTCCAAGAGCTTGCGCTGGCCGCCCGATAGAACGCGCGCCGGCTCGTGCTCCAGATGCGACAGGGTGACGAAGTCGAGCAGCGCCCGCGCCTTCGCCACCGCCGCACGTTCCTCGGCGGCGACGCGGCCGGGCCGGACCAGGTTCAGCCAGATCCGCTCACCCGCCTGCTTCTGGCCGCCGGTCAGCACATTCTCCAGCACCGTCATCTCGGCGAAGGGCCGCGGGATCTGGAAAGTGCGGGCGACGCCATGGGCGATGCGCTGCTCCGGCCCCCGGTGCGACAGCGCGCGGCCGGTGATCCGGATCGTCCCGGCGCTCGGCGCCAGGCTGCCGGCCAGCAGGTTGAACAGCGTGGTCTTGCCGGCGCCGTTGGGGCCGATCAGCCCCAGCATCTCGCCGCGGCCGAGCGCGATCGACATGCCATCCACCGCGCGCAGGCCGCCGAACTGCTTGACCAGGTCGCACCCCTCGATCACGGGCGCGCCGTTAGAAGCGTTCGGGGCATGTGCGGCTGGCTGCATCCGCCTCGGACCAATTTTGATCGGTGATGTTTGATCAAAGTTTACACGCCGCGGGTTGGCAAGTAGAAAATTGGGGGCAGTCAGCAACTGCTCCACAGCCTGGAGGGCCCATGCCCGATCGGGACAAGCGACACACGGTGCCTCGGATGGATGCGGCCGCATGAGCCGGCGCCGCACGCTATCGCCGGTCGGGCGCGAGACGCTGCACGACCGGGTCTATGCCGAGCTGCGCCGGTCGCTGATCCACGGCATGTTCGACGCCGGCGAGGTGCTGCGCATCGTCGAGCTGGCCGAGACGCTGCAGACCAGCACCATGCCGGTGCGCGAGGCGCTGGGCCGGCTTGTGTCTGAGCAGGCGCTGGAGGCGCTGCCCAACCGTTCGGTGCGGGTGCCGCTGATCACCCGCGAGCGGCTGGACGACCTGGCCCGCGCCCGCTGCCTGATCGAGGGCCAGGTCACGGCGCTGGCGCTGCCCCACCTATCGGCGGCGGATTTCGACCGGCTGCGGCAGCTGACCGTCGCTTGCGAGGCGGCCTTCCGCAGCGACGAGGCGGACAAGGCGCACCGGACGTCGGAGCTGAACCACGACTTCCATTTCGCCATCTACCGCGCCGCCGGGTCGGCCGTGCTGATCCCGATCGTCGAAAGCCTGTGGCTGCAATCCGGCCCCTATGTCCGCGCCGCGGCGCAGATCCATGACGAGCAGCGCGACATCCCGGCCACCCATTTCCACTGGGAGCTGATCGACGCGCTGGAGCGCGGCGATGCCGGCGGGTCGACCCGGGCGCTGACCGACGACATCACCCGGTCCTTCCGCCTGATCCGCGGTCGGCTCGACGCCGAGGATGCCGAGGAGAGAGCCTATGGCTGACACACCCAACGACAGCTGCGAGCCGGACGACAGCTTCGAGCTGTACGACCTGCGGGTCGATGTGGTGGCGCCCGAAGGCGGGCCGATCTATTGCGGCGCCAAGGTCGGCGACCATTTCGAGCTGCGCGGCGAGATGCTGCACCTGCCGCCGGGCCAGGGCTTCTCGATCTATTCGCTGGCGGCGCTGCTGCCGCTGCTGCCGGCCAAGCAGCGCCCGACCCATCCCCATGACTGGATGACGACGGACGCCGAGGTCGCCTGCCCCGACCCGAACTGTGCGTCGCGCTTCCGCATCACCCGGACCGGCCGGCGCCGGTTCAGCCATGCCGCGACCACGGCGGTGCCCCTGCCGCTCCAGGACGAGTGAGGCGACCATGCAGAGACTCCCGCTGGCCCCGGATTACGAGATCTCGCGCGTGATCCGCGGCGGCTGGCAGCTGTCGAGCGGCCATGGCGCGGTGCGCAGCGACGACCCGGTGGCCGACATGATGGCCTTCGCCGATGCCGGCATCACTACCTTCGACTGCGCCGACATCTACACCGGCGTCGAGGAGATGATCGGCCGCTTCCGGCGGCAGTATCGCGAGCTGCGCGGGGCGGAGGCGCTGGGCCGGATCAAGGTGCACACCAAATACGTGCCCGACCTGGAGGTGCTGCCGCGGATCGGCAAGGCCGATGTCGAAAGCGTGATCGACCAGTCGCTGCGACGCCTGGGGGTGGAGCGGCTGGATCTGGTGCAGTTCCACTGGTGGGACTATGCAGCGCCGCGCTGGCGGGAGGCGGCGCTGTGGCTGGAGGAACTGCGCCGCGCCGGCAAGATCCACAAGATCGGCGGCACCAATTTCGACACCGACCACATGCTGGAGATCGTGCAGGCCGGCGTGAAGCTGGCCACCATGCAGGTGCAGTATTCGCTGCTCGACCGCCGGCCGGAGGGGCGGATGGCCCGGGCCGCGGCCGAGAACGGCGTCGCCTTCCTGTGCTACGGCACCGTCGCCGGCGGCTTCCTCGGCGACCGCTGGCTCGGCGTGGCGGAGCCGGCGGAGGCGCTGGAGAATCGGTCGCTGGTCAAATACAAGTTGATCATCGACGATTTCGGCGGCTGGGACCTGTTCCAGGCCCTGCTGCAGGCGCTGCGCCGGGTCGCCGACCGGCACGGCAGCGATATCGCCACGGTGGCCAGCGCCGCGATGCTCGGGCGGCCGGGCGTGGCGGCGGTGATCGTCGGCGCCCGCAACCGCGACCACCTCGCGGCCAACCTCGCCGTCTCCAGCCTCGCTTTGACCGAGGAGGACCATGCCCTGATCGCCGAGGCGCTGGCGGGGGCGCGGGAGATCGAAGGCGACGTCTTCACGCTGGAGCGCGACCGCCACGGCCGCCACGGCGCGATCATGAAATACAATCTGAACAAGGGCGCCGCCTGAGCTTCGTCAAACAATGGCCGGCGGCAGGTCGCCGGCCCAACCAAACAGGGAGTACAGCGATGAAACGGATCCTACTGACCACCGCCCTGGTGTCGGTCCTCGCCGCGCCGGCGCTGCCGTCCGCCGCCTGCGACATCACCGTCGGCCTGGTGATGGAGCTGACCGGCCCGGCCGGCGCCTATGGCCAGGCCGGCGCCAAATCGGTCGAGATGGCGTTCCGCGACATCAACGACGCCGGCGGCGCCGCCGGCTGCAACCTGGTGACCGACACCCGCGACAGCCAGAGCCAGGGCACCGTCGCGGTCGACCAGGCGACCCAGCTGGTCAACATCAAGAAGGTGCCGGTGGTGATCGGCGGCATCATCTCCTCGGTGTCGATCCCGATCCTGACCTCGGTGACGGCGCCGGCCGGGGTGGTCCAGGTGTCGCCCGCCTCCTCCTCGCCGACGCTGACCGCGCTCGGCCGCGACGGCAAGACCAACGGCGTGTTCTTCCGCACCATCACCTCGGACGCGCTGCAGGGCACGGCGGCGGCGAAATACGCGCTGGACCAGGGCCTGAAGAAGATCGCCGTCATCCACGTCAACAACGATTTCGGCGTCAACATCGTCCGCGAATTCTCGGCCGCCTACACCAAGCTGGGCGGCACCATCACCTCGACCACGCCCTATAACGAGCAGCAGGCGAGCTACTCCGCCGAGGCCAGCGCGGCCATGGCCGGGGAGCCGGAGGCGCTGTACCTGGTCAGCACCCCGGTCGACGGCGCCACCATTGCCCGCGCCTGGATCTCGGGCGGCGGCCCGCAGAAGCTGCTGCTCAATGACGGCATGAACTCCAGCGACTTCATCGAAGCCGTCGGCGCGCAGTACCTGAACGACGCCTACGGCACCTCCTCGGGCACCAGCAAGACGGCCTCGACCGACTATTTCTACGGCGCCTATGAGGCCTTCTCCGGCGGCATCAAGCCGGACGCGCCGGCGGCCGACCGCTCCTACGACGCCGGCGCCATCGTCGGGCTGGCCATCGCCAAGGCCGGCAAGGCCGACGCCGCGGCGATCAAGGCCGCCATCCCGCAGGTGGTGGCCGAGGGCGGCACGCCGATCCATGCCGGCAAGGCCGAGTTCGCCAAGGCGCTGCAGCTGATCAAGGACGGCAAGCCGATCAAATACGAAGGCGTGATCGGCCCGGTGAGCTTCGACAAGTATGGCGACATCACCGGCCCGTTCCGGCTGTGGCGGATCCAGGACGGCAAGGTCACCACCACCGGCGAGATGAGCGCCGCCGAGGTCGACAAGATCCGGGCCGAGCTGGCGAAATAAACCTGTAACCGACGGGTCTGGTCGCGACGAACGTGAGGTGCGTGGTGGCGCCTCGCGTTCGCGGGGAGCCTCGATCGAAAGGGGGAGAGCTTCATGACCCGTCTTACCGCACAGGACTTCCAGCCCGAGCTGCTCGAGCTGTACGATTTCTACGTCCATGGCAAGATCACGAAGCGCGAGTTCCTCGACCGCGCCGGCACCTTCGCCGTCGCCGGACTGACCGCGGCGGGGATCCTCGCCTCGCTGAGCCCGAACTACGCGATGGCGCAGCAGGTCGAGTTCACCGACCCGGACATCGTCGCGGAGTACATCACCTACCAGTCGCCCAAGGGCAATGGCGAGGTCCGTGGCTATCTGGTCCGCCCGGCCAAGGCGGCCGGCAAGGTCGCCGGCGTGGTCGTGGTGCATGAGAACCGGGGCCTCAACCCCTATATCGAGGATGTGGCGCGGCGCGTGGCCAAGGCCGGCTTCGTCGCGCTCGCCCCCGACGGGCTGACCTCGGTCGGCGGCTATCCCGGCAATGACGACAAGGGCCGCGAGCTGCAGCAGAAGGTCGACCCGGCGAAGCTGATGAACGACTTCTTCGCCGCGGTCGAGTTCCTGATGCAGAGCGATCTGACCACCGGCAAGGTCGGCATCACCGGCTTCTGCTATGGCGGCGGCGTCGCCAACGCCGCGGCCGTCGCCTATCCCGAGCTGCGGGCCGCCGTGCCGTTCTACGGGCGGCAGGCGAAGGCGGAGGACGTGCCGCGCATCAAGGCGCCGCTGCTGCTGCACTATGCCGAGCTGGACACCAACATCAACCAGGGCTGGCCGGCCTATGAGGCGGCGCTGAAGGCGGACGGCAAGACCTACGAGGCCTTCATCTATCCCGGCGTCAACCACGGCTTCCACAACGACTCGACGCCGCGCTACGACGAGGCGGCCGCCAAGCTGGCCTGGGACCGGACGATCGCCTGGTTTAAGAAATACCTCGCCTGAGGCCTTGCGACGGACGCGTCGCTCAGCGGCGCGTCAGGCCGATCGCGGCCTCGACCAGCCTCTCGGCCGCGCCGGGCGCGAAGGCGGCGGGCAGGCCGTAGTAGCGGTGCGCCTCCTCCACCTCATAGCCGCCGTGCCGGTATTCGCCGGCTGGCGGGATGTAGCCGGGGCAGCCATCGGCGAAGCCGAAGGTCATGGTGCGGCCGGCCAGCGGGTCGCCGTCCAGCGCGCGGCGCAGGTCGAGCCCGGTCCGGGCGAAGATCTCGCCCGGCAGGCCGATCAGCCGTGCGCCGCCCCAGTCGAACAGGGTGACCCGCGCCGGCCAGGGAGCCAGCGGCCGGGGCGCCACCCGTTCAGCCCAATCGATCCAGCAGCGCAGCAGGGCGGCCCGGGCCGGGCCTGCCGTTGCGGCCTCCCGGCGCCAGGCATCCGCCAGGACAACCGGCGCTTCAGTCTCGGTCCGCGCCAAAGGCAGCATCAACTCGGTCGAGACGGCACGGATGTCGTTGCCGAGCGGCAGCTCCGGCGCCTGCAGGGCCGATTGCGCGATCACGCCGCCGATGCGCTCGGCCTCGGCGAAGGTCCGGTCCGGCCGCGGCGCGGTCGAAATCGAAGCATGCGCCGGATGGCCGGTGTTGATGTCGCCGGTGCAGCCGGTGAGGAAGATCGCGACGGCGCCGGGATGGGCGGCCTCCAGGTGGCGGCGGACAGCGCCCGGATAATCGGCGGTGAACAGGGTGTTGTCGGCGCCCAGCACCACCGGGTGCAAGGCATAGGAGGCCAGGACCGCGATCGTCGCCCCGCCTGGCTCCCGGATCCGCAGCACCGGCAGCGCCGGATCGACCGGGCCGCCGGCATGGCGGCGGTTGCGGGCGATGCCGGGGTCCGCGCCCATGCCGAAGCCCAGCCGGGCCGGCCGCCGGGCCGCACGGGCCGCGGCGACGGCACGGACGCAGGCATCTTCCAATCGCTGCAGCCAGGCCGGGTCCAGCTCCGGGCCGAGCCGGCCGGGCATGGCGACGGGCCCGCCATGGGTGTGGGTGGCGGCGACGATCAGATGGCCGTCGGCGAGCCCGGCCCGGTCGCGGATCCGGCGGCAGCTGTCCTCGTGCAGGCCGATCGCGTCGGCGACCACGATCGTGGTCTCGCCGACCGCCACGGCGCGGACGGTCAGCGGGTCGTGCGCGCCGGTGGCAGGGCTGGTGCGGGCGGCGAAGCCGGACATGGCAAGGCCGGCCGGGGGCGTCACATCGATCACAGCCGCGCCGGCTGGTACAAGGCCGCTCACGGCCGCTCCTCGCCCAGCACCAGGACGGTGTCGATAGAGAGGTCCCGGTCGCCGGGCGCCCAGCGGAAGCGGATCAGGTCGGCCGGTGCGCCCACCGCTAGCACCCCTCGCCCGCCGGCGAAGCGGCCGGGATTGACGGTGGCGAGGCGCAGGGCGTCGGCCAGCGAAATCCCACCCATCTCGATCGCGAGGGCGACGTCCTGCTTCAGCGGCCGGGCGGCGCCGGCGAGCAAGGGCGTGCCGGCGAGGCCGAGCCGGCCGTCGGCGGTCAGCTCGACCCGGCCGCCGACCGGCTGGTCGTAGAGGCCGGGCGGCAGGCCGCCGAGCGCCGCCGCGTCCGAGACCAGCACGGCGCGGTCCAGCCCCTTGGCCCGCAGCATCGCCTTGAAGACCTCCGCCGACAGGTGGTGCCCGTCGGCGATGAAGCTGGCGGTCAGACGGTCCTCGGCCAGCTGCGACCAGATCGGGTTCGGATGGCGCGGCAGCATCGGGGCGATGCCGTTGCCGAGATGGGTCGACAGCACCGCGCCGGCCGCGACCGCCGCGGCGATCCGGGCCGGCGAGGCGCCGGTGTGGCCGATCGCGACATGCACGCCGCGCGCCGCGAGACCATGGATGTAGTCCGGCGCGCCGTCATGGTGCGGCGACAGCGTGACCAGGCCGACGAGGCCGCCGCAGGCCGCCTGCCAGCGGTCGAACTCGGCGAGGTCCGGCGGCCGCACCTGGTCGCGCGGATGGGCGCCGCGCGGCCCGTCCTCCGGCGAGATGTGCGGCCCTTCGACATGCATCGCGGGGATGGCGTGGGCGACCAGCGGGTCGGCCGCCCGGGCTGCGGCGATGGCGGACAGCGCCGCGGTGATCGAGGCCTCGGAGGCGGTGATCAGCGTCGGCAGGAAGCTGGTGACGCCACCGTCCCGCAGCACCGCCGCCAGCCGCGCCACCGTCTCCGGCATCAGGCCGCCGCCGTTCAGGTCGTGCCCGGCGAAGCCGTTGACCTGCAGGTCGACCAGACCGGCCGACAGCCACGCCGCCTCGCCCGCCGGGCCGTCCTCGATCGCGGCCACCCGGCCGTCCGCGACCGCGACCGCGAGGCTGCGGCCGGTGGTCGGGTCGCGGCCGGTGATCACAGCGACCGGACCCGGCCGCGGAACCGGCCGATGAAGCGGCCATTGGCCTCGTCGCCGCCCGGGGCGTTGCCGCTGCGCCAGACCGGCGGCTCGATGCCGCGCTCGGCCAGCTTCGCAATGGTGCGGATGACCAGGCAATTCAGCGCGAAGGCGTTGGCGAAGGTGGAGACGGCGGCCACCGGCTCCCCCACCCCCGGAATCTGCACGACGGCGTCGCCGATCGGCACCTTGGTGTCGATGGCGATGTCGGCCAGATCGTGCAGGTTCTGCTTGGTCGGATGGCGGGCGGGATGGTCCGGCGCGGTCTGGTCGGCATGGCCGCGGGAGCTGACGCCGATGACGAAGGCGCCCCGTTTCTTCGCCTCGATCGCCGCGTCGATCAGGGCGGCGTTGATGCCATAGGCATTGACCAGGATCAGCAGGTCGTCCGACCCCAGGCCGCGGTCGGCGATCACCACCCGGCCGTAGCCCGGCGTCCGCTCGATCGCCATCGACCGCAGGGCGCCGTTCGACAGCAGCGTGCCCTCGTCGAGGATGGCCGAGACATGCATCAGCCCGCCGGCGCGGAAGAAGATCTCCTGCGCCGCCAGGTTGGAATGGCCGCCGGGCCCGAAGACATGGACCAGCCGGTCGGCCGCGATCTGGTCCGCCAGCCGGGCGGCGGCGCGGTCCAGGCTGTCGCACTCGGTTTCCAGGATCGCGCGCATCAGCGCATGGGTGCTGTCGAGATAGGCGGCGCAGAGGGCGTCGGCGTCGATGTCAGCCATGGGGGGTCGACTCCGGGTCCAGGAACAGGGTGACGGCGGGGTGACGGCGCAGCGCGGTCGCCGGGCAGGCCGCGCCGATCGGGTCGTGCAGCGCCCGGCGCACCGCCTCGCGCTTGGCCGCGCCCGGCACCACGCAGACCAGCCGGTCGGCGCGCAGCAGCCGCGGCACCGTCAGGGTGATGGCGTGGGTCGGCACGTCGGCAAGCCGGTGGAAGCAGCCGTCATCGACCTGCTGCCGGCGGCAGACGGCGTCGAGCTCCACCACCTTCACATCCAGCGGGTCGGACAGGTCGGCCACCGGCGGGTCGTTGAAGGCGAGGTGGCCGTTCACACCGATGCCGAGGCAAACGATGTCGATCGGCGCCTGCGCCAGCGCCTGGGCATACGCCACGGCGGCCGCGGCCGGGTCCGCGCCGGGCTCGATCAGATGGACCGCCCCGAAGGGCAACCGGTCGAACAGGTTTCGGCGCAGCCACAGGGCGAAGCGCTCCGGCGCGTCCGGTGCCAGGCCGATGTACTCGTCCATGTGGAAGGCGGTGACGCGGCCCCAGTCGATGCCGGGCTCAGCCACCAGGGCGTCGAGCATCTCGGCCTGGCTCGGCGCCGCGGCGAAGATCATGCGGGCGGACCCGCCGTCCTGCAGCAGGCGCCGCAGCTTCGCCGCCACGACGGCAGCGGCGGCCCGGCCCATCGCGGCGCGGCTGGGATGGAGCTGGACATCGATGCCGCCGGCCGGGGCGGAAACGGACAGGGTCATTCAGGGCTCCGTTGGGCCGGCGAAGCCAGCCTTTCGATCGTCAGCAGCAGCGCCCGGGCGATATGGAACGGATCTTTCACCGGCAGCGCCACAGTCTTGTCGAGCGGCGCGCCGGCGCGGTCGCGGATCTGCACCCATTCGCCGCCCGGGCCGGCAGGGAAGACGCGGTACGTGTAGGCCGCCAGCCGGTCGTGCCAGGCGGCGAGATCCTGTCGCCCGGTCTCGAGATGCAACAGCGCCAGCGTGTACAGCGCCTCGGCATGCGGCCACCACAGCTTGGTGTCCCAGGTGTCGACGACGAGATCCTCATAGCGGTCGCCCGTCCGCCGGCCGCGCGGCGCGCCGCCGTCGCGGTCGGCATAGCGCAGCAGCCCGCCAAAGTCCTCGTCCCAACCCAGCGCCGCGGTGCGGAGGGCGATGTCGGCGAGGGTGCCGGCATCGAACAGCCGGAAGCCCGCCGCGATGCCCCGGCGCCGCAGCGACTGCCCGGCCTGCAGCAGGAACCAGCAGGCCTCCAGCACATGGCCGGGGGTGCGGTGGCGGGCCAGCAGCGTGTCGGCATCGGCGGCGGAAGCGGGCACCATTTCGGCGACGTCGTCGCCGGACACGAAATCCGCCTCGATCTCGCGCACCGCGCCCAGCACGATGTCGGCGGCCGCCCTTGAGCCGGTCGCGTCCAGCACCTCCGCCCCGACGCCGACCAGGATCATCGGCAGCGAGAAGCCGCGGAAGCCGGACCGGATCGGATACGGCTCCGTGCGCGCGGTGCCGGCGGCGATGCGGCCAGCGGCGCTCGCCAACAGCCGCTCCGCCAGGTCGCCCCACTCCCCGTCCCCGCTCTCCGCCGCCAGCGCGGCGAAGCCGAGGGCCACGAACAGGTCGGCGAAGACGCTGGTGTGCAGGTCCTCCGCCGGTGCCGGCGGCTTCGGCGTGCCGTCCTGCGCCAGAAGATAGGCCGTGCTGCCGTCCGGCAGCAGCGCATGGTCGCGCAGCAGGATGGCGGTGCGCCGCGCCCGGCCGAGTCCCGCGGCGGGGTCCATCTCGACCAGGCCGAGCCGCCCGGCGCGGGCCAGCCGCGCCATCAGCCACACCCACCGCCCCTGCGACCAGGTGTATTTGTCGCGCGACAGCAGCCGCGAGCCGTCATTCGACCAGCAGGTGAAGACCCCGCCATGGCGGTCGTCCGGGGCGTTGGCCAGCCACCAGGCCAGGACGTCATCGACCAGATGGCGGGCGGTGGCCCGGCGCAGCGCCGCCTGGTCGGCGATCGGGACGATCTCAGGCACGGCTGGCGCTCTCGCCGCGGACCGGGATGCCGGCCACCGCCGTCTCGTCGCTCTCCAGCGCGTCGATCAGGGCGTCGGC
The DNA here is from genome assembly GCF_005938675.2 of Mycobacterium sp. KBS0706. Classification (GTDB taxonomy): domain Bacteria; phylum Pseudomonadota; class Alphaproteobacteria; order DSM-16000; family Inquilinaceae; genus Inquilinus. The sequence goes on from NZ_VCCH02000005.1 coordinate 172,892, forward strand.
CTCGGCGTTCCGCCACGGCGCCACCAGGCCGATCCCGATGAACACGGCCAGCGAGCACAGCACCGGCCCGGCCACGGTGATCGAGGTGACCCAGTCCGGGTTCAGCGCCTTGATCTGGTCGACGAAGACGTATTTCACCAGCACGAAGACGACGAGGCCGGTGGCCCAGGATGCCAGCGCCGCGGTCGGGCCGCAGCGCCGGAAGGCCGGCAGCATGCCCAGCAGCATCGGGATCGCGATCGGCCCGACCAGCGCGCCGAACCACAGGATGATCAGCCCCAGCACGCCACCGAAGCTGTCGGCGGTCAGCGCGATGCCCATCGACAGGGCGATGAACAGGCAGGTGCTGAGCCGGCCGATAAACAGCTCGGTCCGGCCGGACATCTGCCGGGCACCCTTCCAGACCACCGGCAGGATGTCGCGGGTGACGACGGACGAGACGGCGTTGGCGTCCGATGAGGTCATCGCCATGGTGTGCGCGAACATCCCCGCCAGCACGAGCCCGATCAGGCCGGTCGGCAGCAGGCTCTGGGTCAAGAGGGCGTAGGATTGCTGCGGCTGGTCCAGGTTCGGCAGCAGGATCGGCGCCGCCCACATCGGGAAGAACAGGATCAGCGGCCACACCAGATACAGCGCGGCCGACAGCAGCGCCGCCTTGCGCGCGTCACCGCCCGTCGGCGCGGCGATGAAGCGCTGCGCCAGGTTCCAGGTGCCGCCGTTGTAGGACAGGGTGTTGATCAGCAGGTACACCAGCACGAAGACGATGGTGTACTGGCCGTTGAAGGGCTGGGAATGGCCCGGCGGCAGTTGGTCCCAGATGGTCCACAGCGCCGAGACGCCGCCCAGCTTGGCCAGCACCGCGACGAACAGCACGATGCCGGCCAGGAGCTGGATGACGAACTGGCTGAAATCGGTCAGCGCGTCGGCCCACAGCCCGCCGATGGTGGAATAGATCAGGGTGACGCCGCCGGTCAGCAGCACGCCCCAGACCAGCGGCACATCGGCGAAGACCTTCAGCAGCAGGGCCGTGGCGGTCCATTTGGCGCCGACGTCGAACACCTTCAGCGCCCCGCCGCTCCAGGCCAGCACCTGCTGGGTCGGGATGTCGTAGCGGGTCGACAGGTATTCCAGCGGCGAGATGATCTCCAGCCGCTGCCGCAGCCGCGACCAGCGCGGCGCGAACAGCACCGACCCGACCACCATGGCGAAGGCGATGCCGATCGCCCACCAGACATAGAGGGTGAAGCCCGCCGTATAGGCGATCGCGGCATAGCCGACGAAGACCGCGGCGCTGTAGCCGGACATGTGGTGCGACACGCCGGACAGCCACCAAGGCATCCGGCCGCCGGCGGTGAAGAAGTCGGCCGCCGTCTTGATCTGGCTGCGGGCCCACACGCCGATGCCGATCATCAGCAGGAAATAGGCCCACAGCACCACCCAGTCGAACGTCCCCATGAAGTCCCCCTTGCTGCCGGCCCGGACGTTGCGGGCCTTCCGGCGACAGGGTGTTGTGCAACCGGTTGCATGTCAAGCCGCAACCGGTTGCATTACGAAATTTCGAAATCGTCGTACCATTTTGTTCCGCCGCTCCGCCGCGCTAAGAATGGCGGAGCGAACCAACAGGGCCCCATGGACCAGCCGCCGAAACCCATCCCGACGATCGAGCAGGTGGCCCGCGCCGCGGGCGTGGCGCGGTCGACCGTGTCGCGCGCCTTCAGCCGGCCGGGAATGCTGAGCCCGCAGACCGTGGCCCATGTCATGGCCGTGGCCGCTCGGCTGGGCTATGCCCCGAACCAGGTGGCCCGGGCGCTGTCGACCGGCCGCTACGGCAACATCGCGCTGATCGTGCCCGACGTCGCCAACCCGTTCTTCCCGCCGCTGATCCGGGCCGCCGAGGCCCGGGCGGACGCCGCCGGCCTCTGCGTCTTCCTCGGCGATTCGGACGAGGATCCCGCGCAGGAGGAGCGGCTGACCGGCAAGATGGCGGCGCAGGTCGACGGCTTCGTCCTGGCCTCGTCGCGGCTGGCCGAGGATGCCGTCCGGGCGCTCCGCGGCCGGCGGCCGGTGGTGCTGGTCAACCGCGACATCGAGGGGCTGGACCGGGTGCTGATCGATAGCGCCCCGGGCGCCGCCGCGGCGGTCCGCCACCTGCAGGAACTCGGGCACCAGCGCATCGCCTATATCGGCGGCCCGCCCTCCTCCTGGTCCAACCAGCAGCGGCGGTCGGCAGTGCTGCGGACGGCGGAAGAGCTGGGGGTCGAGGCCGTCGAGGTGGCTGCGGAGCGCCCGTCCTATGAGGGCGGGATGGCGGCGGCCTCGGCCGTGCTGGCCGCCCGGACCACGGCGGCGATCGCCTTCGACGACCTGGTGGCGCAGGGCCTGCTGGCCGGCCTCGCCGGGCTCGGGGTCGAGGTGCCGGCCGGGTTCAGCGTGATCGGCTGCGACGACGTGCTGGGCGCCCGCACCTACCCGCCGCTGACCACCATCTCCTCCCGCTCGAACGACGCGGGCCGGGCGGCCATCGAGATGCTGCTGATGCAGATCGAGTCCGGCCCGTCCGCCGGCACGGCGCAGCGGCTGGCGACGGAGCTGATCGTCCGGGCGACGACGGCGGAGCCCGGCCGCCGCTGACCGGCTGGCATTCCGTCAGAGATCCTGGGTCGGTTCCGGGACGGATCGATCGGACGCGGCGGCGAACGGTGAGCCCTGGCCTCCCCGCGCGGCGCAGGCGATCCTGGCAACGAAGCGGCGTTTCACCTCGCCGATCTGCCGCTCGCAGGCAGCTGAGGGATTGTGATTGTCGTTGGCCTGAGGCCGGGGCGGAATCATGGCGTCATCAAAAATGCAGTGGACTATACCGCCAGCATGACACCACAACCGCAGATCCTCCAGCGAAAAGCCGCGGGCCTGCATTGGCAGGGCCGTTGACGGAAGTGCTACTCTAGGTTGATCAAGGGCAGCGCCAGCCTTGCCCGGGGGAGATGACAGACGTGCCGGACGCCGCACATCGCCTTCGTCGCCGCGAGGTCATCCACCGCACCTCCACCACCACAGTGATCCGGGCCGTTCTCGACGACGGCCGTCCGGTGGTGCTGAAGGAGGCGCTGGGCGAGCCGGTGGTCGGCCTGGTCGATCGGCTGCGGCGCGAGCACGAGCTTCTGTCGCGCTTCGACTCCGACCTCGTGGTCCGCCCGGTCGGGCTGCAGCCTGACAGCCCGGACGGGCCGGCCCTGGTGCTGGAGGATATCGGCGGGATCGCCCTGTCCGCCTGGATCGCCACGGCTCCGCCGGATCTCGCCGGCCGGATCGCGGTCGCTGAGGCCCTGGCCATCGGCCTCGCCCATGTGCATGAGCGCGGCGTGCTGCACGGCGACCTGTCGGCCCATAACATCGTGCTCAACCCGGCGGACAACCGGGTCAACTACATTGATTTCGGCGGCGCCGTGCTGCTCGACCGCGGCGACTCCATCCCGGCCGAGGCCCTGCCGGCGGTGGAGGACCTGACCGCCGTCGCCCCCGAGCGGACCGGCCGGATGAACCGGCCGATCGACCATCGCGCCGATCTCTATTCGCTCGGCGTCGTCCTGTACCAGCTGTTCGCCGGCCGGCCGCCCTTCGCCGGCGGGGAGCGGCTGGAGCTGCTGCACGCCCATCTCGCCCAGCGGCCGCTGCCGCTGGACGCGGTGCTGCCGGGGTTTCCGCCGGTGCTGGCGGAGATCGTGGCGACGCTGCTGATGAAGGACGCCACTTCCCGCTACCGCAGCGCCGCCGACCTCGCAGCCGATCTGGGACGCTGCCGTGCCGCCTTCGTGCCCGCGGATGCCGTGGGCGGGCGCATCGCCGCCTTCGCCCTCAGCGCCGGTGATGATGGCTTCGGCGACGGCGCGACCCTGTATGGCCGGGCGGCCCCCCTCGCCGCGCTGCAGGCGGCGTTCGACGCGGCGCGGACCGGGCGCAGCGGTGCCGTGCTGGTCACCGGCGCCCCCGGCATCGGCAAGAGCGCGCTGGCGGCCGGGCTGCGCGACCGTGTGGCCGAGGCCGGCGGGCGCTTCGCCGCCGGCAAGTTCGAGCAGCAGCGCGACGAACCCTATCTCGGCCTGGTCCAGGCCTTCGCCGGGCTGGTGCGCGGCGTGCTGACCGAACCCGACGCCACGGTCGCGGCCTGGCGGGCCACGCTGCTGGACCGGCTGGGCCGCAGCGCAAGCGTGCTGGCCGAGCGGGTGCCGGGGCTCGACCGGCTGATCGGGCCGCAGCCGCCGGCCGCCTTCCTGGCCCCGGCCGAGGCTGGACACCGGCTGGCCAAGGCGGTGCAGGACCTGGTCGCCGCCTTCGCCGCGCCGGACCGTCCACTGGTGCTCGTGCTGGACGACCTGCAATGGGCGGACGCCGCGAGCCTGGAGCTGCTGGGCCCGATCTGCGCCGCCGCCCCCGCCGGCGGGCTGCTGCTGATCGGCACCTGCCGCGACGGGGAGCTGGAGCCGGCGCTGCGGGACACGCTCGACGCGCTGCCCGGGCTGCGCCGCATCGCCCTGCAGCCGCTGGCGCCGCAGGATATCGAGGCGATGCTGGTCGCCGTCTATCGCGGTGGGCCGGGCCAGGCGGCGGCCGCCGCCGCCCTGGTGCACGCCAAGACCCTGGGAAATCCGCTGTTCGCCCGCCAGCTGCTGGGCCATCTGCGCGACATCGGCGCAATCGGCCCTGCCGGACGCTGGGACCTGGACCGCATCGCGGCGGTGCAGGCGACCGACAACGTCGTCGGCTTCCTGGCCGACCGCATCGGCCATCTGCCGGCGGAGCTGCGGCGCGTCGTGACCACCAGCGCATGCCTGGGAATGCAGGTCGATGCGGAGCTGCTCGGCGCCGTCCTCGGCCTCGACGCTGCACGGCTGCGGCGGATCCTCGACGCTGCGGTGGCCGAGGGTCTGATGGTCGCCCATGACGGCGGCGTCGGCTTCGCCCATGACCGGATCCGCGAGGCCGCCGACCGGCTCGCCGCCGAAGCAGGTCG
>NZ_VCCH02000050.1 GCF_005938675.2 Mycobacterium sp. KBS0706
CCGATGGTGACGCCGCCAGCTTGACAATTTCATCCAGATGTTCTCTATATGTTCCTGACAATCCGCTTGGAGCCCCACAGGTGACGGTTGGGATCGACGCGACAGCCACCATCCTCCATGCGGATCTGGATGCCTTTTACGCGTCGGTCGAGCAGCTGCTCGACCCGTCGCTGCGCGGCCGGCCGATCGCGGTGGGCGGCGGGGTGGTGCTGGCCGCCTCCTACGAGGCCAAGGCTTTTGGCGTGCGCGGCGGCATGCCGGGCCGAAGGGCGCGCGAGCTGTGCCCGGGGCTGATCTTCGTCGGCGGGCATTTCAAGGAGTATCAGCGGCTGGGCGACGCCGCCATCGCGGTGCTGGGCGACTTCACGCCGCTGGTCGAGCGCATCTCGATCGACGAGGCCTTCGCCGACGTCGCCGGCTGCACCCATCTGTTCGGCCCACCGGACGAGATCGCCCGGACGATCCGGCGGCGGGTGCGGGCCGAGCTGGGCCTGCCGATCTCGATCGGCGTGGCGCGCACCAAGCATCTGGCCAAGATCGCCTCGCAGGTGGCCAAGCCGGACGGGCTGGTGGTCGTCGACCCCAAGGCCGAGCTGGCGTTCCTGCACGACCTGCCGGTCGAGCTGATGTGGGGCGTCGGCCCGGTCAGCAAGGCGCGGCTGGCCGACAGCGGCGTCCACACCATCGGCCAGCTGGCGGCGATGCCGGGAGGGTCGCTGGAGCGGCTGCTGGGCCACGCGGCCGGGGAGAAGCTGTCGGCGCTGGCCTGGAACCGCGATCCGCGGGCGATCGAGACGCGGCGGCGGTCGCATTCGGCCGGGGCGCAATCCGCACTCGGCCGGAAGCCGGCGGAGGAGCGGGTGTTCGTGCCGGCGCTGCGCCATCTGGCGGATCGGGTCGCCACCCGGCTGCGGGCCAAGTCCCGGCCCGGCCGGACGGTGACGGTGCGCGTCCGCTTCGCCGATCTGCGCTCGGTCACCCGCGCCGTGACGCTGGAAGCGCCGGTCTCGGCGACCACGATCCTGGCCGAGATCGCCGAGGAGCTGGTGCGCGGGGTGCTGGCGCAGCATCCCGGGGAGAAGACCATCTCGCTGCTGGCGATCTCGGTATCGCATCTCGAGGACCGGCCGCAGCTGCAGCTGGAGCTGCCGCTCGGCCTCGCCGACGAGCGGCGCCGGCCCGGTACTGGCAGGGGCCTGGCGCGCTGGAAAGCCGACCGGGCCGTCGACGCCATCCGCGAACGGTTCGGATGGCAGGCGGTCGGATACGGGTCGGTCGCGCTGAGCCCGTCGCATTCTGTCCCCGACGCCTTCCGCGAGCTGGCCGAGAAGGACCTCTGACCGTCACTGCGACGCGAGCCGGGTCGCCTCGGCGGCGAGCGGGTGGGTGGCGTAGGTCCGGGCGAAGTCGCGCCAGGCCTCGGCCGTGCCGGTGCGGCGGGCAGTGTCGAACGCGGCATAGACCGCGGCATCCGGGTCATTGGCCAATGGGTGCTCGTCCGGCGCGGGCCGCTGCTGCAGCCGTCGCCACGCCTCGTCCGCCAGGGCCGTCTCCGGATGCCGCGCGATGAAGCGGATCAGGGCCGCATTCGAACCGTCGTCGACTGCCCCGCGAAACTCCTGGGCGAGCACCGCCTCATCGTCCGGCGGCCGCGCCATGCCGGCCTGGGCGCTCAATATTCCCTGCTCCCGGAACTGCGGGGCGCCGCCGTCCCGGAGAACGGCGCCCCCCTGCGCCGACCAGGGCAACGCCACGAGCAACACGGACAGTGCAAAGCAGAGCGAGGGCCAGTTCTGGGCGTTCATCGGTCGCGGTTCCTTCGCGGACGCGCAGAGATGCTGGGGACCGCGCAAGACCGGCGGGCGACAGCAGTCGCTTTCTTCCACAAAAATATGGCGAATCCGAGGGTTCATTCGAACATTGATCTTCAGGAATTAAATCACCATCCGCTCCATCGGCGCATCAATTTACTCATACGATTGCCAAAGCCAAGCGACTTCTTACCCGCAATTGACATTATGAATAATTTTATGTATAATCGGCGAAGTAGGAAAATACTGTTTATCTTGGGATGCCTTACGATGCGGTAGGACCGGCGGCGGGGATAATCTTACGCACCAGGGCGGGATTGCAACATCTTCGCGACACAATCTCCTGACATGCTCAATTCGGGCCGAAGCACGCGGGCAAACGACGTGTTCGGACCTTGAACGATCGTGCCTTCAATCAAATAACAATCAACAAGAAGTTGCGGATCTTCACTCATAGGTTGCGGATCTTCACCACGTAGGGGAGACCCGGTATGAAATCGTCAAGTATCCTTGAATATGATGCCCTGTCGTCCGACGGTGATCTTCTCACCGATCCGATGGCATGGTCGTCGATGCGAAAATTGTCGCACGACCTGCTGTTCCACCAGACATTCGCCGACGCCTCCCGCCTGGACGCGGTCCTGGCCGGCCAAAACGGCGCGCTCGCGGACGCCATTCGCGCCGCGATCGGCGACCGGTCCGACGGATTCATAGTCCACAGCACCTCGGCTTCATCGAGCGCCGTCTCCGGAGCGCCGAAGCCGGAGGAGAATGGTTCCGGCGACGCCAGCGTGGCCGTGGCCGCGTCCGGCAACCAGAACATCGACGGCATCCTGGCCGGCGTCCGCTGGTCGGACGGCTTCATCACCTACAGCGATCCGGATGCGGTGAGCGACTACCAGGCCGGCCATCCGGAGGCGTTCAGCGGTTTCCACCAGATGACGGCGCAGCAGATGATCGCCGTCCATTTCGCGCTGAACTCCGCGATCTTCACGCAGCCCGTCGGCGCCAGCGGGTTCGGTGTCGAAGGCTTTACCAATCTCACCATCGACTATGCCGGCAGCGGTTCGGGCGCCGGCACGATCCGCGTCTGCAACACCACCAATCCCAGCACGGCCTACGCCTATTACCCGTCCAACCAGGTCTATGGCGGCGACGCCTTCTTCGGACCCAGCGGCGATCTGCCGACCGCCGGCAACTACGACTGGCACACCGTGATCCATGAGCTCGGTCATGCGCTGGGCCTGAAGCACGGCCAGGAGACCAACGTCTTCGGGGCGCTGCCGGCCAATGTCGATTCGCTCGAATTCTCGGTGATGACGTACCGCACCTTCATCGGCGACGACACCAGCGGCTACAATTACGAGACCTGGGGCGCGCCCCAGACCTTCATGATGCTGGATATCGCCGCGCTGCAATACATGTACGGCGCGGACTTCACCACCAACTCCGGCGACACGGTCTATACCTGGAGCCCGACCGCCGGCACGACCTTCGTCAACGGCAACGTCGCCATCGCTCCGGGCGGCAACCGCATCTTCGCGACGATCTGGGACGGCGGCGGCGTCGACACCTACGACCTGTCGAACTACACCACCAATATGAGCCTGGACCTGAACCCGGGCGGCTATTCCGTCTTCTCCTCGGCCCAGCAGGCCTATCTCGGCGGCGGACCGAACGGCGGCTATGCCCGCGGCAATATCTTCAACGCGCTGCTGTTCAACGGCGATTCCCGGTCCTACATCGAGAACGCCAATGGCGGCAGCGGCAACGACACCATCCAGGGCAATGCCATCAACAACGTCCTGAACGGCAATGCCGGCGCCGACACCATCAACGGCAACAGCGGCAATGATACCGTCAACGGTGGCGATGGGAACGACGTCCTGACCGGCGGCCTGGGCATCGACGTGGTCAATGGCGGCGCCGGCAACGACTGGATCGAGGGCGGCTTCTCCACCGACACCGTCGATGGCGGCGACGGCAACGACACCTTCTATGTCCGCGACGGCGAGTTCGGCGACAACACCACCGGCGGCGCCGGGATCGACACGCTCGACCTCAGCAACTACTCGTCGCGTGGATCGACCGTGAACCTGGCCTCCGGGACCTATGATTTCGTGGCCACCTTCGGCGGCCCCTACAGCATTTCCGGGGTCGAGAACGTCAACGGCACGCAGCTGGTCGACACGATCACCGGCGACGCCGCGGCCAATGCCCTCTACGGCAATGGCGGCAACGACAACATCCAGGGTGGCGCTGGGGCTGACTTCATCAGCGGCGGCAATGGCGACGACCTGATCCAGGGCGGCGCCGGCGACGACACGCTGACCGCAGGCGGCGGCAAGGACCAAATCTACGGCAATGACGGCAACGACCGCTTCTATATCGAGCAGGGGTGGAACGGCGGCATCGGCGAGGCCTTCTTCGGCGGCGCCGGAACTGACACCTTCGATGCCTCGACCGTGATCTTCGTCGGCTTCTCCGCCACCATCAACCTGCAGGACGGCGTCTTCACCGACAGCAATTTCCCCGGATATGAGATCTGGCTGTCGAGCGTCGAGAATGCGATCGGAACCGATGAGAACGACACCGTCACCGGCTCCGGCGAGAACAACGTCCTGACCCTCGGCGCCGGAAACGACAACGCCTGGGGGCTGGGCGGGAACGACACCATCTTCGGTGACGCCGGCGACGACATCATCCGCGGCGGCGCGGGAGCCGACGTGCTGAACGGCGGCGCCGGCACCGACCTTGTCACCTACTTCGACAGCGCGGTCGGAGTCTCGGTCAACCTCGCCACCGGCGTCGGCACCGGCGGTGACGCGCAGGGCGACACCCTGAGCGGGGTCGAGAATCTTTCCGGCAGCCAGGGCAATGACACCCTGGTCGGGAACGCCGGCGTCAACAACCTGCAGGGCAATAACGGCAACGACGTGCTCCGCGGCGGGGCGGGGGCCGACGCGCTCGGCGGCGGCGCCGGCACCGACACCGCCAGCTATTACGACAGCGCGGTCGGGATCGCGATCAATCTCACCGCCGGCACGGTCAGCGGCGGCGACGCCCAGGGCGACAACCTGGTCTCGATCGAGAACATCTCCGGCAGCCAGGGCAATGACACCCTGGTCGGGAATGCCGGTGCCAACACACTGCAGGGCTGGGGCGGCAACGACGTGCTCCGCGGTGTGGCCGGCGCCGACGTGCTCGACGGCGGTACCGGCACCGATACCGCCAGCTACTTCGACAGCGCGGTCGGGATCTCGATCAATCTCACCGCCGGGACGGCGGCGGGTGGCGACGCGACAGGCGACACCCTGATTGCGATCGAGAACATCTCCGGCAGCCAGGGGAATGACACCCTGGTCGGGAACGCCGGGGCCAACACGCTGCAGGGCTGGAACGGCAACGACGTCCTCGTTGGTGCGGGCGGCACGGATACGCTGTCCGGTGGCGCCGGGGCCGACCGCTTCGTCTATCAGGCGACGTCGGAGAGCCCGGTCGGGGTCAATGCCGACCTGATCACCGACTTCAGCCATGCCCAGGGCGACCGCATCGACCTGTCGGTGATCGACGCCAACAGCGGCGTCGCCGGCGACCAGGCGTTTACCTTCATTGGTGCCGGGCTCTTCACCGGCGTCGCCGGCCAGTTGCGCTATTCCATCGGCGGCGGCGTCACCACGGTTGCCGGCGACGTCAACGGTGACAGCGTCTCCGACTTCCACATCCGGCTGACCGGCGCGATCGCCCTCGTGGCCGCCGACTTCGTGCTGTAAGCCGAGCTGAAGACGTCTAGGAAACGGTTGTAACTCGCGAGGCCTGGAGGATGGTCGTCCTTCAGGCCTCGGTCTTGTCCGGCGCCCTCTCCTCCCCCGCCCCGCCGATCAGGTCGAGCCATTCCTGCTCGGTCAGGGTGGTGACGCCGAGTTCGCGCGCCTTGGCGGCCTTGGAGCCGGCATCGGCGCCGACCACGAGATAATCGGTCTTGCCGGAGACCGAGCCGGCGACCTTGGCGCCGAGCGATTCCGCCCGCGCCTTCGCCTCCGGCCGCGTCAGGGTCTCCAGCGTGCCGGTGAACACCACGGTCTTGCCGGCCACGGCGCTGGATGCGGCGCGCGGCCGCACGAAATCCTCGATCGTCAGCTGCGCCGCCAGATCGTCCAGCACTGTCCGGTTGTGCTCCTCGGCGAAGAAGGCCAGCAGGTCGTCGGCCACCGACGGGCCGATCTGGTCGATCGCGGTCAGGTCGCGATACGCCTCGCTTTCATGATCCTGCGCCGCCTCCATGCCGGCCCGCCAGGCCGCGAAGCTGCCGTAGTGCCGGGCCAGCAGCTTGGCCGTCGCCTCGCCCACCTGACGGATGCCGAGGGCGTAGATGGCGCGGTCGAGCGGGATGGTCCGCCGGGTCTCGATCGCCTCGAACAGCTTCTGCGCGCTCTTCGGCCCCCAGCCCTCGCGGTTGCGCAGCGGCGTCAGGCTGGCCTTGTCCTGCTGCTCCAGCCGGAAGATGTCGCCCGGCGTCTTGATCAGCCCGTCGGCGTGGAAGGCGCGGATGTGCTTGTCGCCCAGCCCTTCGATGTCGAAGGCGTTGCGCGACACGAAATGGCGCAGCCGCTCCACCGCCTGGGCCGGGCAGATCAGGCCGCCGGTGCAGCGGCGGATGGCGCCGCCCTCCTCCCGCACCGCCAGGCTGCCGCATTCCGGGCAGTGATCGGGAAAGACGTACTCGACCGCGCCTTCGGGGCGGCGCTCCAGGATCACCTGGACGATCTGCGGGATGACGTCGCCGGCGCGCTGCACCACCACCGTGTCGCCGATGCGCACGTCCTTGCGCCGGATCTCGTCCTCATTGTGCAGCGTGGCGTTGGAGACGACGACCCCGCCGACGGTGATCGGCTCCAGCCGCGCCACAGGGGTCAGCGACCCGGTGCGGCCGACCTGGATGTCGATCGCCTTCAGCACCGTCTGCGCCTGCTCGGCCTTGAACTTGTGCGCCGTGGCCCAGCGCGGCGCCCGGCTGACGAAGCCGAGCCGCTCCTGCCAGTCCAGCCGGTTCACCTTGTAGACCACGCCGTCGATGTCGAAGGGCAGCTCGGCCCGCAGCGCCCCGATCTCGTCGTAATAGGCCAGCAGCTCCTCGGCGCTGTGGCACAGGCGCGACGGCTCGTTCAGGCGGAAGCCCCAGGCGGTGAAGCGCTTGCGGATCTCCTCGATGGTCTTGCCCAGCGGCGCCGACACCTCGCCCCAGGTGTAGCCGAAGAAGCGCAGCGGCCGCGACGCGGTGATCGTGGGGTCGAGCTGGCGCAGGCTGCCGGCCGCGGAGTTGCGCGGATTGGCGAAGATCGGCTCGCCCGCCTCGGCCCGGCGGGCGTTCAGCGCCGCGAAGTCGCTGCGGTCCATATAGACCTCGCCGCGGATCTCCAGCACCTCCGGCGCGTCGCCCTTCAGGCGCTGCGGCACGTCGTCGATGGTCTTGACGTTGGCGGTGACGTCCTCGCCCTCGCTGCCGTCGCCGCGGGTCGCGGCCTGGACCAGCCGCCCCTTTTCGTAGCGCAGCGAGCAGGACAGGCCGTCGATCTTCGGCTCGGCCATGATCGCGACGGCGCGCTCCGGGTCGTCGCGTAGCTCCTTGATGAAGGAGCGGACCGAGCTGAGGAAGTCGTGCACGTCCTCCGGGGTGAAGGCGTTGCCGAGCGACAGCATCGGGATGGCGTGGCGGATCTTCCTGAAGCCGCCGGCGGGCGCCGCACCGACCTTGGCCGAGGGGCTGTCCGGGCGGATCAGCTCGGGATACAGCACCTCCAGATCGGCATTGCGCCGGCGCAGCGCGTCGTACTCCGCATCCGAGACCGTCGGCGTGTCGTGCTGGTGATAGGCGACGTCATGGCCCGCGATCTCCTTGGCCAGGGCCTCCAGCTCCGCCGCCGCCTCCTCCGGCGTCAGCGCATCGACCGGCCGGCCGCGCAGATCCTGGTCGCTCATTCCCGCCTCCCCAGCAGGCTGTCCGCCGCCGCGCGCGCCTCTGCCGTGATCTTCGCCCCGGACAGCATCCGCGCGATCTCCTCACGCCGCTCCTCGGCGGTCAATCCCGCCACCTGGGTGACGACGCTGCCGCCGCGGTCGGCCTTGCGCACCTGCCAGTGATGGTCGGCGCGGGCGGCGACCTGCGGGCTGTGGGTCACCACCAGCACCTGCACCTGGTGGCCGAGGCGCTTCAGCCGCTCGCCCACCGCATCGGCGACGGCGCCGCCGATGCCGGCATCGACCTCGTCGAAGATCATCGACGGCAGGGTGCCGGGCGTGCCGCGCTGATGCACCAGCACCACCTTGATCGCCAGCATGAAGCGCGCGAGCTCGCCGCCCGAAGCGATCTTGCCGATCGGCCCGGGCGGGCTGCCCGGATTGGCGGCGACCAGGAAGGTGACGCGGTCGAGCCCGGCCGGGCCCCACTCCGCTTCCGCCAGCCGCTCGACCTCGGTGACGAAGCGGGCGCGCTCCATCTTCAGGGGCGGCAGCTCGGCCTTCACCCCGGCGTCCAGCTTGGACGCCGCCTTGCGCCGGGCCTTGGACAGCGCCTCGCCGGCCTGGACATAGGCGGCGCGGGTCTCGGCGGCCGCCGCGGCCAGGCGCGCCAGCACCGCCGCCCGGTCCTCGACCAGCGCCAGACGCTCGGCGAATTGCCGGCGCAGCTCGGGCAGCGCCTCTGTCTCCACCCCGTGCTTGCGGGCCAGGGAGCGCAGGGCATAGAGCCGGTCCTCGAGCCGTTCCAGCTCGCCGGCGTCGAGATCGATATCGGCGGAGAAACGCTCGATCGCAGTCGTGGCCTCCGCCGCCTCGTCCAGGGCGCGGCCGAGCTGGTCCAGGATCGGGTCGAGGCGGCCGGCGGCGCGATCGGCGATGCGCTGCAGCGCCCGCTGCGCCGCCACCAGCGCGCGCTCGGCGCCGCGGTCGCCGGACAGCTCGGACAGGGCGGCGGTGACGCCCTCCATCACCTTCTCGCGATGCTGCAGCAGGGCGCGGCGCTCGGCCAGCTGCGCCTCCTCCCCCGGCTCCGGCGCCAGCGCCTCCAGCTCCTCGACCGAATGGCGCAGGAAGCCTTCCTCGGCCTGGGCCCGCTCGGCCTCGGCCAGCGCGTCCTCCTGCCGGTGCAGGGCGCCGCGCCAGGCATCCCAGGCTTTGGCGCAGGCCGCGGCCAGCGCCTCGGCGGCGGCATAGGCGTCGAGCACTTCGCGATGGGTCCGGGGGTCGAGCAGACCCTGGGTGTCGAACTGCCCATGCACCTCGACCAGCCCGGCGCCGATCTGGCGCAGGAGGCCGATCGACACCGGCTGGTCGTTGACGAAGGCGCGGCTGCGGCCATCGGCGCCGACGCTGCGGCGCAGCACCAGCGCGTCGTCGACCGGCAGGTCCTGCCCGGCCAGCAGCGCCTTCACCGGATGGTCGTCGGGCAGCAGGAACTCGGCGCTGACGGTCGCAGCCTCGGCGCCGTGCCGCACCAGCCCGGAGTCGCTGCGGCCGCCGAGGGCGAGGCCGAGCGCGTCGAGCAGGATCGACTTGCCGGCCCCGGTCTCGCCGGTCAGCGCCGACAGGCCTTCGGCAAAGCCAAGCGAGAGCTGTTCGATCAGAACCACATTCCTGATCGAAAGTCCGGCGAGCATGGGATCAGAGGATCGACCCGAGGGTGCGGTCGAAGAAGTCCTTGTCGTCGGGCGGGCGGATGCCGGACCCGGTGAGCAGGACATAGGCGTCCTGGTACCAGGGGTCGCCCGGGTAGTTGTGGCCGAGCACCGCCGCGACGTGCCGCGCCTCGTCCTTCAGGCCGAGCGCGACATAAGCCTCGACCAGCCGCTCCAGCGCCTCCGGCACCTGGCTGGTGGTCTGCCAGTTCTTGACCACGCTGCGGAAGCGGTTGATGGCGGCGTTGTACTCGCCGCGCTTCAGGTAGAAGCGGCCGATCGCCATGTCCTTGCCGGCGAGCTGGTCATAGGTCAGGTCCAGCTTCAGCTTGGCGTCGCGGGCGTAGTCGCTGTCCGGGAAGCGGGTGATGACGTCGTTCAGCGCGCTCGTCGCCAGCTGGGTGATGCGCTGGTCGCGCTCCACATCCGAGATCCGGTCGTAGTAGCACAGCGCCTTCAGATAATAGGCGTAGGCCAGTTCCTCGCTGCCCGGATGCAGGCTGATGAAACGGTCCAGCGCCACGATCGCGCCGTCATAGTCGCCGCGCTGGTAGCTGGAATAGGCCGACATCAGCTGGGCCTTGGTCGCCCAGGTCGAATAGGGGTGCTGCCGCTCGACCTCGTCGAACCGGGACGACGCCGTCTTGAAGTCCCGTTCGTCGAAGGCCTGCTGCGCCTGGGAATAAAGCGCCTCCGGCGGCTGGTCCGCGGCCGGCGTCGGAGTGTCGGAGGAGGAACCGCCGCAGGCGGTGAGGAGAACGGCCGGCAGGACGAGCCCGACCCGCGCCAGGTGGCGAAACTGCAGACGCTTGTTCACTCGATCATCGCCTTCGGTTCTGTCCGGGCCCCTATATACCCACCCCGAACGCGAATGGCGAGACGCCTTCCCGCGGGCAGACGTACGTCGCCCCTCGACGCTTCAGCGAAGAGGGGCGAGACGGCGGCAAGCGGAACGGGATCAGGCCGCGTTGGCGGTGGGCAGCGCGGCGGCGGCCGGCGCGGACCGGGCCCAGGGCTCGATCGCGGTTTCGGCGCCGAAGCTGGTGTCGTAGCACCAGGCGGTGTCGTCGGCGAACAGGGCCCGCAGCAGCTGGTTGTTCAGCGCGTGGCCGGCCTTGTAGCCGTGGAAATGGCCGAGGATCGGGGCGCCGGCGAGATACAGGTCGCCGATCGAATCGAGGATCTTGTGGCGCACGAACTCGTCCTCGTAGCGCAGGCCCTCGGCGTTCATCACCCGGTCGCCGCTGACCACGATCGCGTTCTCCAGCGACCCGCCGAGCGCGAGACCGTGGCGGCGCAGCGCCTCGACCTCCTGGGCGAAGCCGAAGGTGCGGGCGCGGGCGATCTCGGTCTTGAAGTTGCCGTTCGCCAGCCGGATCAGGCCTTCCTGATGCGCGATGGCGCGGCTCTGGAATTCGATCTCGAAGCTGAAGGTGGTGCTGGCCGACGGCGTCAGCCGGGCCCAGCGGTCCTCCGCCGTGACCTCGACCGGGCGCAGCACGCGGATGCTGCGGCGCAGCGCCGGCTGGCTGACCAGCCCGGCGCATTCGACCAGGAACACGAAGGGGGCGGCGCTGCCGTCCATGATCGGCACTTCCGGGCCGTTCAGCTCGACCACGGCGTTGTCGACGCCGCAGCCGCGCAGCGCGGCCATCAGATGCTCGATGGTGCCGACGGTGACGCCCTGGGCGTTGCTGATGACGGTGCACAGACGGGTGTCCGACACCTTGTCCCAGCGCGCGCTGATGCTGCGCCGGCCCTGGGGGACGTCGGTGCGCACGAAGACGATGCCGGTGTTGATCTCGCCAGGGCGCAGCACCATGGTGACGTCCTGGCCGCCATGCAGGCCGACGCCGGTGCACTTGATCGCGGTCTTCAGCGTCTTCTGCGTTGCCGCGCCCGATTCCGCCGAGAGATGAGCCACGATGGGGGTGTCCTTCGCTTCGCTTTACATGCACTTCGCGACGCAAAGTGCTGACAAGGCTTCCCTTTCGGGACGAAGGCACCCTAGACCCCTCGGCCGGCAAGCAAAAATCACACTTTGTTTCGGACTGTTACGTGCCGGCGTTCGGGTTGAGACCGGACCGTGCAAGCGCCTCCAACCTCTCCCATCCCTTGACCGTCATTCCCGCGAAAGCGGGAATCTCTTCCCGGTCCAAGCGTGACGAGATCCCCGCTTTCGCGGGGATGACGGGGTTTTTATAGGACGGCGGGCGCGCGGACGCGCGCAGCCTCCCCCCCTCCTGCAAGGAGGGAGTGTGGAAGGCTGCGTTCGTTGGTGCTGAAAGTGGGCGGACGGGTGAGCTGCAACGCGCGGCGGACTTATCCCGTGTCCGATGGCCTGGGCTTGCGCCTGCGGCCGGAGGCCGAGTCGGGCTTCGGCGGGTCCGCAGGCGGATCGTCGTCGTCCGGCAGGAAGCCCAGTTGCTCCATGGCCTCGTCCGCCATCTCGAGCCAGCGCTCGACCCGCACCGGCAAGCCCCAGCGCCGGCACAAGGCCGCCACCGCGACCGGAGCCCGGCTGGCTTCGATCAGCTCCGCCACCTCCGGCCGCTCCAGTTGCTCGCGCACCTCGGCGACGCGGCGAGCGATCTCCGCATTGTCCTTCGACGCCTCGTAAGCGGCCGCCATCAGCGCCAGCTTCACCCGCAGATCGTGAAAGTCCTCCTGCGCCGCCTCCCGCTTCGCCGCGGTCTTGCGCTTCTCCTTGTCCTCCTGGGACAGCTTGCCCTTGAGCAGCAGGGTCAGCCGCACCGCGCGCGAGATGGTGGCAATCCGCTGGCTATAATCGACGCCGGGCTGCGGCGCCTGCAGCGCTTCCTGCTGCGTCGCCCGGGCGATCGACATCTGGATCTCGACCAGCTCCGCCAGCACGCACAGATCCGCCGCCCTCTCCTCCTGGGGATTGGGCGGGACCTCTGATGTCTGGTCGGTCTGCGTCTTGTTCATGGAACATAGCATGAACATGATGACGGGTTAATACAAGGGTACAATGTGTTAACCGATTCCGCCCCATGCCGGCACAGGCAGCGGCGGCCGGATCGCCCGATCGAATGTTCCCTATTTGTTCTTGACGCGACGCCGCATAACGCCGCATAATTCCGGCAGAGTCGAAGAGTTGCGCCCGCTCGGCCCCGCCGCGGCGGGCTTTCTTTTACGCGAGGTCGGGATGCGGATGGATATGACGGGGAGCAGGCTGGTCTGGAGCGATGTCGCCGGGCAGCTTCACAGCGACGCCGGGGCGGCGGCCCTCTTCGCCCGCTTCGATCACGACAACGCCAGGAGGCGGGCTCGTGAGATGTCGAAGAGGCCCGAAACCCTGATCCTGTGCTTCGAGACAGCAGCCAGGCGGCGGCGACGGGGAGAGCCCCTGCCCGAGCCGATGCGCCGGCTGACCGGCGCGACCGAGGCCCAGCTGTCCCCAGGCGCCGCCACCGGCCGCGCCGCGGCCGACCGGCTGGGGCTGGAACAGGCGTATCGGGACTACCGCGACCTGGACGAATCGCCGGCCGCCCTGCCGCCGTCCGCTCTCGCGCCCGTGTTCGACCCGCTGCTGCAGCCGTCCCGCTACAAGGGCGCCTATGGCGGCCGCGGCTCGGGCAAGTCGCACGCCTTCGCCGAGCTGCTGGTGCGGCGCTGCATCGAGGCGGCGCCGGTGCGGGCGGTGTGCATCCGCGAGGTGCAGCGCTCGCTCGACCAGTCGGTGAAGCGGCTGATCGAGGACAAGATCCAGGCGCTGGGCGTGGGCAGCCATTTCCGGGTGCAGGTATAGGGGGGTGATCGGATTGGCAGAGAGGGATGAGATAAAATTCGTCCCTAAGTGCCGGTGATCAAACACAAATTCGTCCCAACGGATCCCGTGGCGGTTTGGCACGGAGTGCGCAGGAATGAGAGGATCGGGCGCGCGAATTGGCAGGGAACGGTGAGAAATCGGATGCTATCGGCGGAGAGCGTGCTCGATCGCCAATATGGAGCCGACGTCTCGTCGAACTTCAGCGAGCCAAGCCGCCGTGCCAGACGACGAGACCAACCACATTGATGCGATTGGCCTCATTTGCCGGCAGTTCTTGCGCGGGGTAGTTGCTGTTATCCGAAACGATTTTTAGCGCCTGAGTCTGCAAATCCCTATACAGCCGCTTCACCATCAGGTCGCCCTCATAGCTGAAGCAATAGATCCCATGATCTTTGACTCGCTCGACACTGGTGTCGATGATCAGTACGTCTCCATGAGAGATTTTGGGGTGCATGCTGTCGCCGTGGGCCTGCATGCAGATCAGTACTTCCGGCGGCCTCCGGAGGGTCCGCCACAGGAATTCGGCATCGAATAGAAGGTCGGCAGAGAGCCCTTCGTGTCGCACGGCGAGGCCCGGTCCGGCTGACGCACGAGGCGCATAGAGAGGAAGTCGCACGTAGACCTTGCCGGGCTCGTCATCCAGCCCGAACGCGGCCAATCCTGCCGGAGTGGTTGCCGGCACCAGTATAGGAACGGCGCCCAGAGATAATCCGTAGGCGCGCCCGTCAATGGGAGCCATGGGGAGCGTGGCCGCCGCCGCCGGCGCATGCGCAGTGAACATCTCGCCTTGGCCTGCGAGTATCCAATTCGCGCTGCAGCCGAGTTCGATGAGGCGCTGGAGCGTGTCGCCGCTTGGTAGGCTCCCCGTCAGCTCCAGCCTCTGCCAGGAGCTTTCGCCGAGCTGCAGCGCGTCTGACATCGACTTCTGCGTCTTCCCGAGGGCTTCGCGCAGTTGGCGAAGCCTGTCGGCGACCATTCGATCAGCCAATCTTCCTCACCCCAACCTTGGCATACGCCTGAGCGGCTGCGCTCATGCGCCAAAGATACAAATTTCTCTGCAAATTCAGATAGTTATATTGGCGCTGACAAAAAGATGCCCGAAATCGAACATTGGCATCGATTTCTGAGTTGAGAGGCATCGTTCTCGATGCCATATTCGTTGTCATGCCAATCGCACCCGCAATCATCATGCCCCCAAAAAATCCCGCCATCCGGCGGGAAGACATTCCCCTGGACCCGACTCGGCGACGAGTCTGGATACAGGGCGAGCTGCGCCTGATTGGGAGCAGCCTCACCGCTGTTGCGGCCTCGCTTGGTGTTTCGCGCCAAGCCGTGGGGCAGGCGTTGCTGGTCCCGAGCGAGCGGATCGAGCAGGCCATCGCAGATGAGTTGGGCCTGCCCGTCTCCTGGCTTTTCCCTGACCGGTTCGGCGCCGACGGGCAGCGCATCCCCAACACCAGGCCGGCGAACCGTATCACGGCACAGAACGAGCGGCGAACGTCAAAAGCCGACCTCGATCTGCACATCGTTTCCTGTGTGTCGACCGAGGGGAGCTGCTAATGGCTCGCCAGCGGACGGCTAGAGACCCCAACCAGCCCAGCTTGCTCGACTGGCGGCCAGCTGAGGTCGTCCGGCGCTTTGCCGCGGACCTGATCCGCTCTGCAAGCTTGGCCGCGCGCCTGTGCCGGGGTCTCAAGCTGGCCTTGGCCGATAGCGAGATGAGCCGGGCCGACGTAGCCTCCAGGATGTCCGACTACCTCGGTGAAACCGTCACCGAGGCGATGCTCAATGCGTATGTCTCGGAAGCCCGCGGGCAGCACGTCATCAATGCCGTGCGCCTCCTCTCATTTCTCGCCGTCACGCAGGACCCGCGCCCTCTGAACGCCCTTCTGGACGAGATGGGCTGGGTCGTGATCGACAAGAAGTATCTCCCGTGGATCGAGGTCGGCATGCTGCGGGAGCAGCGTGAGAGGCTGGACCGGGACATCGACTTCGCTCGCCGTCGCGCAGCGCTGGGGATCAGCCGTGACTGAGGCCTGGTTCACCGCGAAAGCGCTCGCCGGCATGGGGCTGCCAGGCCTGTCGAGCGACTTCTCCACTATCATTCGGCGAGCCAAGCGAGAGAGCTGGCCGGCCCGCGAGCGCCAGGGGCGCGGCGGTGGCCGGGAGTACCCGATCTCTGCCTTGCCGACTTCTGCGCGGACCGCCCTGGCACGTCGGGCTCTGCAGGTGCCGATGGCGGTGCCCGCGCCTCAGCCGATCGCCCCGGTTCGCGCAGAGCATCTGAAAATCTGGCAGCGCACCGCGATGGATGCTCGTGCGGAGTTGGTGGCCGAGGTCGTGCGGCTACAAGCGGCCCTGCAGATGTCCCGGAGCCAGGCGGCGGCGCTATTGGCCGAGCAGGCGCAGTCGGGCGCCCTGCGTCCAGATCTGACTGAGGCAGCGCGGGCTGCCAACGCCCGGACCGGCGCGTCTGGCGCGCGGACTCTGTCTTACCGGTCCCTGATGCGCTGGTGCGAGGCGGCGGATGCCGCCGGCGCCGTCGCACTGGCCCCTCGCGAGGCTGCACCCGCTCGGCCGGTGGTCCCGGAATGGGTGCCTCCGTTCTGGCGCCTGTGGGCGCAGCCGCAGAAATGGTCGATCGCCCATTGCCTGGAGCGACTCGGCGAGGCGCTGCCAGCCAACGTCGCGGCGCCGAGCTACGACCAGGTCAAGCGTTTCCTCCGCCAGATGTCGGTGATCGACCGCAACCGCGGCCGGGTCGGGCCGCGCCAGCTCAAGACGATGAGGGCTTACGTGACCCGCGATTTCGGCGACCTCTGGCCTACCGCGATCTATGTCGCGGACGGCCACACCTTCGACGCCGAGATCGCGCACCCGATCCACGGCCAGCCGTTCCGGCCCGAGGTGACCGTGGTTATCGATGTCGCCACCCGCGCGATCGTGGGCTGGTCGATCGGCATCGTCGAGAACACCTGGGGCGTTGCCGATGCCCTGCGGCACGCCTGCGAGACCTGGGGCGTGCCGGCGCTGTGGTACGTCGACCGCGGCAAGGGCTTCAACAATGCCTATTTCGACGGCCCTCACACCGGCTTCCTGGCCCGGCTCGGCGTCCACAAGGAAAACTCGCTCCCCTACAGTTCCCAGGCCCGCGGCGTGGTCGAGCGCGTCCACCAATCCTGTCTCGTCCGCGCAGCGAAAGAACTGCCGACCTATATCGGCGCGAAGATGGACGAGGAGGCGAAGCACCGCGTCCACAAGCTGACTCGCGCTGACATCAAGATGATCGGCCGGTCCCGGCTGCTGATGTCCTTCGACGACTTTCGAGAGTACGTCGGCGCCCAGGTGGCAGCCTACAACGGCCGGCGCCACAGCGAGCTGGGCATGTCGCCCCTCGACCGCTGGGAGAAGCTGTTCCGCGACCAGCCGGACACGATGATCGACCGGCTGGCGCCCGAGGAGGCGGTGGATCTGTTCCGCCCGACCGTCGAGCGCGTCGCCCGCCGCGGCCAGGTCGAGCTGTGGACCAACATCTACTTCCTGCGCGACCTGGAGCATCACCATGGCGAGACCGTGCAGGTCGGGTTCGATCTGCACGATGCCAGCCAAGTCTGGGTGCGCGACCAGGCTGGGCGCCTGATTGGCATCGCCAAGCTCGACGGCAACAAGGTGCCGTTCATGCCGGTGGTCACCCGCGCGGAGCGGGAACAGCAGATCCGCACCAAGGGCCGGCGCGATCGCTTGAACCGCGATCTGGCCGTTGTCGAGGCCGAGCTGAATGGCGGGCCGCCGCTGATCGAGCACGCGCACCGCACGACGGTGGACGAGTTCTTCCTGGACGCCGCGCGCCAGCAGCTCGACGCGATGGAGGCCGTTAGCGCGGCGCCGACACCTGCTGCCGCTAACGCCGGGGAGGCGACGACGCGCCCGATCTTCGGCACCGATCACGACTTCGCCGCCTGGCTGGCTGTCAATCCCCGCCTGGCGACGTCCACCGACCTGGCATGGCTCAAGCCCCGCCTGGCCGACCCCCACTTCCTGCTGCTGCTCGACGCCTGCTCGATCGACGTCGAGGCGCTGAATTCCCTGTGCAGAGAGGCCGCCTGATGAAGCCCGTGTTTATCCCGAAAGTCTCCAACGTCATGGCCTGGCTGGGCGCCTTCAATGCGCTCAAGAACCGCGGCGCATCGGAAAGCTGCCTGATGCTGGTGGACGGCGAGCCCGGCCTCGGCAAGACCGGGACGGCGGTCTGGTGGGGCGTTCAGAACCAGGCGATCCATGTCCGCGCCAAGCAAGGCTGGACCCATAGCTGGTGCCTGCGGGACATGTATGCCGCTGCCACGGGCCGGCCGTCCCAGACCCGCGACACGGCGAAGCTGTTCGAGGCAGTGGTGGCGGCGCTGACGGCGCGTCAGGCGCAGGCGGCCCGCTTGGGGCACGCCACCACCGTGATCCTGATCGACGAGGCTGACCACGCCGTCGCCGCCGGCCGGGACGTGGTCGAGGGCATCCGCGACATCACCGACCACCTGGAGATCCCGACCGTGCTGGTGGGCATGGACCGGATCAGGAAGCGGCTGGACCGGTATCCGCAGGTGGCCTCGCGCATCAGTCAGAAGGTCGAGTTCAAGCCGCTGTCCCTCGATGACGTGCGGTCGGTCATCTCCGGCATCAGCGAGGTCGAGGTCAAGGATGACCTCGTCGCCTACACGCACCGCGCCAGTGGCGGCTATATCCGCGAGCTGAAAGAGGCGGTGGCGGCGATCGAGCGCTTCGGCTTACGCCAGGCGGGCGCCCCGGTCGGCGTCGAGGCGATGCGCGGCCAGGTGCTGCTGCACAGCCGCGACACCGGCGCGCCGGTGGTGGTGGCCTGATGCGCGCGCTGCTGGATGCGCTGGCCGAGCCCGGCACCTGCGTCACCATCGACCAGCTGCCGGGGCTGCTCGGCAAGAGCTACCGCGATGCCTGCACCGACTTGCGGCGCGCCTATGCGGCCGGACTGATCGAGCGCGCATCGGAGGGATGCTACCGGCTGACCGAGCGCGGTCGGTCGGAAGACGTCGAGCCCCTGATGGTGATCACGGCGCCGACCTGCGTCGGCGGAGCTTGGGACGCCACGGAGCGGACCCGGATCTGGGCAGCGATGCGGCAGCTCGGCCGGTTCTGCCGCGCCGACCTCGCCGCAGCCGTCGCGCAGCCGGACAGCGATCGAAGGGCGCTGGAGAGTTCAACCCGCCGCTATATCGCCCAGCTGGTTGCCGCTGGCTATCTCGTGCCGCTGACCGGCCGGGTCAGGGTGGCTGCCCATCCCAATACCGGCCAGAAGCGCTATCGCCTGGTCCGCGACACCGGCCCTACCAGCCCGCTGGTGCGGCGAGACGGGTCCATCTTCGACCGCAACCTGGGCCGCGTGGTGACCGCCAATGTCCAGGCCGATTGACCCCGCTGTGGTGGCGTTGCTGCGCGCCGAGACATCCCGGCGCGGCAGCATCCGGGCCGTGGCCGATGTCATCGGCCGCAGCCGCACCGCGGTGTCCCTGGCCCTCTCGGGCAAATACCCGGCCGCCGACACCAGCCGGTTCGAGGCGGCGGTGCTGGCCGCCCTCGACCAGGTCGAGTGTCCGTTCCTGGCCGAGCGCGTGCAGCGGGACCGCTGCCGTTTGGCGCTCGATCCCTGTCCTACCCACGCCCCGCATGCCGCTGCCCATTGGCGCGCCTGCCAAACCTGCCCCAACAAGCCCCAGGAGGAGAGATCCCGTGGTTAAGTTGCTGTCGCCCTTGTCCCGCGAGCTGCATTCGATGCGGCGCAAGCTGGACACCCGCCTCAGTTCCCGCCAGCCGCTGAGCGAGGCCGAGGTGAAGCGGATGATCGAGCTGATCGGCATCATGGAGGTCGAGGCCGCCGCGCTTGAAAGCCGGCCGACGGTCGCCGTGTCAGAGAAGACGCTCGACCTGGCCCGCCGTCTCGAAGCCGCGGGGATCGTTCCGTGACGGCCCGCCTCATCGGCCGCGAGGTCAGCTTCGCGCTGGCTGGCCACGGCACCGTGCGCGGCATCGTTCAGACCTATCGGCAGCTGCGAGGCAATCGCTATGCCGTGACGGCGACGAATGGCAACGAGACTCTGTCCGGCATCGTCGACGTCACTCCCGAAGGAGAGGTCGCAACCGTGATCGACGACGGCACGGCCGACCGGATCGCCCAGGCGATCCTGGACGGACGCTCGGTGCGGATGCCGATCGGGCGGCAGATGCATGCGCTCGCTGCCGCCTGGCTGAGCCGGCGGGGAGCGCGGCCATGAACACCGGCCTCCTGATCCTGGGGGTCTGGCTGGCCGGGTTGTCCGGTCTCGTCGGCGGCCTCGCTTGGCATGCCTACTGGCTGCACGGCGTCCGCGTGATCACGCGGCAGTTCATCGCCGAGACCCTGATCCTGATCGCTCTCCTGTCCATCGTGCTCTACGGCCCGCATTTCGTGGGCCTGGGCACCCCGAATTGAGGCGCTCCATGACGATGATCCTGCCCGAGGGCGTGCGCGCCAGCGTCCGCCTGTTCCTGGTCGGTGCCGCCGGCGAGGAAGTTACCATCGAGGTCCCGAACTTGCAGTTCCTGCCTCCGATCCCGGCCCCGGCCGACCCGGCTGCCTTTCTGGAGGTCTGTCGGAGCCGGCTGCGTAACCCGGTGAAGGCGGTCGGCGCCTGGCGCTTCATGACTGACCGGGAGGTCGACGCCTTCCTGGCGCGGGAGAAGGAGGACGACGGCTTCAATGCCCACGGCTCCGGCCCGGTGCAGGTCGAGCGCTGCCATGGCTGATCTCGCTCTCGACCCGCTGTCGGCCGGCATGGGCTTGACCCCGAACCAGGCCGACTGCATGCGCGTGATCCAGGAGCTGATGGATCTGTCGGGCGTCTGCCCGTCGTATCAGGAGCTGGCCGACGAACTGGACCTCCGGTCGAAGGGCGCGATCCATCGGCTCATCACCAAGCTGATCGAGCGCGGGCACCTGCGCCGGCAGCCGCACCACAGCCGCGCGCTGGAGATTCTCCGTCGCGTCCCCATGCCCACCATCGAGCCGACCTTCGTCCTCTCCGCCGATCTGGCGGAGCGGCGCGGCCAATAGGAGCGACCATGCCTCGCCGTCCTGCGCCCATCTCCTCCAGCGAAATCCGCCGCGCCCTCGAACGAGCCGACCAGGGCAAGGGGAACCAACTCGCCTGCCTTCTCAAGCGCTGCAGCCACGACGACCTGGCGGCCGCCTTCTCGCGTTGCGGCACCGATCTGGGAGGGGCACTGGCCTACATCGGCGGCCGGCAGGAGGCGCGGGAGGAGATCGCCACCTGGCGACGTTCGGCCCGGCATCAGGCCGATCGCCTTGACGCTGATGACCGCTAGGAGGCCGCGGCAAATGAACAGCCTCGAAGCGGCCCTGTGCCTTGCCAGGCTCAACCGGATTTTTCAGCAGACGCGCGGCCTGTCGCGGTCGGCGAAGTGGGCCGCGAACGAGACCGTATTCACCCTCGCCGCAGCGCTTATGCGCATCCAGACACCGGCCCGGTCGGCCCCCGACATGGCGATCACACGCGATGACGCACGGACGCTGGTGTCGGGCGTGGTCGAGATCATGGAGGGAGCCGGTATAGCGAGGCCGGACATCGCCGTCCTGTTCAACATCGTCATCCGCGGCCTGCCGTCGCCGGCGGCACGACCGCCTCTGCCCACCCCCGAGATCCCGAACGGCTTCGTGCTGGTCCGCGATGACGTGCTGACGTCGTTGGCGGCCGGCATGCCCGTCTCGGCGACGGAGTCCGCCGATGCCCCGTAAGCCTCCCGACGATCCTGTATTCGACCCCTTCTGGGCCGCCTTTCCACCGCGCCGGCCGAGCCCACGCGAGCGGGCCAGGAGGCGGTTCCACGCCCTCATCAAAGCCGGGATCGCGACGGCTGAGGAACTGACTGCAGCGGCCAGAGCCTATGCCGCCGAAAAGCGGGCAACGAAGGCCGACCCGCAATACAACTTGATGGCCTCGACCTTCCTCGCTGACGACTGCTGGCGCGACTACGTCCCCGCGGAGGACACGGCCGAGCCGTCGCCGGTCCCGGACCTGGATACGGGCGTCCATCCATTCGGGGGCCTGGTCGATCGGGTCGGCATCAAGAGATGGTCGACCTGGTTCCGACCGCTGCGTCTGGAGCGGGACGGTGACCTGAAGATCGTCATCGCCCCATCCAAATTCCATGCCGACCGCATCCGAGCGGATTTCGAGCAGTTGCTCCGCGAGGCATGGGGCGAGGTCGAGGTGAGGCCGTGAGCCGAACCGGTGCCATAGCCAAGATCCATGTCGCCAAGAAGCAACTCGGGCTGGACGACGCGACCTACCGTGCGGTGTTGCACCGGGTCACCGGCCAGGACAGCGCGGCCAGGCTCAACGACGTTCAGCTCGGAAACGTGATCCGCGAATTCGTCCGGCTGGGCTGGAAGGACGGCGGCGCCGAGCTGCGCTTCGGCCGGACGCCGACAGGTCGACTGATCCGAATCCTCTGGCGAGACGTTGCACGCGAAAAGTCGGAGACAGCCCTGCGCTCGATGATCCGCCGCATCCTCGGGCTGGCCGAGGAAGTGATCCCGGAACCCGACATGCTGTCGGTCGCCGACGCCTCGAAGGTGGTCGAAGCTCTCAAGGCCATGCAGCGGCGGAGGGCTGGAGCGCGATGACGGCTCCGGTCACCCCGGACTACTTCCCCGGCCTGCTTTACGACCTGGCCGTTGCCGGCTATGTCCGCGAGGCGCGTGCGCTGGCGAAGATCTGGGGTGGCGGCAAGCGCTATATTCCCGGCATCGAGCACGTGCGGCCGACGTCGCCCTTGGTCGGCATCATTGGCCTGGAGGCAACCCGCGTCCTCGCGGAACTTCACGGGCCGGGGCACAAGCTGATCCCCCGCGCAGCGGGTGATGGCGCGCTGGTCCGCGAGATCCTGCAGCATCCAGGCGGAACGCGTGCCTGCGCACGGGACCTTGGCTGCACCGAGGAATGGGTGCGCCGCGTTCGCAAGCGTCCGCGGAGTGGCGATGATCCGCAGGGCGATCTGTTTGGCGCCGGTTCCTGAATTGGCATCGATTCTGGGTATGGTCGGCGACAGCTACCGTCCGCAACAGAGGGATGGAAGCAGTTTCGAACGCTCCCTCAGGCCCCCACTACCGGGGCTCCCGCAAACTCGAACTGCGCCTCGCAGCCACCATGCGCACATACCGGCTTTTTAAGGGTCAAGGGCCGCTGGAATTTCGTTCGACTGCACTTCTTGCAGGCAAACTGGCTGCGGAAAGTCTTGAACTCCTCCCAGCGCGCTTTCTCGTCACCAATCGAACCGTCGCCATAGGGCCCGTCTTGGAAGTGGCTGCCAAAATTCTCGATCTCGCCCTTCACCAAACTGTCGAGGAACCGGTTGTTGACGCCCGGCACCAGCGCCGGCACCAGCTTGGCATCCTTGAGCAGGCTGGCGAGCGCTGAAGCCAACTCGCTGCGTTCGTAGGAGTAGGCCCTCTCCAGCTGTCGGATGCGTACGCTGACCCCGAAATCCCGGCAAACGCCGAGAAGCCATTCCTCCTCTGCCTGGCGCATCTCGTTGGCCGCCGACTGGCCAGCCTCCCAACGTGCCTCGATCATCTCATCGCTGACCTTATGATCAGCGAAACGCGGCCCGTAGGCCGGGTCGAGGCCAATGATCCGGGTGAAGTGCCACGCTTTCGCCTCGAGCTGATCCTTCAA
Organism: Mycobacterium sp. KBS0706; assembly: GCF_005938675.2. Taxonomy (GTDB): domain Bacteria; phylum Pseudomonadota; class Alphaproteobacteria; order DSM-16000; family Inquilinaceae; genus Inquilinus. Next base: position 23,039 of record NZ_VCCH02000050.1, read on the forward strand.
ATAATTGAAGAATCGCTCGTCGTGGGTGGTGATCAGGATCTGGCAGTCGCCGAACATGGTGGCGATCAGCCCGGCGATGGTGCGCCGATGATCGGCATCGTAGGAGGTGACGATGTCATCCAGCGCGATTATGGGCGCGCCAACATTGAATTGCTGGATCGCCGCCATCCGCAACGCCAGCGCCACCGAATGGATCTGTGAGTCGCTCAAATAGCCACCCGGCTGCACGCCCGTGCGGTTCTTGGCAAAATCGATCAGGAGGTTGAGCCGCTGCTGGTTCGTATCGTCTTCCGCCGGCAGCTCCAGCCGGATTGGCGTGGCGCCAGCGCCCTGGATCCGCTTGTAGATATCGTTCATCGGCGTCTGAAGTTTGTCGAGTAGGGCCTGCACCTTCTTGCGGATCTCAGCCGAGATTATCGTGGCCTGCGCCGTCAAGGCATTGGAGAGTTTCCCCACTTCATCGCGCGTCCGCAGCGCAAGGTCCCTCTCGGTTTGCAGCTCCAGAAGCCGATCGATCTTCGCCTTGGCCTTGATATAGGTGTGGTCGCCTTGCTTCGATTCGATGTCGGCGATGGCCTGATCGAGCGTGGCGAGGAGCTTAGAGATTGCCGCAACAATACCGGCTGGAGCTGCAACAGCGGTCTGAGGCCAGCCGGCGATGCCCGCTTGATACGCGATGAGATCGGCTTTCAATGCCGCCTCGCCATCGCCGAGGAGGCCAATCAGCCCGGGCAGAGCTGCCACCAACTGGGTATGTGCTTTGATCGCCGCAGTCTTGGCGTCGTCGAGCGCCTTCTTAGCGGCGGCGTAGTCCGCCAACTCCTCAAGGTGCTTGGCGAGGTGTTCCCGAATCGTCTCAGCGCTACCCGCCGCCGTATCCGCGACTGGTGTTGCGCAGACCGGACAAATGTCAGGTGCCGCCACCCCTTCGGCAAAAAGCGGTTCTGCGGCTTTCCACAAAGCCTGAAACACGGTGCTCGCCGCCTTACCGCGTTCTTCCGTTTCCTTACTCGCCGCCGCCGACAGCGTCTCGACAGCCGCGCCAAAGGTCGGAATGGCACCGCTGACGACAGTGCCGCCGCTCTCCGCGTCCGTCGTCTCCGCCCGCAAAGCGGCAGCCGCATTGCGGATCTGGCGCAAGCCCGCAAGTCCGATCTTGTTCTCCTCGGCCTTGGCGCGTACTTCCAGTTCGAGATAGGCCGGATCGCCGGCCGCCACCGCCGCCAGCACCAGCGCCGGATCGAGTGGCGCCAGGACCGACACGTTGGCGTGGGCAAGCACCGTGGCCGAATCCCAGGCTTTCACCCCCTGGGCCGTCTCCTTGGCAAGCTGGGTGTCTACGCGCTGCAGCGCCGTCTCGTCCTCGGCCGCGGCCTTCACCTGCGCGCGCAGCGAACGAATGTTCTTCTGCACCTCAACCAGAGGCCCCAGCTGCAGCCAATTGGCGACATCCGCATAGCGCTGTTCAGGCTTGTGCGTTTCGACGAACGTGCGCAGCGCATGCCCGCGGATGATCGGCGGCACCGCGAAGCAGGCGTTCACAGTTGCGGCCACCGCCGGCATCGGTCGCTTCGCCCCCGTCGCCGGTCGGCTGCCATTGGTGACAACCTTGCCCGAGACCACGCCGATCGTAACTGCCGACGCGATATTCGCCTCCTCAGCCAGATTGTGCGCCAGTGCCACGGGACCAGCCTGGTTGTTGATGGCGCGCTGTCCGAGCCGTTCGAGCGTTCCGTCCTCGGAGAACATGAACTCCAGCGCATCGATGACGCTGGACTTGCCGCTGCCGTTCGGCGCGAAGATCGCCAGGCAACGCTTCTTGCTGAAATCGAACGTCTTCGGTTGGAGATACGCGCGGAACCCGGAAAGTCCCAAGGACTGGAGGAAGTATGGGTCAGCCATTGGCCACCTCCGGCTGCGAAGGATTTGCGCGTTCGCTTGCGAGTTTCAGGATCGCGTCCTTGGCCACAGTTACGGCGTTCTGCGCGGGCGCCGCTTTCAGGATGTGCGTCTTAAGGATGTCCGCCATGCCGACATCGGCACCTTCCTTCGCCTTCAGATTTTCTCCTAAGGTCTTAAGAAATGCGTCCGGCGTATCTGCCGACTCTGCTTCAAATTCCATGTGGATATCCCTCATGCCTACATTACTAATTCAACATAAAATATCGTTAACTTAGCGCTTGGTTTCTGGACCAGTCAAGGCACTTAGGAAGGGTGGGATTGTCGGTTAAACTCCAGGCCAGAGACAAAAATCGGTCGATGATCGAGGCTGTTGGCACTGAAGGAGAAGCGTCGTAGGTTTCCCGAGCCATAAAGCACTCTGACCCAACTCCGTTGGGTCAATTCGCCGCCCCTGAGGCGGCGTTTTTATGTCGGGCACCCGGCGGCCGAGCCGCCCCCTCTGCGGAGCTGTGCCCGACCATGCCGCGACTGTCGCCCTTCGAACTCGGTTCCGCGAACCTTGCCGCGTTCCTCGACATGCTGGCCTATTCCGAAGGCACCAGCACGATCGCGGGCAGCGACAACGGTTACAGAGTCGTTGTCGGCGGCACGCTGGTGGAAGACTACGCGGACCATCCCCGCAAGGTGGTCTGGCTGCCCCGGTACAGGATCAGGTCGAGCGCTGCGGGCCGTTACCAATTCCTGGCCCGCACCTGGGATGATCTGGCGAAGCGGCTGCGCCTGCCCGATTTCACTCCGGACTCTCAGGATCTCGCCGCGGTCGAGCTGATCCGCGGCCGGCGCGCCGTGGATTTGATCCACCAAGGGCGCATCGCGGAGGCGATCGACCGCTGCCGCAACATCTGGGCCAGCCTCCCCGGCGCCGGCTACGGCCAGCGCGAACACAAGCTCGAGGCGCTGCTCGACGTCTACACCCGCGCCGGCGGCGCCCTGTCCGACACCACCACCCCCCAGGAGCGGAAATGATCTCCCTGCGGCCCATGGCCATCTGGGCGGCGTTCGTCGCGCTGCTGCTCGCCTTCCTCGTCGCCCCGGTCGCCATGGCCAGCGACGGGTTCGTCATCGATTTCACCGCGACCGTCGACTATCTCGTCGGCATCGTCATCTCGGCGCTCGGCGCTGGCGGCCTGGCCGTCATCGGCTGGGCGGCCAAGCTGCTGCGGCTCAAGGCCGACGATGCGATCCGGACATATCTGGAGACGATCGCCGCCCGGTCGATCGACTACGCCCGGAACCGCCTCCTGGAACTGGGGCACGACGTCGCCAAGGTCGAGGTGCGGGACCAGTGGATCGCCGATGCTGGCACCTATCTGGCTCGGTCGGCGCCGGATGCCCTCAAGCGCTTCGGCCTGACCGAGGAGCGGGTGTCCGACTACATCCGGGCGCGGCTGCCGGCGCCCGGCTCCTGACGGCGCGCGCCCGATGTGGGGCGATATCGTCCAGGGACTGGCCGAGCTAATCAAAGCCGCGCTGGTCCCGTTCCTTGCCTTGCGGGCCGCACAGGGCGCCGAGGCCGAACGCAACGTCAAGATCCTGGCCCGTCAGAATGAAATCGCTGCCCGCCCTGATGTTGACGACGCTGATCTTGACCGCTGGCTGCGGAAATAGCGTCTGCCCGACCTTCCCCGTGCCCGGTCCCGGCGTCGCCGACGAATTCGCGGCGCCGCCGGAGAAGCCCGCGACCCGCGCCTGGTACCAGCGCCTCAAGCGCTTGGACGAGCAGCTCGAGGTGTGCCGTGCCGGATGAGTTCGACCAGGCAGCCGAGCTGGAGGAGCGCCTCAGGGCGAAGGCGCTCGACCCGCATCGGCGTCGTCGCGCCCGCGAGACGGCGGCCGAGGACACGGGGCCGCGGGACTGCGACGGCTGCGGGGAGCCGATTCCGCCCGAGCGGCGCCTGGCTGCCCCATGGGCGCGGCGCTGCGCCTTCTGCCAATCCATGATCGAGCGCGGGGGGCGCTGATGGATTTGTTCTTCGATGCCGTGCGGCAGCACTGGCTGTGGGTGATCGGGCTGCTGACCATCCTGGCCAACCTCGCCCTGCTGGTGCTGGCCCAGCGCTTCGCCTTGAAGACCGACGTCGCCGCGCTGTCGCAGCGCGTCGAGAAGGTCGAGCGCGAAACCGTCCTGATCGGGGAGCGCATGAAACACATGCCGACCAGCGACGACATGAAGGCGCTGCAGGCCGCCGTGGCGGTGCAGAACGCGTCCATCGAGAAGCTGAATGCGAAGTCGGAGGCACACACCGGCACGCTGAGTTCCATCTCGGACCAGCTCGGCATGCTGACCAACCATCTGCTCGGACGGGGTGGCCAATGATCGCACTCGCCGAACGCCTGGCCGAGCACCGGCGCCTGGCCATCCTGCGCTGCCTCGCCGACCTGCCGGCCGAGGAACGGGAACGCCTGCTGGTCCTGGCTTTGCTGACCCTGCTGCCGCAGGGCGCCGGCAACGTCTCCCTCATCCGCGACCTGACCGCCGATGCCGGAGCACCGATCGTCCGCGACAAGATCCTGGCGCATGGCGCCTGGCTGCAGGATCATGCCCTGGTCGTCGCCGGCCAGGACCGGAGCGGAGTGGACACCCTGGCCGTCACCGAACGCGGTGCTGAGATCGCCGAAGGCCGTCGCGCCTGGCCGGGTGTGGCCCCGGTCGTCCATATCGACTGGCTGTGCGCGCGGCTGGCGAGCCTGGCCATGGCATCGAGCCGGGCCGAGGTGGACGCGGACATCCTGTTCTTGGTGACAGCCAACCTGCTCGACACCAGCCTGACCGACGCCATGCTGGTGCTGACGGCGCGGGGCGGCGACGTCGCGATCGGCCGCGAGGTGGTCCCCGGCGTCCGCAAGCCGTCGTTCGGCGCCGTGATGCGGGCCGGCGCCGCGGCGGCCCGCTCGATCCTGGAGCGCTGACCATGGCGCATGGTCAGGAAGTGAAGACTGCCGTCCGCGGCAGCTACATCTATGAGCGCCTGTCGCTGGAGGCTGCCGCCGACAAGCATGACGTGGCCCTGGGCACCGTGCGTCGTTGGAAGGGGCTGGCGGCGGCGATGGGGGACGACTGGGACAAGGCGCGCGGCGCCGCCGCCCTGTCGACCTCCGGCGCGGGGATGATCGCCCAGATGGTGCTGGCCGACTTCCTGACGCTGCACCAGGCCACCATGGACCAGCTCCGCGACGAGAGGGATGTCCCGGCGCTGGACAAGGCGGAGGCGATCAGCCGGCTGTCGGACGCCTTCCACAAGACCATGGCCGCGGTCGCCAAGGCCGCGCCCGAGCTGGGTCGCTATGCCGTCGCCACCGAGCTGCTGCAGCTGCTGGCCGTGTTCGTCCGCGACCGGTTCCCGCAGCATGGCGCAGCCATGGCCGAGGTGCTGGAGCCCTTTGCTGGCTTCGTCGCCGAGAAGTATGGCTGACGATGGCGAAGGGCGCCGGCAGGCAGACGAAGAAGGCCGAGTTTCTCCAGGCCATGGCGGCGTTGGCCGCCGAGGTGCGCCAGGAGATCGAGAACAGCGTCCAAGGGTTCAGCCCCGATCCGGTCGCGCGGAAGGCACGGATCGAGCGGGGCGCGACCGACTTCGGCTTTTTCTGCGCGACCTACTTCCCGCACTACGTCACCAGCGCCGCGAGCGGCTTCCACACCTGGCTCTATGCGACCCTGCCGGGGCTGATCCACAACCCGGCGAAGACGACCGGCGCCCGTGAAGCCATCGCCGCGCCGCGCGGCAACGCCAAGACCACCCACGGCCAGATGTTCATCATCTGGTGCATCGTCTACGGGTACAAACGCTTCCCGGTGGTGATGTCGGACGCCAGCGACCAGGCCGCCGCCATTCTGGAGGGGATCAAGGTCGAGCTGGAGGTCAACCCGCGCCTGGCGCAGGACTTCCCGGACGCCACGGGCGTCGGCCGCGTCTGGCAGGTCGGCATCATCGTCACCCGCAATCACGTCAAGGTGCAGGCGTTCGGCTCGGGCAAGCGCCTGCGCGGCGTCCGGCATGGTGCCTATCGACCCGACCTGGCCTGGCTCGACGATCTGGAGAACGACGATAACGTCCGATCCCTCGAGCAGCGCGACAAGCTGGAAGCCTGGATCGACAAGGCGGTCGAGCCGCTCGGGCCGCCGGACGGCTCCATGGACATGATCTATGTCGGGACGATTCTGCACTATGACGCCGTCCTGGCGCGGAAGCTGCGCAACCCGATGTGGCGGCCGACCGTCTTCCGGGCCATCGTCCGCTGGCCGGATCGGATGGACCTGTGGGAGCGGTGGGAGGAGATCCTCCGCAACGACGGCGAGCCGGCGGCCGACGCCTTCTATGCCGAGAACCGCGCGCTCATGGATGCCGGCGCCGAGGTGCTCTGGCCGGCGGTGCAGCCTTTCGTCCGGCTGATGAAGATCCGCGTCCGGATCAAGGTCGGGCCGTTCGACTGCGAGTATCAGAACGACCCGGTCAGCAGCGAGGACGCGCTGTTCGGCAAGCCGACATTCTGGGTCTCGCGCCTGACGCACTGGATGTTCTTCGGCGCCTGCGACCCCAGCCTCGGGAAACAGAACCGCGGGCGCGATCCCTCGGCCCTGCTGGTCGGCGGCATGAATCGCGAGACCGGCATCCTCGACGTGGTCGAGGCCAAGATCGCCCGGCGCCTGCCCGACAAGATCATAGAGGACGTCATCGCCCTGCAGCGGGACTACCGCTGCCTCGTCTGGGGCGTGGAAGCGGTCCAGTTCCAGGAATTCTTCCGGACGGAGCTGGTCCGCCGTTCGGCGCAGCGGGGCGTGCCGGTGCCGGCGATGCCGATCCTGACCAAGTCAGACAAGGCCCTGCGGATCGAGAGCCTGCAGCCGCATGTCGCTAACGGTCTGATCCGGTTTCATCCGGGCCAGACCGTGCTGCTCGACCAGCTGCGGCACTTCCCGAAGGGCGATCACGACGACGGGCCGGACTGCCTCGAAATGCTGTGGGTGCTGGCGATGGCGCGGCTGCGCATGGGCGCCGGCATCCAGCACGCCACGGGCCGGCCAGGGCCATACCAGGGATACGGACTATGACCGACCAGCAGACCGCGCCGGCCGCAAGGGCGCTTGTCCGGATGCCAGAGCAGGCCACGGCGCGCCGGGACATCACGATCCTCGGATGGGGTGACATCCTCCGCCCCCAGGACGACATCCTGGCCCGGCGCAGCGTCGGCAAGGGGCTAAAGCTCTACGACGAGTTGGCCCGCGACGGGCACGTCTCCGGCGTGCTCGATAAGCGCAAGCGGGCCGTGGTGTCGCGCGACTGGAAGGTCGAGCCTGGCGGCACCAGGCGCGCCGACAAACAGGCCGCCAAGCTGGTAGAGCGGGTACTCGCCGGCGAATGGGGGCTCGCCTTCGACGGGCTGTGCCTGGACCTGCTCGACGCCCAGCTCAAGGGCTATGCCACCAGCGAGCTGATCTGGGAGCTGCGGGACGGGTTCATCGTTCCGGTCGCGGCTAAGGCGCGTGATCCGCGGCGGTTCGTGTTCAACCGGGGTTGGGAGCTTCGGCTCCTGACCCCCGAAAACCAGCTCGACGGGGAAGCGCTGCCGGCGCGGAAGTTCCTGGTCCATCGCTTCGGCACCAGCTTCGATCCCTACGGCCTCGGCCTGGGGCACCGGTTGTTCTGGCCGTGCTTTTTCAAACGCAACGCCGTCCAATTTTGGGCGCTGTTCTGCGAAAAGTTCGGCATGCCGACGGCCAAGGGCACCTATGGCCCCGGCGTCGACCCCGACAAGCTGCTGCGCGACCTGGCCGGCCTGGCGCAGGACAGCGCGGTGGTGGTGCCCGAAGGGACGGTGGTCGAGTTCCTCGAAGCAGCCCGCGCCGGCGGCGTCGACACCTATGAGAAGTTCCTCCGCTGGCTCGACGAGCAGATCTCCGAGGCCGTGCTGGGCGAGACCCTCTCGACCAACATCGGGCAGAGCGGCAGTCGGGCGGCGAGCGAGACGCACAACGAGGTGCGGCAGGATCTGTGCGACGGCGACTGCGACGAGCTGTCGGCCACGCTGAACGGCCAGCTGCTGACCTGGATCACCGAGGCGAACTATCTCGGGGCGGCGCCGCCGACCGTCTGGCGGCCCCGGCCGGAGAACCGGAAGGAAGCGGCCGAGACCAGCAAGGCCGAGACGGATGCGAAGATCTCGGCCGTCGACTATGTCGATCGGATGCGGGCTGCCGGCTACGAGCCAGAAGATCCCGAGGCCGAGTTCGTCGACCAGGTCAACGGACGGTGGTTCTTCGTCGGCAAGCCCGAGCCGGCAGCCCTGCCGCCGGAGCAGCAGCCCCGGGCCGCCGCTTTCGCGGCGCCCACCGTGCGGGACGCCGGCGACGATCTGACCGACCAGATCGAGGCGGCTGGCGGCCCCGTGCTGGACGCGATGATCGACGCGGTCAAGGCCGAGCTGGACCAAGCGATCCGCCTGCGCGAGACGCCGGTGCAGTTCTCGGCACGCCTGGCGCGGCTGGAGTCGACCATGCCGATCGACGGCCTGGCCGAGCTGCTGCGCGACGGCCTGGCCCTGGCCGCTGTGACCGGCATGAGCGACCAAGCCGATGGTCGGTGAAGCCGTCCCCGTCTCGCTGACGCCGGTCCACTTCATCGAGGCGATAGACCACTTCCGCAGCAAAACCAACCTGCCGACCAACAGTTGGTCGGACCTGATGCACCAGGCCCATGCGCGGGCCTTCTCGGTGGCCGGCGCCACCTCGGCTTCATTGCTCGCCGACTTCCGCCAGGCGCTCGACCAGGCCATCGCCTCCGGCGGCACGCTGGAGACGTTCCGAGCGGACTTCGACCGGATCGTCGCCCAGCACGGCTGGAGCTATCACGGCAGCCGCAACTGGCGCAGCCGAGTCATCTTCGAGACCAACACCCGCATGGCCTACAGCTCGGGCCGCTGGCAGCAGGCCCAGAGGCTCAAGGCGACCCGGCCCTATGCCCGGTATGTGGACGTGCACGACGCGCGCACCCGGCCGGAGCACTACGCCTGGCACGACATCGTCCTGCCGATCGACCATCCCTGGTGGAAAACTCACTGGCCGCCCAACGGCTGGAATTGCCGGTGCCACGCCCAGAGCCTGTCGGAACGGGACCTTAAGCGATTCGGTTTGAAGGTCACCGTCGATCCGCCTGAGATCGAGATGGAACCGCGCGAGGTCCGTGCTCCGGACGGCTCGACCGAGATAATCTGGACGCCAAAAGGCATCGACACCGGCTTTGGCTACAATCCCGGCGACAGCTGGATGCGCGGCGTCACCCCGCCCGAGTTGCGGCAGCCGCTACCGCGGCCGAAACCTTCAAGCCCACCCTTGCCAGGTCAGGCGCCGTCCCGGCTCGATGCTTTGCCTCGATCGACGTCGATCCCCCACCTTCCTCCGCTGCCCTCCATGCCGTTGTCGCCTGTGCCCGAGCTCCCGATCGGCCTGACGGAGGAGAACTTCGTTCGCGCGTTCCTTCAGGAGTTCGGCGGGCAAATCGGGCAGCCCCTGGTGTGGCGCGATCCCAGCGGGACGCGCACAGTCATCACCGACGAGCTGTTTCGGACCTACGACGGCACATTTAAGGTGACTAGACAGGGTCGGGACGAATACCTCCTGGCTCTGGCCGCCGCGCTGAAAGACCCAGACGAGATCTGGCTGGATTGGTTCGATGTCGCTCAGCCAGGTCAGCCAACGAATTACATCCTGCGGAGGCGCTATCTGAGGCGGTTTGACGACGACAAGCGACGCGGCGGGCTGGTGGCATTTGAGTGGACCCCCAAGGGATGGTCCAGCGTCACCCTTGCTTCGCCGACCTCTACGGAGCAGCTCAGCCGCGCACGCTACGGCATCCTACTGTACCAGCGTTGATCGTTGGCTCGGCCGAGACCCGCCCCCCGCGAGCCGTTCCGCGGTATTGCGCGCGGGCAGTGTGGCCCAGCCAACGGCGCCTAGTCAGCTGTATGCTTTGTAAGGGGATAGGTTTAGGCTCTCGTCATTTAAGCCACCACGCGCGCAAGCAGCCGAGTTCTGCCCACCGCGAAGGGTCATGGGGCATATCAACATGGTCTCCGGTTTACCTGAGTCTCAAATCGTATATTTCTCAATCGGCGATGCGATTGCCGCCCTCGGCATAACACTAGCCATCCCACAATTTCTAAAGCCAATCTATCGGTTCCGACTGTCTAACATGCCGATCGGCCTGTATACAGCTTACACACTTGTATTTGCTGGCGCTGCATTTGCCTTTGTCGCCGCCTTGATACCCAAGGCGAATATACCAGACGCCTGGATTGTTGGAATATCTATTTTCTGGGAACTTCTGTCAGGAGTGGCTTTTGCATCAGGACTCCTAATTATTACTGCATCGTTCCTCATTGTTGCCAAACTACAAAAAGGTAAGTACAAAACATTTGTAAATTTATCCGGTCGAATGCTAGCTCACGCAGATGACGTCGATCGAGTGGATTTTGTTCGAGAGATTATACCGAGTATTCCGGACATGTGTAGGGCTGCCGTATTTCTGGAGCGGGCGCCCAGTGATGATGCTTTTTATTCATTCACGCACGATGCGGATCTTAGAGATGGAGAGTGTGCAGTTGCCCTCTTGCGTTTAATGGCAGACCCCAGTTTTTGTGAGACTATCGTCTCGAAGTGTTCTTGGGATTCTGCGGAACTACTTGTGGGAATTAGTAAAGGAGGCAATGCGCCGCTTGCGGCGGAGTTGTTTGTCCGTGAGATTGGTCGACAAGCGATCCGCGCAGAACGATCCGCGCTTACCCGCGAGATGGAATTTGGAGGGCTTCGTGAAGCTCCCGTTCTGACAGCAGCTTTGTTTTCAGACGAGGTAATCGTCCGTGCGTATTCGCCCATTAGCGGCATCCGGTATGACGATTTGCGAGGAGTGAGGGTTGATTTTATTCGAAGCCTATCTCATGCTTCTGAACAGACAATCCTAACATTAAACAACTGTGGCGACTATTGGTCGGGGCACGGCATATATGAACTTGCAGAGAAGTACGAGTGGATTTGTCATGATATCGTTGACCAAATAAAAGTTGATCCCGGGAAAAAGCATTTGATCTCTTATTTGAGGATAGGCGTCCGTAACTATATAAAATTGGTACAGAATTCATTTGTCGCAATGAATGAGGAAATTAGGCGAGCGCTTTACGCGGTTGAGTATGAAGCGTTGACTCGAAAATTCAACGTTGTCCAAGGAGTGGCAGAATTAGTAGTCAGAATTATGTGCGGCAATGCGAACAATTTTTCAAATTTTGACGATCCATTTTGGTCCATAAATTATGGTATGATGGATCAAATATTTCCTAGATTCGGCAATATTCCCGTTGGAATGAATCCGCTACAACAACGCGTAGCTATACTACTTATTGCGGAAATGAAGGAGAACATGAAGGGCCGATTTCCCGCTGTGAGCAAGATTATACTCGCAACTATTGGCCCAATTGGTGATGATGATAAAAGAAAAATAGGTACGGCATTTGAAATTCTTAAAGATGCAATTTATAAAGAACTGGGCTCATATAAAATATTTTACCAAGAGGATCCCGAGAGAGCGCAACGCTTTTTGCCAGGTAATGTGAGATATTCTATCGAGCATGACACATTGTTTCACCGTTATCGGAATGGTCTTGAGCGAGCTACAGAGTTAGCCCGCGTCCACGTCGGAGCGGTGAATTTGTATGATCCATCCCTGCGGCGCGATTATTCGATCTATGAGCAGCGTCATAGGGAGCCGCCTGAGCCCCTTGAACCCTGACGAACTACGCATGATAGCGCCATGACCGCCGAGCCGTTCTATGAGGCGTTAGCCCCCCGTTAGCGCCAATCCTCCAAGAGCATCGACGTCGCCCCCAACGCAATGGCAGGCTGGGACCATCCGAGAGGGCGTCTCTGACCCAACGACGTAGGGTCAATTCGCCCTCACCTCTTCAGCCTATCACAGACCTCGATCCCGCACCGATCGAGGTTCCTTGTGCCCAACGCTCCGCTCAATGCCTTCGACGCCTTCCGTGCCGGAACCCGGACGGATGCCAGCGGGGCGCGTGTCACCATCACCGTGGGTGACCTAGCCGCCTCGGCGGCGGCCTACGATCCTTCCATCCGGCCAGCGCCGCTGGTGATCGGCCATCCGAAGATGGAGGACCCGGCTTATGGCTGGGTCGGCAAGGTCGAGGCGGCCGGCGACAAGCTTCGCGTGGTCCCCGAGCGGGTCGAGGCTGCGTTTGCCCAGCTCGTCAATGACGGCCGATATTCCCAGGTCTCGGCCTGCTTCTGGCGGCCCGAAGCGTCCGGCAATCCCGTGCCGGGCACCTGGTATCTGAAGCATGTCGGCTTCCTCGGCGCGCATCCGCCCGCCGTCGAAGGGCTGCCGCCGGTCCAGTTTGCCGCCGAAAATGGCCAGACTGTCGAGTTCGGCTGGGAGGAACGCACGGTCGTCACGATCCTCCGCCGCCTGCGTGAATGGATCATCGGCGACAAGGGCACCGAGGTCGCCGACCAGGTGATCCCGTCCTGGGATCTCGACTTCCTCACCGAGGAAGCGATCAAGCCCGCAACCCCGGCCGAGCCGGCGCCCGCCTTCGCGGCCCCGGCCACCACCCCCACCACCGAGGAGAACCCGATGTCCGAGAAGGACACGGCGGAGCTGGAACGGCTGCGCCTGGAGAACGAGGAGAAAGACCGGCGCCTCGCCGCCTTCGCCACCGAGGCGGCCGAGCGCCGGCGCATGGCCGACGCCACATTCGTTGACGGCCTGATCGCCGCCAATCGCGTGCCGGCGGGCCACCGCGACGAGGTCGCGGCCTTCCTGGCGAAGCTGGACGACACCGAGACCGTCGCCTTTGCCTCCGGAGATGGGGCCGAGAAGGAGACCCCGGCCGGATTCTTTCGGCGGTTCCTGTCCTCGCTGCAGCCGACCGTGGCGTTCGGCGAGGTGGTCGCCTCCGGCGGGCGGGCGGCCGACGAGACCGCGCAGTCGATCGCCGACCGGGCCAAGAAGTACCAGGCCGACCGGGCCGCGATCGGCGACAGCGTGAGCTTCGCGGCGGCGGTCGACCACGTCACCACCAACAACGAGGTCCGCCGTGCGTAACCATGGCCTGGTCAAGCCGTTCGTCGCCGGGGCGATCGTCCCGCCGTATCGCATCGTCAAATTCGGTGCTGACGACGATACGGCCATTGCGGCGGCGGCGGCGGCCGACAAGTCGATTGGCGTCACCGACATGCTCGGCGCCAGCGCCGTGGGCGTGACATTCGACATCGTCCTGACCGGGATCGCCGAGGTCGAGTACGGCGGCCCCGTGACCAGGGGCGACGATCTGACCGCCGATGCCCAGGGCCGTGCGGTTGCCGTCGCCGCCGCCGGCAACCGCGTCATCGGCAAGGCCATGGCGACCGGCGTCCTCGGCGATATCGGCTCCGTTCTCATCGACCGCGGCGTCGCCGCCTAACCCTGCCCAAGCGAGGTCTCATGTCCATCCAGGCGCCGTTTCCCGTCGATCCGAAGCTGACCGCGGTCGCGGTCGGCTACCGCAACCAGGCGTACATCGCCGACCATGTGATCCCCCGCGCGACCGTGCCGTCGCGGCTGTTCAAGTGGTGGGAATACCCGATCGACGAGAGCTTCAACGTCACCGACACGAAGGTCGGCCGCACCGGCGCGCCGAACGAGATCGAGTTCCGGGCCGAGGATCGGGAAGGCAGCGTCGACGACTACGGCCTGGACGATCCGGTGCCGCAGGAGGACATCAACACCGGCGCGACCATGGGCTACGACCCGCGGACCCATGCGACCGAGCGGCTGACCGACTACATCGCCCTCGGCCGCGAGGTCCGCGCCGCCAAGCTGTTGTTCAATCCGGCGACCTATCCGGCCGGCAACAAGATCCAGCTCGCCACCGCGGCCGACCGCTGGGACGACCCGGCGAGCAACCCGGTCGACGATATCCTCGAAGGTCTCGAAGTCTGCCTGGTACGCCCGAACATTGCCGTCCTGGGCCAGAAGGTGTGGTCCAAGCTGCGCCGGCACCCGAAGATCGCGAAGGCCGTCAACGCCAACTCCGGCGACGAGGCCGTCGCCACCCGCCAGGCCGTGGCCGACCTACTGGAGCTGGATGAGGTCGTCGTCGGCCAGTCCCGCCTGAACACGGCCCGCAAGGGCCAGGCGGCGAACCTGGCCCGCGTCTGGGGCAATCACGCGTCCTTCATCTACCGCAACCGCAACTTCTCGTTCCGGTCCCCGGACTTGACCTTCGCCGCGACCGCGCAATGGGGCGACAAGATCGCGGGCTCGATGCCGGACAGCAAGATCGGCCTTCGGGGCGGTGAGCGCGTCCGCATGGGCGAGAGCGTGCGCGAGCTGGTGATCGCCGGTTATGCCGGCTACCTCATCCAGGACGCAGTCAATTGATGGCTGAGCCTGCCCAGACCCGCCTGGTGGCCCTGGTCGCGATCAAGTATCGCGGCCAGCGCTTCGAGATCGGCGACCCGCTCCCCGAGCTGTCGGACGAGGACGCCGCCCTGCTGGGCGAACGCATCGGCCCGCCCTCCGCGAACGCCAGCCGCAAGGGCAAGGCGAAGTGACCTACGCCACCCAGGGCCAGCTCGAGGACCGGTACGGGACCAAGCTGCTGGGGCAGCTGACCGACCGCAGCCAGCCGGCGACCGGCCAGGTCGATGCCGAGGTGGTCGAGCGCGCCTTGCTCGACACCGATGCGACGATCGACGGCTACCTGGCCGCGCGCTACCGGCTGCCGATCGCCTCGGTGCCCAAGCTGCTGGTCGACGTGGCCGAGGCGGTGGCGATCTATAAGCTGCACCGCAGGGCGCCGGACGAGAAGATCACGGCCGACTATCGTGACGCGATCAAGACGCTGCAGGACATCGCGGCCGGACGGCAGCGCCTCGATCTCGACGGGATCGAGCCGGAGCGCGGCAACTCCTCGGGCAGCGTGTCGACCAGCTCGCCGCGCGTCTTCACGCCTGAGCGCCTCCGAGGCTTCGTCTGATGGAAGGCGTCTCGATCCGGGTCGACGATGCCGCCGTCCGGGCCGCGGTGGGCCGGGTGGTCGACCGCATGACCAATGCCCGCGGCCTGTACGATGGTATCGGCGCGGCGATGGTGGTCTCGACCCAGATGCGGTTCGAACGCGAGCGGGCGCCGGACGGCAATCCGTGGCCGCAGTCGCTCCGCGCGAAGCTCGAAGGCGGCAAGACCCTGCAGCTGTCGGCGCGGCTTGTGCAGTCCATCACGCATGTCGCGGACGACAACGGCGTCGCCTGGGGCAGCGACGTCGCCTATGCCCGCATCCACCAGCTCGGCGGCACCATCAAGCGCGAGGCACGGACCCAGACCGTCTATCGCCGCTACGACGCCCGCGCCGACGAGCTGTCGCACCGGTTCGTGCCGAAGCGGCTCGCAAACTTCGCCACGGACCATGAGGTGGGGGCATATGAGATTGAGATGCCTGAGCGGCCCTATCTCGGCATCGACAATGACGATCGCATCGAGATCGAGGCCCAGGTCAAGGAATGGCTCGCCATCGCGGATGGTGCGCCGTGACCCTCGTCGATCACGTGATCGCGCGCCTGACTGAGCGGGTGCCAGCACTGGCCAGCCGGATCGGTCGCGCCGGCGAGATGAGCGCGCTCATCCAGGCCGGATCGTTGCCGCAGGGCGGAACCGCGGCCTTTGTCGTGCCGCTTGGCTTCCGGGTTGGGGAGACCATGAACGTGGCCGGCCCGCACAGCCAGCAGCTGCGGCGGCGCCTGGCGGTGATCCTGGTGGTGGACTTCGCGGGTGACGCGATCGGCGCCGAGACCATCCCCGAGCTGGACCAGCTCGAAGACCTCGTGCTGCGCGCCCTGGCCGGGTGGAAGCCACCCGGCGGCTGGGAACCCTTCGGCGCCGAGCGCGGCGCGCTGCTCGGCCTCAACGCCGGCCGGGCCTTCCATCAGATCGATTTCTCCATTCCGCAACTGCTGAGGATTTCGCAATGAGCCTGCCTGCGAAGGGCGGCAGCTACGTCCGCAAGCCGGACGGCTCCCTCGAACGCGTCACCTGGACTGAGCGGGCGGTGCCGTCCGTACAGACGCCGGCGCCAGCGGCCAAGTCCGCGGCAGAGCCGCCGCCGACCGGCGCCCGGCCGAAGGGGGAGAAGTAGCCATGGCCGAACCGATCCGCTGGGCCAGCAAGACCATCCTGGTGAAGCCCGAGGCGACCTACGGCACCGATGCGGCCCCGACCGGCGCCAATGCGATGCTCCTCACGAACGTGGAATTTCGCCCCATGGAGGGCCAGGACGTCTCCCGCAATCTGGAGCGGCCCTATCTCGGCGGGCAGGAGCAGTATCCGGCCGGACTGAACGCGGTGCTGACCGGCACGATCGAGCTGGTCGGCTCTGGCACCGCCGGCACGGCGCCGGCCTGGAGCCCGATGGCGCGCGCCTGCGGCCTGGCCGAGGTGATCACCGCAGGCACCAGCGTCGAGTACAACCCCATCAGCCGGCAGCATGAGTCGGTGTCGGTGCATTTCTTCATCGACGAGACCCGGCATGTGCTGCTGGGCGCTCGCGGCACCGCCGAGGTGCAGGTCGAGACCCAGGGCTTCCCCGGCCTCCGGGTCACGTTGACCGGCCTGTGGCGCAAGCCGACGCAGTCGCCGCCGCCGGCCGTCGACTTCGCCGACTTCATGGACCCGCAGCTGGCGACCAGCGCCAACACCCCGGTCAGCACGCTGAACGGCGTCACGATGGTGACGCGGTCTGCCAACCTCAATCTCGGCAACACCGTCCAGCCGCGCCTGCTGCTCGGCAGCGAGAGCATCATCATCGTCGACCGGGCCGAGGAGCTGTCGATGGTGGTCGAGGCCCAGCCGCTCAACCTGTTCGATCCGTTCAGCCTGGCCGAGGCCCGCACCAAGGTGCCCTTCGTCCTGACCCACGGCACGGCGCCGGGCTTCATCACCACCGTCAAGGCACCGCGCTGCCAGGTCGGCCGGCTCTCCGGCTACCAGAACAACCAGGGCGTGACCGAATGGCCGCTGACCCTGCGACCGCAGCCGACCGCAGGCGACGACCAGTTCACCATCACGCTCACCTGAGAGACCGCACATGACCTGGATCCTGGACGAGAACCCGACCTTCAAGCACAGCGTCAAGGCACAGAAGCCGATCGACGGCGGGTTCGAGACCGTGAGCTTCGACGCCACCTTCCGCCTGCTCGGACATGACGAGCTGGCGCAGTACGACACCGCGACCATCGCCGGGACGACGCAGTTCCTGCAGGCGGTGGTGGTGGGCCTCGGCGGCATCGTCGGCGGCGACAAGCAGCCGATCCCGTACAGCGATGCCCTGCGCGACCGAGCGATCAACATCCCCTATGCGCGCTCGGCGCTGATCAATGCGTATTTCGACGGCGCCAAAGGCGGCAAGCTGGGAAACTAGAAGAGGCCGCCCGGCAATGGGTCCGCGGCGGTCCCAGCACAGCCGAGATCGAGCCGGAAGCCATCCAGGATATGCGCCGGTTCGGCGCGTCCGAGACGAAGATCGATGCGATGCGCAAGCGCCTCGGTCTCCTCTCGATCGGCGCTCCCGTCCGGATCTGGCCCGACAACGTGCCCGCGATCTGCGCCTGGCCCTCGGTCTGCACCCAATGGCGCACCGAAGGCGTGCCGGGCGGCCTCGGACCCGGCTCCCTCATCTACATCGGCCTCGACTACGGCGCCGCCATCGCCAGCACCAAGGCCGCAGGTATCGACCTGACCCCTGAACTCTGGGCGGACCTCCGCGTCATGGAGGCCGCCGCACGGAAGGCGTTGAACAGCCGATGACCGATATGCGCGTCGCGCTCCGGATCGAGGGCGACTCCAGCAGTGCCAAGGCCGCACTCGCCGATACCCGCCAGGGCATCGACCAGGTGAAGGCATCGGCCGCCGGCGCCGGCCCGGCCTCGGCGTCGATCGTCGCGATCGGCACCGCCGCCGGCGCTGCAGGAGCGCGGGTCTCGGCCCTCGGCGCGGCCGAGCAGGCTGCCGCCACGGCTGCGGCGGCGATGGGGCAGTCCAATGCCACAGCTGCCGAGCAGGTCCAGCAGTCCGGGGCTGCGGCTGCCGCGGCGGCCTCGGCGATCGAGGCTAGCGTCGAAGCGCAAACCCTGGCGGTCAACGACAACACCCGCGCCCTGACCGAGGCCACGGCAGCCATGCGGGCTTTCCTGGCGGCACAGGGCGGCGCCGGCGGTTCGCTTCCCGGTACCGTGCCGCCGCTCTCGGCCCAGGCCCGCGCGCTGCGGGATATCGTCGAGGCGGCCGATCCGGCCGCCCGGCAGACCCGGCTCTTGGCCGAAGCCCAGGACGTGCTGAAGAATGCGGTGCAGGAAGGCACGATCACTCAGCAGCGCGGCGCCGAGGTCCTGCAGCGCTACGAGCAGACCCTGCAGGCCGGCGGCAACCGCATGGGCGGCTTCGGCGCCGTGGCCCAGCAGGCGGGCTATCAGATCGGCGACTTCGCGGTCCAGGTCTCGTCGGGCCAGTCCGCCCTGGTCGCCTTTGCCCAGCAGGGCACGCAGGTCTTGGGGATCTTCGGCGTCTGGGGGGCCGTCGCCGGCGCTGCCCTGGCCATCGCCGCCGGCCTGGCCAACGGGTTCGGCCTGTTCGAGGACGCGACCGTCTCGTCCGACGAGGCGGTGCAGATCCATGAGGAGAACCTCAAGAAGTGGACCAGCACCGGCGAGCTGGCGAAGCAGAAGGCCGACCAGCTGGCTTACAGCTTCATCGGGATGTCCGGCGCCGCCCGCGAGGCGGCGGCCCTGGAGTTCCAGGACAAGATCAAGGGCCAGCTCGGGGCGATCGACCAGGCCGCCAAGCAGGCGATCGACGAGCTGGGCAAGGTCGGCGTCGCCTTCGACAAGGCGCGGTCACTGCCCGATGGCGAATTCGGCCTGGCGCGGATCGAACCGGCCCGCGTCCGTGTCCAGCTCGACGTCGAGATCCCGCCCGATCTCGATGCGAAGGTCCAGGCACTTTTGAAGCCATTGTTCGAGGGCAACCGCGATCGGACCTTCCTCTCCGACCTTCACCGGGATCTGCAGAGTATCGCCCAGGAGACGGACGGGGAGGCCCGCAAAGCCATTGAGGGCATCGCCAGCAGCGTCTCCCGCCTATCACGGGACACTCAGACCGGCAGCCAGGAGATCCGCCTGCTCGAAGCCCTGATGCGCTCGGCGCGCGGGACGGCGGATGAGCTGGACCGGGACGTGATCGACGCGGCTGTCGCCATGGGGCAGCTCGGCACGGCGGTCGGCCGGTCGGCGGATATGGTCGACCGGCTGATTGGCTCCATCGACCGCTACCTCAACATGCCGATTGCCCGGACCATCGTGGACCAGGCCGAGGGCTTCGGATCGCAGTTCCTGCAGACGTTCAACCG
Source organism: Mycobacterium sp. KBS0706 (assembly GCF_005938675.2). Lineage (GTDB taxonomy): Bacteria > Pseudomonadota > Alphaproteobacteria > DSM-16000 > Inquilinaceae > Inquilinus. The sequence continues at coordinate 42,446 of NZ_VCCH02000050.1, forward strand.
CATGCAGGCGGAATCCGACATCCGCCGGGGCATCGACAACACCCGGGCCGACGCGGCGGCGATCGGCAATGAGACGGCCGAGCGAGCGCGGGCGCGCCAGCGGGCGGTGGACCAGGCCAGGGAGCGTGCCGCCCAGGCCGCGATCCAAGGCCAGGTGATCAACGCCCAGCCGCTGATTGACGATGCCGGTGTCGCCGCCGGCGAGAAGTTCGACCGGGAGCAGGACAAGCTCGCCGCCAAGGCCGCGGTCCGTGCCGCCAAGCAGAAGAACGACTATGGGCGCGAGATCGAGCGCATCCAGAAAGCGACCGATGAGACCGAGACCCAGGCCGACGCGATCGGCCTGACGTCGCGCGCCTCGGCCGAGCTGACCGTCAAGCAGCAGCTGCTCTATGCCGCCCAGACCGCCGGCCTCAAGGTCAGCGAGCAGATGCGGGCGGAGATCGACAAGACCGCGGCGGCCTATGCCGAGCAGGGTGAGCGCTTGCGGCAACTCCAGATCGAGGAGCGCAAGCGCCAGCAGCTGACCAGCGAGGCGATTTCCCTGATCGGCGCCACGGCGACGCCGGATGAGGAGCTGTCACGCCAGTATCGCCAGCTCGCCCAGATGCAGACGGCGCTGCAGTCGATGGACCCCGGCGTCCTGGAGCGCTTGGCCGAGGCCGGCTACACGGCAGCGGACGCTCAGGAGGCGATCCAGCGCCAGCTGCAGCGGCTCAACAACCCCGAGCTGTTCGGCTTTGCCGATGACGCCAAGTCGGCGCTGGGCGACCTGGCGCGCAGCATCACGACGGATTTCAGCACCGCCGGCGATGCGCTGATGACCTTCGGCAATCGGCTGGCGGACCTGGCCGCCGAGAAGTTCATCATCGACCCGCTGATCGACCGGGCCGGACAATGGGCGGACGGTCTGATGGGCAATCTGCTGGGCGGCGACAGCGACGTCACTGCCGGCCAGCAGGCCAGCCGGGGCGGCCTCGGCGGACTGCTCGATGATCTGCTCGGGACCGGCCCGGCCAATGACAACAGCAACCTGGCCCAGGCGGATTTCGCTGTGGCGACCGCGACCATCAACGTCGCCGGCGGCGCCATCGCCGGTGGCTTGGCCGCCGGTCTGCTGCCGGACCGGCCCGACGCGACGCTCGACAAGCTGGCCGGCAGCCTGGCCGGCGACAAGCTGCAGGGTGGCGCCGGCACTGACGTGCTCGGCGGCGCCGTCGACCAGGTCGGAGATGCGCTGAACGACGTGGCCGAGGGCGTGCGCCAGGAGGGATCAGGGTTCCTCGGCAGCTTCGGTGGTGCCTTGGGCAGTCTCGTGAACGGGTTCGGCAGCCTGTTGTCCGGCGATGTCGGCGGCGGCTTGAGCGGCATCCTCAACGGCCTGCTGAGCGTCGCCGCGCCGTTCCTCGGCTTCAGCAAGGGCGCGGCCTTCGTCGGCGGCACGGTGCGGGCCTTCGCGTCCGGCACCGTGGTGAACGGCCCGACGTATTTCCCGATGGCGGACGGCCAGATGGGGTTGATGGGAGAGGCCGGCCCCGAGGCGATCATGCCGCTGATCGCCGGCGCGAAGGGCCTAGCCGTCCGCGCCGCCAACGCCAACGGGTCGGTGGTGCCGCTGCACCTGACCAGGCTGCAGGACGGGAGCCTGGGCGTTGCCCTGCCGCCGGCGGTGCCGCATGCCCGGGGCGGGGTGTTCGACTTCGCCATGCCGACGCCGCCACCGGCCAGCTTCAGCTCCGGCATGCGGACCACCGACCAGGACGTCGGCGTCCGGGGCCAGAATGGCAGCCAGGTGAAGGCGGAAATCCATCTCCATGGCGTTTCGGATTTCGACGGCTTCCGCCGATCCCGCGGCCAGGTGATGTCGAGCTTCGGCGCCGAGATGCTGCGGGCGATCCGAAGGAACGGCGGCAATGGCTAATTCCTTCGATGACGTCAGGCTCCCGATCTACATCGAGCGCGGGGCCAAGGGCGGCCCGGGCTTCAACACCACGATCAAGGAGCTGTCGTCGGGGCGCGAGAAGCGCAACCAGAACTGGTCTTTGAACCGGGGACGCTGGGACATCGGCTTCGCCATCGACGATCTCGACGGTCTGCGCCCGGTGCTGGCGTTCTTCTATGCGCGTCGGGCCCGGGCGCGCGGATTCCGCTTCCGCGACTGGGCGGACTCCGAGATGGACCGGCAGCAAATCGGCACGGGCGATGGCGCCACGCGGAGCTTCCCGATCTTCAAGCGGTACGAGGCCGATGGCCCGGCGCCGTTCGACCGGGCGATCACGCGACCGGTGCGCGGAACCGCCCAGATCTGGGTCAACGGCGTCCTTCGCAGCCTGCTGCCCGACGGCTGGGACACGGGCATGCCCCCCTCGCCGCGGCCGATGCCGCCGGCGGGCCAGGTCGCGGTCGACTTCAACACCGGCGAGGTGCTGTTCGGCACGGCGCCGGCGGCCGCAGCCGTGATCGAGGTCGCGTGCGAATTCGACCTGCCAGTCCGCTTCGACATCGACGAGCTGGGGCTCGAGCTGCGCGGCGGCGGCCTGGGGGCGATTCCGACGATCCCTATCGTCGAGCTGAAGGAACGGGACGAATGAAGGCGACCAGCCTCGCCTATCGGGCCCATCTAGACGGCGAGCTGACGACGCTGGCGACCTGCTGGCGGCTGCAGCGGCTCGACGGCCTGGTGCTCGGCTTCACCGACCACGATCGCGATCTCGTCATCGGCGTCCAGCCCTACCATGCCGCCGCCGGCTTCAGCCGCAGCGCCATCGCCAACCAGGCCGGCATGGCGGTCGACAACCTGGACGTCGAAGGCGTGCTGGACCACGAAACCATCCAGCCGGAGGAGATCCGCGCCGGGCTGTTCGACTATGCCGAGGTCCGGATCTTCCAGGTCAATTGGGCGGACCTTTCGCAGGGCCAGATGCTGCTGCGGCGCGGCCGGCTGGGCGAAGTCGTCACTCTGTCGGACGGCACCTTCAAGAGCGAGCTGCGCGGCCTGACGCAGGCCCTGGCCCAGAACATCGGCGAGGTGTACCAGACCGAATGCCGAGCCGATCTCGGCGACAGCCGCTGCAAGATCGACCTGGCGCCGTTCCGGGCCCCAGCCACGATCACCGCGGCGTTCGACCGCCGGACGGTGCTGGCGAGCTGCGCCGACCCGCGGGCCGTCGACGAGTGGTTCAACAACGGTTTAGCCCGCTTTGAAACCGGCCCCAACGCCGGCAAGGCGATCGAGATCCGCAGCTGGACCGCGACCGGGAACCTGGTGCTGCACCTGCCGGCGCCGTACCTGCCGGCGATCGGCGACGAACTGGAGCTGACCCCGGGATGCTTCAAGACCCGGGACCACTGCATCCACAAATGGGCGAACATCATCAACATGCGGGCCGAGCCGCTGCTGCCCGGCCGCGACGAGGTGCTGAGGTATCCCGATGCGACTGGTTGATGCCGCCCGCTGCTATCTCGGCGTGAAGTGGCGGCATATCGGCCGATCCCGCTTCGGCATCGACTGCGTCGGCCTGGCGCTGCTCGCCGCGCGCGACATGGGCCATGCGGTCGAGGACGTGGCCGAATACCGCCGTGGCGCCCACGGCTACGACGTGGTGCGCGAGATCGCGGCCCGGACCCAGCCGGCCTCGCTGGCCGAGCTGCGCGAGGACCTGATCATCCTGTTCCGCGACGGCATCTATCCCTGCCATTGCGGGATCCTCGGCACCAACGCGCAGGGCGCCTGGTCGCTGGTCCATGCTCATGCCAAAGCCGGCAAGGTGGTCGAGGATCCCTATGCAGCCTGGGCGGCGAAGGCGACCCATGCTTTTGCGCTGCCGGATCGGGAGGGCTGACGATGGGGCGGCTCGCGATCGGCGTGGCGGGCGCCGCTGTCGGCTTTGCCTTCGGGCAGCCCGGCCTCGGCTTCGCGGTTGGATCGGTGTTGGGCGGATTCCTGTTCCCGGAGCCGACCCAGGTGGCGAAGGGGCCGCGGCTCAGCGACCTCAGCGTCACATCCTCGGCCTATGGCCAGTCGATTGCCAAGGTCTGGGGCACCATGCGCGTGTCCGGCAACATCATCTGGAGTGACGGGCTCCAGGAACACAAGACGAAGCAGACGGTCGGCGGCAAGGGCGGCCCGACCCAGAAGACGGTCACCTATACCTATACCTGTTCATTCGCGGTCGGCCTGTGCGAAGGCGTGATGGCCGCCGCCAGCCGCATCTGGGCCGACACCAAGCTGATCTATGACGCCAGGGGCGATTCGGATCTCGATCTCGACATCGGCGACCTGGATTTCCGGTTCTATCCGGGGTCGGAAGACCAGATGCCCGACCCGCATATCGAGGCCAAGGTCGGGGCCGGCCAGACCTCCGCGCATCGGGGGATGTGCTACATCGTTTTCGAGGACTTCCCGTTGGACAACTTCGCCAACCGGATCCCGAACATCACGGTCGAGGTGGCGCGGTCGGCGTCGAGCCCGAAGCTGTACGCCGCCGCCACGCCGCTACCCGGCGGCACCACCGTCTACCAGAACAATGAGCTGGCGGTGGATTGGGACCGCGGCTCGATCTACATGGTCGATTCCGACGCGGACCCGCACCTAGCGATCATCCGCCGGTTCAAGCTGTGGACCATGGACGAGGACCGCCAGGTGCCGGTGTTCGACATCACCGGCAACGCGGCCGACGGTTTCCCGTCCCGCATCGTGACAGGGCAGAACGGCGACCTGTACTTCGCGGTGAGGGCCACGAACATCCGGCCGATCATCTGCGTCGACGGGCAGGCGTGGACGGTCAAGGGCCGCTTCGGCGACCTCGCCGCGCCCGGCGGCCTCGACAACAGCGACCTCGGCTTCGTCGGCACCGCCAGGATGGCGACGACACTGGTCTACGGCCCGGCCGGGGTGGACGAGTACGTCGCCTGCGGCGGCATCTTCGGCGACATCGGGGTGCTGAAGGGCGGCAGCCTGACCTATGTCTGGGGCGCCGGCCAGTCGATCGACGAGACGCAGGTCAATGGCCTGTGCGCCGGGCTGCCGGGCGAGATCTGGGTCCTCGGCGGGTCGCCCAGCACCGGCAGCGCGGCGAACGGCATCTACCGGATCCGGGTCACGGCGTCGGTGTCCGCCTCGCCGCTGGGGCCGGGCGTCGTCACCAATGTCGCGTTCGAGAAGCTGGACACGATCACGCCGGCGATGGTGGCGGCGGGATGGGCCAACTTCAACGGGGTGCCCAGCTCGCTGGTGTACGACCCGACCGACAACAGCGTGATCTTCCAGGTCCAGCTCGGTAACTTCCCGGCGGTCGGCCCGTCCTACACGATCAAATGGCGGGAGGGCGAAGGCATCGTCTGGAAGACAGCCACCACCATCAAGATGACCTTCGATGCCGGCGCGACCGGCCAGTTCCGGCTGCGGCGCGGCCGGTACGTCCTGATGGATTCGGGCGCGCTGCAGCAGGTCGACACCTCGACCGGCGAGGTGACGCTGGACACCAGTTGGGGAAGCAACTTCAACGGGGTCGGATCGCAGTGCTACGACGGCGGAACCGATACCATCATCGTCCAGTCCGGCGCGTTGGGGCTGACCCGCGTCTCGATCAACCGGGTCGCCGGCGACGGCGAGCCGATATCGCGCATCATCACCGATCTCTGCACACAGGTCGGGCTGTCGGCCGACGACGACATCGACGTCGCCGAGCTGACCGACGAGGTCATCGGCTACGCCATCGCCCGCCAGGTCAATGCCAGCGACGGCATCCAGCCGCTATCCGACCTGTTCCTGCTCGACCAGGTCGAGCGCGACGGGAAGATCCGGTTCCAGCCGCGGGGGCGCGCGGTGGCGCGACAGCTGACCGAAGCCGATCTCGTCCGCGAGGGCGACGGCCCGATCCTGACCGAAACGCGCCGGCAAGAGGTCGACCTGCCGGTGCAGATCACGATCACCTTCAGCGACCCCGATCGCGACTATCAGGAACAGACGGTCACGGCCCGGCGCATGCAGCTGCCGATGCCGACCATGTGGTCCTCGAACAGGACCGGGATGGAGATCGCCGCGGCCATCAACGCCGATATCGCGAAGCACCAGGCGGAGAAGATGCTGTTCTCGGCCTGGACCGAGCGCGTGGATTACGAGCTGCCGACCAGCTGGGCCCATGCGGACCTGGACCCGGCCGACGTCGTCCAGCTGACCATGAAGGACGGCTCGATCCATCGCTTCCGGCTGATCTCGGTCGATCTCGGCGCCGATCTCACGGTCCAGGCCAAGGCAGTCAGCGAGGAGACAGCCCAGTATATCTCGATCGTCCCGGTCGACCCTGGCGACTTCCCGCAGCAGCATCTGCCCTATGCCGGCCCGACCCGGCTGTTCATCCTCGACACCGTGCTTCTGCGCGACCAGGACGATGGCGGCGGCGGCAGCACGCGCGCCTATATCGCCATGGGCGGCTATGGCCAGGATGGCTGGCGCGCAGGCTTGGTCTATCGCGGCGACGATCCGGCGACGCTGGAGACAGTCGCGTCGACCACGGGAGAGATCACCTGGGGCACCGCCCTGACCGCGCTGCCCGACACCGACCGCCCTTTCGGCACCGACGAGGTGACCGAGCTGGTGGTGCTGCTCGCCACCAACCTCGACGCCGGCCTGTCCAACGTGACCCAGCTGGAGATGCTCGCCGGCGCGAATGCCGCGGCCCTGATCCGTGGCGACGGCCAGGCCGAGATCATCCAGTTCCGCAGCGCCGAGGAGACGGCGCCCGGCACCTGGCGGCTGACCGGCCTGCTGCGCGGCCGCCGCGGTTCCGACGTCTTCACCGGCGGCCATGCCGAGGGCGACACCTTCGTGCTGCTCGACGCCTTGGCCATGGACACAATGGGGCTGCCGCTGGCCCAGGTCGGGGTGCCGAAATACTACAAAGGCGTGGCCTCTGGCGCGCGGCTGGATCGGGCCGAGCTGATGTTCGATGGGCTGAGCGGCAACGACCTTCGCCCCTATGCGCCGGTGCATGTCACGGGCGCCTTGGCCGGGTCGGACATTGCCCTGTCCTGGATCCGCCGGACCCGCCTCGGGGGCGCGCTGCGCAATGGCAACTTCCCAATGCCGCTGGGCGAAGCCGACGAGCGGTACGAGGTCGACATCCTGTCCGGCGCCGGCGCCGTGCTTCGGACACTGACCACCACCGCGCCGAGCGTCCTGTACCTGGCCGCCCAGATCGCCGCCGATTTCGGGGCGGCGCCGGCCTCACTCGACATCGTCGTCTATCAGATCAGCGCCGCGATCGGCCGCGGCTTCCCGCGAGAGGTGACCCTTGTCCTCTAACCTTGCCTTCGACCAGGTCGCGGCCGCCCAGGACCAGAAGGAAGTCACGATCAACGACGCCTTTGGCCAGGTGGACGCCGCCCTGACCGAGTTCCTGCCGCTCAACCTGTCGGCCGGCAACGTCACAGTGACGGCAACCCAGGCCCGCCGGGCGACCCTTCTGCGGGTCACCGGCAATGCGGTGGCGCGTGACCTGACCCTGCCGCAGATGAAGCGCGAGATCGCGATTCAGAACCAGGGTACGGCGACGCTCTCGATCAAGCGCGGCACCACCACGATTTCGTTGGAGGCCGGCGCGGTCGCCAAGGTCTATCTCGACGGCACGGCCAACGGCCTGATGACCAGCAGCGGGGTGTCCGACGCGAAGTTCATCCGCTTGACCGACGCGCCGTCAAGCTATGTCGGCCAGGCCAACAAGGTCGTGCGGGTCAATGCGGCAGAGAATGGTGTCGAGTTCGTCGCCGCCGGCGCCGGCGTGACCAACTTCCTCGACCTGAGCGATACGCCAAACGCCTACACCAGCCAGGCGGGCAAGGTGGTGCGCGTCAACCCGGGCGCCACCGGGCTGGAATTCGGCGACATGCCGGCGGCCGGCGGATTCCGTGGCGCGCTGGTCGACCTGACCGCGAACCTGACCGGCGTGACCTTCCCGATCGGCGTTCCGTTCGATCGCGCCCGCTACGACAGCAGCCGGTTCTGGCTGGGGCCGGACCTGACCTTCACGGCCGACGCGGCCACCGACCAGATCACGGCCGTGGCGCACGGGATGGCAACCGGAGAGGGCCCGTTCTACCTGACCACCACGGGGGCGCTGCCGACCGGCCTGGCGGCCAACACCAAGTATTGGGCCATCCTGGTCGGCGCGAATGTGCTGAAGCTGGCCACCAGCAAGGCCAACGCCCTTGCGGGCGCGGCGATCGACATCACCACCGCCGGCAGCGGCACCAACGCACTGTCGCGGGGGCGCTATCTGGCGATCCCGGCCAATGTGCCGCGGGTGCGGATTACGGCTGGGGTCGAGTTCGAGAACAACGTTACTGCCGCCGGATCGGTGATCATCTCGATCCAGAAGAACTCCGCCGACTTCTCCAGCTCAGTCGAGCCCGCCTATGGCAGCCCTCTCAGCGGTCCTCGGCAGGGCTCGACCGGCTTCAACAACAACAACTCCTCCCTGGTCACCGGCGTGATCGAGGTGGCCGAGGGCGACGTCTTCGCCATTCGGGCGAACGTCAACATGTCGGGGCAGGACCAGGTCCTGGCCTCGGCGCGGACCTTCTTCGCGATCGAGGTGATCGAAGCCTGGGCCAGCCTCCCCGACGCGCCGGCGGACGGGACGTTCTATGGCCGGAGGAACAGCGCCTGGACGGCTGTCCAACCATTTGACGCCGACCTGGCGGCGATCGCGGCCTTGGTCAGCGCGGCCGACCAGGCACCCTACGCAACCGAGTCGGGCAGCTGGGCGATGATGACCGTGACCGCGGCTGTCCGGACGGTGCTCGACGACACCACCACCGCGGCCATGCTGGCGACGCTGGGGGCGCTGCCGACGGCCGGCGGCACCATGACAGGCGATCTGCTGACGAACGGGTCCCGGCTGGCGATCGGCGGCGTATACGCGCACGTCGCCGGCATCACGCCAAGCCTGCAGGTCAACGACCCGGGCTCTGGCGCCACAATGGGTATCACCCGCTGGGACGCGAGTGCTGCCCAGGCCCGCGTCCTGCTCGGCAAGTCGCGCGGCGGCGCCAATGGAACCCACGGGATCCTCCTGGTCGGTGACACCGTCGCCGAAATCCTGTTCGCCGGGAGCAACGGGTCTCTTTTCGCCCCCTCCGCATCGATCCAAGCGGTGGTCCAGGCCACGCCGAGCGGTGCCGGCGTGCCGTCGCGACTCGTCTTCCAGACGGGCTCGACCGGCGGCATCGGCGAGCGACTGCGGATCGACGAGGTCGGCAATGTCGGCATGGGCGGCGCCAACACGGTGATCAGCGCTGCGCGACACTTCCGGCTGCGCTCCTACACGGTGGCAACCCTGCCGGTCGGCACCGCCACCGAGATGATCTACGTCTCCGACGGCTCTGGCGGCCGCCGGTTCGCCACTCACAACGGCACCAACTGGTGCTGGGCCGACGGCACCATCGTTTCCTGACAACGAGGCACACATGGCGATCACCGATATCACCGTCCCCTATGAGATCCTGATCCGCTTCGGAGAGGATGGCGCGCCGCACGGCGCCCACGTCCAACGGCGGCGGATCGTCGAGTTGGACGGCGAGCGCCTGAAGGACGAGGTGCTCCCGGCCGAGCCGCTGGCGCTGGAGGGCTTCCCGACCTCCGCCATCATGACGGGGGCGCTGCAAGAAGCCCTGGTGCGGATCCAGCAGCTGCAGGACCAGATAGAGGCTATGGCGGCCGAACTGGACACGGCCTCGGCGTTGGGCCAGCAGGCCGAGGCCCAGATTGCCACCCTAAATGCCCAGATCGAGGCGCTGCAGGTGGCGCAGGATTTCGCCAACGCTCGCGCGCAGGAAGCGGACCTGCAGTCGTAAAGCGCGGGGCCGGGGGCGACCCCACGGATCTTGAACACGTGAAGATTGAAACGGGAGGCGCGGTGCTGCGCCGCGCCTCCTCTTGACCAGATTCGACCCTAAGCGGTCGGGAGGCGCGGCGTCGGCGCCGCACCTCTCCGTCAGACCGGTCTCGGCTCGATGCGGACATGGGCACGGTCCAGGTGCAGTGCCACGTCATCCGTCTGCTTGCGAGCCCGAGCAGACAGCAGGTGCGGCCCATTACCGCGCAGGCTGCGATTGATGTGGCAATCCAGCCAGGCGCCTGGCGGCACAACTTGCCCGGGTCGAGGAAGGGTCGTCAAAGATAGGGCGCAACAAAATCAAGAATCTGGGCGGACGGAATGGCTGCATTGGATTTGCTTACACCCCCCTCGTGCTGGGACTCGAATGCATTCACCACGAGGCCAATGCATAAACCGGCTTCATCAAGGACGGGTCCACCGCTATTGCCGGGGGCTACGATGTTCGAGATGATGACATACTCGCCGCCGTAATAATTCTTCACTAGCGCGTTCACTTCTCCGCCATGAGCAAGTATATATGGCCCATTAGTGGTCGCTATCGTCGGGTAGCCCAGGGTGATCGTACGTGACAAAACGATCGGCTCGCCTATCAGGAAAATTGGAATGGGAGGTTCGCTGCATTCAACTGGCAAGAGAGCGAGGTCTAGCTCGGGGTGAAGAATCCAATTTTCGGCTAGGGGCCCATATTTCATGCCGCTTGGCTCGCTAAAATTCAAAAATGTGATCCCGTCAGCAGGATCAACGTTATGCTTTGCTGTTATGATTACGCTTTTTGCGCAATTGGGCTCGGCCGTGACGAAGCCAGTTCCCGTGCGATAATCACCACATTTTTCCACAAAAACTGCAGGAACGCTCCGCCGATATTTTTGCGCAACATAGCTTGGCCCAAATAGGACATTGTCCAAAATCCGCAGAGCACAGAAGCCGGCAATCCTATTTTTATTCCATTGATATTTGACGAAGCTGTGTTCGCCCGTAAAGCTGTTATCAAATATCAATCCCCATTCAACTAATCGTCGAAAGATAGTGGTAACAATGTTGATGGCAGTGCCTTTACTGGTGTCTCCGCACGCCATGACGAGATTCAAGAAATCCTGGCCGGTAAAATGACCTAGATTGAGAAGCTCTTTTCGTTGTTCAAAATTCTTTGATTTCCCAAATGTTCGGGCGATCAACTCAAAATAAAGTTGATCTTGGGAGACTATGTTGAGCAGCTTGACAGCTGCCATGACTTCGGGTGGAGGGCTAGAGGCCAATTCGTCGATGGCTTTTGCGATCAATTCTCAACTCCTTGCTGAAATGTGCTTCGACATGCATCGTCCTGAGAAGTGAACCGTGCCGTTAGTGGCTAGTTAGCCCGGCTGGAGCCGCGATATAGTGGGTGCCAACCGACAGATAACCGTCAGTCATATATATGAGCACCTAATTCCTCGAAACGCACGGTTCCCGTGAAGTCTGCAACACGCGCTGCCGCAGGTCCGCTGTTGCCCATTGCGGACTCAAAGCCGGCCAGCATCGAGGTCGGGCCATGGCCGCTCCTCACCTTTTGTGGACGCCAGTTGCAGCGGTGCCGCTCCGGACGCGAGGTCCGCTCCTCGCATTCCGGTCGGGTGCGCCGCAGCAAGCGAGGCCGACCTGGACCGAGTCGGCCCTCCGACCTGTTCTCCTCAATGCCGTACCGCACCGTCAGTCAGGTCGGGAGCATGAGTCCGCCTCAGTTCGCGGCGATGGACGCGCTCTTCAACTCGGGGTTCCGCCCACAGGTCTGGGGCTCCGACAGTGCTGGCTGGCGGGTCGGACCGCGCCGTATCCCGACGCGCACCAAGAAGAGCCTCGAACGGCGGGGCTGGATCACGGCTGAGAGCAGCCGCTTCGCCGATGGCGAGACGGTGGATCGGTTGGTCGCCACTTCGGAGGGCCGACGTGCCTTCATTGCAGCCGGTGGCAACCCTGGTTCAGCGGGAGTGAAAAAGCGCCAGCGCCGCTTCCACAGAAGCTAGCGGGTGGACACGGCGTCAATCCGATCAACGTGACGGTCCGAGCAGTGAAACACCGGGCGGGCGCCGGCTGTCGGCCTCTCGCGCCTCCTTCTCGTCAGCCATCTGGCCCATGGCCCTGATCACAGTGTCGGGATCGCCGGTGCAAATTCGCCCCCGCTCCAGGAGATGGCGGTTGACCATGACCTTGTGTTCATAGGGCAACTCGATGATCCGCATGTAGACTAGGTAGAAGCGCTTGAACGCATCCACCTTCTCTTCCCTGCGGCCAACATCCATGGCCCCTAGGGCCTGTAGCGTTGCCCACTCGTATTCCTCCGCCTGCTTGCGGATCGTCTCGTCGCTGTGCGCTACCGTCATGTTCCGTCTCCATTGATCGAGGTTCATTCCGGGTTGCTGCCTGGAGCGCTGTGCAGCGGCGGCGACAGTCTCCGGCCACCGTCCAGCCACGCCGCGAGACCGTGCTCACGCCGGCCGACAGTCCAACCGGAATCGATCAGCTGATCGACGATCTGGCTGGCGACGATGCCGGCCATGATCTCGTCCATGCCCTTCTTTCGCCGGCTCGGGTGCCCGGTCAGACCACGCAGCACGATGCCGATGTCCCATTCGAGCCTTTTACGAAGGTCTTCCATCAGCGTGCCCTTGGCTCAGATCTCAGCAAAGCCTTCCGGCAGGCGACCGAAGCTCGCCAGGATGACCGGCTCATCGTAATCGCCGGCATCAGGATCCGCGGTCTGCTGCACCGCCATCGCGCCGGTCGCTCGGCCAGCTTCGACCATCTGCTCGGCGGCCCGGAGAGCTTGGCCCTTGGCTTTGAAGCCGGTATCCGGCAGCCGCTGCCACCCGATCCGTTTGCCCTTCTTGGCTTGCATCTCGCCCCATTTGACGGCGGTCACTACGTACAGCGTGTTCCGGCCGCTGCGGGCCGCATCGACATACTCGGGGGTCTTTGTCTCAGCGTTCAGCCGTGCGGCCACGAAGACGGGAGCCTGCGGCAGTATCACCGGTTCGGCATTCGAGGGAGCCGCATCGCTCGGCGACTCTGCCGCCTCGGCCTTGGCCTTGGCCAGGAAGGAAGCCTCGGCAGCCCGCACCGCTGCCTCCAGCTCGGCATTCGGCGCTGCCGGATCGAGCGGCAGGGCCAGGGTTATCTGGGGCTTGGACTTCTTCGTCCTCTTCATCGAACACCTCCGTCCGGTGCGACGGGGGCCGGGCGCGCCAACGCCCTAGCCGCGAGACAGGCACTCGCTCGTTTCCGACCCGTCGATCGCCGCGCGACGATGTGAACAAAATAGGAACATACCTTGCGAGAGTCGAGTCGATTCGTCGACCTGCGATGCCGCTGCGGACGCTTGCTCTGCCGCGCAGAGCCAGGTAGAGGCATCGAGATCAAGTGCCCGCGCTGCCGGACACTGATCCGCGTTATCCCGGCCGAGAGCCCACCACCCGAACGCCCCGGAGCGTCCACGAGGACGCTTCATGGGGAAGAGACCCGCGCACCATCCGGCGCCGGCGGCGCCGTTCGTCCCGCCGGCCGGTGAGGCCCCCGACTACATCGTCGGGGAAGACAAGGCGGTGCTGGGCTTCGGCTCGGCATCGCTTTTCGTGGCCCTGATCCCTCGCGCCGAAGCGTGCGAGGTGATCCGGGCGCATCACTATTCCGGTCGGGTGGTCAACAACAGCTATATCCATCTCGGCGTATGGGTTGGGGGAGAGCGACTGGGCGTGCTGCAACTCGGCTATGCCCTCAACCCGCGCCGGGTCGAACACGTCGTCTCCAATACCGGCATCGACGAGTACCTCGAACTCAATCGAATGTGGCTGTCTGACAAGGCTCCCAGGAACAGCGAAAGCCGGGCACTGGCCTATGTGGTCCGCTGGCTTCGACGAGCGCTGCCGCGCATCCGCTGGATCCAGAGCTTTGCGGATGAGCGCTGTGGCGGCTGGGGGGGCGTCTATCAGGCCGCCAACTTCACGTATGTCGGCAGCCATATCTGCGATTTCTGGCTGCTTGATGGCGAGGTCTACCATAAGGTCACGGTGACGGCGAAAAGGCGGTCCGGCGATAGAGGGGCACACCTGCGCGCGAATATCAGTCGCGCGACACGGGCACGTTATCGACAGTTCCGCTACGTCTTCTTTGTGAAGCCAAGCGCTCGCCGTGACCTGAGGATGTCCATCTACCCGTATCCGAAAGTGAGCCAACTGCTGGCAGCCTGACCGACTGGAACGGGGATGCTTCGTCGTCCCCGTTTCCTTCCGTCTACGGCTCCTTGCGGGCAATCATATGATCTCATGGCTTCCCTGAAGCGGACGTCTCTGGTGATCCATTCTTTGCCCGAAAGGCGCCTCAGGTACGGCGGAGAGTTGTCATCGATCGCGTGCCGGCGGCGGATGTGCACAGTGCCGAAGCAACAGTCTTCAAGAAGTGCTGTGTGCTTCATTTGTTCTTTTTCGCCGTGGCACCGGGAGCGGTTTGAGAAAATCACGATTCCGGCATATATATCGATGCATGACGATCAAACGCCTCCCAAAGTTCGCCGAGCGGCATTTCTCCCTTCTCTGCTCAAACGATGGGGCCCTATGCACCCATAGCGAGGAAGATGAGAATGGATGGGATTACCTAGTCGAATTCGAACCTGAGGCTTCCAGCAAGCCAATTGATATGCGGCCTGGCCGGCAACCCGCTTATGTTCAAATTAAGTCAAAGCCCAAATTAGAACCTCAGTGCACAATTACAGTTTCCAATGCGCTTAAATTCGCTAAGAATAAATCGCCGTGTTTTATAATCTTGGTTGTTGCTAGTACTATCAAAAAGCCTGTCAGGTACTTTGCCATTCATTTTTGGAAGGATCTAATAGAACGTGCTCTTGAGGCAGGTCGTAAGGCGGAGCGTGACGGAACCAAGATCAACAAGATGACTTTGACCATTACGTTCACTAATAATGATGAAAAAGGTGACAATGTTGTTTCATGGATGCATGACACGATAAGGAGAATTCCAGATTATGAAAATACTAAAGCTAAAATGGCTGAGGCAGCCGGATTTGATGGTATATTTGGAACTGGGCATATCGATTTCGGTGAGCAGGACCCAGCAGACATCGTTGATCATTTCCTAGGATACAAGGAAGATCTAAAAATAAACAAATTGTCACTTTCGACGGTTAGATTTGGTATTGCGATTCCCGAGCAGGATATGGGCCCTGGTCGAGTCCAGATAACACAGGCCAGTCCGAGGGATTGTGTTATTAGAATTAAGAATATCAAAACCAGCGAAGAATTACGATTCAATGGACAGATATTAACACCTGGAATCAGGGTGTCCGAGGAGCTTTTTAAGCTTAGAGTAAAATCTGAGTTTTTTGATATGGTATATAAACTTGATGGAAAGGCCGATTGGACGATAAAGGTTGAAACTGGTGATAAGTACCCGTTGCGCGATATTCACAAAATATCAACAGTATTCTATTGGCACGCGACCCAACGGATAGATGTTCAAATTTGGATAGACAAGCAAAGGCTGATAGGCAGCGTCATAGAAACGTCGGCAGACAAGCTTGGAATGGGTCAAAATGCGATAGATTCTTGGGGCAGCTTGTCTGTTTGGACCGAACTTCTACGAAGAATTGTAGGAGATGATGGGGAATCTGACTGTAAACTTGCGCTGTCGGACTTCAATTCAAATTACAAGGAGATGATCGATTTTTGGAAGCTTCATATATTTGAAGAAATAACTATAGTAGATAGCAAGCCAACAGAATATTCCCATAATGTGGATTGTGCAATATATTATACCTACATATATGTAGGAGAATACGTGTTCTGCTCCATAATTAAAAGAGATGTAGTAAAATTTGACGAAACAGGCGGCGTACGAAAGATCGTGCTGGGCAAGCCGGAGATGGTCGAATCTTGCTATAAGGACGCATCGGATGGGAGAGCCATTCCGCAGCTTGAAGAAGATTGCAATCGCTACATGAAAGTACACAGCGGTTCGGATGCGATCAATCTCGGTGGCCAAATCCTCGACTTGGTGGCCGAGCGGCGAAGTCACGGTGTCCCTATCTCAGGGCCGCAGGACGATTAGTAAGCCAGAGGCGCCCGGTTCCAGCGCGACGGCAACGGGACGCGCGCCGTCATGTGCGTTTCGGTAGCCGAGTTCGATGGCCGATTTCCAACATCCTCGCCGATAGGCGGGTCGGGAAAAGGCCGGATTTGGCCAAACCGGGCTGTGTCCGGTTCCCGACTGCCGGCACGATGGCCGCTTCTGAATCGGACCGGATGCTTTTGGAGCAATGCCCTGAGTTCCACTCCTCACCCATTTCGGACAGCGGTAGCGCGTGCCAAAGCGGATGCCCGACCATGCCAAACCGCGCGCCCGGCTATAGCAGGCCGACCGCATCCTCGGGCCCAGGGGCGGCCGGATCGTCTTCCAGGGCATGCAGAACCACACGGCAGAGAGCATCAAGTCGCTCGAGGGCTACGACATCGCCTGGGTCGAGGAGGCGCAGGCGC
>NZ_VCCH02000051.1 GCF_005938675.2 Mycobacterium sp. KBS0706
GGGTGTCCTGGATGTCGAGGACGAGGCAGAGATCGGCCAGGGTCTTGGCCCGGTCGCGGTGCCGCACCGAATGCAGGATCAGCACCTCGATCGCCGACAGCCCGGGCACGCCGGCCGCCGCCATGCAGCGGACCATCCAGCGCGAGAAGGCATGGGAGGCCAGGATCAGGCCGAATTCGAGCTCAGACAGGGCCGGCGAGGCACCGGCGGCGAGATGGGCCGAGGACACGACGGCGCCGACGCCGCGCGGCTTGCGGTCCTTGCCGGCGGGGGCGGCCCCCGTCGTTCCGTCTCGCGTCATGCCGTCCCTGCCCGGAGTTTATTTGAAGACAAATTGTCGACATATCGTCGACGTCCTGTCAATCGCGGATCGGTGACGAAACCGGCCGAAGCCGAGAGCCGCGTGAGCCTGCGTCAGGCAACCGGGCGCGGCGTCGTCAGCGCGTCCCAGCCGGCCATAGCGCTGTCGATCACGGCCTGCAGCGCCGGGCAGCCGACGCCGTTGCGGGCCTGGATGGTCAGGCCGTTCAGCACGGTGGCGAAATAGGCGGCGATGGCGCCGGTGTCGGCCGCCTGCGGCACGTCGCCCTCGACCACGCCGCGGTCCAACCGCGTCTTGATCTGCGCCACCGACCGCCGCCCGGCCGCCTGCAGATAGTCGCGCACCTCCGGGCTGGCCGGGATGCCGACGGCCGACGCCAGCACGATCATGCAGCCGGGCGGCCGGTCCGGCGCGGTGTAGGCGGCGGCGTTCTCGCGCAGCATCGCCTCGATGCCGACGCGCGCCGTAGGCCCCTCCTCCAGCGAGCGGGAGGCCGAGCCGCCCTCGCCCGTCTCGTAGAGCTCGAGCGCCTCGCGGAACAGCGCCTCCTTGCAGCCGAAGGCGGCGTAGAGGCTGGGCGAGTTGATGCCCATCGCAGCGGTCAGGTCGGCCATCGAAGCGCCGTCATAGCCGCGCGCCCAGAACACCTCCATCGCCCGGCGCAGCGCGGCGGCCCGATCGAAGCTGCGGGGGCGGCCCCGTTCGGCCATCGCAATTCCTTTCTGTGATGTTCAATACATAATTCAGTCAACAGATGCCGGCAAGCGGGATACGAATTATGTATCGATCAACACATAAATGGAGTTCCCCCCATGTCCGGATTGTCCGGGAAGGTCGCGCTGGTCACCGGCGGCAGCCGCGGCATCGGCGCCGCGATCGCGGAGCGGCTGGCGCAGGACGGCGCCGATGTGGCGCTGACCTACTCCGCCTCGCCCGACAAGGCGCAGGCGGTGGTCGGGCGGATCGAGGCCCTCGGCCGGCGCGGCCTGGCGATCGCCGCCGACGCCACGGACGGCAAGGCGGTGCAGGCGGCGGTGGAGCGGACTGTGGCCGAGCTCGGCCGCATCGACATCCTGGTCAACAATGCCGGGGTCTTCCCCTACGGCCCGTTCGAGGAGGTCGGCGAGGATGAGCTGGACCGCGTCCTGGCGATCCATGTCCGCTCCAGCTTCCTGGCGGCGCAGGCGGCGGCCCGGCATATGGGCCACGGCGGGCGGATCATCTCGATCGGCTCCTGCCTCGCCGACTACGCCGGCGGGCCGAACACGACGCTCTACGTCATGACCAAGGCGGCGCTGACCGGGCTGACCCGCGGCCTGGCGCGGGATCTCGGCCCGCGCGGCATCACCTCCAACATCATCCATCCCGGCCCGACCGACACCGACATGAACCCGGCCGACGGGCCCGGCGCGGACGGGCAGCGCCAGGGCATCGCCCTCGGCCACTACGGCGAGGCTGCGGATGTCGCCGCCATGGTCGCCCATCTGGCCGGCGAAGGCGGGCGCTGGGTGACCGGCGCATCGATCGCGGTGGATGGCGGCATCAACGCCTGACGAAAAAAGGCCCGCCGCCGCGAGGCAGCGGGCCTCACAGGCTATGGCTTCATGCCTCAGGCGTGGGCATGCGGGGTGTGACGCCAGTCCCACAGCGCCCAGGCCGACAGGGCCACCGCCAGCACGCCGAGGACCACATGGGTCCACATGGCGTTCATGCTGGCGGCGAAGCCGAGCGCCCAGGGGGCGATGATCAGCCAGACGCCGAGCACCAGGTTCACCCATTCCTCCCATTCGGCGAAGGCCGAGAGCGTCGCGATCGCGAGCAGGCCGATCAGCACGGCCACGATCCACGCGTTCCAGGTGGGCATGGTCTCGCCCACGAAGCCGATCACCCAGGGAGATATGAACAGGACAACTGCCAAGACCAGATTGGCCCAGTCCTGCGGCTTCCTGTCTTCCGTCGTTGCAGCAGCCATGACCAACCTCCACTCGTGAAGATCAACCCAGCCACAACGCTTCGCGCAACAGCGCGGAGTCCTCAATGATCTGGTTTCGTTCGCCCCGAATTTCAAGGAGTCGGCAAGTTGAGGCCGCCCCGGCTATTCCGCCGGCACCTCGACCGGCCGCTTCCGTCCCAGCGTCGCCTGGGCCAGCACGAAGGCGATGACGGCGCAGGCGGTGATGCCCGCCACCATCGGCAGCGAGGTGCCGTCGAAGAACGGGCCCACGACCGCGATCACCACGGCGCCGGTGACGAATTGCAGCGTGCCCATCAGGGCCGAGGCGGTGCCGGCGACGGCGCCGTGATCCTCCAGCGCCAGCACCGAGGTGGTCGGGATGACGAGGCCGAGGAAGCCGTAGCCGACGAACAGCAGCCCAGCCAGCACGGCCAGTTGGTCGACCCCGGCCAAAGTGACGGCCAGCAGCACCACCATGGCGGCGGCGTAGCCAGTGACGGCGACCCGGACGATCCGGCCGAAGCCGAAGCGCGCGGCCAGCCAGGCGGTGCATTGCGACACGCCGATGAAGGACACGGCGTTGATCGAGAAGAACACGCTGTAGAGCCGCGGCGACAGGCCATAATGCTCGATCAGCACGAAGGACGAGTTGGCGAGATAGGCGAAGAAGCTGGCGATGCCGAAGGCGCCGATGAAGGTCAGGCCCAGGAACTGCCGGTCGGTCAGCAGCGAGCGGTAGGCCGACAGGGCGCCGGCGATGCTGCTCTCGACCCGGTGGTGCCGCGGCCGGGTCTCGGAGAGGCACAGCGCCAGCAGCAGGATGCCGAGCGCAGCCAGGACCGTCACGACCCAGAACACGCCGCGCCAGCCCGCCGCCTCGATCACGAAGCTGCCGGCCAAGGGCGCCAGGATCGGCGAGACGCTGAACACCAGCATCAGCAGCGACATCAGCCGCGCCGCCTCGGTGCCGGTGTGCAGGTCGCGCACCACGGCGCGCGGGATCACCATGCCGGCGCAGGCGCCGAGCCCCTGCACGAAGCGGAAGGCGATCAGCGTCTCGATATCCGGGGCGAAGACGCAGCCGATGCTGCCGGCCAGGAACACCGCGAGACCCACATAGAGCGGCAGCTTGCGCCCGAACATGTCGGAGAGCGGCCCGAACACCAGCTGACCGACGCCGAGCGAGATGAAGAAGGCCATCAGGCTGGCCTGCACCGCCTCGGTCCCAGCCCCGAGGCTGCGGCCGATCTCCGGCAGCGCCGGCAGATACATGTCGATCGCGAACGGCCCCATGGCGGTGAGCAGGCCGAGCACGATCGCGTAGCGCAGCAGCGACGAGGACATGAGCGGTCTTCCGGATGAAGGCCGGCGGACAGGGATGGTCCGGGCGGATGATGAGAGCGAGACGCGCGCCGCCTCTGCGGGCGATCGCTGCGACTCTCTGTCCAAAACTTTGGACAGTATTGTCCAAATCGTCAAGCCCCCTTAGGATGGGGCGATGCAGGAGTCGGAACAGATCGGACGGCCGATGCCGCCCCGGCGCGGCCAGGTCGCCAAGCACGCCTCGGTGCTGGACGCGGCTGCCGCCGTGTTCTGCCGCGACGGATTCGCCGGCGCCAGCATCGACCTGATCGCGGCCGAGGCGGGCGTGTCGCGCCAGACCATCTACAACCATCACGGCGACAAGGAGGCGCTGTTCGTCGCCGTGGTGCGGGAGATGACCGAGCGCTGCAATGCCGGCCTGTTCTCGACCCTGACCACCTTCCCAGACCGGCCCCGCGACCTGGAGGCGGAGATGGCCGCCTTCGCCGGCCGGCTGGTGCGCAACTGCCTGTACAACCGCGACGGCGGCGCGCTGCGCAAGCTGATCCAGTCGGAGGGCGAGCGCTATCCGGCGCTGTTCGCCGCCTGGCGCGAGCACGGGCCCGGCACCGCCTGGGCCGCGATCGCCGCCCGCTTCGCCAGGCTGGCCCACGCGGGATATCTGCGGATCGAGGACCCGGACCTGGCCGCGCGCCAGTTCCTGGCCCTGATCCATGCCGATTTCCACATCTCCCACATGCTCGGCACCAAGCCGGCGGAGGCGGAGATCGACGTTGGCGTCGCCAATGCCGTGCGCACCTTCCTGCGCGCCTTCGGCCCGGCCGCCCCGCCGCCACCCACCCCGGCGCAGCGGGCCCGCCCCAATTGATATTTCTTGCCGAAGCGAGGCCCCGTCATGGCGAGCCCCGAAAAGGGGCGTGGCCATCCAGGGCCGCTCGCACCGCCCCCTGGATGGCCACGTCGGCTTCGCCTCCTCGCCATGACGAGGAGGTCGGTGCGAGAACCCACGTCCGGTCGGATCTGCCCTGCGCCGATGGCTGGTGCGGATCGAAAGATCTGACATAACATCCAGTCTGACGCCGTCGACGTTCGCGCCCCGTAACCGATCGAGCGATCACTCATGTCCGCCCTGTTCTCCCTTCTCGCCCTCGGCCCGGTCTCGCTGCCCAACCGGATCGTGGTGGCACCGATGTGCCAGTATTCCGCCGATGACGGCAGCGCCACCGATTGGCACATCCAGCATTGGATGACCCTCGCCATGTCCGGCGCCGCGCTGGTGGTGGTGGAGGCGACCGGCATCGAGCGCCGCGGCCGCATCACCCATGGTTGCCTCGGCCTCTATTCCGACGCCAATGAGCGGTCGATCGCCCGTGCCCTGGCCGCAGCCCGCGCCGTCGCCCTGCCCGGCACCCGCTTCGGCATCCAGCTGGCCCATGCCGGCCGCAAGGCCTCGGCCCAGCGGCCCTGGGAGGGCGGCCGTGCCCTGGAGTCCGGCCAGGATCCCTGGCCGACCGTCGGCCCCTCCGCCCTGCCCTTCGATTCCGGCTGGCACACGCCCGAAGCGCTGGACGAGGCCGGGCTGGAGCGGGTGAAGGCCGCCTTCGTCGCCGCGGCCCACCGCGCCGTGCGGCTGGGCTTCGACGCCATCGAGCTGCACATGGCCCATGGCTATCTGCTGCATAGCTTCCTGTCGCCGCTGTCGAACCAGCGCGACGACCGTTGGGGCGGCGATGCCGAACGCCGGCGTGCTTTCCCGCTGGCGGTGGCGCGCGCGGTCCGCGACGCGGTGCCGGCCGGCATCGCGCTGGGCGTCCGGGTCAGCGCCTCGGAATGGGTCGAGGGCGGGTTCGGCGTCGAGGAGGCCGCGGTGCTGGCCGCCGAGCTGAAGGCCCTCGGCTTCGACTTCATCTGCGCCAGCTCCGGCGGCAACGCCGCCCAGGCCCGCATCCCGACCGGCCCCGGCTACCAGGTGCCGTTGGCCCGCGAGATCCGGCAGCGGAGCGGCTTGATCACCCGCGCCGTCGGGCTGATCGTCGACCCGCACCAGGCCGAGGGCATCGTCGCCCGCGGCGACGCCGACCAGGTGGCGCTGGCCCGCGCCGTGCTGGACGACCCGCGCTGGGGCTGGCATGCCGCCGAGGTGCTCGGCGCCGAGTTGACCCTGCCGCCGCAATACGCTCGCGCCGGCGTCAAGACCTGGCCCGGCCGCAAGCTGCTGCAGGCCGCGGAATAAGCAGAGAGGCCCGGAATGACTGACACCATCGCCGTTCCGGGCCTGACCGCCCCGGCCGAGATCCTGGTCGACCGCTGGGGCATCCCGCATCTGACCGCGTCCAGCCTGGACGACCTGTTCCTCCTGCAGGGCTTCAACGCCGCCCGCGACCGGCTGTGGCAGATCGACCTGTGGCGCAAGCGCGGCCTGGGCCTGCTGGCCGCCGATTTCGGCCCCGGATATCTGGCACAGGACATCGCCAGCCGGCACTTCCTGTATCGCGGCGACACGGCGGCAGAATGGGCCTCTTATGCC
This sequence comes from Mycobacterium sp. KBS0706, assembly GCF_005938675.2. Classification (GTDB taxonomy): domain Bacteria; phylum Pseudomonadota; class Alphaproteobacteria; order DSM-16000; family Inquilinaceae; genus Inquilinus. Next base: position 6,127 of record NZ_VCCH02000051.1, read on the forward strand.
GAAGATGCGAAGTCGATCTGCACCCGCTTCGCCGCCGGCATCAACGCCTATGTCGGGCTGACCGAGCGCGAGCCGGACCGGTTGCCGCAGGAGTTCCGGCTGTTCGGCACCCGGCCGGCGCGCTGGCAGCCGGAGGATGTGGTCCGCATCCGCAGCCACGGCCTGACCCGCAACGCGCTGTCGGAGCTGGCCCGCGCCCATGTCCTGGCGAGGGCCGACGCCGCCACCGACCGGCTGCGCAAGACGGTCGAGCCGCCGGTCGAGGTCGGGCCGCTGCCGGGCTTCGACCCCGAGGCGGTGCCGCCGGACGCGCTGAAGCTGTTCCGCCTGGCCATGGCGCCGGTGACCTTCCCGCCCGAGCGGCTGGCAGCGACGCTGGACGAGGCGCCGCTGTGGCGGGTGGCCACCGATCTCGGCGAGGTGCTGCGGGCGCAGGAGTTCGAGGGATCCAACAACTGGGCGGTGGATGGCAGCCGCACCGCGACCGGCCGGCCGATCCTGGCCACCGACCCGCACCGCACCCATGCCGTGCCGTCGCTGCGCTACCTGGTCCACCTGACCGCGCCGGGCTTCGACGCCATCGGCGCCGGCGAGCCGAGCGTGCCCGGCATCATGATGGGCCACAACGGAACCGCCGCCTTCAGCCTGACCATCTTCGGCGCCGACCAGGAGGATGTGTATCTCTACGAGACGAAGCCGGACGATCCCGACGCCTATCGCTATGGCGATGGCTGGGAGCGGATGCGGACGGTGGAGGAGCGGTTCGCGGTCAAGGGCGCGCCGGAGCAGGCGCGGACCCTGCGCTTCACCCGGCACGGACCGGTGGTCCATGCCGATCCGGCGCGGCGCAGCGCGGTGGCGGTGCGGTCGGTGTGGTTCGAGCCGGGCTCGGCCGCCTATCTCGCCAGCCTGTCCGGTATGCGCAGCCGCAGCTTGGACGAGTTCCGGGCGGCGATGCGGCGCTGGGGCACGCCCTCGGTGAACCAGGTCTATGCCGACACCGCCGGCACCATCGCCTGGCTGCCGGCGGGCCACGTGCCGCGGCGGCCGAACTGGCGCGGCCTGGCGCCGGTGCCGGGCGACGGCAGCCATGAATGGGACGGCATGATGGACCCGGTGCTGATGCCGGCGCTGGTGAACCCTCCCGGAGGCTTCGTCGCCACCGCCAACGAGCTGAACCTGCCGCCGGACTGGCCGCATGACGACCGGCCGGTCGGCTTCGAATGGCTGGAGGACAGCCGGGCCGTGCGCATCCGCGAGGTCCTGGCCGGCCAGCACCACCACAGCCTGGCCGACTCCCAGGCGCTGCAGGCCGACACGCTGTCGGTGCCGGCACGTCGGATGCAGCGCCTGCTGGCGCCGCTCGAAGCGCGGGACGCGGACGCCAGGCGCGGCCTGGGGCTACTGCGCAACTGGGACACCCGGCTCGACGCCGGCTCCGCCGCCGCGGCGCTGTTCGAGCTGTGGTGGACGAAGCACCTGAAGCCGGCGCTGTTCGCCCGTCTGGTGCCCGACCCGGCGATCCGCCGGCTGCTGGCGCCGGGCGACGTCGCCGGCATCCTGGCGGCGCTGGAGGCTCCGGATGCGCGCTTCGGCGACGATCCCATGGGCGTCCGTGACGCGCTGTTGTTGGAGACCCTCGCCGAGGCTGTGCGGGACGCGACCCATCGCCTGGGCAGCGATGCGTCGGCCTGGCGCTGGGGCGACCTGCACCATGGCTATTTCGAACATCCGGCCAGCGCCGTGGCACCCAACCGCCGCGGCGAATTCGACGTCGGGCCGCTGCCGAAGAGCGGCAGCGGCTCCACCGTCATGCACGCCGCCTATCGCCCGGACGACTTCCGGGTCACCCATGGCGCCTCGGTCCGCATCGTCATGGATGTCGGCGACTGGGACCGCAGCACCTGCATCAACGCGCCCGGCCAGTCCGGCGACCCGCGCTCCCCGCACTACCGCGACCTCGCCCCGCTCTGGGCCTGCGGCGAGCAGGTGCCGCTGCTGTACAGCCGCGCGGCCGTGGAAGAGGCGGCGGAGCTGCGGATCAGGCTGGTGCCGCAGTCTTCGCACTGACGATTGGTGGAATGCCAACAGCCTTGAGATCAGCCCTCTGGTCCCTTCATCGTCATGGCGAGCCAGCGAAGCCGGCGTGGCCATCCAGGCCGGTGTCGCTGGATGGCCACGCCCCTTCGGGGCTCGCCATGACGAGTCGATACTTTAGCGAGTTGGTGTAAAGAAGACTGAAGGCCGTCGACATTGCGGAGGCTATCGGCATGGCTACCAAGAAGGCGACCGAGTGCCCTGACAAAGCCGAAACGCCGGTGCAGACAGCTGATCGCCTGCGCCGGAAACATGGTGTCAGCCTCAGCGAAAAAGCAGGTCGTCCCTTGCCGAAGAGTGTCTTCGACGAAATGTGGGCAAACACCCCTGACGGCGGCTCATCCGATCCGGCTCGCAAAGACGGCCTTAATCCGCCCAGTCCCTGATTGCCGATCCCGCCTTGACAGCCTTGCCGGCGCGGATGAAGATCGTTTGTATACGAACGAAATATCCGCCGGAGAACGGCGGGTCGTCGGAACAGGATCAGGCCAGGGAGTTCCCCTATGTACCTCCGGCCAGGCACGCTGGATGAGGCGGTGGCGGCGCTTTCGGCGCCGGGCGGCCGCATCCTGGCGGGCGGAACGGACATCTTTCCGGCGGCGGGAGACCGGCCGCTGGCCGGGCCGATCATCGACATCTCGCGGCTGGCGGAACTGGACGGCATCGTCCTCGGCGACGACCGCATCCGCATCGGTGCCCGCACCAGCTGGAGCAGCATCATCGCGACGCCGCTGCCGCGGTGCTTCGACGCGCTGAAGGCCGCGGCCCGCGAGGTCGGCTCGATCCAGATCCAGAACCTGGGCACCATCGCCGGCAACCTGTGTAACGCCTCCCCCGCCGCCGACGGCGTGCCGCCGCTGCTGGCGCTGGACGCCGCGGTGGAGTTGCGCTCCTGCGCCGGCACCCGCACCCTGCCGCTGTCCGACTTCATCGCCGGCAACCGCCGCACCGCCCGGCGCGACGACGAGATCGTTACGGCCGTCACCGTGCCACGGACGATCGATGCCGGTGCCTCCACATTCCTCAAGCTGGGCGCCCGTCGCTATCTGGTGATCTCGATCGCCATGGTGGCGGCGGTGGTCGAGGCCGGCGCCGACGGACGGGTCGCCCAGGCTCGGATAGCGGTCGGGTCCTGCTCCGCCGTCGCCCAAAGGCTGTCGGCGCTGGAGCAGGCGCTCGTTGGTGCCCCCGTTCAGCCCGGCCTCGGCGCGCTGGCCCGGCCGGAGCATCTGGCGCCGCTGTCGCCGATCGACGATGTCCGCGCCAGCGCCGCCTACCGCCTGGATGCGGCCCTGACCCTGGTGCGCCGCGCGCTCGATACCTGCGCCCTCGGCGCCGCGGCGGAGATCTGAGATGCTGGATGCCCGCCCCGTACTCGGCTTCACCCTGAACGGCCGCCCGGTGCAGGTGCCGGCCGACCCCGCCGGCCGGCTGACCCGCCTGTTGCGCGACGATCTGGGCCTGACCGGCACCAAGGTCGGCTGCGACGCCGGCGATTGCGGCGCCTGCACCGTGCTGCTGGACGACGCCCCGGTCTGCGGCTGCCTGGTCGCCGCCGGCCAGGTCGAAGGCCGCCGGGTCACCACCATCGAGGGGCTGCCGGCGCAGTCGCCCACGGCCTCCCGGCTGCAATCCGCCTTCCTGCGCCACGGCGCCGCCCAGTGCGGCATCTGCACCCCCGGCATGCTGGTGGCCGCCGCCGCCCTCTTGGACCGGACGCCGGAGCCGGGCGAGGCCGAGGTGATGGACGCGATCGGCGGCGTGCTGTGCCGCTGCACCGGCTATCGCAAGATCGTCGCCGCCATCCTGGACGCCCGCGCCGAGCCTGTTCCGGCTGAGGGGCCGCCCGCCGGCCATGCCGTCGGCGCCCGGATCGACCGGCTGGACGGCCGCCGCAAGGTCGAGGGCCGCGACGTGTTCGGCGCCGACGAGACCCCATCCGGCGCCCTGTCGCTGCGCGCCATCCGCAGCCCGCATCACCGTGCGCGCTTCGCCTTCGGCGACCTCGACGGCTTCGTCGCCGCCCATCCCGGCATCGTCCGCGTGTTCACGGCGAAGGATGTGCCGGGCGAGAACCGCTTCGGCGTGATCGGCCCCTTCGCCGACCAGCCGGCCTTCGCCGAGGGAGAGGCCCGGTTCCGCGGCGAGGCGGTGGCGGCGGTGGTCGGCGAGAGCTGGGCGATCGAATCGCTCGACCTGTCGGATTTCCCGGTCACCTGGGAGACGCTGCCGGCCCACACCACCATCGACGCCGCGCTGGCGCCGGGCGCCGACCTGGTCCATGCCGACCGCGCCGGCAACATCCTGGTGCGCGGCCGCGTCGTGCGCGGCGATGCCGAGGCGGCGCTGCAGGCGGCGGATGTCGTGGTCGAGGGCGAGTTCGAGACCGGCTTCGTCGAGCACGCCTATATCGAGCCGGAGGCCGGCTTCGGCCGCCGGGTCGGCGACCGGATCGAGATCCAGGCCTGCACCCAGGCGCCCTATATGGACCGCGACGACGTCGCGAAGATCCTTGGCATCGCGCCGGAGGCGGTGCGCATCATCCCGACCGCGGTCGGCGGCGGCTTCGGCTCGAAGCTCGACCTGTCGCTGCAGCCCTTCGTCGCGATCGCGGCCTGGCACCTGAGGCGGCCGGTGCGGATGGTCTATTCCCGCCCCGAGTCGATCATGACCACGACCAAGCGCCACCCGTCGCGGATGCGCGTCCGGGTCGGGGCTGCGCGCGACGGCAAGCTCGTGGCGATGGATTTCGCCGGCGACTTCAACACCGGCGCTTATTCCTCCTGGGGCCCGACCGTGGCCAACCGGGTGCCAGTGCACGCCTCCGGCCCCTATTACGTGCCGCACTACCGGGCCCTGACCCGCGCCGTGCACACCCATCTGGTGCCGGCCGGCGCCTTCCGCGGCTTCGGCGTGCCCCAGGCCGGGGTGGCGCAGGAGCAGCTGTATGACGAGCTGGCCGACCGGCTGGGGCTCGACCGGCTGGAATTCCGCATCGCCAACGCCCTGCGCCCCGACCAGCCGACCGTGACCGGCCAGGTGCTGGGCGAGGGCACCGGCATCCGCGCCTGCCTGGAATCGCTGCGGCCGCATTGGCGCCGCGCGCGGGACGAGGCCGCTGCCTTCAACCGGGCTGCCACCGGCCCGCTGCGCCGCGGCGCCGGCGTCGCCGGCATGTGGTATGGCTGCGGCAACACCTCGCTGCCCAACCCGTCGACCATCCGCGTCGGGCTGAAGCCGGACGGGCGGATCGCGCTGCACCAGGGCGCGGTCGATATCGGCCAGGGCTCCAACACCGTCGTCACCCAGATCTGCGCCGACGCGCTGGGCGCGCCGATCGACCGCTTCGACCTGGTCTCGGCCGACACCGACCTGACGCCGGACTGCGGCAAGACCTCGGCCTCGCGCCAGACCTTCGTCACCGGCAAGGCGGCGGAGCTGGCGGGCCGTGACCTGCGCCGCGCCTTGCTGCGCCTGGCCAATGCCGGCGAAGGCGCCGCCATCGCCTTCGCCGACGGCCGGGTGACGGTGACCGAGGGCGAGCATGCCCGCAGCCTCGACCCGGCCGCACTGCCGCAGGACGAGCGCGGCTATGTCCTGGCCGCCGAGGCCACCTTCGACCCGCCGACCAGCCCGCTGGACGCGGACGGCCAGGGTGTGCCCTACGCCGTCTACGGCTTCGGCGCCCACATGGCCGAGGTCGAGGTCGATACCGAACTCGGCACCGTCCGGGTGCTCAGGATCACCGCGGCGCATGATGTCGGCCGGGCGATCAACCCGACCCTGGTCGAGGGCCAGATCGAGGGCGGTGCCGCCCAGGGCCTCGGCTTGGCGCTGATGGAGGAGTTCCATCCCGGCCGCGGCGAGAATCTGCACGACTATCTGATCCCGTCGGCCGGCGACATGCCGCCGGTGGAATCGATCCTGATCGAGGACGCCGCCCCGGTCGGGCCCTTCGGCGCCAAGGGCATCGGCGAGCAGGCGCTGATCCCGACCGCCCCCGCCATCCTGAACGCCATCCACGACGCCACCGGCGTGCGCATCCGCCGGGTGCCGGCGACGCCGGACCGAATCCGCGCCGCGATCCTGGCGTCGCGGCAGAATCGAGACTGACATGTCCCAGCCCGCCGAGAAGACGGAAGACGGCCGCATCCGCTGCGATGCCTGCCCGGTGATGTGCTACATCAAGCCCGGCGCCGCCGGGGCCTGCGACCGCTACGCCAATCATGACGGCATCCTGGTCCGGGTCGACCCGCATGTGGTGCTGGACCGCACCCTGCAGCAGGGCGGCAGCGTCGTGCCGTTCAACCGCGGCGGCGGCGACTGGGACGGCAAGCTGGTGCGCGGGCCGGAGACCTTCGTCACCGCGATCGGCGCCGGCACCACCTATCCCGACTACAAGCCGGCGCCCTTCATCGTCTCGGCCGAGGTCGACGGCGTCGACATGGTCACGGTGGTGACCGAGGGCATCTTCAGCTATTGCGGCGTCAAGGTGAAGATCGACACCGACCGCCATCTGGGGCCGGAGCGCAGCCTGGTGCGGGCCCAGGGCGAGCCGGTCGGCCATGTCACCACCGGCGAGTACGGGTCGCAGATGCTGTCGCTGGGCGGCGTGCACCATCTGACCGGCGGCAGCAAGAAGGAAGGCCGGGTCACCTGCGACACGCTGCTGGAGCTGAGCAACGGCCGCGCGGTCGAGCTGACCATCGATGACGGCGCCACCGTGATCGTGCAGGCCGGCCGGCCGCCGATCGTCAACGGCGCGGCCGAGGAGCGGATGCGGGTCGGCTGCGGCTCCGCCACCATCGGCATGTTCGCCAAGCAGTGGCACGGCAAGGTCGACGAGGTGGTGGTGGTGGACGACCACATCACCGGCGTTCTGTCGGAGCACCAGGCCGGCAAGCTGCTGGGCATCCCCGACACCGGCATCCACATGAAGGGCCGCCGCTCCACCCCCGGCCGCTACTTCCAGGTGGCGCAGCCCGGCACCGGCTGGGGCGGCACCGACATCTCCGACCCGCTGTCGATCCTGGGCCCGTTCAACCCGAAGGTGGCGCGGCCCGGCCTGAGCATGCTGATGGTCAGCACCACCGGCGAGCATTTCGCCTATTACGTGCTGGACGACGAACTGAAGCCGGTGCAGCAGGAGCTGCCGGCGGCGCTGCAGCAGTCGATCGCGCGGATCGAGGAGAATTGCGAGCCGGCGCTGTGCACCGTGCTGTTCATGGGCGGCGCCGGCGGCTCGCTGCGCTCCGGCGTCACCGAGAATCCGGTGCGGCTGACCCGCTCGGTGAAGCAGGCGCTGACCTATGTCACCTGCGGCGGCGCCCCGGTCTATGTCTGGCCCGGCGGGGGGATCACCTTCATGGTCGACGTCACGCGGGTGCCGGAGAACGCCTTCGGCTATGTCCCCACCCCGGCCCTGGTGGCGCCGATCGAGTTCACCCTGCGCCTGTCGGACTACGAGGCTCTGGAGGGGCATATGGACCATGTCCGCCCCCTCTCCTCACTCGGCGTCGACATGGCGCGGCGGCAGGTGCCGGGCCATCGCGACAACCCCTGGCCCTTCGCGCCGGAAGGCGCGAAGCGCTCGCACGGCTGAGGCCGCCGGTGGCCCGCCTGCCGCAGATCGCGCTGCTGCCCGACGGGCGGCGCCTGCATCTGCAGGACGGGCCGATCGACCTGGTCGTCGAGGCCAGCGGGACGATGGAGACGGTACAAGCGGCCTATCAGGCGGCGGCGCGGCGCTTCACCGGTCTCTTGGACGAGCTGTGCGACGAGCTGGCGCTGCTCCGAGCCCCGGCCCGGCCGGATTCCTGCCCACTGACAGGCCCGGTCGCCCGCCGCATGCATGACGCGGTGGCACCCTACGCCGCCGACAGCTTCATCACCCCGATGGCGGCGGTGGCCGGCGCGGTGGCCGAAGCGGTGCTGGCGGCGATGGTCGCGGCGGCGCCTTTGGCCCGCGCCTATGTCAACAATGGTGGCGACATCGCCCTGCACTTGGCGGCGGGAGAACGCTTTACGATCGGTCTCGTCGACCGGCCGGACAAGCCCAGCTTGTTCGGCACCACGGTGCTGGCGGCCGAAGACGGGATCCGCGGCATCGCCACCAGCGGTTGGCGCGGCCGCAGCTTCTCGCTCGGCATCGCCGATGCCGTCACCATCCTGGCCGCCAGCGCCGCCGATGCCGATGCCGCCGCCACGGTGGTGGCCAATGCCATCGACCTACCCGGCCATCCCGCAATTGAGCGCGTCCCCGCCCGCGAGCTGCAGCCCGACAGCGACCTGGGCGACCGCCCGGTGACCCGCGGCGTCGGCCCGCTGCATCCGGCCGAGATCCACGGCGCCCTCGAGGCCGGCGCGGCCATGGCCGACACCCTGATTGCCCGCGGCCTGATCCGCGCCGCCGCCTTGCATCTGGCCGGCGAGACGCGGACGGTGGCGCTGGGCAGCCCGCCAACCCCTTCGCAAGCAAAGAGCCTGATCCATGCCTGAGGTCGAGATCCGCAAGCGCCTGGTCACCGTCGAGGAGATCTTCCACGAGGGCGGGCCGCCGGCCGCGACGCCGCTGCGGCGCGGCGCGATCATCGCCGTGATCCGCAACCCCTTCGCCGGCCGCTATGTCGAGGAGATCGCGGGCTTCATGGACGATCTGAAGCCGCTGGGCCTAGCCATGGCGCAGCAGCTGATTCAGGCGCTGGGCGGCGATCCCAAGGGCATCGAAGGCTACGGCAAGGGCGCCATCGTCGGCGCCGCCGGCGAGCTGGAACATGGCGCGCTGTGGCATGTCCCCGGCGGCTATGCCATGCGCGAGGCGCTGGGCGGTGCCAAGGCGATCGTGCCCTCGGCCAAGAAGGTCGGCGGGCCTGGCGCGCGGCTGGACGTGCCGGTGACCCATATCGACGCCTCCTATGTCCGCAGCCATTTCGACGCGATGGAGGTCGGCGTGCCGGACGGCCCGAAGGCGGATGAGATCGCGCTGGTGCTGGTGATGACCACCGGCGCCCGCATCCACGCCCGCGTCGGCGGGCTGAAGGCCAGCGAGATCAAGGGCGAGGACGGCCTGCGATGAGCGCGAAGATCCGCAAGATCGTCACCGTGGTCGAGGAGACGGTGACCGAGATGGGCCGGCCGGTCACCCCGCCGACCCGCCGCGCCGCCGCCGTGGCGGTGATCGAGAACCCCTTCGCCGGCCGCTATGCCGAGAATCTGACCGAGCTGTTCGAGATCGGCGAGGAACTGGGCGCGCTGCTGGCCGCGAAGGCGGTGGCGGCGCTGGGCATCGACGGGCCGGCGGCGGAAAGCTACGGCAAAGCCGCGGCGGTGGGCGAGAATGGCGAGCTGGAGCATGCCGCCGCCATCCTGCACCCGAAGCTGGGCACCCCTGTCCGCAAGGTGCTGGGCAAGGGCGCGGCGCTGATCCCGTCCTCGAAGAAGCGCGGCGGCCCCGGCGTGGCGCTGGACATCCCGCTGGGCCACAAGGACGCCGCCTATGTCCGCAGCCATTTCGACGGCATGGAGGTGCGCATCGCCGATGCGCCGCGGGCCGGCGAGATCGTGGTCGCGGTGGCGGTGACCGACAGCGGCCGCCCCCTGCCCCGGGTCGGCGGGCTAACCAAGGACCAGATCGAGGGGGAGGACGGCCTCCGCTGACGGATGCGCAGCGAGGGCGGCAAGGCCTGCGCCGCCCCCTCACCCGGAATCGCTGACGCGATTCAGACCTCTCCCCAAGGAGAGGTGAACATTCCCTCTCCTTGGGGAGAGGGAGAGCCCGACGCCGAAGGCGGCGGGAGGGGTGAGGGGGTGGAGCCGCCGCGGGTTGGACGATAAAAAACAAGGAATGGCTGAACCGGCCGGGACACGAAGGAGACAGGGATGAAAAGGTTTCACGTCGCGGCCGTGCTGGCGCTGGCCGCCGCGCTCTGGGGGCCGGCTTCGGCCGGGGCGCAGGAGATCAAGATCGGGGAGATCAACAGCTATTCCGGCCTGCCGGCCTTCACCGAGCCCTACCGCAAGGGCTGGCAGCTGGCGATCGAGGAGATCAACGCTGCCGGCGGCGTGAACGGCCAGAAGCTGGTCGTCGTCTCCAAGGATGACGGCGGCAAGCCGGCCGACGCCGTGACCGCCGCCAATGAGCTGGTCTCGTCCGAGGGCGTGACCATCCTGGCCGGCACCTTCTTCTCCAACATCGGCCTCGCCGTCTCGGACTTCGCCAAGCAGAAGAAGGTGTTCTTCATGGCGGCGGAGCCCCTGACCGACGCCGTCACCTGGGCCAACGGCAACCGCTACACCTTCCGGCTGCGCCCGTCGAACTATATGCAGGCGGCGATGCTGGCCGAGGAGGCGGCGAAGCTGCCGGCCAAGCGCTGGGCCACGGTGGCGCCGAACTACGAATACGGCCAGTCGGCCGTGGCGGTGTTCAAGCAGCTCCTGTCCGCCAAGCGGCCGGACATCGAATGGGTCGACGCGCAATGGCCGCCGCAGGGCAAGATCGACGCCGGCGCGGTGGTGCAGGCGCTGGCCGCGTCGAAGCCCGAGGCGATCCTGAACGTCACCTTCGGCGCCGACCTGGTGAAGTTCGTCCGCGAGGGCAACACCCGCGGCCTGTTCGAGGGCCGGTCGGTGGTCAGCTTCCTGACCGGCGAGCCGGAATATCTCGACCCGCTGAAGGACGAGACGCCGGAAGGCTGGATCGTCACCGGCTATCCCTGGTACGCGATCAAGTCGCCGGAGCATGACACGTTCCTGAAGGCCTACCAGGCCAAGTACAGCGACTATCCGCGGCTGGGCTCGATCGTCGGCTACACCACGATGAAGTCGATCGCGGCAATCCTGGCCAAGGCCGGGTCGGCCGACCCCGACAAGATGATCGCGGCCGCCGAGGGCATCGGCGTCGACAGCCCGTTCGGACCCGTCACCTTCCGCAAGATCGACCACCAGTCGACCCTCGGCGCCTTCGTCGGCAAGACCACGGTCGAGGACGGCAAGGGCGTGATGACCGACTTCCACTACCGCGACGGCGCCCAGTACCTGCCGTCCGATGCCGAAGTCGCCAAGCTGCGACCGGCGGAGTGAGCGACGCCGGCGCCGGCTGATGGGCCGGTGCCGCCCCCTCACCCGGAACCGCTCACGCGGTTCCGACCTCTCCCCGGGGGAGAGGTAAAAAATCCCTCTCCTCAGGGAGAGGGAGGGGCCCGACGCCGAAGGCGGCGGGAGGGTGAGGGGGGAGACCGGGTGCAACAATAAGGGAAGGGTCCACCCCTCCCCTCACAACAGGGACCGAACCACGTGGATTTCCTCGTCGCCCAGTTCCTGACCGGACTTGCCAGCGCCGCCTCGCTGTTCCTGGTGGCGTCGGGCCTGTCGATCATCTTCGGCGTGACGCGGATCGTGAACTTCGCGCATGGCGCCTTCTACATGCTGGGCGCCTATCTGGCCTACACCCTGACCGAGCGCTTCTCCGGCGCCCTCGGCTTCTGGGGCGGCCTCATCGTCGCCGCCCTGATCGTGGCGGCGCTCGGCGCGCTGCTGGAGATCGTGCTGCTGCGCCGGATCTACCGGGCGCCGGAGCTGTTCCAGCTGCTGGCCACCTTCGGCGTCACCCTGATGGTCGCGGACCTGGTGGTGCTGATCTGGGGGCCGGAGGATCTGGTCGGCCGCCGCGCGCCGGGCTTCCGCGGCGCGGTCGAGATCCTGGGCCAGAGGCTGCCGCTATACGATTTGTTCCTGATCGTCCTCGGCCCCGTGGTGCTGGGCCTGCTGTGGCTGCTGTTCCGCCGCACCCGCTGGGGCGTGCTGGTGCGGGCGGCGACGCAGGACCGCGACATGATCGCGGCGCTGGGCGTGAACCAGAAATGGCTGTTCACCAGCGTCTTCGCGCTCGGCGTGTTCCTGGCCGGCCTCGGCGGGGCGCTGCAGATCCCGCGCGACGCGGTGACCCACACGATGGATCTGCGCATCATCGTCGAGGTCTTCGTCGTGGTGGTGATCGGCGGGCTGGGCAGCGTGCCCGGCGCCTTCATCGCCGCGGTGCTGGTGTCGGAGCTGAACGCCTTCGGCATCCTGGTCTTCCCCACCATCTCGCTGGTGCTGGTGTTCCTGGTGATGGCCTGCGTGCTGGTGGTGCGGCCCTGGGGCCTGCTGGGCAAGCCCCAGGGCCCGGCACGGCCGACCATCGGCATCGCCATCCGGCCCTGGCGCCCCTTCGCCCCGGGCGAGCGCATCGCCCTCCTGGCCGCGCTGGTGATCGCGGCGCTGCTGCCGATGGTGGCCGGCGGCTATGCCCTGGCGGTGGCGTCCGAGATCGCGATCTTCGCCCTGTTCGCCGCCAGCCTGCAGTTCCTGATGACCACCGGCGGCCTCGCCTCCTTCGGCCATGCCGCCTATTTCGGCCTCGGCACCTATGGCGCCGCCTTCGCGGTCAAGGCGATGGGCCTGCCGATGGAGGCGGCGCTCCTGGCCGGGCCGCTGTTCGGGCTGCTCGGCGCGGCGCTGTTCGGCGCCTTCTGCGTCCGCCTGTCCGGCGTGTACTTCGCCATGCTGACCCTGGCCTTCGCCCAGATCGCCTGGTCGGTGGCGACGCAATGGGTCGAGCTGACCGGCGGCGACAACGGCATGCTGGGGATCTGGCCCTCCTCCTGGGCCGCCGGCCCCTGCGAATTTCTACTGGCTGTCGCTTGGGATCGCGGCATCGGCGGTCACCCAGCACGTTGCGGGTGCTGACCTTCTCGCCTTTCGGCTTCACCCTGCGCGGGGTGCGGGATTCGACCCAGCGGGCAGAGGCGATCGGCATCGGCCGGCCTAAGGTGCAATGGGCCGCCTTCCTGGTCGCCGGCACCATGGCGGGGCTGGCCGGGGCGCTGTTCGCCTTCCTCAAGGGCAGCGTGTTCCCGGACAATCTCGGGATCCCGCTGTCGATCGACGGGCTGGTGATGGTGCTGCTCGGCGGCATCGAGACCGTCTCCGGCGCCGTGGTCGGCGCCATCGTCTACAAGGCGCTCGCCATCTGGCTGGTCAGCCAGACCGACCTGTCGAAGCTGGTGCTGGGCGGCATCATCGTGCTGCTGGTGGTGGCCTTCCCCAAGGGCCTCGTCGGCTTCGCCGAGGAGTGGCGGGCGAGACGGCGGAAACCTCCGGCCCCGGTCTCGGCCGCGGCCTCCCGCATGGAGGCTGCGGAATGAGCGCACCTTTGCTGCAAGTCGAGGGCCTGGCCAAATCCTATGCCGGCGTCCAGGCGGTGCGCGGCGTCGACTTCACGCTCGAGGCTGGGGGCATCCTCGCCCTGATTGGCCCGAACGGCGCCGGCAAGAGCACCTGCTTCAACATGCTGAACGGCCAGATCCGCCCCGATGCCGGCCGGGTGAAGCTGGAGGGGCGCGACATCACCGGCCTGGCGCCGCGCCGGGTCTGGCGCCTGGGCGTCGGCCGCACCTTCCAGATCGCCGCCACCTTCGCCTCGATGACCGTGCGCGAGAATGTGCAGGTGGCGCTGCTGTCGCATCACCGTAAGTTCGGCCTCTCCTTCGCCGGCCGCGCCTTTCGCGACGAGGCCGATGCGCTGCTCGACCTGGTCGGCCTCGGCGACGCGGCGGAGCGGGCCTGCGGCGAGCTGGCCTATGGCGACGTCAAGCGGCTAGAGCTGTCGATCGCCCTGGCCAACGCGCCGAAGCTGCTGCTGATGGACGAGCCGACCGCCGGCATGGCGCCGAAGGAACGGGTGGCGCTGATGCGCCTGACCGCGGAGGTGGCGCGGCAACGGCGGATCGGCGTGCTGTTCACCGAGCATGACATGGATGTGGTGTTCGAGCATGCCGACCGGATCATGGTGTTGAACCGCGGCGCGCTGATCGCCGAGGGCTCGCCGGAGGACGTGCGCCGCGACCCGCAGGTGCGCGCGGTCTATCTTGGCGACGGACTGGTCTATGACGCCCGGCATCGGGAAGGGGCACCCGCATGACGCTCTTGGTCTCCGGCCTCAACGCCCATTACGGCCCGGCCCACATCCTGTTCGATGTCGGCTTCGAGGTCGGCGAAGGCGAGGTGGTCGCCTTCCTCGGCCGCAACGGCGCCGGCAAATCCACCACCTTCCGCTCGCTGGTCGGGCTGGTGCCGCGGCGTGAGGGCAAGATCCTGTTCCGCGGCGCCGACATCGCCGCGAAGCCGACGCATGAGGTCGCCCGCGCCGGGCTGGGCTATGTGCCGGAGGACCGCCGGATCTTCACCGACCTGACGGTGGAGGAGAACCTCGCCGTCGGCCTGCAGCCGCCGCGGCCGGGCGCGCCGACCTGGACGCCGGAGCGGCTGTACGCCCTGTTCCCCAACCTGGCCGAGATGCGCCGCCGCCCCGGCGGGCGGATGAGCGGCGGCGAGCAGCAGATGCTGACCATCGCCCGCACGCTGATGGGCAACCCGTCGCTGGTGCTGCTGGACGAGCCGTCGGAGGGCCTGGCGCCGAAGATCGTCGAGCAGATGGCCGACGCCATCCTGGCGATGAAGCGGGAGGGCCTGAGCGTGCTGCTGTCCGAGCAGAACCTGCATTTCGCGCGGCTGATCAGCGACCGCGCCTACATCATCGAGACCGGCCGCATCCGCTTCGGCGGCACGATGGCGGAGTTGGAGGCGCAGCCGGAGATCCGCGACGCCTATCTGGCGGTGTGATAGGAGACCGGCCATGAGCACCACCGCATCCGCCGCGCGCGGACAGGGCCAAGGCCCCTACATCCTCGACGACCAGATCGGCTTCATCCTGCGCCAGGTCAGCCAGCGCCACGCCGCGATCTTCTCTTCCGGCATCGGCGAGCAGGACCTGACGGCGACGCAATGGGCGGTGCTGGCCAAGCTGCTGGAGCGTGGCCCCTGTTCGCAGAACCGGCTCGGCCGCCGCACTGCCATGGACGCGGCGACGATCAAGGGCGTGGTCGACCGGCTGGGCAAGCGCGGCCTGATCGAGACCCGCCCGGACCCGGAGGACGGCCGCCGGCTGGAGGTGGCCCTGAGCCCCGCCGGCCAGGCCCTGGCCGAGCGCATCCTGCCGCTGGCCCACCGCATCACCGCGGAGACGCTGGCGCCGCTGACCGAGGCGGAGCGGACGGCGCTGATCGACCTGCTGCGCAAGCTGAGCTAGGCTCTGTCTAGGGGAACATGTCGTGTCCCGAAAGGTCAGCGAGGGTATCCGTGCTCCGATCCGATGCGACAAGAAGCATGCACCCGAGGACGCATTTGATCGGCTGAAAGCCGAGCTTCAGCACGCCTTCGCCGCACCCGAGTCGTCCTACCAGCCGCTGACTCCGGTCGAGATCATCGAGCGAAACCGGAAACATTAATCCGTCATGGCGAGCCCCGACGGGGCGTGGCCATCCAGCGGCACCAATCCCTGGATGGCCACGGCGCTGCGCGCCTCGCCATGACGGAAGAGGATTGGAAAGCCGATCTCAAAAAGCGCGGCCGCCCTACCCCCGCACCACCACCGGCACCCGGGTCGCCGGGGGGGTGTTGCGGCTGCGCTGGCTGCGCACCACGCCGTCGATCACGGTCATGCCGACGCCCGGCAGGTCGCCGAGCCGCACGCTCTCCAGGATGGAGGTGCCGGCGGAATGCTGGGCGGTGTCGAGGAAGACGAAATCGGCCGACCAGCCGGGCTCGATGATGCCGGCGTCGAGCTTGCGCATCCGCGCGGTGTTGCCGGTGGCAAAGCAGAAGGCGGTCTCGGCTGGCACGTCGCCGAGCGATGACAGCATCGCCACCATGCGCAGGATGCCGAGCGGCTGGACGCCGGATCCGGCCGGCGCGTCGGTGCCCAGGATCACCCGCTCCAGCTGCCCCATCTCCTTCGCCGTGCGCAAGGTGAACAGGGCGGCCCGCTCATTGCCGTTGTGCACCAGTTCCAGCCCGCGCTTGCAGCCCTCGCAGATGCAGCGGATCTGGCCGTCCGGCAAGGCGGTGTGGCCGCCATTGATGTGGCCGACCACATCGGCGTCGGTCTCCAGCACCACATCCTTGTCGATCAGGCCGGAGCCGGGAATCGACGGGCCGCCGGTGTGGATCGTGCTCTGGATCCCGTATTTCCGGGCCCAGCCGACCATGCGATTGGCGGTCGGCCCGTCCTTGACGCCGCCGAGGCCGATCTCGCCGAGCAGGGTGACGCCGGCAGCGGCCAAATCCTTGAAGTCCTGCTCCTCCATCTCCTTCTCGATCACCGGCGCGCCGGCATGGATCTTCACGCCGGAGGGACGGAAGGCGGAGAAGCTGCGCTGCGCCGTGACCGCCAGGGCCTTCAGCCCGATCACGTCGCGCGGCCGGCCGGGCAGATGCACCTCGCCGGCCGAGATCATGGTGGTGACGCCGCCATGCAGGCTGGAATCGATCCAGCCGATCTGATTCTGCCGCGGCGTCCAGTCGCCGATCACCGGATGGACATGGCTGTCGATCAGCCCGGGCGCCAGCGTCGTGCCATGGGCGTCGATCAGGGTGGTGGCGCCTTCGGTGTCGACATCCTTCTCGCGCCCGACCTCGGTGATGCGGCCGTCGACCGCGACCACGGTATCGGCGTCGAGGATCGGCGCCTCCAGCTTGCCGCTGAGCAGCAGCCCGATGTTGCGGATCACCAGCTTGGCCGGGCCGGCCGGCTTCTGCGGCTCGTCATGCGCCATGAGGACGTTCCTTCGTCGCTGCCCCCAGTCCGGGGCGCCTCGCCTGTCGCGGGCGGTTGACAGCTCAGCCGCTCGCATTTATTGTTAGTATACAAACAAATTATGCCGCAGCAAGGCCGCCTTGCAAATTTCGCCGGAAGAATCTACATGCATCGGCTCGACAGCGGCGGAGCTATTTCCCACATTCTGCGCGTAGTCGCGAGCGAAGGGTGACGAGGCATGAGCAACTTCAATGAGGAGCGCGTTGTCAGCGTCCATCACTGGACCGACACGCTCTTCAGCTTCAAGACGACCCGCAACCCGACGTTCCGCTTCAAGAACGGCCAGTTCACGATGATCGGGATTCCGGTCGACGGCAAGCCGCTCCTGCGCGCCTACAGCGTCGTCAGCCCGAATTACGAGGACGGGCTCGAGTTCTTCTCGATCAAGGTGCAGAACGGGCCGCTGACCTCGCGGCTGCAGCACCTGAAGGAAGGCGACCCGGTCATCGTCGGCCGCAAGGCCACGGGGACGCTGGTGCTCGACAACCTCAAGCCCGGCCGCAATCTGTATCTGCTCGGCACCGGCACCGGCCTGGCGCCGTTCCTGAGCCTGATCCGCGACCCCGAGACCTATGAGCGGTTCGAGAAGGTGGTCCTGCTGCATGGCTGCCGCCAGATCGCCGAGCTGGCCTATGGCGAGCTGATCACGCAGGAGCTGCCGCAGGACGAGTTCCTGGGCGAGGAGATCCGCGGCAAGCTGATCTATTACCCGACGGTGACGCGCGAGCCGTTCCGCAACCGCGGCCGCATCACCGACCTGATCACCTCGAACAAGCTGTTCGAGGATATCGGCCTGCCGCCGCTGGCGGTCGAGCATGACCGCGTCATGCTGTGCGGCAGCCCGCTGATGCTGGCCGACCTCAAGGTGATCCTGGAGGAGCGCGGCTTCGTCGAAGGCAACCACGGCGAGCCCGGCGACTACGTCATCGAGAAGGCCTTCGTCGAGAAGTAAGCGCCGCCGAGGCCACAGCGAGATATAGGGCCGTCGGAGCGATCCGGCGGCCTTTTTCGTTCTCCCTTTTCCGCCAAAGCGGGGACCTCTTCGAGGTCATGACGAGATCCCGTGTCTGCGCAGCAGCACTGCGGGCCGCAGCGCGCACGGGATGACTGATGAAATCATTGTAACATGAAGATTCACGCATAGACCGCCATATGCATGCAGGAAGCGTGCATGGCCCCTGTTCTTCGCCCCCCGTTTCGCACGGAACGGCCATGCCTCCGCTGGTATCATTCGCGCCAGGAGCGACTCCTAGGAGAGCAGCATGGGCCCCTATCCGCACGACGCCCCGCCGGCCGAGATCACCGAATCCAACCCGATGGGCACGGACGGGTTCGAGTTCGTCGAATACGCCTCTTCCGAGCCGGAGAAGCTGGGCACGCTGTTCGAGACCATGGGCTTCGCCCCGGTGGCGCGGCACAAGTCGAAGCGGGTGACGCTGTACCGCCAGGGCGACATCAACTTCGTGGTCAATGCCGAGCCGGACAGCTTCGCCAGCGACTTCGCCCGCAAGCACGGCCCCTGCGCCTGCGCCATGGCCTTCCGCGTCGCCGATGCCGCCCACGCCTTCAAGCGCGCCGTGTCGCTGGGCGCCAAGCCGGTCGAGAGCCGGGTCGCTGCTGGCGAGCTGCAGATCCCGGCGATCGAGGGCATCGGCGGATCGCTGCTCTACCTTGTCGATCGCTACGGCGCCAAGGGCTCGATCTATGACGTCGATTTCGACTGGATCGGCCAGGCCGAGCCGCATCCGGAGGCCGCCGGCCTCTATTATGTCGACCACCTGACCCACAACGTGCATCGCGGCCAGATGGATGTCTGGGTCGACTTCTACAGCCGGCTCTTCAACTTTCGCCAGATCCGCTACTTCGACATCAGCGGCAAGCTGACCGGCCTCACCTCCCGCGCCCTGACCAGCCCGGACGGCAAGATCCGCATCCCGATCAACGAGAGCGCGGACGAGAAGAGCCAGATCGAGGAATACCTGCGCACCTACAAGGGCGAAGGCATCCAGCACGTGGCCCTGGGCAGCCGCGACATCTACGCCTCGGTCAACCGTCTGGACCGCAACGGCCTGGCCTTCATGCCGGCCCCGCCCGACACCTATTACGAGAAGATCGACGGCCGCCTGCCGAAGCATGGCGAGCCGGTCGAGAGGTTGCGCGAACTGGGCCTGCTGATCGACGGCGAGGGCGTGGTCGAAGGCGCCCACACCAAGGTGCTGCTGCAGATCTTCTCCCAGACCGTGATCGGCCCGATCTTCTTCGAGTTCATCCAGCGCAAGGGCGATGACGGCTTCGGCGAAGGCAATTTCCGCGCCCTGTTCGAGAGCATCGAGGAGGACCAGATCCGGCGCGGCGTGCTGTCCGCCGACAGCGACGCGGCGTGACAGGCAATCCGTTCGCGCCGGATGACGGGCCGGCCTGGCGCCGGCACCCGCACGCCCCGGCGCCGGCAACGATGCTGGGACGCCTCGACGAGATCGAGGATCCGGGCGTGCGCATCCTCGCCTTCGGCGCCGGCCGCCGCGTCTTCTCGATGCTGCTGGTCCGCCGCGGCGACACCGTGAGGGCGTTCCTCGATGCCTGCCCGCACGCCTTCCTGCCGCTGACCTGGCGCGGCGGCAGCGTGCTGAGCGCCGACGGGCAGCGCCTCGTCTGCAGCAACCACTTCGCCGAGTTCGACGCCGGCGACGGCAGCCCCATCTCCGGGCCGGCCGATTGCGCGCTCGACGCGATCCCGGTGCGGGTGGAGGCCGACGGCACGATCGTCATGGGTTAGGATCGCCTCCTGACTCCGCGCGACCGAGAGGCGATCCATGAGCAGCCCGTTTCCCGAACTGTACCTCGTCCGGCATGGCGAGACGGAGTGGAGCCGGTCCGGCAGGCACACCGGCCGGTCCGATATCCCGCTGACCGAGGCGGGCGAGGCGGCGGCGCGCGGCGTCGCCGGCCGGCTGCAGGGCACGGCCTTCGCGGCGGTCTGGTCGAGCCCGTCCCTGCGGGCCCGCACCACCTGCACGCTGGCCGGCTTCGGGACCGGCGCCGTGATCAAGGACGAGTTGGCCGAGTGGGATTACGGCGCCTATGAGGGCGTCACCACCGAGCAGATCCTGGCCGAGCGCCCGGGCTGGCAGCTGTTCCGCGACGGCTGTCCGCAAGGCGAGGACGCGGCCCAGGTCGGGGCCAGGGCGGATGCGGTGATCGAGCTGTTCCGCCAGACGGCTACGACGGTCCTGGTGTTCTCGAGCTCGCATTTCCTCCGGGTCCTCGCAGCGCGCTGGATCGGCCTGCCGCCGGAGGGCGGCTCGCGCCTCGTGCTGGACACCGCCAGCCTCAGCGTCCTCGGTTACGAGCACAACCTCAGCGAGCCCGTGATCCGGCGCTGGAACCAGAGATAGCCCCGCTTTAGCCGCGCTGCACCGCCAGGGCCACGGCCCGCGCCGCCTCCTGCAGCGCCGGCAGGAAGCGCTCGCGCATCTCCTCCGCCCCGACCCGCCCGGCCGGGGCGCTGAGGTTGATCGCCAGGTTGCCGGCGGAGATGCCGCCCGGCACCGCCACCGCGATCGAGTTCAGCCCGGTCTCCAGCTCCTCCGACACCAGCGCGTAGCCGCGGCTGCGCACTTCGGCCACCCGCGCTGCCAGGGCCGTGCGGGTGGTCAGCGTGTGTTCGGTGAACCGCTCCAGCACCGCCGATTCGAAATAGCGCTCGAGCTCGCGCGGATGCAGCACCGCCAGCAGGGCCTGGCCCATCGAGGTGGCGTGCGCCGGCAGCCGGGTGCCGACCCCGAGCCCGACCGTCATGATCCGGTGCGCCGCCGGCGACCGCGCGACATAGGTGATCATGGTGCCGTCCAGCATCGCGGCGGAGGCCGATTCGCCCAAGGCTCGCGTCAGGCCCAGCAGCGCATCGCGCACCCGCTCGATCTCGCCCATGCCGGACAGGAAGCTGTGGCCCAGCGACAGGATCGCCGGCGTCAGTTCGAAATGCTTGCCGTCGCTGCGGGCATAGCCGGCCTCGCACAGGGTCAGCAGGAAACGCCGCGCCGCGGCCCGGGTCATGCCGGTGCGCGATGCCGCCTCGGTGATGGTCTGCCGCCGGTGGCCCGTGCCGAAGCTGCGGATGATGTCGAGCCCCTTGCGGAACGAAACGACCTGCTCCTCGCGCAGGACCTCCTCCCCGTTTTGTGCGTATAACGAACAAGAATGCCGCTATGCGCACAAATTCTTGACCGCATTCGGAGCCCGGCACAAGAGATCAATAGGACAAGAAGATCGGGGATCGCGGATGATCGATCCACCGGCGCAAGAGTCTGTCGACCAGAACCAGAGGGAGGACCAAGATGCACCGACGCCACCTGACCGCCGCGGCCCTGGCTGCTACCCTGCTGGCGGCCCTGCCGGCCGCGGCGCAGAACACGGTCAAGATCGGCCTGATCCTGCCGATGACCGGTCCCTCCGCCTCGACCGGGCGAGAGATCGAGGCCGCGGCCAAGCTGTATCTGCAGCAGAACGGCACCACCGTCGCCGGCAAGACGATCGAGCTGGTCGTCCGCGACGACACCGGCACCGCCGACGTCACCAAGCGCCTGGCGCAGGAGCTGGTGGTGAAGGAGAAGGTGTCGGTGCTGGCCGGCTTCGGCCTGACCCCGCTGGCCGCCGCGGCGGCGCCGATCGCCACCCAGGCCAAGGTGCCGCAGGTGATCATGGCCGCCGCCACCGCAGTGACCACCGAGGCCTCGCCCTTCATCGTCCGCACCAGCTTCACCCTGCCCCAGGTCACCGTGCCGCTGGCGGACTGGAGCGCCCAGAACGGCATCAAGACCGTGGTCACGCTGGTCAGCGACTACGCCCCCGGCCTGGACGCGCAGAAGGCCTTTGCCGAGCGCTTCGGCAAGGCCGGCGGGACGGTGGTGGAGCAGTTGCAGGTGCCGCTGAAGAACCCGGATTTCGCGCCCTTCCTGCAGCGCGTGGCCGACGCCAAGCCGGATGCGGTCTTCGTCTTCGTGCCCTCGGGCTTCGGCGCCGTGTTCATGAAGCAGTTCGTCGAGCGCGGCCTCGACAAGTCCGGCATCCGACTGATCGCCACCGGCGATGTCACCGATGACGAGCTGCTGGACAAGATCGGCGACGTGGCCCTGGGCACCATCACCACCCACCACTACTCCGCGGCGCATGACAGCCCCGAGAACAAGGCCTTCGTCCAGGCCTTCCAGGCGGCCAATGCCGGGATGCGGCCGAACTTCATGGCCGTCGGCGGCTATGACGGCATGCACCTGATCGTCGAGGCGCTGAAGAAGACCAATGGCGCCACCGACGGCCAGGGTCTGGTCGACGCCATGAAGGGCATGAGCTGGACCAGCGTGCGCGGCCCGGTCTCGATCGACCCCGACACCCGCGACATCATCCAGAACGTCTATGTGCGCAAAGTCGAAAAGCGCGACGGCGGCCTGTACAATGTCGAATTCGCGACCATCGAGGCGGTGAAGGACCCGGTGAAGGCGGCGAAGTAGCGCCATGGCGACGATCCTGTTCGACGGCATCGCCTACGGCATGCTGCTGTTCGTGCTGGCCTGCGGATTGTCGGTGACGCTGGGGCTGATGAACTTCATCAACCTGGCGCATGGCGCCTTCGCCATGCTCGGCGGCTATGTCACCGCGATTCTGATGAGCCGCTGGCAGGTGCCGTTCTTCCTGTGCCTGCCGGCGGCCTTCCTGGCCGCGGCCGCGGTCGGGCTGGTGCTGGAGCGGACGCTGTATCGACAGCTGTATCGCCGCAGCCACCTCGACCAGGTGCTGTTCTCGATCGGGATCGTGTTCATGGCGATGGCCGCCGCCGACTATCTGATGGGGTCGGAGCAGCAGATCATCCAGTTGCCCGACTATCTGCGCGGCCGGGTCGAGGTGCTAGGCGTCGGCATCGGCATCTACCGCGCCCTGATCATCGTCATCTGCGGCGTGCTGGTGCTGGCCCTGCAAGGGGTGCTGGCCTACACCCGCTTCGGCAGCCGGCTGCGCGCCGCGGTCGACGACCCGCGGGCCGCGCGCGGGCTGGGCATCCGGGTCGACACCGTCTTCGCCGCCACCTTCGCCGTCGGCAGCGGCCTCGCCGGGCTCGGCGGCGCGCTGGGGGCCGAGATCCTGGGCGTCGACCCGACCTTTCCGCTGAAATACATGATCTACTTCCTGATCGTGGTGACGGTCGGCGGCACCTCCAGCCTGACCGGGCCGTTCCTGGCGGCGCTCTTGCTCGGCATCGCCGACGTCGCCGGCAAGTACTATGTCCCGGCCTTCGGCTCCTTCGTCATCTACACGGTGATGATCGTGGTGCTGCTGCTGCGGCCGCAAGGGCTGTTCGCCCGCGGAGGCAGCCGGTGACGGCCGCCGTGATCGCCTCCCCAGCCGCGTCGCGCGCCCGCTGGCGCTGGCCGGAATTCTTGTTTTGGCTAGCCGCCCTGGCCGCGCTGTTCCTGCTGCCGGACCAGCATCTGATCCTGAACGAGATCGCGATCCTGGCCCTGTTCGCGCTCTCGCTCGACCTGATCCTCGGCTATGCCGGGATCGTCTCGCTCGGCCATGCCGCCTTCTTCGGCCTCGGCGCCTATGTTGCCGGCCTGCTGACCATCCATGTCGCCGGGGAGCCGTTGCTGGGCCTCGTGGCCGCCGCAGTCGCCGGGGCCGTGCTGGGCTTCGCCACCGGCTTCCTGGTGCTGCGCGGCAGCGACCTCACCCGGCTGATGGTCACGCTCGGCATCTCGCTGCTGCTGTTCGAAATCGCCAATCGCGCGGCCGGGCTGACCGGCGGGGCCGACGGGCTGAACGGCATGGTGCTCGGCCCCGTCCTGGGCTGGTTCGAGTTCGACCTCTACGGCACCACCGCCTATGCCTACAGCCTGGCGGTGCTGTTCGCGTTGTTCCTGTTCGCCCGGCGGGTGGTGCATTCGCCCTTCGGCCTGTCGCTGAAGGCGATCCGCGACAACCGCCTGCGCGCCGCCGCCGTCGGGGTGCCGGTGGCGCGGCGGCTGATCGGCATCTACACCCTGTCGGCCGCCTATGCCGCGGTGGCCGGGGCGCTCTTGGCCCAGACCACGCAGTTCGTCTCGCTGGACGTCTTCGACTTCCACCGCTCGGCCGATGTGCTGCTGGTGCTGGTGATCGGCGGCGCCGGCTATCTCTATGGCGGGCCGATCGGCGCCGTGCTGTTCCGCTTCCTGCAGGACTGGATCTCCGGCCTGACGCCGCAATACTGGTCGTTCTGGCTCGGCGCCTTCCTGGTGCTGCTGGTGCTGGTCGGGCGCGACCGGCTGGTGCAGGGCGCGCGCCGGCCCTTCGCGTCCCTCCTCTCCCGCCTCGGGGGCGGGCGATGACCGCGGCGCTCGAGACCATCGGCCTGCACAGGCGCTTCGGCGGCCTGATCGCCACCAATGACGTGTCGCTCAGCATCGCGGTCGGGGCGCGGCACGCGCTGATCGGCCCGAACGGTGCCGGCAAGACCACCTTCGTCAACCTGCTGACCGGAGTGCTGGCCCCGAGCGGCGGCCGGGTGCTGCTGGGCGGCGAGGACATCACCGGGCTGAAGCCGCATCTGCGGGTGCGGCGCGGCCTGGCCCGCACCTTCCAGATCAACCAGCTGTTCCCGGAGATCACGCCGCTCGACACCATCGGCCTCGCCGTGGCCGAGCGCCTGGGCCGCGGCGGCGACTGGTGGCGGGTGGCCGGCGGCAAGGCCGAAGTGCTGGACGAGATCCTGGCCATCGCCGAGCGCTTCCGCCTGACCGACGTGCTGCAGGCCCGCACCGCCACCCTGGCCTATGGCAAGCAGCGCCTGCTGGAGATCGCCACCGCCTTTGCCTGCCGCCCGCGCGTGCTGCTGCTGGACGAGCCGGCGGCCGGCGTGCCGGAGGCGGAGCGGCACGAGCTGCTCGCCACCGTCGCCGAGCTGCCACAGGACGTCTCGGTGCTGCTGATCGAGCACGACATGGACCTGGTGTTCAGCTTCGCCCACCGGATCTCGGTGCTGGTCAACGGCACGCTGCTGACCGAGGGCCCGCCCGACGCCATCGCCGCCGACCCGCAGGTGCGCGCCGTCTATCTCGGGGAGGCGGTGGATGGCTGAGCTGCTGGCCCTGAAGGACCTGGTCGCCGGCTATGGCGAGGCCGTCGTCGTCTCCGGCGTGTCGCTGACCCTGGCCGAAGGCGAGGCGCTGGCGCTGCTGGGCCGCAACGGCACCGGCAAGACCACGCTGCTGAACAGCATTATCGGCGTCACCCGGCGCTTCGGCGGCAGCGTCACCCTGGCCGGCCGCGACCTGACCCGGGCGCGGCCGGAGGACCGGGTGCTGGCCGGGATCGGCTGGGTGCCGCAGGAGCGCAACATCTTCAAGTCGCTCACGGTCGAGGAGAACATGACCGCGGTGGCCCGCCCCGGCCCCTGGACGCCGGAGCGCGCCTATGCCCTGTTCCCGCGGCTGAAGGAGCGGCGCGGCAACCTGGGCAGCCAGCTGTCGGGCGGCGAGCAGCAGATGCTGGCCATCGCCCGTGCTCTGATGCTGAATCCGAAGCTGCTGCTGCTCGACGAGCCGACCGAGGGCCTGGCGCCGATCATCGTCGAGGAGTTGCTGGCCGCGCTGAAGCGCATCCTGCGCGACGAGGGCGTCGCGGCTGTCGTGGTCGAGCAGCACGCCCAGAAGATCCTGTCGGTCACCGACCATGCGGTGATCCTGGAACGCGGCGCTATCGTCCACGCCGCCCCCAGCGCCGCCCTGAAGGCCGACGAAGCCGCCCTGACCCGCCATCTCGGCGTGACCCGCAAGGGGCCGCACGCCTGACCCGAGGAGAATCCCGATGCCGCGCCACACCCCGCCCTTCCGCGCCGACATGGTCGGCAGCCTGTTGCGCACCGCCCCCCTGAAGGCCGCCCGCGCCCAGCACGAGCAGGGCGCGATCAGCGCCGGCGAGCTGCGGGCGATCGAAGACCAGGAGATCCGCAAGATCATCCGCCGGCAGGAGGAGATCGGCCTGCAGGCCGTCACCGACGGCGAGTTCCGCCGCGCCTTCTGGCATTTCGATTTCCTCGAGCATCTCGACGGCGTCGAGGGCTACTGGGCCGACCACGGCGTGCAGTTCCAGGGCACCCAGCTGAAGCCCAAGGGCATCCGGGTGACGGGCAAGCTCGGCTTCACCAGCCATCCGATGCTGGAGCATTTCCGCTTCCTGAAGGCGAACACCGCCCGGGTGCCGAAGATGACGATCCCGTCGCCCAGCATGCTGCACTATCGCGGCGGCCGGCAGGTGATCGACGAGACGGTCTATCCGGAGATGGAGGCGTTCTACGCCGATCTCGGCCGGGCCTATGCCGGCGCGGTCGCCGCCTTCGCCGCCGCGGGCTGCCGCTACCTGCAGCTGGACGATGTCAGCTTCGCCTATCTCTGCGACCCGGAGCAGCGGCGGATGCTGGCCGACCGCGGCGACGACCCGGTGCGGCAGCCGGCGATCTATGCCGGCATGCTGAACGCCGCCATCGCCGACCGGCCAAAGGACATGGTGATCACCATGCATCTCTGCCGCGGCAATTTCCGCTCCACCTTCATCGCCTCGGGCGGCTACGAGCCGGTGGCGGAGCGGCTGTTCAACGAGATCGCCGCCGACGGCTATTTCATGGAATGGGACACCGAGCGCGCCGGCGGCTTCGAGCCGCTGCGCTTCCTGCCCAAGGGCAAGTCCGTGGTGCTGGGGTTGGTGACCTCCAAGTCCGGCACGCTGGAGCAGAAGGACGACATCAAGCGCCGGATCGACGAGGCGTCGAAATTCGTCGACCTCGACCAGCTGTGCCTCAGCCCGCAATGCGGCTTCGCCAGCACCGAGGAAGGCAACGTCCTGGCCGAGGACGAGCAATGGGCGAAGCTGGCGATGATCGTGGAGATCGCGCGGGAGGTCTGGGGGTAGGCAGGCCCCTCTTCGTCATGGCCACGCCCCTTCTGGGCTCGCCATGACGGCTCCAGGGATTATCAAAGCCATATCTTGCAAAATACCTCTTGACCTAAAGCCGACTTGAACTTGTACCGATGGAAGCTCCCGACGACAGGAGCATCCATCATGGCTATCGACACCGATCTGCGGCGGCTGCGCGTGGCGGTCACCGGAGGCACCTCCGGCCTGGGGCTGGCGCTGGTGCGGCTGCTGACCGCGATGGGCGCGCGGGTCGCCTTCGTCGCCCGCGGCGCCGAGGCCGTGGCGCGCACCGCGCGGGAGACCGGCGCCCAGGGCATCGTCGGCGATGTCGGCCGCAAGGAGGACATCCACCCGATCGCGCTGCAGGTCACGGCTGGGCTGGGCGGGCTCGACGTGCTGATCAACAACGCCTCCAGCCTCGGCCCGGTCCCGCTCGCCCTGCTGGCCGACACCGAATGCGAGGAGCTGGAGCAGGCGCTGGCGGTCAATCTGGTCGGGCCGTTCCGGCTGGCCAAGACCTTGTTCGGCGCCCTCGCCGCCTCCGCCCGCCAGGGCCGCGGTGCGGTGGTGCTCAACATCTCCAGCGACGCGGCCGTAAACGCCTATGCCGGCTGGGGCGCCTACGGCGCCAGCAAGGCCGGGCTGCGCCATCTGACGGCGATCTGGGCCGAGGAGGCCCGGGGCGAAGGCGTAAAGGTCCTGTCGATCGATCCCGGCGACATGGACACGCCGCTGCACGCCTTGGCCGTGCCCGACGCCGACCCGTCGACCCTGAAGATGCCCGAGGTCTCCGCCGCCGAGATCGTGCAGGCTCTGCTGGCCGCCCTGCCGGGCCGCGCCGCCGAGCAGCGGGTGAAGGCATGATCGCCGCCGACCGTCCCGACCGGCCGGCCGCCCGGCTCTGCGCCGTCGACGATCGAGGGCAGTCCCGGCACCTGCCCCGCGCGGCCCTGGCGACGCTGCTGGCGCCGGGCGATTTGGTTGTCGCCAATGATGCCGCCACCTTGCCCGCGAGCCTGCGCGGCTGGCATCACGAGAGCGAGAGCCCGATCGAGTTGCGGCTGGCCGGCTGGGTGACGCCGGGCGATCCGACGCGCTTCGTGGCCGTGGCCTTCGGCGCCGGCGACCACCGCATCCGCACCGAGGACCGGCCGGCGCCGCCACCTCTGTCAGCCGGAGATCCCCTGGCGCTCGGGCCCCTGGGGGCCGTGATCGAGCGCGTGCTGGACCATCCGCGACTGATCCGGCTGCGCGTCCTGGGCACGCGGGACGACGTGCTGGCCGGCTTGGCCCAGCACGGCCGGCCAATCCAGTACGCTCATGTGCCGCAGCCGCTGGCGCTGTGGGACGTCTGGACCCGCATCGCTGCCGATCCGGTGGCGTTCGAGCCGCCCTCGGCCGGCTTCGCGCTCGACTGGGCGTTGCTCGCCGCCTGGCGCCGGCGCGGCATCGGCTTCGCCACGCTGACCCATGCCGCCGGCATCTCCTCGACCGGCGACCCGGCGCTCGACCGGCGCCTGCCCTTCGACGAGCCCTACCGGATCCCGGAGCCGACCGCCGCGGCGATCGCCCGGGCGAAGGCGGCGGGCGGACGCGTCGTCGCCATCGGCACCACCGTGGTCCGCGCCCTGGAAGCCGCGGCGGAGGCCGACGGCACGGTCCGCGCCGGCGACGGCGTCGCCGCCAACCGCATCGGGCCCGGAACGTGGCTGCGTGTGGTCGACGCCCTCCTCACCGGCATGCACCAGCCGGGCGAGAGCCATTTCGAGCTGCTGCGCGCCTTCGCCCCCGACACCGTGCTGGACGACCTGCCGGCCGCCCTCACGGCCGAAGGCTATCGCGGCCACGAGTTCGGCGACGTGATGCTGCTGGAGCGGCAGGCCCGTGATGCGAGATCGATCGCAACCGCTCGCGTGGCTTAGGTTACTCGGCAGGCCAAGTCTCGATCGTCTCGACGAAGCGGGTCAGCCAGGCGTTGGTCTGCGCGCCGTCCAAAGCGCGGTGGTCGATGGTCAGCGAGACATAGGCCATCGGCCGGATCACCATCGCATCGGCGCCGCCGGCGTCGCGCACCATCACCCGCTTCTCGACCTTGCCGATTCCGAGGATCGCGACCTGCGGCTGGTTGATGATGATCGGCGCCGCCAGGAGCGAGCCGGAGACGCCGTGGTTCGAGATGGTGAAGGTGCCGCCCTGGACATCGGCCGGCGCCAGCCTGCCGGCGCGGGCCAGGGCTGTCGCCTCCTGCAGCCGCGCGGCGACGCCGAGCAGCGACAGCGACTGCGCCCGGTGCACCACCGGCACCACCAGCCCCTTGTCGCCGAGCGCGGTGCCGATGCCGATGCCGATGTCGTCGAACACCTCCAGCGCGTCGTCGTGCCAGCGGCTGTTGACCGTAGGCACCGCCTTCATCGCGGCAACGCAGGCCTGGACCAGATAGGCGGTGACGGTCAGGGCGACGCCCTGGCGCTCGAACGCCGCCTTGTGCGCCAGGCGATGCGCCAGCACGGCGCCGAAATCGGCCTCGAACACGGCGGTGACATGCGGCGCCGTAGCGACCGAGTGCGCCATGTGCTCGGCGATGCGCCGGCGCATGGCATCGTGCGGGATGCGGTGGGAGCGGAGGGCCCCGGACGCCGGCTTCGCTTCGGCCGGCGCGGCCGGTCGAGCCTGACGGCGGGCGACCTCCTTCTCGACATCCTGGCGGGTCAGCCGCCCGTCCTTGCCGCTGCCGGTCAGCCCAGCCGGGTCCAGCCCGGTCTCGACCAGCAGCTTGCGCACCGATGGCGAAAGGCGGAAAGCGGGGTCGAATTCGGCGATGGACCTTGCCGCAAGAGACACGTCTGCATCTCTCCCGCTCGCCCCATCCGAGTCCCCCCTCTCCCCGCGGGAGGGGGTTAGGGGGAGGGGGTTTTCGCCACTGGAGCCGATGCCGGGTTGATGCGACGCGTCGAGGTCGCCGACCGTTTGCGCGCCGACGCGCGCAGACCCCTCCCCCTGCCCCCCTCCCGCAAAGGGAGGGGGGACTAAGGAAGAGTCAGCGGCAGCAGCCCCGATCCTCCCCAGCACCGCCCCCGGCACAGCGTCCTGGTCGGTCGCGATCAGGATCTCGACCAGCGTGCCGGAGGCCGGGGCCGGCACCTCGACCGTGACTTTGTCGGTCTCCAGCTCGACCAGCGGGTCGCCCTCGCGCACGGTGTCGCCCACGGCCGCGAGCCAGCCGCGCACCGCCGCCTTGGTGCCCTCCTGCTGGACCGGCGCGAACACGTCGATCACCTTGGTTTCGTTTGTGCCCCTTACGTTATCTGCAGAGATGATCGCCGGAGACTCCAGCAGTTCCATCAAAGCTTTCAAACCCTCGGGCGAAGTGTCCTGCACAAATTTGGACGGCATTGTCTCGCCCCTTGTTCAGTGCTTGGCTTTCAGAACCCGGTCAGCGCGAGGATCTTGTCGCGGATCCTATCCACCGACGGCACCGCGGCGTCGAGCAGCACCGGGTTGTGCGGGCTGGGGATGTCCGGCATGGTCAACCGGGCCACCGGGGCGTCGAGATCCATGAACGCCTCGTCCGCCACCACCGCCGCGATCTCCGCCCCGAAGCCGCCGGTGCGCAGATCCTCATGCACGATCAGGCAACGCCGGGTGCGGGCCACCGAGGCCAGCACCGCCGCGCTGTCCCATGGCATCAGCGTGCGCAGGTCGATCACCTCGACCGACCTGCCACTGGCCCGCGCCGCCGCCTCCGCCCGCTCGACCATGGCGCCCCAGGTGACGATGGTGAGATCCCGGCCTGCCATCGTGGTCCGCGCCCGGCCGAAGGGCAGGACGTAATCGTCGCCCGGATAGGGCCGGCGGGCTGAAGGAGCGTCGAGCATGGCGCGATGCTCCAGGAACATCACCGGGTCGTCGCCGCGCAGTGCCGAGCGCAGCAGGCCGACCGCATCCTCGGCGTTGGACGGCACCGCAACCCTCCAGCCCGGCGCGTGCACGAACTGCACCTCGTTGGTCTGGCTGTGCCAGGGGTCGCCGCATTTCAGGAAGCCGACCGGCATGCGCAGCACCATCGGCGCGGCGAAGCGGTTGTTGGTGCGCCAGCGCATCGTGCCGCAATCGTTGATCTGCTCCACCGCCGGGTCGGCGTATTTGCGGAACTGGATCTCCGGCACCGGCAAGAGGCCGGCCAGGGCCATGCCGACGGCGCGGCCGACGATGCCCTCCTCCGACAGGCTGGTGTCCATCACCCGGGCGGCACCGAACTTCTCCTGCAGCCCCAGGGTCACGGCATGGACGCCGCCCTTCGGTCCGATGTCCTCGCCCAGCACCACCATGCGCGGATTGACCGACAGCTCATGGTCCAGGGTGCGGCGGATGGCGGTGACCATGTTGATCCGCGGCCCCTCGGGCTGCGGCACATCGCTTCCCGCAGCCGGCACGATGGCTTCGCTGCGCATCCCGCCCATCGCCTGCGGTTCGCCCTCGAAGAAGACGTGGCGGGTCACCGAAGCGGCATCGGGGGCCGGGCGCGCCTCGGCCCGGACCCGCGCCGCCTCGACCTGCGTCTCGGCCTCGGCCGCGAGCGCATCCCATTCCGCTGCCTCCATCACGGCCGGGACCAGGAACTGCTTCAGCTTGGGCAGTGGGTCGCGGGCCCATTCCGCCGCCACGGTCTCGGCCGGCTTGTAGGCCTGGGTGTCCTGGAAGCTGTGCCCTTCCAGCCGCGGCACGCTGAGCCGCAGCAGGCACGGGCCCTTGCGGCCGCGGACATGGGCGACGGCGGCATCGGCCAGCCGCGCCGCCTCGGCCGGGTCGGTGCCGTCGCCCGCCAGGATATGCAGGCCGCGGAAGCTGGCGAGGTTGGCGGCGATGTCGCCGCCCGGGGTCTGGAACCGCGACGGCACCGAGATGCCGTAGCCATTGTCCTCGATCAGGAACAGCACCGGCAGGCGCTGGGTGGTGGCGATGGTCAGCGCCGACCAGAAGCCGTTGGTGGCGACCGAGGCGTCGCCGCCCAGCACCACGGCGATGGCGCGGTCGCAGGCGGGGTCGTGCAGCACGATGCGGCCGTATTCCAGCGCCTGGGCCCAGCCGGCGGCCGGGGTGTATTGGGTGCCGACGCCGCCGCACATCGGCAGCGCCGAGGGGCCGGCAGGGTTCGGGAAGTTGAACACCACGCCGATGTCGCGGCCGGCGGAATAGCCCTGGTCCCGCGCCATGGCGGAGCCGAGCGCGTCGACCAGGTCGACGCCGAGCGTCAGCAGGATCGGCCGGGAACGGTAATAGCCGCAGACCGCGTCGCGCGGGTCGTCGAGCCGCGTGCCCAGCAGGATCTGGGCCAGGTCGTGGCCGCGGGCGGAAAACTGGTACAGCACCTTCTTCTGCGGTGCCAGCACCGTCTCCTCCAGCGCGTCGAGGGCGCGGGACAGGTGCAGCAGATGGGCGATTCGGCGCCAGTCGAAGCCGGGATCGGGCGCATTCGCCAGGAGGCGGGGCTGCTGGAAGGCGAGAGCGGTCACCGGGTCGTCCTTCTGTGTTCCGACCGGACGCGCAGAGCGCGCATCTTCAAAGAAAGGATGCGCCGAGATCGGGGAAAAGTTTTGCCGATGTCGGCGCAGCACCACGAGATCTGAGGTATGATTTTTCCGGATCAAGGAGATTACGGAGGTTTCATGCCCACGGATGCCGAAGAGCTGGACCGGTTCGAGCGCGCCATACTGGCGGCGCTGCAGCGCAACGCCCGGCAGAGCGTGCAGGAGCTGGCCGATGCGGTGGGCCTGTCGACCTCGCCGACCTGGCGGCGGCTGAAGGCGCTGGAGGAGCGCGGCGTGATCAAGGACTACGTCGCCCGCGTCGACCCCGCCCGGCTGGGCTATGGCGAGACCGCCTTCGCCCATGTCACCCTGGCCAAGCATGACGGCGAGCAGATCGAGGCCTTCGAGAAGAAGATCGCCGAGCGGCCGGAGGTGCTGGAGTTCTATTCCATGACCGGCTCGGCCGACTACATCCTGCGGATCGTCACCCGCAGCCCGCTGGACTACGAGAAGTTCCTGAAGGAGGTGGTGTTCACCAGCCCGGCGGTGCAGCACATCAGTTCGAACTTCGCGCTGCGCGAGATCAAGAACAGCGTCGCGATCCCGGTCTAGAGCGGAGCCGCCCCCTCACCCTCCCGTCGCCAACGCGACGGGCCCCTCCCTCTCCCCCGAGGAGAGGGGAACAAGAGCCTCGCTCCCTATACCTCTCCTTGGGGAGAGGTCGAAATCGCGCAGCGATTTCGGGTGAGGGGGTGGCTCCGGCCCATCAGCGAGCTCCTTGCCCGCCCGGCCGCGCCGGGGCATCGTGGCGGCCGCAGCCTGACCGGAGGAGCGCGGCCGTGAGCATCGAGTTCCTGATCACCTCGTTCATCATCGTCGCCTCGCCCGGCACGGGCGCGCTGTTCACCATCGCGGCCGGGCTGACCCGCGGGTCGCGCGCCAGCGTGATCGCCGCCTTCGGCTGCACCCTCGGCATCGTGCCGCATCTGGCGGCGGCGATCCTGGGACTCGCCGCGCTGCTGCACACCAGCGCCCTGGCCTTCGAGATCTTCAAATATCTCGGCGTCGCCTATCTGCTGTGGATGGCCTGGAACACGCTGCGCGAGCACGGCGCGCTCAAGGTGGAGAAGCAGGTCGGCGGCCGGTCGGCCTTGCAGGTCACGGTGACCGCGATCCTGATCAACATCCTGAACCCAAAGCTGTCGATCTTCTTCGTCGCCTTCCTGCCGCAGTTCGTCAGCGCCGGCGAGGCCCAGCCCCTGGCCCGGATGCTGGAGCTGAGCGGCGTGTTCATGCTGATGACCTTCCTGGTCTTCGCCGTCTACGGCCTGTTCGCCGCCGCGATGCGCGACCATGTGATCTCGCGCCCGCGGGTGATGACCTGGATGCGCCGCAGCTTCGCCGCCGCCTTCGTCGCCCTCGGCGCCAAGCTGGCTCTGGCCGAGCGATAGGCCGATTCTCCTGGAGCGGAACGCCTCCGCGCTCCCTGCCGTTCGACCCTAAAAGGTCCGGTATCGGTGGGAGAGCCCGATGGCGACGTCGCCGTCGACGGAAGAAGGGCATGGCCGCGACGCACGGTCGCCGGTCGAGATCCCGCGGCGCGGATGGCTCGACATCTTGTACCGGGTATGGACGGAGATCGACGACGACCGCGTCTTCGCCCTCGCCGCCGGCGTCGCCTACTACTCGCTGCTGGCCCTGTTCCCCGCGATCGGCGTGATCGTGTCGCTGTACGGCTTCGTGGCCGATCCCGTCACGGTCGAGCGGGACATCGCCGAGCTGGCCTTCATCCTGCCGAGCGGCGGGATGGAGGTGATCGGCGGCCAGATGCATCGCCTCGCCAGCCAGCCCCGTCAAGCCCTCGGCATCGCGTTCTTCGTCAGCCTCGCCATCTCGCTGTGGAGCGCGAATGCCGGGATGAAGGCGCTGTTCGACGCACTGAACGCCGTCTATGACGAGACCGAGAAGCGCGGCTTCTTCCGGCTGAACGGCATCTCGCTGCTGTTCACCGCGCTCGCCCTCGTCTTCGTCGTCCTGGCCCTCGTCGGCGTGGTCGTCGTG
Organism: Mycobacterium sp. KBS0706; assembly: GCF_005938675.2. GTDB lineage: Bacteria > Pseudomonadota > Alphaproteobacteria > DSM-16000 > Inquilinaceae > Inquilinus. The sequence continues at coordinate 40,450 of NZ_VCCH02000051.1, forward strand.
CCGGTGGTCCTCAGCTTCGTCGGCCTCGGATCCCTCGCCGGCACGCTGGTCTGGTTGCTGCGCTGGCCGGCCCTGCTGCTGCTGACGATCGTCGGCCTGTCGCTGCTGTACCGCTTCGGACCGAGCCGCCGCGATGCGCGGTGGCAATGGGTCAGCTGGGGCAGCGCGGTCGCGGCGCTGGTCTGGATCGGCGGATCGATGCTGTTCTCCTGGTATGTCGCCCGCTTCGGCAGCTATGACGCGACCTACGGCTCGCTCGGGGCGGTGGTCGGCTTTCTGACCTGGATCTGGCTGTCGACCGTCGTCTTCCTGATCGGCGCCGAGCTGAACGCCGAGACGGAGCACCAGACCGCGCGCGACAGCACCGTCGGCGGCGACAAGCCGATGGGCCGGCGCGGTGCGGTGATGGCCGATACGCTCGGGGAGACCAAGCCCTGGCGCGACGAAGAAGCGAAGGAATGACGCTCAGTCGCGGTAGCCAGGCTCCTCGGCGTCGAGGATCGCCTTGACGTTGTCCAGGTGGTCGGCGGCGAAGCGGCCATAGCCGCGCCATTGCCGCTCGGTCAGCCGCGCCACCTCGTCCGGCATCACCCGCAGCGGACGGCCGGCGGCGTAGCAGGTCAGCAGCGTCTCGGCCGCGCGCTCGAAATAATAGAGCTCGTCGAAGGCGTCGGCCACGGTGGGGCCGATCACCAGCACGCCGTGATTGGCCATCAGCAGCACGGTCTTGCCCTCGGTCATCAAGGCCGCCTGCCGGTCGCCCTCCTCATCCGACAGCGCCATGCCGGCGAAGCCGTCGTCGATCGCGACGCGGCCGAAGAAGCGGGCGGTGTTCATGTCGATCGGCGGCATCGTGCTGTCGGCCAGACAGGCCAGCGCCGTGGCGTATTTCGAGTGCAGATGCATAATGCAGCGGGCCTGCGGCAACGCCGCATGCAGCCGCGCGTGCAGGTACCAGGCCGTCGGGTCCGGCGCGTCGGGCTGGTCCAGCGTGGTCGGATCATGGGCGTCGAGCAGCAACAGGCTGCCGGCGGTGACGCGCGAGAAGTGCAGCCGGCACGGGTTGATCAGGAAGCGCGACCCGTCCCCGGACACCGCCACGCTCATGTGGTTGGCGATCGATTCATGCATGTCGAGCCGCGCGAACCAGCGGAACGCCGCCGCCAGGTCGATGCGGGCTGAGCAGTGGTCGTCGAGAGCTGCGGTCATGAAAGGTCCCTCCTGCTCAGCGCTGGGCGGTTTCCCATTGGGGATGGATCCACACCGGTGGATCGCCACGCGGCGGCGCTGGCCGGCCGCGGATCAGGTCGCTCGCCTTCTCGGCGATCATGATGGTGGGCGCGTTGGTGTTGCCGCTGACGATCGCCGGCATCACCGAGGCGTCGACCACCCTTAAGCCCCCGACGCCATGGACGCGGCATTCTCCGTCCACCACCGCCGTGCCGCCCTGCCCCATCCGACAGGTGCCGACCGGGTGGTAGCAGGTCTCGATCCCCTCCCGCAGATACGCGTCGATCTCGTCGTCGCTGCGCACCGCCGGGCCGGGATAGATCTCCTCGCCGCGATAGGCGGCCAGCGCCGGCTGGGCCAGGATCTCGCGGGTCAGCCGCACCGAGTCCCTCAGGTCGATGCCGTCCTGCGGGTCCTCCAGATAGTTGAAGCGGATCGCCGGCGGCTGGGCCGGGTCGGCGGAGCGCAGCCTCACATGGCCCAGGCTGCGCGGCCGCATCAGGTCGATATGCACCTGGAAGGAGGGGCCGCCGACATCCTCGACCGTGCCGGGCTTGATCGCGATCGGCATGAAGGTCAACTGCAGGTCGGGATGCTCGATGCCCGGCCGGCTGCGAATGAAGCCGCCGGCCTCGAAATGGTTCGACGCGGCCGGGCCGGTCTTGCCGGCGAACCAGCGCAGCCCGGTCGCCAGCTTGCGCAGGCCGCGATTGACCCCGTACAGCGACGCCGGCGTGCGGCAGCGGTGCTGGATGACGATGTCCGGATGGTCATTCAGGTTGGCGCCGACGCCGGGCAAGTCGACCAGCGGCGCGATGCCGAGCGCCGCCAGGTCGCCCGCCGGGCCGATGCCGGACAGCTGCAGCAGCTGCGGCGAGTTGATCGCCCCGCCCGACAGGATCACCTCGGCCCCGGCCCGCGCGGTCTCGACCCGGCCGCGGCGGCTGAATTCGACGCCGACGGCGCGGCCGCGCTCGAGCACGATGCGGCGGACCAGCGCGCCGGTGACCACGGTCAGGTTCGGGCGGCCCAGCGCCGGCCGCAGATAGGCGCGCGCCGCGCTCCAGCGCCGGCCGCCGCCGGTGGTGCGGTCGATCCGGCCGAAGCCCTCCTGCCGCGCCCCGTTCACATCGGCGGTCAGGCCGTATCCCGCCTCCTGCCCCGCCCGGACGAAGGCATCGGCCAGCGGCGTCTCGGCCAGGTTCGGCGCGAACACCGACAGCGGCCCGTCGCCGCCATGATAGGTGTCGCCGCCCAGGCTGTGCCGCTCCGCCCGCTTGAAATAGGGCAGCACGTCGGCATAGGCCCAGCCCTGCAGCCCGGCTTGGGCCCAGGCGTCGTAGTCGCGGGCATGGCCGCGGATATAGACCATGCCGTTGATCGAGGACGACCCGCCGAGCACCCGGCCGCGCGGATGCGACAGGCGGCGGCCGTCGAGATGCGGCTCCGGCTCCGACACATAGGCCCAGTTGAACCGGTCGGAGGACAGGAGCCGCCCGACCGCCGCCGGCATATGGATCTGCCAGCTGCGATCCGCCGGCCCGGCCTCCAGCAGCAGCACCCTCACCGCGGGATCCTCGGTCAGCCGCGCCGCCAGCACGCAGCCGGCGGAGCCGGCGCCGACGATGACGTAGTCGAAGCCCTTGGCCATCGCCGCTCAGGCCGCGTCGGGGCGGATCGCCCGGTGGCAGAGCTGGTGGAAGTGGCGGACCAGGTGCTCGCTGCGGTTGTCCGGGGTCTCGCCGATCAGGTAGCGGCCATGGCGGAAGCCCATCGACCGCAGGCCCTTCTGGTTGGAGATGTTGAGCTGGATGTCCTCCGGCCCCAGATCCTCGTTCATCCAGCGGATGCAGGCGCGAGTCACCTCCGGCAACGGCCGCCCCTCCGGCCCGTAATAGCCGAAGCGCAGGATCGAGGTCTCCGGTCCGGTCGGGATCATAATGAAGGTGCCGACCACGTCGGCATAGGGGAAGGCGTAGATCGTCGCGTTCGGGAACAGGCCGAGATTGAAGAACCAGTCGGTCTGCCAGGTCGCGCCGTCGAGCGGCGCGCCATAGGCGTGGGTGGTGCCCGGCTTCGGCGGGCCGATATAGGTCCACCAGTCGCCGCGCGGCGTCAGCGCGTAGCCGTCGAAATCGATCAGCTGCGCCAGCTCGCGGTGCACCGGGCCGGAATAGCTGAAGTGATAGCCCTCGATCGAGTTCTCCTGGATCACCTTCCAGTTGGCGGCCACCGGCACGTCGACCTCCTCCACCAGCACCAGCCGGTCGAGATCGGGCAGGAAGCGCCGCATCTCGACCTCCGCGCCGGGCGCCATCTCGGCGATCGGCCGGGCCGCGGGGTCGAGATTGACGAAGACGAAGGATCCGAAGATTTCGACCCGCACCGGCTTCAGCCCGTGCTCGGCCTTGTCGAAATGGGCCAGGCATTCGGTGCGCGGCGCGCCGCGCAGGCTGCCGTCGAGGCCGTAGGTCCAGGCGTGGTAGCCGCAGGTGATCGCCCGGGCCTTGCTGCGCCGGGTCTCGACCAGCCGGTTGCCGCGGTGCTGGCAGACATTGTGGAAGGCGCGGATCTGCCCGTCCGAACCCTTCATCACCAGGACGCTCTGGTCGAGGATCGTCTCGGTGACGATGTCGCCCGTCTCGCGGAAGTCGTTGAGATGGCCGACCAGATGCCAGGACTTCAGGAAGATTCCTTCCCGCTCCGCCTCGTACACCGCCGGGTCGTAGAAGAACGGGGCCGGAAGAGAATAGCCGGCCTCCTGGTCGGCCTTGGTCCAGGTCGGAACCGCGATGGTCATTTTTGTCTCCCGCTGGCTGGCATTGCCGGAAGAGTGGGAGAGGTTCCGGGCCGCAACCTGTCATTGCCCGTCACGGAGATGTCGATTTTTCGCAGGCCGCAGACGGTGGCGATGGCATGCTGGGGCGGTTCGACCACGGGACATGCATGCGCAAGCTGGCCTTCCTGGTGCTGCCCGAATTCTCGGCGCTGGGCCTCGCCGCGGCGATCGAGCCGCTGTTCGTCGCCAACTGGCTGGCGCAGCAACGGCTGTTCGCCTGGACCGTGGTGTCCGCGGACGGCGGAGCGGTCCGGGCCAGCAACGGCACCGTCACGCCGGTCGATGGCGACCTGGCGGCGGCGGAGGGAAGCGGCACCGTCTTCGTCCTGGCCAGCTTCGATTCCGCCGCCGTGGCCGGGCAGCGGCCGGTGTTGCCCTGGCTGCGGCGGCTGGCCCGCTTCGGGGTCGAGCTCGGCGGCATCGAGACCGGCAGCCTGGCCCTGGCCGAGGCTGGCCTGCTGGACGGCCACACGGCGGCGGTCCATTGGGACAACCTGACCGGCTTCCAGGAGCGCTATCCGGCGGTGCGCGTGGTGCCGCAGCTCTATGCCGTCTCGGGCGGCCGGATCACCTGCGCCGGGGCGTCCGCCATTCTCGACATGATGGTCGGCTGGATCGGCCGCCACGCCGATCCCGGCCTGGCCGGCGAGGTCGCCGAGCATCTGCTGCTCGGCCGGGTGCGACCGCCGGAGACCGGGCAGCGGGAATCGGACAACGAGACGCAGCCGGCCGCCGACCCGGTGGTGGCGCAGGCCCTGGAGATCATGCGCGGCACGATCGACGAGCCCCTACCCTGCGCCGCGATCGCCGACCGGGTCGGGCTGTCGCTGCGCCAGCTGGAACGCCGGTTCAGGCAGGCGCTCGGCCGCCCGGTCCAGGGCCAGTACCTGCTGCTGCGCATGGCCAAGGCGCACCAGCTGCTGCAGCAGACCGGGCTGAGCGTCACCGAGATCGCCTTCTCCTGCGGCTTCCCCTCGCCCGAATACTTCTCGCGCCGCTACCGCGCCCAGTTCGGCTGCAAGCCCAGCGCCGACCGGCGACAGTCGACCACCGCCCCCGTCCTGCGGCAGAAACCGCGCCATTCACTGACCGAGCGCTCAGAGAATTCTTGATCTGCGGCCGCGATGCTCCGAGTCTGAGGGCAGCTGACACTTCTGACGGACCGGAGGTCATGGCCCGCACCCGCGCCCCTGACTATGACGAGAAGCGGCGGGCGATCCTGCACCGGACGGCGGAGCTGTTCGCCCGGCACGGCTTCACCGGCGCCTCGATCACCATGATCGCCGACGCCTGCGGCATCTCGAAGGCGCTGCTGTACCACTACTACCGCGACAAGGACGCGGTGCTGCTCGACATCCTGGCCGACCACCTGTCGACGCTGGTGGCGGCGGTGGAGGAAGCAGCGGCCGCCCCCGCCAGCGCGCGCGAGCGGCTGCACGCGGTGGTCGCCGCGCTGCTCGACGCCTATCGCGACGCCGATGCCGAGCACCAGGTGCAGATCACCAGCCTGAAGCTGCTGCCGCCGGAGCAGCAGGAGCAGCTGAAGGAGATGGAGCGCACCCTGGTGCGGATCTTCGCCGAGGCGCTGGCCGCGGCGGTGCCGCAGGCAGCCGCCGATCGTGCCCTGCTGATGCCGCTGACCATGTCGCTGTTCGGCATGCTGAACTGGCACTACCTCTGGTTCCGCGAGGGCAAGGGGTTGAGCCGCGCCGACTATGCCAGGCTGGCGACCGAGCTGGTCCTGTCCGGCGCCGCGGATGCGGTGGCGGCGGTGCAGGACAAGTCGGCACCCCGCCGGCGGATGGAAACCGCCTGACCGACGCCGTGCCCGCCCCCCGCACCGCCCTGCGCCGGATCCTGGACAGCCTGAAGGCCGAGCCGTCGCGCACCTGGTCGATCATCATCACCGTCTATGGCGATGCGATCGTGCCGCGCGGTGGGTCGCTGTGGCTTGGCACCCTGTCCGCCTTCCTGCATTCGATCGACATCGGCGACGGCGTGGTGCGCACGGCGATGTCGCGGCTGGCCGCCGATGGCTGGCTGGAGCGCAGCCGGGTCGGCCGCAACAGCTTCTACCGCCTGGCCGAGCGCGGGCGGCAGACGTTCCGCACCGCCACCGAGCACATCTACAACGCCCATCCGCCGCCGCCCGGCAGCGGCTTCGTGCTGGTGCTGGCCGGCAATGGCGGCGACCGCGAGGCCGCTCGGTTGGCCCTGCAGGCCGCCGGCTTCGGCAGCGCCACGCCGGGCGTCTGGGTGGCGCCCGCCGGCACGCCGGTCCCGCCGGAGGCGGGGGACGCGCTGCGCCTGGACGCGTCGAGCGATGCTGAAACGCGGCGCCGGCTGGCGGCGCTGAGCTGGCCGCTGGACCAGACGGCCGCCGCCTATCGCCGCTTCCACGACGCCTTCGAGCCCCTGCGGGCGGCGCTGGCGGATGGCGGTACGCTATCCGACCAGGACAGCTTCATCGCCCGTATCCTGCTGATCCACGCCTGGCGCCGCATCGTCCTGCGCGACCCGGTGCTGCCGGCCGACCTGCTGCCGCCGGACTGGCCCGGCACGGCCGCCCGCGCCCTTTGCGCCGATCTCTACCACCGGCTGCTGCCGGCCTCGGAGCGCTGGCTCGACACGAACGGCCAAGCCGAATCCGGCCCCCTCCCCCCGCCAGGACCGGAGCTGCAGGCGCGGTTTCGGTAGAGCGTCCCCTCCGTCATGGCGAGGGGTCTCCATGCCTCTATATGTTACCAAAATTATTGACTGTTAATATTTTTGTGACATATGTTTGGATCAAGGTCATGGAGGACGCTGGACGCCATGTACACGCAGGCCCTCAACGCCACCGATCAAGCCGCCAAGCCCGTCGAGGATGCCGCCCTCGCCGCCCGCTTCCAGGAGCGGATCGACGCCGAGGACCGGATCGAGCCAAACGACTGGATGCCGGAGGCCTATCGCAAGACCCTGACCCGCCAGATCTCCCAGCACGCCCATTCCGAGATCGTCGGCATGCTGCCGGAGGGCAACTGGATCACCCGGGCGCCGACCCTGCGGCGCAAGGCGGCGCTGCTGGCCAAGGTGCAGGACGAGTGCGGCCACGGCCTCTACCTCTACGCCGCGGCCGAGACGCTGGGCACGGCGCGTGAGGAACTGGTCGACCAGCTGCTGACCGGCCGCGCCAAATACTCCTCGATCTTCAATTACCCGACCCTGAGCTGGGCCGATATCGGCGCCATCGGCTGGCTGGTCGACGGCGCCGCGATCATGAACCAGATCCCGCTGTGCCGCTGCTCCTACGGCCCCTATGCCCGCGCCATGATCCGGGTGTGCAAGGAGGAATCCTTCCACCAGCGCCAGGGCTACGAGATCATGGTCACCCTGGCCCGCGGCACGCCGGAGCAGAAGGCGATGGCGCAGGACGCGCTGGACCGCTGGTGGTGGCCCTGCCTGATGATGTTTGGCCCGCCGGATTCCGCCAGCCAGCACAGCGACACCTCGACCCGGTGGAAGATCAAGCGCTTCTCGAATGACGAGTTGCGCCAGAAGTTCGTCGACGCCACCGTGCCGCAGGCCCAGTTCATCGGCCTGTTCCCGCCCGACCCGGCGCTCAAGCTCAATGCCGAGACCGGGCATTGGGCCTATGGCGCCATCGACTGGGACGAGTTCAAGCGGGTGCTGGCCGGCAACGGTCCCTGCAATCGCGACCGGATGGCGGCACGCCGCAAGGCCCATGACGACGGCGCCTGGGTGCGCGAGGCCGCCCTGGCTTATGCCGAGAAGCGCCGCGCCCGCGCCGCCGCCCGACGGGAGGAAACGCCATGACCACGCAGAATTTCCCCCTCTGGGAAGTCTTCATCCGCAGCCGCAACGGGCTGGCGCACAAGCATGTCGGGTCGCTGCACGCGGCCGACCCGACCATGGCGCTGCAGGCGGCGCGCGACCTCTACACCCGCCGGGGCGAAGGGCTGTCGATCTGGGTGGTGCCGTCCAACGCCATCACCGCGTCGGACCCCGCCGACAAGGGCATGATGTTCGAGCCGGCGGCCAGCAAGATCTACCGCCATCCGACCTTCTACGACGTGCCCGACGAGATCGGGCATATGTGATGGCCGCGGCCATGATCACCGTCGCCGAGACGCCGCTGGTCCGCTACGCCCTGGCGCGGGCCGACGACGCCCTGATCCTGGGCCACCGCCTGTCGGAATGGTGCGGCCATGCGCCGATGATGGAAGAGGACATGGCCCTGGCCAATATCGGGCTCGACCTGATCGGCCAGGCCCGCGCCCTCTACACTTACGCGGCCGAGGTCGAGGGCGCCGGCAATGACGAGGACCGCTACGCCTATCTGCGCGACGTGCGGCAGTACCGCAACCTGCTGCTGGTCGAGCAGCCGAACGGCGACTTCGCCCGCACCATCCTCCGCCAGTTCTTCTACTCCGCCTTCGCCGATCCCTATTGGCGGGCGATGATGGGCTCGGCCGATCCGACCCTGGCGGCGATCGCCGCGAGGTCGGAGAAGGAGAGCGCCTACCATCTGCGCCACAGCGCGGAATGGGTGATCCGCCTCGGCGACGGCACCGCGGAGAGCCGCGCCCGGGCCCAGGCCGCGGTGGAGGAGCTGTGGCCCTACACCGGTGAGATGTTCGGGGTGGATGAGGCCGAAAGCGAGCTGGTCGGACAGGGCGTCGCGATCGATCCCGAGAGCCTGCGCGAGACCTGGTCCGGCACCGTGGCCGCGGTGCTGGCCGAGGCTACCCTGGTGGCGCCGGCCACCGGCTGGTCCCAGCGCGGCGGCCGCGACGGCCGGCACAGCGAGCATCTCGGCCATCTGCTGAGCGAGCTGCAGGTCCTGCAGCGCAGCTATCCGGGGGCGAAGTGGTGACGGCCCATCCCCCTCACCCTCCCGTCGCTTCGCGCCGGGCCCCTCCCTCTCCCCGAGGAGAGGGAAAGCAGAGCCGCGGCTCCTTCACCTCTCCTTGGGGAGAGGTCGAAATCGCGCCAGCGATTTCGGGTGAGGGGGTGGCTCCGGCCCCTCTCATGTCCGAGACGGACGCCCTGCGTCAGCGCGCCTGGGACGCCGCGGCCGCGGTGGTCGACCCGGAGCTGCCGGTGCTGACCATCGCCGATCTGGGCGTGCTGCGCGAGGTGACGGTGCGGGACGGGCAGATCGAAGTAGTGATCACCCCGACCTATTCCGGCTGCCCTGCCATGAATGTGATCGCGCTGGAGATCGGCCTGGCACTGGAGCGCGTGGGCATCGGCGGCACCCAGGTGCGCACCGTGCTGTCGCCGGCCTGGACCACTGCCTGGCTGACGCCGGAAGGCCGCCACAAGCTGGCCGCCTATGGCGTCGCCCCACCGCAGGACGGCGCCGGCCGGCGCGCCTTGTTCGGGACCGAAACGGTACCCTGCCCGCATTGCCGCTCGGTCCATACCGAGCGCCTGTCGGAGTTCGGCTCGACCTCCTGCAAGGCGCTATGGCGCTGCACCGACTGCCGCGAGCCCTTCGACTATTTCAAGTGCCACTGATGTCCGCCGCCACGCCGCGCTTCCACCGCCTGACCATCCGCGACCTCAGGCGCGAGACGGCCGACGCGGTCTCGATCGCCTTCGACGTGCCGGACGGGCTCGCCGGCGACTACCGCTTCGCCCCCGGCCAGTACCTGACCCTGCGCGCCACCATCGACGGCGAGGATATGCGCCGGTCCTATTCGATCTGCTCCGGCCCCGATGACGGCGAGCTGCGGATCGCGGTGAAGCGGGTCGAGGGCGGCGTCTTCTCCGACTGGGTCAACCGCACGCTGCAGCCCGGCGATGAAATCGAGGTGATGACCCCGACCGGCCGCTTTGGCGCGCCCTGTATCCCGGAACGGCCGCGCATCCATGTCGGCTTCGCCGCCGGGTCGGGCATCACCCCGGTGCTGTCGATCCTGCGCGGCGTGCTGGCGCGCGAGCCGGACAGCCGCTTCTTCCTGTTCTACGGCAACCGCTCCACCGCCGAGATCCTGTTCCGCGAGGCGCTGGAGGAGTTGAAGGACCGCTTCCTCGGCCGGCTCTCGGTGTTCCATGTGCTGTCGCAGGAGGAGCAGGACTTGGCCGTCCTCACCGGCCGGCTGGACGACGAGAAGGTGCGCCGGCTGCTGCGGCTGGTGGTGCCGGCCGAGGCGGTCGACGAGGTCTATCTCTGCGGTCCGGAGGCGATGAGCCGGGAGATCGCGGCGACGCTGGCGGAGCTGGGCATCGGTCCGGAGAAAGTGCATGTCGAGCTGTTCGTGTCCGCCCTCGGCGGCCGGCCAAGGCCGAAGCCGGTGGCGCCGCCCCTGGACGCGCCGAGCCGAACCGCCGTGCTGACCGTCGATGGCAAGCGCCGCGAGGTGCCGGTGGCGGATGGGGAGAGCATCCTGGACGCGGCCCTGCGCGCCGGCATGGACCTGCCCTATGCCTGCAAGGGCGGCATGTGCTCGACCTGCCGTGCCAAGCTGGTCGAGGGCGAGGCGGCGATGGACCTCAACTACTCGCTGGAGCCCTGGGAGCTCGCGGCCGGCTTCATCCTGACCTGCCAGTCCCATCCGAAGACCGGCCGGGTGGTGGTCGACTACGATCAGGTGTGACGATGGTCCGCCCCGATCGAGGCCCGGCTAGGTCCCCTGCCCTTCCAGGGTCTCGACCGCCAGGCGGGCGGCGGCGAGGTCCTCGAGCGCGGTGCCGACCGATTTGAACAGGGTGATCTCGTCCGGCGAGCCGCGGCCCGGCGCGGTGCCGCGGGTCAGGTCGTGCAGGTCGGCCAGGATCGCATCCTCGCCGATCACCCCGGCCCGGATCGGCTGCAGCAGGTCGCCGGCCTCGGCCAGCGCGCCGGCGCGGGTGTCGACGAAGATCCGGGCCCGGCGCACCGCCTCGTCGTCGCTCTCGCGCATCGCCGGCAGATAGGCGCCGGCGAGGTCCAGATGGGCACCGGGCTGCAGCCAGGCGCCGTGCACGATCGGCTCGCGCGACTGCGTGGCGCAGGAGACGAGATCGGCCGCGCGCACCGCGGCCTCGAGATTGGCGGCGGCGCGGACCGGCAGGCCCTCGGCCGCCAACGCCGTCGCGAGCTCCGCCGCCTGCTCCGGCCGGCGGGACCAGATCGCAATGTCGGACAACGGGCGGACCGCGGCATGGGCGCGGATGAAGTGCGGCGCCAGCGCGCCGGCGCCGACCATCACCATGCGCGACGCGTCCGGCCGGGCCAGGTAGTCGGCGGCCAGGGCCGAGGCCGCGGCGGTGCGGCGGTTGGTCAGGGTCGGCCCGTCCATGATCGCCCGCGGCACGCCGGTGAGGCCGTCGAGCAGCAGGTAGGAGCCGACAATGAAGGGCAGGTCCCTGGCCGGGTTGCCCGGCATCAGCGACACCAGCTTGATGCCGATCGCCTGCTCCCGCTCCCAGGCCGGCATGATCAGCAGGGTGGCGTCGCCGGCCGCGGTCGGCATGGTGTGGTGATGGCGCAGCGGCGCCTCGACCTCGCGGCGGAAGGCCTGGCGCAGCGCCTCGATCAGGGCGCGCGTGTCAATCGCCCGGTCGAGGGCGGCGGCATCGATGGCGAGCATGACACTGTCTTCAGTGCTGGCCGGCGGCAGGCAGGCGGGCCGGGTCGCCGTTGCGGTTGGCTGTGGCCGGGACCCCGGGGCGCTGCCGCGCCTTCATCCCCTCCAGATCCTTCTGGGTCGCGGCCAGCCGGGTCTCCAGCCGGCGCATGCGCAGGCCGGTGGCGAAGCGGGCGAACCAGAGAACCATGCCGCCGATCAGCACGCCGAGCAGCAGCGGCAGCAGCGCCACCAGATAGAGCGGCGCGTCGATCCGGAACGGCAGCGGCCAGAGGCCGAGCGTCACCAGCTCGCGGTTGCTGATCGCGAAGGACAGCAGCAGCAGGGCGAAGGGGATGGTGACGATCCAGGCGATGTACCGCACGGGCTATCCCTCGTGGTGGGCCGGGCCGCGGGGCCCGTCAATCATCGGTGTTCAGCCGCTCGCGCAGCTGCTTGCCGGTCTTGAAGAACGGCACCAGCTTCTCCGACACGTCGACCGCGACGCCGGTGCGCGGGTTGCGCCCGGTCCGCGCGTCGCGGCGCTTCACCGAGAAGGCGCCGAAGCCGCGCAGCTCGACCCTTTGGCCCTCCGCCAGAGCCGACGTGATCCGGTCGAAGATGGTGGTGACGATGCGCTCGACGTCGCGTTGGTAGAGGTGCGGGTTGCGCTCGGCAAGCCGCATGATCAGCTCGGACTTCGTCATGTCTCCCGAATCCCTGCCCGCCGCCTTGTTGTCGACACGGTATGGCCGCGTCGCCTCGCTTGAGTTGACGGCAAGCCGGGATGGTGCCAGCACGGCCGCGCGAAAGCAAGGGCAAGTGCCTCTGGACAAAGGGATTTCCAGCCCGGGAGATCACTCGGCGGGCCGCATCTCCGGGGCCATGCCGCGGCGGCCGCGAACCGTCAGCAAAGTCGCGGCCAGGCCGCACAGCGCGGCGAAGGACACCCACAGCCCCGGCATCGCCCGGTTGCCGGTCTCCTCGATCAGCCAGGTGCAGATCGCCGGGGTGAAGCCGCCGAAGGTCGCGGTGGCCAGGCTGTAGGCCAGCGAGAAGCCGCTGGTGCGCACATCCTCCGGCATGATCTCGGTCAGGAACGGGATCATCGCGCCGTTGTAGCTGCCATAGAGGAAGGACAGCCACAGCTCGACCGACAGCAGCCGGCCGAAGGACGGGGCGTCGACCAGCCACAGCATCGCCGGATAGGCGGTGACCAGCATCAGCACGGTGCAGGCGACCAGGATCGGCGTGCGGCCGATGCGGTCGGACAGGGCGCCCGAGAGCGGCAGCCAGATCAGGTTGGTGATGCCGACGCACAGCGTCACCGTCAGGCTGTCGATGTCGGCGAGGTGCAGCGCCTGCTTGCCGAAGGTCGGGGTGTAGGCGGTGATCAGGTAGAAGCTGACCGTGGTCATCGTCACCAGCAGCATGCCGAGCAGGACCACGGCCCAGTTGTCGGCCAGCGAGCGCATGATCTGCGCCACGGTCGGGCGGCGATGCGCCCGGGCCTGGAAGGCCTCGGTCTCCTGCAGCGAGCGGCGCAGCAGGAAGATCAGCGGCACGATCAGGCAGCCGACCAGGAGCGGCACCCGCCAGCCCCACAGGCTGACCGAATCCGGCGGCAGCAGCACGCTGAGCAGCACGCCGATCAGGGCGGCGACGATCACCGCCACCTGCTGGCTGCCGGACTGCCAGGAGGCGTAGAAGCCCTTGTTGCCCGGGGTCGCGATCTCGGTCAGGTAGACCGAGACGCCGCCGAGCTCGACGCCGGCCGAGAAGCCCTGCAGCAGCCGGCCGAGCAGGATCAGCAGCGGCGCCAGCAGGCCCAGCGTCTCATAGCCCGGCAGCAGGCCGATGGTCAGGGTGCCGACCGCCATCAGCCCGAGCGTCAGCAGGAGGCCGGCGCGCCGTCCGTGCCGGTCGATATAGGCGCCGAGCACCAGGGCGCCGAGCGGCCGCATCAGGAAGCCGGCCCCGAAGGTGCCGAGCGACAGCATCAGCGTGGCGAATTCGCTGCCGGTCGGGAAGAAGGCCTTGCCGATATACGAGGCGTAGTAGCCGTAGACCATGAAGTCGTACATCTCCAGGAAGTTGCCGCTGGAGACGCGGAGGACGGCCATGGCCTTCGACGGGGGGCTGGCGGCTGCGCTCATGAGGGGGCCTTTCGGAATCGGATCTGGCGCTTTCTCTTCCCCCTGCTCCGTCCCTCGGCTTCTGGGGGCCGGTTGTCAATGGGCAGATCGGCCAGGAGCCGCTGTTGGTCACGCTCCCCGAGCCCTGACGCCCTAAAGAAAAGGCCCGCCTCCTTGCGGAGGCGGGCCCGGCCGAGGCCGTGAGGCCTTGGCTTACTTCTCTTCGGTCGTGTTCTCGCGGGCCCGGCGCAGAGCGGCGCCGAGGATGTCGCCCAGCGAGGCGCCCGAGTCGGACGAACCGTATTCCGCCATCGCCTGCTTCTCCTCCTCGACCTCCTTGGCCTTGATGGAGAGCGAGACCTTGCGGGCGGCACGGTCGACCTGCATCACCTTGGCGTCCAGCTTGTCGCCGACCGAGAACCGGTCCGGCCGCTGCTCCGACCGGTCGCGCGACAGGTCGGACTTGCGGATGAAGCCGATCAGGCCGTCGCCGACCGAGACCTCGACACCGCCGTCGTTCACTTCCGTGACCGTGCCGGTGACGACCTCACCCTTGCGCAGGCCGCCGGTGGTGGCCGCCTTCTCGAAGGTGTCCTCGGTGAGCTGCTTCATGCCGAGGCTGATGCGCTCCTTCTCGACGTCGACGTCGAGGACCTTGACCTTGACCTGGTCGGCCTTCTTGAAGTCCTGGATCGCCTCTTCGCCGGACCGGTCCCAGGCGATGTCGGAGAGGTGAACCATGCCGTCGATCTCGCCCGGCAGGCCGACGAACAGACCGAACTCGGTGATGTTCTTGACCTCGCCCTCGAGCTCGGTGCCGGCCGGGTACTTCTCGGCGAACACCTCCCACGGGTTCGGCAGGCACTGCTTCAGCCCGAGGCTGATGCGGCGCTTCACCGGATCGACGTCGAGCACCATCACCTCGACCTCCTGGGAGGTGGAGACGATCTTGCCCGGATGGACGTTCTTCTTGGTCCAGCTCATCTCCGAGACATGGACCAGGCCTTCGATGCCCGGCTCCAGCTCGACGAAGGCGCCGTAGTCGGTGATGTTGGTCACGCGGCCGCGGAAGCGGGCACCCGCCGGGTACTTGGCGACCACGCCCTCCCACGGATCGGCCTCGAGCTGCTTCATGCCGAGGCTGATGCGCTGGGTCTCCGGGTTGAAGCGGACGACCTGGACCTTGACGGCCTGGCCGATCTGCAGTGCCTCGGACGGGTGGTTGATGCGGCGCCACGCGATGTCGGTGACGTGCAGCAGGCCGTCGACGCCGCCGAGATCGACGAAGGCGCCGTAGTCGGTGATGTTCTTGACCACGCCCTCGAGGATCTGGCCTTCCTTGAGGTTGGCGACCAGCTCGGAGCGGGCCTCGGCACGGCTCTCCTCGAGCACGGCACGGCGCGACACCACGATGTTGCCGCGCGAGCGGTCCATCTTGAGGATCTGGAACGGCTGCGGCGTGCCCATCAGCGGGCTGATGTCACGCACCGGCCGGATGTCGACCTGGCTGCCCGGCAGGAAGGCGACGGCGCCGTTCAGGTCGACGGTGAAGCCGCCCTTGACCTTGCCGAAGATGATGCCGGTGACGCGCAGCTGGTCGGTGAACGACTTCTCGAGCGCGGTCCAGGCCTCTTCACGCTTGGCCTTCTCGCGGGACAGGACGGCCTCGCCGTTCTTGTCCTCCATGCGCTCGATGAACACCTCGACGGTGTCCCCCGGGACGAGCTCGACCTGCTGGCCCGGAACGGCGAATTCCTTGAGCGCCACGCGCCCCTCGGACTTCAGCCCCACATCGATCAGCACCATGTCGTTGTCGACCGAGATCACCCGGCCCTTGACGACGGTACCCTCGAAGCTCTCGGACTGGCCGAGCGACTCCTCGAGAAGGGCAGCAAAGCTTTCCCTCTCGGTCGATTTGACGGCGGCGGAACTAGTAGCCATGAAAACTCCCGTTAGAGACAGACCGGTCGTCGCGCCGGCGGGTCGTCCCGCCTGGGAGAGCGCGATGGCCGGGCCGGGCCCGATGCCCGAATCTCCATCATGTGTTCGACGACGGCCCGAGGGTCAGACAGCGTCGCGCGGGGGGCCGATCCGGCGGGACACATAAGCCAGAGCCTGATCGAACACCTGGTCCGCCGTCAGCTGGCTCGTATCCAACAGAAAAGCGTCGCTCGCCGGGACCAAGGGGGCCACGGCGCGGCGACGGTCGCGCTCGTCTCTCTGTCTCAGGTCGTCGAGGACCTCGTCGTATATAGACTGGTGGCCGCGCTCCCGCAACTCCTTCCACCGCCGGGCGGCGCGGGTCTCCAGCGTGGCCGTGACGAAGATCTTGGCCGGGGCATCCGGGCAGATCACCGTGCCGATGTCGCGGCCGTCGAGCACCGCCCCCGGCGGGTGTTCGGCGAAGCGGCGCTGGAATTCGAGCAAAGCGGTGCGCACCCCGGGAATGGCCGACACCCGGCTGGCCGCCTGGGCCGCGGCGTCGCCGCGCAGATCGGGGTCGCCGAGCGTCGCCGGGTCCAGCGCCAGCACCGCGGCGAGGCCGGCGATCGGGTCGTCCGGATCGCCACCGGCACGCAGCACGGCGACGCCGACGGCGCGGTACAAGAGGCCGGTGTCGAGGTGGTCGAAGCCGTAGGCGGCGGCCAGCCGACGGGCCAGCGTGCCCTTGCCCGAGGCGGCGGTGCCGTCGATGGCGATGACGGTCATGCCGCCGGCCCCCGGGCGCCGAGCGGCCCCTTCGAGCGGAAAATCACGAGACGCAAGGCGACCATCCCCATCACCGGCCCCGGGTTGCGCCCCGGGCGAGAACTGTGGAACCCGCGGGCTGATAGCATGGATGGCGCGGAGGCGGAACGGCGACCGCCCGTTTCGGGCGGCGTTTTGTTTTTGACAGCCGGCGTTCCGCGTGGCAGATGGCGCCCTTCCATCCCGACATAATCCGAGGAGGCTCGGCGTGGCGAAGCCTGAATGGGGCGCCAAGCGCATCTGCCACAATTGCGGGGCCCGCTACTACGATCTGCAGCGAGACCCGATCATCTGCCCGAAATGCGGCACCGAGTACGACCCGGAGGCCTTCCTGAAGTCGCGCCGGTCGCGGTCCATCATCGTCGATGAGCCGGTCGAGAAGGTGCGTGCCGTCAAGGACGACGACAGCGACGCGCTGGACGAGACCGAGACCGAGGAGACCGGCGACGACGAGGAGGCGGCCGAGGAGGTCGAGGTGATCGACGAGGGCGACCTCGACGAGACCCTGGCCGAGGAGGACGAGGACGACGGCGCCAAGGAGAAGGCGCCGGCCGACGAGTTCGACAGCGAAGAGGAACTCGGCGAGGATTCGGACGTCCTGATCGAGGATGCCGACGATCTCGGCGAGGAGGATGTCGACGTCGAAATCGAGGATGACGGCGAGGAGCGGAACCGCTGATCGCGGGGCCTGAAAAAATCCTGTAAAAAACCTCTTGCATAGGCGGGGCGGATGAATAAGATCCGCCCCCGCCGACGCCCCCCGGAAAACACCCCGGACGGTGCGTCGCCCAGAGTTTCGGGGCCATAGCTCAGCTGGGAGAGCGCTACAATGGCATTGTAGAGGTCAGGAGTTCGATCCTCCTTGGCTCCACCAAGTAAGGGCCTAGCCGGCGACGGCTAGGCCCTTTCTCTTTCCGTGTCGGCACGACGCAGGCAGCTGGCGCGGTTCCGCAGGACAGCGTCCCGCCAGGACGCACCGCTGCGATCCGCTCGGCTCCGTGCGGCAATCTTCCGACAACAATTTCGGTTTCCGGTTCACATCCGGCAACGGCGCGACCAATGGCAGAAACGGGCCGCGCCTAGTCTCGTCAGACGATGGCCGCATCCTGCAGCCTGGACTCCCATAAGCCAGGAGGACCTTGTGCTCCGTCTGATCGCCCTGACTTTGGCTTTGACCCTCGGCCTCGCGGCCTGCGCGCCGCCTCCGCCACCCCTTCTCGCACCGCCCCCGCCGCCTCCGGGACCCCGCTATTAGAGCGGGGGATTTCACCCATTCTATCCTCCCTCCCCTCGC
Organism: Mycobacterium sp. KBS0706; assembly: GCF_005938675.2. GTDB lineage: Bacteria > Pseudomonadota > Alphaproteobacteria > DSM-16000 > Inquilinaceae > Inquilinus. The sequence continues at coordinate 58,252 of NZ_VCCH02000051.1, forward strand.
GGGAGGAGCAGGGGGTGCTACAGTCAGAACCGACATCGAGCTGCGCCTCAGGCAAGCCATAGGAGCGCGGACGCG
>NZ_VCCH02000052.1 GCF_005938675.2 Mycobacterium sp. KBS0706
CAAGACTCCCCCATGCGGCCCGTAAGGCGGCGCCGCATCGCGTTAGAGACGCCGCGGCAGCCGGTCGGGCCGCCGCGGTTCCACTTAAGTGAAGATCAGGCGTGGACCACGGCGGAGGCCGGATCCTGCAGCGCCGGCGAGGATTGCTGCAGGAAGTGCCGGATCAGGTCGCGGGCGCTGATCACCCCGACCAGGGTGTGATCCTCCATCACCGGCACATGCCGGATATGGTTCTCGTCCATCAGCCGCAGCACCGTCTCGATGCTGTCGCGCGGCTCGCAGCTGATCACGGTGCGTCCCATGAAGGCCGAGACCGGCATGGTCAGCGCCGCGGCGCCATGCGTGGCTAGCGCCCGGGCGACGTCGCGTTCGGAGAACACCCCGACCACGACATTGCCCTCGGTGCGGCACACCTCCTTGACGACGAGGGCGCCGATGATCTCCTTGGTCATCAGCGCGACGGCGGTGGCCACCGTCTCGCCGACGCGGATCATGACGACGCGCGAGTCCTTCTGGCGGAGAATGTCTTCGGCCCTCATTGGCTGGGTTCCTCCTCTGGAAAACGGCTCTTCCGGCCGCTCGGACAAGGGTCAGGCCGGCACCAGCGCCGGTGCCGGTTTCACGTTACGGCTGTAGAGCCCGGCGATCTCGGCGCGCTGCTGCACCAGGGCCAGGACGGTGTCGACCGTCGGCGTCGGCACCCCCACCATGCGGCCGAGCTCCTGGATCACGGTGACCAGCGGGTCGATCTCCATCGGCCGGCCGCGATCCAAGTCCTGCAGCATCGAGGTGCGGTGGGCGCCGACCGCGCCGGCGCCGTCCAGCCGCCGCTCGATATCGACCCGGAAATGGACGCCGAGCCGGTCGCCGATCGCCTGCGCCTCGGCCATCATCCGCCGCGCCACGTCGCGGGTGGAGGGGTCGCCGGTGATGACGTCGAGCGTCGCATGGGTCAGGGCGCTGATCGGGTTGAGGCAGAGATTGCCCCAGAGCTTCAGCCAGATCTCGTCGCGGATGTTGTCCCGCACCGGCGCGTTCAGTTCCGCCGCCGTCATCGCCTCGCTGAGGGCGGTGACGCGGGCCGACGTGCTGCCGTCCGGCTCGCCCAGCGGGAACTTGTCGCCGTAGTGATGCTCGACCACGCCGGGCGCCACCACCTCGGTGGCCGGATAGACGATGCAGCCGATGCCGCGCTCCGGCCCCAGCCGCCGCCACTGCAGCCCACCGGGATCGACCGTCTCGATGGTGCGCCCCTCGAGCGCGCCGCCATGGCGGTGGAAATACCAGTAGGGCAGCCCGTTCACCGCGGTGACCACCGCCGTCTCCGGCCCGAGCAGCGGCTGGATCGCCTCGACCACCCCCGGCACCGAATGCGCCTTGAGACAGATCACGACATAGTCCTGCGGGCCCAGCTCGGCCGGGTTGTCGGTGCAGCGGATGCGGGCGGTGCGGGTTTCGTCGTCGATCTTGAGGGTCAGGCCGTTCTGGCGCATCGCCTCGAGATGCAGGCCGCGGGCGACGAGGCTGACCTCGACCCCCGCGCGATGGAGCTGGACGCCGAGATAGCCGCCGATGGCCCCGGCGCCATAGATGCAGAGTTTCATGGCCGCGCCTTCCTCCCAGTGATTGGAGTCAGGGCCGCTGAGCAGCCGACCGGATCATCGTGGTATACAAAATACCCAATGTCAATCGATCCAAGGGAGGAAAACGGCGCTGTCGGCCGGTCACTGCGCGGTCGGCCCCTTCTGCTCGCTTCCGGTCGGCGCGCTCTGCTGGACGCCCGGCGCCGGGGCAGCGTCCTTCGCGGCCGGTGCCGGCACTGGAGCCGCATGGGAGAGGAGTATCAGCGCGATCCAGAGCGCGGCGAAGCCGATCGCGATCGACACCGCCCGACGCAGATCGGCCGTCAGGGCGCCGAGGAGCATGGACTCGCCGCGCCCGGCTTCGCTCGCCGGATGCTGTAGGTTCCACTCCGACAGCACCCGGCCGAAGGCATAGAAGCCCGAAACCGTCATCGCCTCCGCGACGAGGCCGACGGGACGGAATTCCGGGACTCCGACATACAAAGGCCCCAGGGTGAGATTGAGCCCGATGCCCGTGGCCACGGCGACAACGCCCACCAGCGCGCCCAGAAGCATCAACCACCGGCGGATGGCCACGCCGTCGACGCCGATCCAGAAGGCGATGACCAGGACGTGCGACAGCGCCAGCAGCGACAGGTTGCCCCGCATGCCAAGCTGGATATTGACCACCTCCACGTCGATCCAGCCGATGGCGAACAGGATCGGCAGGAAGCCTGCCGCCCCCGCGAATGCAGGCGGGATCCGCCAGATCCAGCCCCCCGCGCCGTCCTGATCCGTCCCGCTGCTCCGCATCCGGGCGATGGCCAGCACCAGGCCCCCCCCGACCATCGTGCTGGTGGAGGTGGAGGTGAAGCCCAGCGATCCCAGCCCCGAACTCAGCGTGATGCCGAAGATGCCGGTGCCGACGCCCACCATCGTCGCGATCGCCAGCGCCCAGGCGACCGGCCGGAAGGGGACCCGACACAGGCCGAGCAACATCACCAGCACCGTCACCAGCGACAGGGCAGACGCGATCACCACCGCACCCGAGAATTCCGGCGTCACGATCAGCAGCGTCCCGGCCCCCGTCAGCAGCGCGGTAGCGAGACGGCTGATTCTTGTCATGCCGGCGATGGCCGGAAGCAGCAGGGGATCCACGACCAAGCGGGCGACCAGGAGGGCCGCGAGCCAGAGGCCCCAACTGCCATTGGTGGCGGCGAAGGGCAGCTGCAGCGTGACCAGCATCGGCGCCAGCATGATTCCCACCGGCACCAGCGCCGCCGCCCCGTAGCGCCGCGCCAGCCAGGCGCTTAGCGGCAGGGCCAGCCAGGGAACGCCGGGCCAGGTGAGCAGGCCGGCGGAGGGGAAGAGCACGATCGTGCAGGCCAGGAGCGGCAGGGCCCGAAGCCAGAGCCCCCAATCCACCACGGGCCGGGCCCAGCGGAGGGCGGCGCGCAGCCCGGCCCATTCGACGGCGGTCACGGAGCAGGCCAGGAGAACAAGCCTTGTAATCATTGTGCTGTCCTCGGCGGCTGCGGCGCCAGCCCCCGACATGACAGCGACGACGACGCCGAGGCCGACCAGCTTGGCAGCACCGGCGGCCAGCGCCGCGGACCGCAGGCGATCCCGTTCGATACCCATGAACGCAGCCACGCCGAGGACCCGGAGCGGCAGCAGCGGGAGGGCCAGGAGCATGAGCGCCCAAACCGGGACGTTGGGCCCGATCACACCGGAAAGCGGCCAGATCGGATATTCGACGCTCAGGCTTCCGGCCGACCGGCTGAGCCATCCGAGACCCGGGCCGATCAGCCCCAGCGCCACAGCATAGCCGAGCAGCGGAACCAGCGCCCGCCGCGCCGGGCCGCCGCTCAGCAGGATCACCAGGCCCCCGCCTCCCAGCAGGCGCAGATCGGCGGCCAGCCAGAGAACCAGCCCCAGGCCCTCGGCCTGGAGCTGCTCGAAACCGACCAGCCGTAGCACCGACCAAGCCGCGGTCCCGGCCAGCGCCTGGCCACCCATCGCTAGGAGCCCCCAGGCAACGGTCGTCGCCGCCGGCACGCCCGGCGCCATCCCGGAGGCTGCGGCAAGCGTCACGATCAGCACCGCGGCGGCGATCGGCAGCTCGGCCGAAAGCCAGCTGGCGAGCCCGTCGGCCGGGGTGGCGAAGGCGAGCCAGGCGAGCACGGCGCAGCCGCCCAGCGCCACGCCATGGATCACACCCCAGGGGGCGGGCCAGGCGGAGAGCCAGGCCTGTGCCCCTTGCGGCGAGGCCGCACCGAGCCGGGCCAGCGCCGGCGACAGCGCGATCGGGACCGTCGCCAGCCCTGCCGTCACCAGCGCCCCCTGCCAGGCGCCGGGCAGCGCGCCGCCGCCGCAGAGCCCGAAAGCGAGGGAGAGGATGGCGGAGATGACGCTGACCACCATCGGGTCGACTCCGGCATATGAGCCCGGCCTCCCGGCGTGCAGCCGGGCGGTCAGGACCAGGCTGGCCAGGAGGTAGATCAGCGACAGGGCGACGCAGATCGTGCCGATGACCGGCGCATTCGCGGCCAGGATGGAGACCGCCGTGGCGGCGGCGAGGATCCGGTCGGCACCGAATACGGCGACGGCGCCCAGCACCACCGCGGCGGCGCCGGAGGCCAGCTTCCGGCGGGTGTCGTTCGGCTGCACGCCCAGCTGGTCGAGCAGCCCGGCCAGGATCGGATCCTCGCGCACCAGCGTTTCGGGATGGTGCCGCACCAGGCGGGCGAGCCGGCCCCGCTCCGCATCCCCCAGCGTCAGGGGCTGCTCCCCGGCGCCGGCGAGCAGGAGCAGGACGGTGTCGAGAGCGGCCAGGCGCTGCGCCGGCGCCAGCTGGGCCAGCAGCGCCGCCCGCAGCCAGGACGGCATCGGCGCGCGGCGCAGCCAGGGCAGCCGCGTCAGCCGGCCGAGGGTGGTCTCGTCGATCGCGAAGCCGGCGGCCCCGAAGCGCAGCCCCAGCCGGACCGTGAGGCCGGAGCCGGGCAGCGGCGAGACGGCGGCGCCGGCGAGCAGGAGGAAGCCCGTGGGGCCCAGGAATCGCCGCAGCGCCGCCACCAGCCGGCGCCGCTCCGGCCCGGTCGGCGCGGTTCCCCGCAGCATCGACGGGTCGGAATCCAACTCGGCCGCCAGGTCCCTCGGCGGGCCGCGATCGGGCTCGGGCAAGGCCGGCGGCGGATGCTCCTCGGGCGCCGTGAGCCAGTCGGCGAGCTGCGCCAGCCCGTCCGGGCCGAGCGGCAGGATGATGAACCCCTCCCGCGCCAGGAGCCGCTCGGTCGCGCCCCAGTCCGGCTGCGGCACCGGCGTCAGCAGCACGCGCGGCGTGAAGTGGCGCAGCGGCGCTAGATGCTCCGCCAGGCCGTCGGTCAGCTCATCGACCAGCGGCCGCCCGTCGGACACGACCAGGAGCCGGCGGCCGGCCGCCCGGGCGGCCGTCGCAGCCAGCGTGCCGGCGCCCGCGCCGACACGCCCGGTCCAGGGCCGCAGCAGGGCCGGATCGGCAGCGAAGGCGTAGGCGTCGACATGGACCTGCGCGATCTCCAGCCGGCGCAGCAGCAGCCGGCCCAGCATCGCGGCCTGGTCGTCCGGCCCGCGGTGCTCGGCCAGCAGCAGGTAGTCGGGCAGCCGCGGCCGCCCGCCGAACACGATCTCCGGCACGCCGCCGGCCCGCACGGTGGCCCGGATCGAAGCTGGCATGTCCTCCCAGAGGCCGTAGGGCAGGATGTGCTCGCGCAACGCCCGCAGCACCGACCGCAGCGGACCCGGCGCCAGCAGGTCGAGCCGCGCCGCCTCACCCGCCACCAGGCGCTGCCGCAGGCCGCTCTGGGGCAGGGGCGCGGCGGCGGCGCCCGGCCGGCGGGCCCACAGCAGCAGCAGCCAGGCCACCCCGGCGGCCAGCAGGCCGACCGCGAGCGGCAGCAGCTCCGGCACGCCGGACATCGCCACCGGGACGGGCGCGGCATTGCCGCCGGCCTCGCCGCCGCCTCCGGCCAGGACGGTCAGCCCCGCCAACACCGCCAGCACCAGGGCGAATCCCGCCGCCGCCATGCCCGCCGACCGGTCGGATCTGAGCCCCGGCACCGATGTCTCATCGGCAGCGGAGATCGGCTTCGGCCGGGACCGCGCATCGGCCTCCCGGTTCGCCGATCGCCGGGCAACCTCCTCGCGCAGCACCTCGCGCACCGCGCGCTGGTCCGCCTCGGTCACGCTGAGCAACGGCGCCAGCCAGTCGGCCGCGTCGGCGGGGTCGGCCAGCACCACCCCGCGGGCCGCCAGCCGTTCCAGCAGCACGGTGCAGCGGACCTCCCGGTCCACGCCGATCCGCAGGCGGAACGGCGGCCGGCGGAGGATCGCCAGCAGCCGGCGCAGATCCGGGACGGCCGGATGGAGAGCGGGATCCGCCGCGGCTATTTCTTCTGCGGCCATTGCTCCAGCAGCTCCCGCCCGACCTGCAGATCCGCCTCGGTCTTCAGCAGCGCCCCGAGCGTGTCCGCCACGTCCCGGGAGTTGCCGCGCAGGTCGGCGATCCCCTGGCGCTCCAGCAGATGCAGCCACTGCAGCATCTCGGCGAGGCCCGGCGGCCGGCTGATCCGCGGGTCCTCCCGCAGCCGTTGGACGATGGCGCGGGCCTCCGCCCGGCGCGGGTCGTTGCGCTCGAGGGATGCAATGTGCAGGCCGATGATCTCGTCCAGCCGGCCCTCCGGCCAGGCGATGTGGTGGTAGACGCAGCGGCGCAAGAACGGCTCGGGCAGCGCCCGCTCGACATTGCTGATGATGACGACCGGCGGCTGCGCGCGGGGCGGCAGCTTGACCCGGACGCCCAGCTCCGGGATGTCGAACTGCATCCGTTCCAGCTCGGTCAGGAGATCGTTCGGGAGGTCGCGCGGCGCCTTGTCGATCTCGTCGATCAGGACGACGGTCGGAAGCGACCAGTCGATGTCGCGCTGGAGGTCCTTCTTCGCGTCATCCTCGTCCCGCTCGAAATCGAACAGATCCTTGAACCGCTCGAGGCCGTGCATCGCCGCCGCCCCGGAGGCGATCGGCTCCAGCGGCGCGTCCGGACCGCCGGCCCGCAGGATCGCCCGCCCCAGGGCGCGGAAGCTGAGATACTGCCGCAGATCCTCCTCCCCGGACGACGGGGCCGCAGGGCCGCTCCTGCCCGCGATATCCAGCGCGGCATCGGCGGCCTGCCGGCCCGCCGCCATGGTGCGGAAGGCGGCCCGCATGCGGCCCAGCTCGTCGAAGCGGTACAGCAGGTCGCGCGCGCTGCTGACCGAGGTGACGGCGAAGAAGGCGAAAGGCGCGCCCTGCTCCTCCGCCAGATGGCGGGCGAGCCGGGTCTTGCCGACGCCGGGGGCGCCGGTCAGCAGCAGCGGCATGCCCAGCAGCATGGCGGCGTTGACGGCGCGCACCAGGTCGGGGGCCGGGCGGTAGACGTCGTGCCGGTCCATCAGCCGCTGCACCGCCTCGGGCCGCTGCGACAGCGGCCGCGGCCGGCCCGCGCCGCCGGTGTAGAACTGCGCAGTCTGCGGCCGGTCGCCCCTGTAGGCACCGCGCTTGGACGGAAGCAGAGCGTCCTGGCTGGAGAATTCGATGGGAGGGTCGGCGATGGGAGGGTCGGCCATGGGTGGGTCTCCGATGCGGGCCTGTCAGGGGGGCTGTTTGCCGGTCTTGAGGTAGATGTCGAGTGCGCGCAGCCGGAACGAGACGGGCAGGAAATGCTGATCCAGATCGCGCGCGGCCTCGATGAGGTGCTCCGCGGCATGCCATTCCTGCAGATCCCGGCACCAGTCGCGCACCATCCGATCGTCGCATGGTCTCAGGAATACAACCCCGGCCGAGAGCACTCCGAACGCCTGGGCGAGCTGCGGCGTCAGCGTGTCGGCGATGCCGGATATCGTGTAGATCACTCCGCAGGGCGGCAGATCGCCGATCGCTCGCGCGTCCTGCCAGAACCGGCGCCAATCCTGCAGCGGCTTGACGTCGCCGTCGGTGAACTCCTGTGCATTGATGCGCATCTCGACCCAGGCCGCCTGACCGGGCTGGTGCAGCCCACGATGCAACGCGCCGGCGATATCCGTCTCGGTCCGATCAGCGGTTGCGAGGCGGAGCAGTCCGACGCGCGCACCGATGAACCGCGCCTCCGGCTGGGACCCATCCGTCCATTCGATCGGCACGATTTCGCGGCGCAGAGGATTCACGCGCGCCGGGCTGTCGGGTTTGGCGTGCGGATCGCGGCCCGCCAGGGTGCGTTCCTCGATCCGCCGGACGAACAGGTCCAGCATGTCGTCGTCGCGGCCACAGACGAGGACCTCCACGGGGCCCGGCCTGATCAGGCCGTCGATATAGTCCGCGGGTGCCCGCCGGTCGAACAGATGGACCACCTTGGCCAGCGGCGAGGGAAAGGCCGGTAGCACGATTGCCGGGGAAGCAGAAATCGGCGGCACGACTGCCGCCGGTCCCGGGCCGCCGCCGCCCCAGGGAATCAGCATCGGCTCCTCGTCCAGGGCTTCAGCCAGCGCCGCGACGAACCTGCCGTCCGCGAAGGCATGGGATAGCCGCGCAACGTTGAGCAGTCCCCCCGCGAAATTGGGCAGCACGCTTTCCACGACACCGAAGATGTGAAGGTTTCCGGCAACGTCCTCGCGTGCGATGGCGGCGCCCGACATGCCCCGCCACATTCTGACATCGTTGGGTACGACCGCCGCGGGGACCATCCAGGAATACGGATTGTTCTGCGCACCGATGGTCAGGTCGCCCCAGAGCCTGGATTCGGACGCCCGGCTGTCTGCATCCCACATCGCTTCGGGAAAGCCGGCGGCGCGCACGTCGGACAGGTGGCCGGCAAGGTCATAGGATGCAAAAATCAACTTCCCGAGAACTGGGGCCTGGTCTTCGTCCTCGAGGCTCAGCAGCGCCAGATCGAGCCCGTTCCCGCCGCGCCACACGACCTTCGCCCGGTAGGCTTCGCCCTGCCATTGCGCATTCCTGCCGGAGGGGCGATCGCGGATCAGCCTCAACTTCCACCCGGTATCGACCGCCCCGGCCTTCTTGAGCGTGACCACATGCTCTGCCGTCAGGACCAGCCCGGGCGCGATCAGCCGACCCGAGCCGAAGGACGGCTCCGGCTCGTTCCTGTAGATCGCTGCGACATCCGCGAAGAACAGGTCGGAGGAAAGAGGCGCCATCCTCAGTTATCCCGACTAGGACAGTCCTCCGGTGCGCGTGGACCTCACCTTGAGTGGCTCGCCCTTGTCGTCCGTCGCCTTCAGCGTCAGCTTGACCCGATGCTGATTGCTCTTGCCGGCCGTGGCCTCGGCGGACAGGTCGAGGAAGGCGAACAGCTTGAAGCCGCCGCTCGCCTTCACCTCCGTGTCGAAGGTGATGCCGAGCTCCAGCTCGATAGTCTCCGGCGTGAAGACGATGTCCTGCCCCTTGCCCTCGAGGACCGCCTCGCGCAGCTCGTCGCGGAGCTGCTTGATCGCTTCGGCCAGCGTGACGCGCATATCTCCTCCTGGAATAGCTGTTTGAAATTTGGTCGTGAAATTAATCGCCTGATCTTACCAAGTTTCGGCCGAGGCGTCATGATGCCCCATCGCCAGTCCGGGCGGCGTGCGCTGGACTCTCGTCTACGGTATACTTGTGACTGGCGGCGCCCGGGGCTATAGCCGAGGGGAACGCCGGCCGCGCAGGCTGACAGAAGGGCCTTCGATGAGCTTCCCGCAGATCGACGTCAAACCGCTCGACACCGAAACGAGCTTCCGGATCAAGGCCTATAAGGCATTGAAGCAGGCCATCACCGAGATGGACATCTATGGCCATGCCGGCGAGATCAAGCTGGAGGAGCGGCAGCTGAGCGAGATGCTGGGCGTCAGCCGCACCCCGATCCGCGAGGCGATGACGCTGCTGGAGCAGGAGGGCTTCGTCCGCTCCGTGCCCCGCCGCGGCATCTTCGTGATCCGCAAGAGCAAGGCCGAGGTGCTGGAGATGGTCACGGTCTGGGCGGCGCTGGAGAGCATGGCCGCGCGGCTGGCCACCCAGGTCGCGACCGATGCCCAGATCCGCAAGCTGCACGACTATGTCGACATGTTCCACGACCGCAACCCGGAGGAGCATGTCAGCGAGTATTCCGAGGCGAACATCGCCTTCCACAAGCAGATCATCCGGATCAGCGGCTGCCAGCTGATCGTCGATATCACCGACAACCTGTTCATCCACATGCGCGGCATCCGCCGGGTGACGATCGGCCAGGACCACCGGGCGCAGCGCTCGGTGGTCGACCACCAGAAGATCGTCGCCGCGCTCGAGGCCCGCGACGCCGACCTGGCCGAGAAGCTGGTGCGCGAGCACACGCTGGGCCTGGCCGAGCATGTGCGGAAGCACGGCGACTTCCTGGACTGATCTCCCCTCGCCCGGGCTGCCCTTGCAAAAAGGATGATCGCCATCATCTAACGCTCATTGAATGATGATCGTCATGTGAAGGAGCGATCAAATGGGACTGTTGGATGGCAAGGTGGCCCTGGTCACCGGTGGCACCTCCGGGATCGGCCGTGCCAGCGCGATCCTGTTCGCCCGCGAGGGCGCCAGGGTGGCGCTGACCGGGCGGCGGGCGGCCGAGGGCGAGGCGGTGGCCGCGGAGATCGTGGCGGCCGGCGGCGAGGCGGTCTTCCTCCAGGCCGACCTGACGCAGACCGACGCCATCCCCGGCCTCATCGACCGGGTGGTGGCGCAGTTCGGGCGGCTGGACGCTGCCTTCAACAATGCCGGCATCTCCGGCGGCGGGCCGATCGAGACGCTCGACGAGGCGCGCTGGGACAGCCTGGTCGACACCAACCTCAAGGCCCATTTCTTCGCCCTGAAGGCCGAAGCCGCGCAGATGAAGGCGCAGGGCGGCGGCGGGGCAATCCTGTTCAACGGCTCGGTCCTCGCAGGCATCGCCGCGCCCGGCACCTCGATCTACAGCGCGACCAAGGGCGGCATCGTCTCGCTCGCCCGCGCCGCGGCGGTGGAGTTGGGGTCGCACGGCATCCGGGTGAACTCGATCAACCCGTCGATCACCCGCACCGAGATGACGCAGGGCCGTATCGTGACGAACCCGGACGGCACCGAATCCCATCCCCTGGCCACCGGCATCCCGCTGAAGCGGCTGGCCGAGCCGGAGGAGATCGCGCAAGTCGCCCTGTTCCTGCTGTCGGACCGGGCCTCCTATGTCAACGGCCAGGCCATCGTCGTGGATGGCGGCCAGAGCGCGGCCTGAGGCCGCCCTCCGCTCAATCCAGCGGCAGCAGCAGCGCGTCGATCTTGCCGGGGAATTTGGCCAGCAGGACCGCTGCCTTCTGCCGCAGCGCCGGGTCCTGGTAGGCGCGGGTCGCAGCCAGCAGGTTGCCCAGCGCCTCGTCGAGGCCATCGCCCGGAGTCAGCTCGGGATAGGACCAGGACGGGTCGATGGTGCCGGCCATGGTGACATAGCCGGCGACGAAGCCGTAGCCCTTCTGCAGACCGTGGCTGTCCACGGAGAAATGCCACAGGTCAGTCGGGTCGGTGTCGCCATTGGTCAGCCCGGCATCGACCAGCTCGGAATAGCGGCCGAGCCGGCTGTATGCTTGCGGGTTGAACTGGCTGTAGTGGAAGGCGCGGGTCCGCTCCAGCTCCGCCATCTGGCGGCCGTCCTTGTCGAACTGGCCGGCCACCCGGCGCAGCGCCGCGATCTTGATCTGCCGCTTGGCGACATCCGGCTGGTCGGTGAACAGCGCGAAGGCCGTCACCTGGGCGTCGTACCAGGTGCCGTGGTTGTTGTGCCAGTTGCCCTCCTCGAAGCCGTTCTCGCTGGTCAGCAGCCACAAAGTGAAGATGCGGTACCACAGCTTGATCCGCTGGTAGTCGGCCTCGCGCAGCGCGCCGCTGGGGCGGATCAGCTCGACCGCATCCATCACGTCGATGAAGGCGCGGCTGTCGATGATGCCGATGCCGCGGCCGTCGACGATGCCCGGGATGGCCTGGGCATAGGTCATGTTCGGGTTCATCCGCGTCTTCGGCTGGATGAACCACACCCGCAGCATCTCCGCCGCCTTGACCGCGTATTTCGGGTCACGGGTGAAGGTGTAGGCCAGCCCGAGGCTGCGCAGGTCGCTGCCGAAGCCGGACAGGCGGACGCTGTCGGTGGCGTCGGTCTTGCTGTCCGGGTTGGTCTGGCCGTCACGGCGGATATAAGGCAGGCCGGTCGGCGTGTCCGGATTCGGCCACCAATAGGGACCGAAGCTGAAATAGTCGTGCTTGTCGCCCGAGGCCGGGGTCAGCGTCTTGTCGGTGACCGACGGCGCCGGCTTGGCCAGTGCCTTGTCGGCGGCCTGCAGCAGCGCGGCGTAGGACGGCCGGTACAGCGGATCGCCCGCCGCGATCTTCGCCCGTGCCTGCTCGATCTTGGCCGGGTCGTAGGTGAACCAGCGCGGCTGCGCCGCCATGGCCGACGCGGCCGCCAGGAACAACGCAAGCATGGTGCAGGCGAACGCCCAAGCGCGCATGGCCGAATCCCCCCGATGGATATTTAATCCCAGGAGTAGATATCGACCGGGACTCCGGCTCAATCCTTTTCCGTGTGCTGGCTCGATTTGCCGGCTGTGTGCGGAGAGAGCAGATTGCCCTCATCGAACATTGGGCTTATGCTTGCAACTGTTGCGTTAAAGTTCGATCGAATTTTTCGAAATTCCGTTTCCACCACTTGATCTTTTCAGTCCGACAGGGGCACTGGCGGATTTTTCGGGAGGCTGAGGATGATTTCGCTCGAGGATTTGAAGGAGCTTTTCCCCAAGGGCCGCGAGCCCATCCTGGAGGCTCTGGCCAAGCAGTCCAAGACCGTGTTCGCCGAGTTCGACATGGCCGACAAGCCCAACCGGCTGCATTTCTTCCTGGCGCAGGTCGCCCATGAATCCGGCGGGCTCTCCGTCATCGAGGAGAACCTCAGATACAGCGCCAAGCGGATGACCGAGATCTGGCCGTCGCGCTTCCCCACCCTGGCCTCGGCCGAGCCCTTCGCCGGCAATCCGGAGGCGCTGGCGAACAAGGTCTATGCCAGCCGCATGGGCAACGGGGTACCGGAATCGGGCGACGGCTGGAAGTACCGGGGCCGCGGCTACATCCAGATCACCGGCCGCGACGGCTATCGCGCCATCGGCAACGCCATCGGTGTCAACCTGGAGAACGATCCTGACCGGGCCTCGGACCCGGACGACGCGCTGCGCGTCGCCTGCGGCTTCTGGAAATGGAAGAACGTCAACGCGGCCTGCGACGAGGGCGACTTCCTGAAGGTGACGCGCCTGGTCAATGGCGGCACCACCGGCCAGGCCGACCGGGAGGTCTGGCTGGCGAAGGTGCGCAAGGTGCTCAAGCCCGCGCCCGCCACCCAGCCCGCGAAGAGCACGCCGCCCACCAAGGAGGAGATCCGCAAAGTGCAGCAGGCGCTGCGCGACCGCGGCTTCACCTCGGTGACGGCCGACGGCATCATCGGCCCCAAGACCAACGCCGCGATCGACAAGGTCCGCAGCGACAACGGCCTGAAGCCGGGATCGATCGACGCCGATCTGAAGAGGGCGCTGAAGATCGCCTGATCCGGCGGCGTCACGCCGCGGCGGCGTCGTCACGCCCCGGCGGCGTCCTCCCCGGCCCGGGCCAGCACCCGGCGGGCGCGGGCGACGACCGGGGCGTCGACCATGCGGCCGTCGACCTTGGCCGTCCCCTGCCCCGGCTGCAGCGCCGCGACCACCCGGCGGGCATGCTCGAGCGCAGCCTCGTCCGGGGTGAAGGCGCGGTTCAGCACCGCCACCTGGGCCGGGTGGATGCAGCTGGCGCCTTCGAAGCCCTGGCGCGCCGCCTCCTCCGCCGCGCGGCGCAGGGCGTCGAGGTCGTCGATCCCGGCCAGCGAGCCCATCAGGCCGAAGGCGGCCAGGCCGGCGGCCCGCGCGGCCATCAGGATCTGCAGCTTGGCCAGGCGCATCACCTCGGCGGCCGGCTCGGCGCCGATCTCGGCCGACAGGTCCTCGCCGCCGCAGACCAGAGCGAGGTTGCGCGGCGTGGCCGCGGCGATCGCGGCCCGGCGGTCGAGGCCCGCCAGCGTCTCGATCATCGGCACCAGGCGGGTCCAGCCCTCCGGCCGTCCCGTCTCCCGCTCGACCTCGCCGGCGCGCTCCGCGATCAGCCGCGGCCATTGCGGGTCGTCGGTCTTCGGCACGAACAGCCCGTCCGCCCCCGCCCGCACCGCGGCCTCGACATCGGCGGCGGCGTGGGCCAGCCGGCTGTTGATGCGGACGAAGATGCAGGCGCCGGCGGCGCCCGCCTGCGGCACCGCGGCGGCCAGCGCCGCGCGGGCGGCGGGCTTGGCGGCTTCGGCGACGCCGTCCTCAAGGTCAAGGATCACGGCATCGGCGCCACGCCCGGCGGCGCCGGCCACGAAGCGCTCGCGGTCGGCCGGGACGTAGAGCAGCGAGCGCAGGCGGCGGAAGCGGTTGTCGGTCATGGCCGTTCGCCTCCAGCGCTGAACGTCCTGAGTCCCCCCTCCCCTCGCGGGAGGGGGCTAGGGGGAGGGGGTTCGGGCAGCAGGAACCGACCACCTCGATCGAAGGGTACAAATGGATCCAGGACGGGCGGCGTCACATCTCTTCGATCGACAACCCCCTCCCCCTGCCCCCCTCCCGTAAGGGGAGGGGGGACTTTAAGGGGAAGGTCGCTTCCCAGCGAATCCAGCATCACCCCAGCGCCCCCGCCGCGCGCAGGCCGTCGATCTCCGCGTCCGAGAAGCCGGCGCGGCGCAACACGTCCCCGGCGTCGGCGCCGGGCTCGGGCGCCAGGCGGCGGATCGCGCCCGGCGTGGCCGACAGCCGCGGCAGCACATTGTGCACCGGCAGGGGGCCCAGATCCGGGTCGGGGATCGACACCACCACCTCGCGCTCGATCACATGGTCGTCTTCCATGAAGTCGGCGATGTCGTGCACCGGGCCGACGGTGATGCCCTCGGATCGGAAGACCGACAAGGCCGCGTCGCGGTCGCGGGCGCCGATCCATTCGCCGATGACGGCGTCCAGCACCACCCGGTTGCGCACCCGGTCGGCGTTGGTGGCGAAGCGCGGGTCCCGCGCCAGGGCGTCGCCGCCGACCAGCAGCAGGATGCGCTTGGCCATCCGGTCGGTGGAGCCGGACATGGCGATCCAGCGGCCGTCGCGGGTCTTGTAGACGTTGCGCGGCGCGCTGTTGCCCGAGGCGCTGCCGGTGCGCTCCTTGACCTGGCCGGTGACGGCATAGCTGCCGGCCTCCGGCCCCAGCACGGAATACATCGCCTCCAAGAGCGACAGGTCGATCACCTGGCCACGGGCCATGCCGCGGTCCCGGGCCCGAAGCGCCGCCAGCACCGCCTTGGCGCCGTGCAGCCCGGCGATCATGTCGGCCAGGGCCAGGGGCGGCAGCACCGGCTCGCGGTCGGCGAAGCCGTTGCGCGAGGCGAAGCCGGACATCGCCTCGACCAGCGTGCCGAAGCCGGGCAGCCGGCTGGCCGGGCCGGTCTGGCCGAAGCCGGAGATGCGCACCAGGATCAGGTCCGGCGCCATCGCCTGCAGCCGCTCCGGCGCCAGCCCCATCTCCTCCAGCACCCCGGGCCGGAAGTTCTCAATCATGACGTCGGCGGTCGGAATCAGCCGCTCCAGCGCCGCCATGCCCTCCGGCTTGCGCAGGTCGAGCACAACCGACAGCTTGTTGCGCGACAGCTCCTTCCAATAGAGGCTGTGGCCCTTGACCTGCCAGTCGCGCAGCGGGTCGCCGCCCGGCGGCTCGACCTTGATCACTTCGGCGCCGAAATCCGCCAGCTCCAGCCCCAGCGCGTTGCCGGCGACGACGCGCGACAGGTCGAGCACGCGGATGCCGGAGAGCGGCCCCGCGCGCTCCGGCTCGATCTTGGCGGGACGCGCCTCAGCCATTTGCCGCCTCGCGGATTTCGATCACCCCGGCCTGCATGCGCCCGGCCGAGGGTAGCCGCAGCCCGGCCATGCCATAGGCCAGCGTGCTGTCGCGGGCCTCCAACAGCAGCTTGCCGTCGACCGACAGGGCCAGCCGGTCGCCCACCGCTTCCAGCGCCAGGCTGTAGCTGCGGCCGAGCTCGCGCCGGAACGGCGCCCGGGCCAGCACGGTCTCACCGAAGTCGCGGCGTAGGATCGCCACCTCGTCGGCCGAGACGAAGCCGGCGGCGTAGCAGCGCTCATTGCCCTGGCCGCGGGCGCAGACCAGGTGCCCGTCGCCGGCCAGCGGCGTCACCTCCGCCGTCACCGTCAGGTCGCGGGCGTAGAGATGGCCGGTCCACAGGTCGGCATCGGATGCCGAGAGGGCATGGATGCGGCCGTCCTCGATCTTCCAGACGCCGCGGTTCCAGGTGCAGCGGGTGATACCGCCCCACTCATTCGCCTCGATCCGCGGGTCGAGCCGGGCCGAGCCGGCGCCGGCGACGGTGAACTCGTCGATGAAGATCCGGCCAAGGAACTTCAGCCGGCCGAAATACTCGACCTTGATGCCGATCTCGTCGACCGCCTCGCCGCCCGTCTCCGGCACGGTGAAGCGCAGCTCCTGCCATTCGCCGGCGGCCGGCTGGGTCCAGGCGCCGATCTCGTCGATCGTGCCGCTCATCGCCCGGCGGACATAGGGCACGATGCGGAGATGGCCATCGCCCTCCCAGGGGTCGAGCCAGAGGCGCAGGGTCGCCTCCTGCCCGGTCGCCACCACCGGCGAGAACATCGGCCGGTAGCGCTCGTCGTCGAAATCGCTGCGGCGGTAGAACGGCTTCCAGAAGATCCGGCCGCCATCGCCCCGCTCCAGCCGGTCCAGGAGGGCGCAGAGCGCGCCGCGGCCGGTGGCCTTGCATTCGTCCGACCAGGACAGGGCGATGCGGTTGTCGGGCTCGGTGCGGAAGCCGTGGGTCGATCCCGGCAGGTCGAAGTCGAAGCGCAGGCCGCGCCGCTCCATATCCGCCGCCCAGTCCGCCGGCGGCTCCTCTCCCGCCAGGCGATGGGCCAGCACCGCCAGCTCGCGGCAGAAGCTGGGAATGTCGACGATGTTGAGCGACCCGGTGATGCCGGAGGCGACGATGCCGTCATTGATCGGCTTGCGGTAATGCGCCGCCACCCCGGCGATGCCGGCCAGGGTGCCGACGATGGCCCCGGCATTGCCGGCGTTGCAGTCGGTGTCCCAGCCGCCCATCGTCGCGATCTCGACCGTGCGCGACAGGTCGCCCTGGCCGTACAGCAGGGACAGGATCAAGAGGCCGGCATTCGGGATGATGTGGCAGACACCGGGATAGCGGTCATAGCCGAACTCGCTCTCCAGCATCCGCCGGCAGGCGCGCCAGTCCTTCGGCTTCACCCGGTGCTGGGCCTGCACCGCATGGGCGACGCGGGCGTATTCGCTGCCGGCCGGGATGGCGGCCAGGCCCGCCTCCACCACCTCCTCGATAGTCTCGGCGACGAAGGCCTTGGCGATGGCGGCGGCGACGAAGCGGGCGCCGTGCAGGCCGTTGCCGTCATGCGAGACGCTGGCGGCGCGGGCGGCCAGCTCGGCGGCGCGGGCCGGATCGCCCGGGCACACCCAGCCCCAGGAATCGACGAAGATCTGGCCGCCGATCTGCTCGGCGATCACCGCGCCGTTGCGGGCGATCGAGCCGGAGTCCGGCGCCGGGACGCCGGATTGGAGATTGGCGAAGGCGGTGTGCTCGGTCGAGATGCCGTAGCCGCCCCACCAGAACATGCCGTGCAGCTCGGCGGCATAATTCAGCCAGGTGCGGCCGACATCCTGCGGCGACGGGTCCAGCCCGAAATCGCGCAGTGCCCGGATGAAATAGACCGGCCCGTTGGTGTCGTCGTCGGCGGCGAAATTCTTGAAGTCGCGCAGATAGCCGGTGATCTCGCCATAGGTCTTGTCGATCCGGTCCCAGGTCCAGATCGTCGGCTCGACCGGGGCGCCGAGGCGCACGCCGATGGCCTTGCCGAGGAAGCCGGCATAGATGCGGTCGAGGGTGTCAGCAGGGATGGGCATTCCGGGGCCTTGGTCTTCGGGCGGGTCAGCGGCCGGCGGCGGCGCGGGCGGGCTGGGCGGGGTCGGCGGTCAGCGCCAGGCGCTGGGCGTCGCGGCGGCGGGTGCGGTCGAGATCGGCGGCCAGGATGGCGGCGGCGGCCTGGTGGAAGCGGTCGGCCTCGGCGGCCAGGTCGAAGCGGTTGGCGCGGTCCAGCAGGTCACGGTCGGCCGGGTCGATCACCGCCTCGCCATGCATCGCGCCGAGGATGGCGCCGGCCATGCAGCCGATGGAATCGGTGTCGCGGCCGGAATTGACGCCGTCGACCACCGCCGCGCGGAAATCGCCGTCATGGATCAGGCAGAAGCCCAGCGCCAGCGGCAGCTCCTCGATCGTCCGCAGGCGCGACGGGGTGTAGTCATGCGTCGGCAGCCCGGCCTTCTCCATCCGGCGGTGGACGTCGTCGCCCATGCTGGAGTAGCGGCCGATGATCGACTGGAACTCCGCCGTCACCCTTGCATGGTCGGCGCGGTGAGGCCGGAGCTGCCGCGCCACCTCGGCGATGTCGGCGATCGCGGCGCGGGTGCCGTCCTTGGCGAGATCGATCGCCGTATCGACAACCGTTTCAACGGTGGTGCCGGGCACCATGGCGGCGGCGACGCAGGCGGCCATCACCCCCGCCGCCTCCAGCCCGTAGCTGTGCTGGTGGCCGGCGGCGAGGTCGACGGCCTCGTCATAGGCCGCCTTCGGGTCGCAGGCGTTCACCGCCCCGACCGGGGCGATGTACATGGCGGCGCCGCAATTGACCATGTTGCCGATGCCGCCCTCGCGCGGGTCGCAGCTGGTCAGCTGGTGGCGCTGGAAGATCCACTTCTCCGGGTAGAACAGCCGCTCGATCAGCATGGTCTCGCGCTGCATCTCGGGGATCCAGCGCGGCGTCCAGGCGATCTGGCGGACCATGCCGCCGGCCATGTCCCAGGCGTCGAGATGGCGGCCCGCCTCCTCGTAGACCGCCATCAGGCACAACGTCATCAGCGTGTCGTCGGTGATGATGCCGTGGCCGCGGATCCGGCCGCCGCGCGCCGTCTCCGGCGCGTCCTTGCGGTGCCAGTCGACATCCAGCGAGGTGACCCGGCCGTAGCGCTGCCGGATCTCGGCCGCGGACAGCTTCTCGATCGTGGCGCCCATGGCGTCGCCGAACGCGACGCCATGCAGCATGCCCCGGATCCGGCCCTGCAGCGAGGACCCGGCGTCAGTTGGTTCCATTCAGCTTGGTCCTCGCATATTCGGTGATCTCGGCGCCGCCCTTGGCATTCCACTCGGCGACATACTCGTCCCACTTGTCGATCGGCAGCTCGCCGGAGATGAACTTCCAGACATAGCTGCGATAGACGTTCTCCGCCGCGTCCAGCCGGGCCGTGTACTCGCTCGGGAAGACGAAGGCGTCGTCCGGCGCATAGTATTTCTGCGCCAGCGCGATCGACTTCTGGGCCTGCTCGGACAGCAGCGGCACCGGCGGCGTCCAGGCGTCCGGCTGGTCGATGACGAAGCGCGGATACCAGGTCGCCATCTTGTCGGTGGTCTTGACGGTGCCGCCGTCCTTCACCCACTCCTCGCCCTCGAAGCCCATGCGGTCGATCTGCTGGCCCTCGGGGCTGGCCATGAAGTCCATCAGGGCGACCACATCCTCCTTGTGCTCGGAGATGGCGGACATGGCGAAGCCGCGGCTCTCGCGGCTGACGTCGACGGCGCGCAGCCCCTGCCCGCCCGGGCCCTTCGGCGGGTCCAGCGGCACCAGGGTCGTGCCCGGATGCACCTGGCGCATCTTGCCCTGGTAGATGTCCATGTTGACGCCGACCACGCCGAGGATCACGCCGACCCGGCCGGAGTAGAACTTGTCCTCACGCGTGTCCCACTTGGTGGTGATGAAGTCGGGGTCCAGCAGGCCTTCCGCGAACAGCTTGCGGTAATAGGCGACCTTGTCGCGCTCCTGCGGCGAGACGCGGGAATGGATCCACTGGCCGGAGGCATCCTTCAGCCAGGTGGCGCTGACGCCGAAGGCCTGGTTGAAGATCTCGTCCAGCTCGTCGGTGGCGCCGGCCGGCGGGATGGTGGCCACCGTGATGCCGTAGGTGTCCTTCTTGCCGTTGCCGTCGAGATCGCCGTCCGCGATCTTGCGGAACAGGGCCTCCCAGTCGTCCAGCGTCTGCGGGGCCGGCAGGCCGGTCTTCTCCAGCCAGTCCTGGCGCATCACCCCGACCTTGGCCCGCACCGGGAACGGGTAGATCAGATAGGGGTAGTTCTCGAGCCGCGGCTTGTTGTGCGCCCACAATGCGTTCTTCAGGTTCGGCGCCTTGTCCAGCCAGGGCCGCCAGTCCTCGAGCAGGCCCTGCTCGACGATCTTCTGGTCGCCGCCCTGGAAATAGATCAGGTCCGGGATGTCGCCCGACAGCAGCATCAGCGACAGCTTATCGGCATAGCCGCCGGGCGGCACGTCGACCAGGTCGATCTTGATCGGATGGCCCTTGGCGGCCATGCCGGCCTCGATCGCCGCCACCAGCTTGACGTCGTCCGGGTTCGCCTTGGTGAAGTCCTTGCTGACGACGCGGAGGGTCACCGGGTCGGCGGCCTGCGCCGACGAAACCATCGCCGCCGCGAACACCAGGGCCAGCGCGGAACCCAGCAGCATCTTGTTCATTGCGTCTCTCCCATGTCTCTCTGTTTTGTCGGCCGATGCGCGGGTCATCCCTTGACCGCCCCGCTCATCGTGCCTTTGGTGAAGAACTTCAGGATCAGCGGATAGATCGCCAGCACCGGGATCAAGGTCAGGATGATCATCCCGGCCTTCAGCGCCCTGAGGTCGATCTGGCTGCCGCCGGTGTATTTGTTCATGGCGTCCAACCCGACCATCAGCGACTTGTCGCCCTCGACCACGAACTGGCGCAGCACCACCTGCAGCGGCCATTTGCCGGTGTCGCTCAGGTAGATCATCGCCCGGAAATACTCGTTCCAGTGCAGCACGGTGTAGAACAGGGTGATGGTCGCGATCGCCGGCAGCGCCAGCGGCGCCACCACATGCCACAGGGTCTGCAGCGGCGAGGCGCCTTCGATCTCGGCCGCCTCCAACAGCTCCTTCGGGATCTCCTCGAAGAAGCGGATCAGCACGATCAGGTACCAGGCGAAGACGCCGCGATAGAGGATCACCGACCAGTAGGAGTTGAGCAGGCCGAGCTGCTTCATCACCAGATAGTCCGGCACCACCCCGGGCTCGAATACCACGGTGACCAGGATGAAGATCAGGATCGCCCGCCGCCCCGGCAGCCCCTCGCGCGACAGGGCCCACGCCATCAGCGTGGTGGCGACGACGTTGATCACCGTGCCGGCGATGGTGATCAGCAGGCTGTTGGCCAGGCCGCGCAGCACCTGCGGATGGGTCAGCAGCACCCGCCAGACATCGAGCGAGAAGCCGTGCGGCAGCACCGCCAGGCCGCTCATCCCCGGCACCTCGGCGCTGTCGGACAGCGACACGGCCAGCAGGTTCAGGATCGGCTGGACCGTCACCACCACCATCAGCAGCAGGGTCGAGCAGATGATGGCGTATTCGATGCGCTCGAAAGGCGTCTTGCGGATCTGGGAGGCGGCCATCACCACACCCCCTTGCCGGTGACGCGCTTGGCGACGAAATGGGCGACCAGGATCATGGCCATGCCGATCACGCCCTTGAACAGCCCGGCGGCGGTGGCATAGGCGTATTCGCCGCCCACCAAACCCATGCGGTAGACATAGGTGTCGAGGATGTCGATCCGGTCGCGGATCGCATCGTTGGAGAAGTTGAACACCTGGTCGAAGCCGGCGCTCATGAAGGCGCCGAGATTGAGGATGAACACCGTCGCCATGGTCGGCACCAGCGCCGGCAGGGTGACGTGCCAGATCTTGCGCCAGCGGCCGGCGCCGTCGATCGTCGCGGCGTCGTAGAGCTGCGGGTCGATCGCCATCACGGCGGCAAGGAACAGCAGCGAATCCCAGCCGGCGCTGCGCCACATCTCGGAGAAGACCAGGACCCAGAGGATCGAGCCCTCCGAGGTCATGAACGGCACCGGCGCGATGCCGACCAGGCCGAGGATGTCGTTGACCGTGCCGTCGGTCGGCGACAGCACGGCGATGAACACGCCGGCAATGACGATCCAGGACAGGAAATGCGGCAGGTAGATCGCCGACTGCACGAAGCGGCGGTAGCGGCTGCCCTGCACCTCGTTGACCAGCAGCGCCACGATCACCGGCACCGGGAACAGGATCACCAGCTTCATGGCGCTGATCAGCACCGTGTTCCACAGCACCTGGTAGAACACCGGGCTCTCGAACAGCGCCCGGAAATGCTTCAGCCCGACCCAGATGCTGGGGCCGATGATGCGGTAGTCCTGGAACGCCAGCTTGGCCTGCCACATCGGCAGGTAGTGGAAGACCACGAAGTACAGCAGGCCCGGCAGCAGCATCAGGTAGTAGCCGCGCCAGTGCCAGGCGCGCCGAAGACCGGACCGGCGGGCTTTGGGAACGTTCCCAGAGACGGCCTGCGTCAGGCCCGGAGAGCTTTGATCGAGGCCGGTCACGTCAGGCGGACTTCTTGCGGAGGTTGCGCAAGGCAGGCGGCGGGGCGGCGACCGAGGCGCGCTCGACCACCCGGCAGGGCAGCACCGTGTGGACGATCTCGCCGGCGCCGTCGATTTCGGCCTGCAGCTGGCGCATCGCGTGGACGCCCATGTCGTAGCGCGGCTTGTCGACCGTGGTCAGGCCGGGATCGGTGAAGCTGCCGGCCTCGACCCCGTCCATGCCCATGATCGAGATGTCGCGCGGGCAGGACCGGCCGGCGGCGCGGGCGGCCAGGATGGCGCCGACCGCCATCAGGTCGTTGGCGGCGAAGATCGCTGTCATCCGGCCCCCTTCCCGCTCGATCAGCCGATGCGTCGCCGCCTGGCCGGAATCCGCGGTGTAGTCGCCCTCGTCCATCGGCAGCGACGCGGGGTCGAAGCCGTGGCGCTGCCAATGCGCCTGCGCCTCGGTGACGAAGCGGGTGCGGGCGACGCGCCGGTCGCGGCCGTTGATCAGGCCGATATGGCGGTGCCCGGCGGCGATCAGGTAGTCGAGCGCCAAGCGCACGCCCTGGGCGACGTCGCTGCGCACGCTGGAGAATTCGGGGAAGCGCTCGCCCGAGGAGCCGATCACCACCACCGGCGCCTCGGTCTGGCGCAACAGGCCGCGGTCGTCGGTCGCCGGATTGAGGATGATGCCGTCGACCCGGGCCTGGCGCAGCGCCTGCAGGTGGCGGCGCTCACGCTCCGCATCCCAGTCGGAGCTGAAGATCAGCAGCGACCGCTTCTCCGCCTCCGCCCGGTCCTGGGCGCCGCGGGCGAGGTCGGCCCAGAACGGGTTGGAGATGTCGGGGATGACCAGGCCCATCATCCGGCTGCGGCCGGTGCGCAGGCCGAAGGCCAGGTGGTTGCGCTCGTAGCCCGATTGCCGGACCGCCTCCTCCACCCGCCGGCGGGTCTCGGCATGGACCGCGCCGACGCCGGACAGCACCCGCGCCACCGTCGTCTTCGACACGCCGGACAGGCGGGCGACATCGATGATCGTGGGCTGGCGCTTGCCGGTCAAAGCCGTCTCCCCGGTGGAACATCGCCCTGCCTCTTGGACAGGTTGTGTGGGAACGTTACCAATTCCCTTGTCCACCCGTCAAGCGGGCATCGCTGAGGATGATGATGCCGCATTCGTTCCGGAACTGGAAAGACTATTTTCCCAGCTTGAAAAAATCTGCGAGCGGGCCGGAACCGAACCGCTCAGCCGCTATTGACGCTGATGAGGCCGATGTGGGCGCGTTTCCGCCGCGGCAGCCTCGCCGAGTTTCCAAGACCAGCGGGCGCAGCCGCCTCGGTGCGCGTCGCCGTAGACAGGAAGAAATACTTCGGCCTGAGGCGAAGCGATTTCTTTTGCCTGACAATAAATTTGTGCGCGAATGCCCCATGAGTATCACGATACGACGGAATGGAAAGATCATTCCAATTTACAAAACATTCACATTTGCTGGTGCGAATCGCAGTGCGAGGCCGAACGAATGGGTCATAATGGCCCTAATACTAAAGAAGGATGTGGTGGAATGAATGACGATCGCGACGAGCGGATCCGACGCCGCGCCTATGGGATCTGGGAGGCTCTGGGCCGGCCCGAGGGCGGGCATCAGCAGCACTGGACGCAGGCCGAGGCTGAAATCCTGGCCGACGAAGGCACGGGCACCGGGAGCGCTCCGGAAGGGGCGGAGGAGCTGGATGCTGATGGCGCACCCAAGCGGGGCTGAGCGGATGCAGGTCTTGCGGCCGGAGGGCCGGCGATGACCCCGCCGGCCGCCGCCCGCGCCGCGCCGGCGCTGCAGCCGGAACGCACCACCCATGCCATGCCCTTCGGCGCCGAGCTGCGCCCGGATGGCGGCACCCGCTTCCGCCTGTGGGCGCCGGATGCCGAGGCCGTGACCCTGCTGCTCGGCCAGGACGGCGCGCCCCTGCCCCTGGAGCGCCTGGACGACGGCTGGTTCGGCCGCATCGTGGCGGGCGCGCCGGCGGGCACGCCCTATCGCTACCGCCTGGCCGACGGCACCGCGGTGCCGGACCCGGCGTCACGGGCCCAGGACGGCGGCCCCTTCGGCCCGTCCCTGGTCACGGATCCGAACGCCTATGACTGGCAGGAAACCGACTGGCGCGGCCGCCCCTGGCACGAGGCGGTGGTCTATGAGCTGCATTGCGGCGCCATCGGCCGGCCGGGCGGCTTCGCCGCGGTGGAACGGCGGCTCGACCACCTCGCCAAGCTCGGCGTCACCGCCATCGAGCTGATGCCGGTCGCCGATTTCCCCGGCGCGCGCGGCTGGGGCTATGACGGGGTGCTGCCCTTCGCCCCGGCCTCGATCTACGGCACGCCGGACGACCTCAAGCGCCTGGTCGACGCCGCGCATCGGCGCGGGCTGATGGTGCTGCTGGACGTCGTCTACAACCATTTCGGCCCGGCCGGGAACTTCCTGCCGCTCTATGCGAAGTCCTTCTTCGACGCGGACCGGCCCACGCCCTGGGGTCCGGCGATCGACTTCCGCCGGCCGCAGGTGCGCGCCTTCTTCCGCCACAACGCCCTGTATTGGCTGGAGGAGTTCCGCTTCGACGGGCTGCGCCTCGACGCCGTGCACGCGATCCGGGACGACAGCCGGCCCGACATCCTGACCGAGATCGCCGGCGCCGTGCGCGCCACCTTCCCCGACCGCCACATCCATCTGGTGCTGGAGAACGACCGCAACGAGGCGCGGCGGCTGCGCGGCACGCCCTGCCCCGCGGGATGCTACGAGGCGCAGTGGAACGACGATGTCCACCACGCCGCCCATGTCGCTTTGACCGGCGAGGATGACGGCTACTACGCCGACTATGCCGACGCCCCGGTGCCGCGGCTGGGCCGGGCCCTGGCCGAAGGCTTCGTCTACCAGGGCGACTGGTCGGAGCGGCGCCGTGCCCCGCGCGGCCAGCCCAGCGCCCATCTGCCGCCGACCGCCTTCGTCAACTTCCTGCAGAACCACGATCAGATCGGCAACCGCGCCCTCGGTGACCGGCTGACCGCCCTGGCCGAGCCGGCGGCGGTCGAGGCGATGACCGCGGTGCTGCTGCTGGCGCCGCAGATCCCGATGCTGTTCATGGGCGAGGAATGGGGCAGCCGCCAGCCCTTCCCGTTCTTCTGCGACTTCGAGGGCGAGCTGGCCGATGCGGTGCGTCGCGGCCGGCGCGAGGAGTTCGCCCAGTTCGCAAGCTTCGCCGACGCGACCCTGCCCGACGCGCTCGACCCCGCCACCTACGAGTCTGCGGTGCTGCAGCAGCCTGACGACAGCGAGGCCGCCCGCCGGCTCGATCTGGTGCGGCGGCTGCTCGACATCCGGCAGCGGCGGGTGGTGCCGCTGCTGGCGCCGCGCGGGATCGGCCCCGGCATCGACCGCAGCCGCGGCCGGATGCTGGACGTCGCCTGGATGCTGAAGGGCGGCGGCTGGCTGCGCATCGTCGCCCATCTGGCGCCTGACAAAGGGCCAGCCTGGGAGGTGCCGGCCGGCGAGATCCTGTTCGAGAGCGCCTCCGGCCTCGCCGCCGCCTTGGCCGAAGGCGTGAAGGGCTGGGGCACGATCGCGGCGCTGGAGCCGCCGGCATGACCATGGTCGCCGACCCGCCCCGCGCCACCGCCCGGCTGCAGCTCCATGCCGGCTTCACGCTGGACGACGCTTGCGCCGCCCTGCCCTATCTCGCCCGGCTCGGCATCAGCCATGTCTACGCCTCGCCGCTGCTGGCCGCCCGGCCGGGCTCGGCCCATGGCTACGACGTCATCGACCCGACCCGGATCGACCCGGAGCGCGGCGGCGAGGCCGGCTTCGAGCGCTTCGCCGCGGCGCTGCGCTCCCACGGCCTGGGCCTGATCCTCGACATCGTGCCGAACCACATGGCGGCCAGCCTGGACAATCCCTGGTGGCGCGACGTGCTGGAGCACGGCCGGGCCAGCCCGCGCGCCGCCGTGTTCGACATCGACTGGGACGCGCCGGGCAATCCCGGCCGGGTGCTGCTGCCGATCCTCGGCAGGCGCTATGGCGAGGCGCTGCGCGCCGGCGACATCCGGCTGACCCGCGATCCCGCCACCGGCCGCCCCGTCATCGCCATCCCCGGCCACACCCTGCCGGTCGCCGCCGGCACGGTGGAGGCGATCGACGAGAGCCTGGGGCCGGACGCGCTGCATGCGGTGCTGGAGCGGCAGCATTACCGCCTGGCCCATTGGCGGGTGGCGGCGGCCGAGATCAACTACCGCCGCTTCTTCGACATCGACGACCTGGTGGCGGTGCGGGTCGAGGACCCGGCGGTGTTCGACGCCACCCATGGCCGCATCCTCGCCGCCATCGCCGCCGGCCAGGTCCAGGGCCTGCGCATCGACCATATCGACGGGCTGGCCGACCCGGCCGGCTATCTGGCCCGGCTGCGCCAGGCGGTCGACGCCGTCCGGCCCGGGCCCTTCATCCTCTGGGTCGAGAAGATCCTGGCCGAGGGCGAGGACCTGCCCGCCGCCTGGCCGGTCGAGGGCACCACCGGCTATGAGGTCGCCAACGCGATCCATGCGCTGCAGGTCGATCCGGCCGCCGCCGGCCCGATCCGCGCCGCCCATGCCCGCTTCACCGGCGACCAGGGCAGCATGACCGCCACCATCCGAAGCTGCCGCCGCGCCGTGATCGAGGGCAGCCTGGCCGCGCCCTTCGAGGCGCTGGTCGACGCCATCGACCGGCTGGCCTATGCCGGCTGGGAGAACCGCGACCTGACCCGCGCCGCGCTGCGCCAGGCCCTGGCCGCGGTGATCGAGCAGCTGTCCGCCTATCGCGGCTATCGCGACGGCCCGACCTTCGGCCTCGACGCCGCGATCGCCCGGGCCCGCGACGCCACGCCCGGGCCGGCGCTGGATTTCGTGGCGACGCTCCTGACCGGTCGGATCCCGGGCGACGAGGCCGCGTTGGTGCTGCAGCGCTTCCAGCAGCTGACCGGCGCGGTCGCGGCCAAGGCGGTGGAGGACGCGGCCTTCTACCGCCACCTGCCCCTCGCCTCGCTGAACGAGGTCGGCGGCTGGCCCGAGCGCTTCGGCCTCGAGCCGGACGATGTCCACGCCGTCTTCGCCCGCCGTCGGCGCGACGCGCCGGATGCCCTGTCGGCGCTGTCGACCCATGACCACAAGCGCGGCGCCGATGTCCGCGCCCGCCTCGCGGCGCTGACCGAGCTGGCGCCGGAATGGCAGTCCGGCCTCACCGCCTGGTCGGCCCTGCTGGCGCCGCATCGCGGCGGCACCGCCGATCGCCCGGTGCCGAGCCGCCGGCACGAGCACCTGTTCACCCAGACCGTGCTGGGCACCTGGCCCGCCGGCGGCCCGGACAAGGATTATGCCGACCGGATCGCGGCCTACCTGCTGAAGGCGGCGCGCGAGGGCAAGGACGAGACCAGCTGGACCGACCCGGACCAGGCCTATGAGGCCGGGCTGGAGCGCTTCGTCCGCGCCGCCCTGGACCCGGCCGGTCCCTTCCCGGCCGCAATCGCGCCCTTCGCCGAGCGCGTCGCCCGCATCGGCGCCGTCAACGGCCTGGCCCAGCTGGCGCTGCAGATGACCCTGCCCGGCGTGCCCGACCTGTACCAGGGCACCGAGGAATGGGACCTGTCGCTGGTCGACCCGGACAACCGCCGCCCGGTCGAGTGGGACCGGCTGGCGCGGCAGCTTGACGACATCGCCGAGGCCGATCCGGCGGAGCTGGCCGCGGCCTGGCCGGACGGGCGGATCAAGCACTGGCTGGCGGCGCGGCTGCTGCGCCTGCGCCGCGACGACCCGGCGCTGTTCGCCCGCGGCGATTACGCGCCGGTGCCGGTGCAGGGCCCGGCGGCGGCACATGTCGTGGCGTGGCGCCGGTCGCTGGACGACCGGCACCTGGTCGTCGCCGTGCCGCGGCTGGTGGCCGGCCAGCTGAACGGGGCGCTCGGCCTGACCGGCTTCGACGGCACGGCCCTGGCGCTGCCGGATGCAATCGATGGTGGGGGTGGAGAGCGAGGGAATGGGGACAGCCGGGCCGATCTCGGCCCCGTCTTCGGCCGGCTGCCGGTGTTCCTGCATCGACTTGGAGGTCGCGATGGTGAATAGGATGCTTCGCCTGATCTCGAACCCCGCCGCGCAGGGCGGGCCCGGCCTGCCGCTGCCCCGCACCCCCGCCGCCCCCGACGAGCCGCAGCGCGAGCATTTCGAGCGGCTGGGCCTGAGGGTCGCCGCCACCGGCCCGGAGCGGATCGAGCTGACCGGCTGCTTCGCCGAGCGCGTCGACATCCGCGCCGTCGCCCACCCGCCGGAGGATGACGAGGAGACAGCGCCGGTGGTCTGGGACGTGCTCGGCCATTGGCGCAAGCGGCGCCGGCTGTGCCTGTACCCGACCGATCTCGACGAATGGCTCGGCCTGCGCCCGGTCGACGCCTTCGCCCTGTTGCGCGGCCTGCGGAACGATGCGCTGGCCGAGGCGTTGGGACCCTCGGCGGCCACCGACGTGTTCGACTGGCGCGGCCACCGCGTGCTCAACCCCTTCCGCGACCGCTTCGGCAACGAGACCAGCCCGGCGTGCGAATACGGGGCGGATTACCGGCTGTGGCGGGCCCGCTGGCGCGAGGCGCTGTGAGGGGCGGCGGGGCCGAACCTGAGGAACAAGCCGATAACCGCGACGTTACGGATGGGCCGGAGCCACCCCCTCACCCGAAATCGCTGACGCGATTTCGACCTCTCCCCGAGGAGAGGTGAATTCCCTCTCCTCGGGGAGAGGGGGGGCCCGACGCCGAAGGCGGCGGGAGGGTGAGGGGGAGTGCGGACGGTGCCTTGCAGAGAGGCGGGCGAAGACAGAGCCGGCCGGAGGGGAAAGAACGGATGAAGCGGGTAAGGCCGGCGGCCATCCGGGTGCTGGAGGGTCAGCCCTTCCCGCTCGGCGCCACCTGGGACGGGCTGGGTGTGAACTTCGCCCTGTTCTCGGCCAACGCCACCAAGGTCGAGCTGTGCCTGTTCGACGACGAGGGCAAGCGCGAGCTCGCCCGGGTCGAGCTGCCGGAATACACCGACGAGGTCTGGCACGGCTACCTGCCCGACGCCCGCCCCGGCACGATCTACGGCTATCGCGTGCACGGCCCCTACGAGCCGGCCGCCGGCCACCGCTTCAACCCGAACAAGCTGCTGCTCGACCCCTATGCCAAGCGGCTGGTCGGGCAGCTGAGCTGGGACGACGCGCTGTTCGGCTACACCATCGGCGCGCCGGAGGAGGACCTGTCTTTCGACAGCCGCGACAGCGCCCCCTTCATGCCGAAATGCCGGGTGGTGGATCCCGCCTTCACCTGGGGCCGCTCGCGCCCTCCGGCCATCGGCTGGGACCGCAGCGTGGTCTACGAGCTGCATGTCCGCGGCTACACCATGCGCCACCCGGCGGTGCCGCGGCGCCAGCGCGGCACCTTCGCCGGGCTCGGCCACCCCGAGGTGGTCGGCCATCTGAAGAGCCTCGGCGCCACCACGGTCGAGCTGATGCCGGTGCACGCCTTCGTCCAGGACCGGCACCTGCTGGAGCGGGGCCTGAGCAACTTCTGGGGCTACAACACCATCGGCTTCTTCGCGCCGCACCCCGCCTATTCCGCCACCGGCGAGACCGCCGAGTTCAAGGAGATGGTGGCGCGGCTGCACGATGCCGGGCTCGAGGTCATCCTCGACGTCGTCTACAACCACACGGCCGAGGGCAATGAGCGCGGCCCCACCCTCTCGCTCAAGGGCATCGACAACGCCAACTACTACCGGCTGGCGGAGGACAAGCGCTACTACATCAACGACACCGGCACCGGCAACACGCTGAATCTCAGCCACCAGCGGGTGCTGCAGATGGTGACCGACAGCCTGCGCTACTGGGTCACCGAGATGGGGGTCGACGGCTTCCGCTTCGACCTCGCCACCATCCTCGGCCGCGAGGCGCACGGCTTCGACGAGGGCGGCGGCTTCCTCGACAGCTGCCGCCAGGACCCGGTGCTGGAAAGCGTGACGCTGGTCGCCGAGCCCTGGGACCTCGGCCCCGGCGGCTACCAGGTCGGCGGCTTCCCGCCCGGCTGGGCCGAGTGGAACGACCGCTTCCGCAACACCGCCCGCGCCTTCTGGAAGGGCGACGAGGGCAAGGTGGCCGACCTCGCCTCCCGCCTCGCCGCCTCGGGCGACCTGTTCAACCGCCGCGGCCGCCGGCCCTGGGCCAGCGTCAACTTCGTCACCGCCCATGACGGCTTCACGCTGAACGACCTCGTCTCCTACAACGACCGGCACAATGAGGCGAATGGCGAGGACAACCGCGACGGCCATTCCGACAACCTGTCCTGGAACCACGGCGCCGAGGGCCCGACCGACGACCCGGCCATCCGCGCCCTGCGCGAGCGGCAGAAGCGCAACCTGCTGGCCACGCTGCTCTTGTCCCAGGGCACGCCGATGGTGCTGGGCGGCGACGAGTTCGGCCGCACCCAGCGGGGCAACAACAACGCCTATTGCCAGGACAACGAGATCGGCTGGGTGGATTGGGCGGCGATCGGCGAGGACGGCCGCCGGCTGACCCAGTTCACCCGCCGGCTGATCGGGCTGCGCCAGCGCTTCCCGGTGCTGCGCCGCACCCGCTTCCTGACCGGCCTCTACAACGAGGAGCTGGACGTCAAGGACGTGGCCTGGCTGCGCCCGGACGGGCAGGAGATGGAGAACGGCGACTGGACCAACCCGCAGACCCGCTGCCTGGGCATGCTGATCGACGGCCGCGCCCAGCCGACCGGCATCCGCCGCCGCGGCTCCGAGGCGACGCTGCTGCTCCTGCTGAACGCCCACCACGAGCCGGTGCCCTTCCTGCTGCCGGAGGTCCCGGACGGCGCCTTCTGGACCGCGCTGATCGACACGGCCGAGCCGGAGGCGGCGCCGAAGGGGCATCTGCCGGCGGGGAAGACTTTTGCGCTGCAGGGCCGGGCGGTGGTGCTGCTGTCGGCGCAGACGGGGGTGTGAGGAAAAGCACCCTCGTCATTCGGCAAAGAAATTGTAGCTCTCAGTCTAATTTCACCTGATTCAGTCCTTTTTTCAGACCAGAAACAACTTTGTCCAGATTTTTCCTTATATCTGTAACCGAAATACTTGCTTTGAGTAGAATCTCCATGCTTCTATATCTACTATCATCTTCTGGCTCCCATCCATGAGAAGCCAATATGTCTTTTGCGCTTTTGAGTTTTGCTGACCACAATTTGTCTATTCCCGTTCTATTTTCAATTCCGGTCGCTTGGTTTTTAAATACGACCGAAACCGAATTGGATTTTATATCTCCTACGACAGAAACAACCCGACCAAGTTTAGCAGATCTGGAAAATTCATATCCATTTATCGCAACCTCGTATTTGTATTCTTCAGAACGACTAAGGATCTCCTCAGCCCAATAATCGACCGGTAGCTTTTCATAGGCCCCCTCAACAGCTGCAGCCAGAAGATCCAGCTCTGCCTTTATCTGTGTCATATTTAAACGATCCTTTTGATTCGGACACGTGGCTTGCCGAATCAACCGCCTAAGACGTTCCGGAAGAGATCGCCACTGCAAGCCGGGTTCATTCCGTATCTTGGTCTCCAACATTTCTTCCCATTCTTTTGCCGCGCTACCTCCTGTTGGCGGTGGGACGCGTGCAAACGCATAGAACAGTGACATTCCAACGCCGTAAGAATCCACCAATGTCGTCCTAGCCGCATCTCCATCTCCCTTTAATTGCTCCGGGGCGTAGTATCCCGCTTCCTCTATGTTTCCAGATATCGACTGTCCTTTCGCGTTTGCATGCCAAGACATATCATAATTCAAAAGAATAACTTCAAATCGATCTGTATGATTTAAAATATTTTCTTCCAAATATGAAAATATATTGGGAATCATGATGCTAGATGGCCGTACGTCTCGATGCATTACACCTTGCGGCAGATTGTGACTATATATCAAATGACTACAAACATTCGACATAACATAAATGAGACCCGGCCACGGCTCCAGCATTGATGCAGGAACTACGTCATTTAAACTTGCGCCCTCAACATACTCCATGATCATCGAAGTAGGTATCTCAAATGCTTCTACGAGATGGGCCGTTCCGGGAACGTCAGCATTTGTCAGATAATGCAGAGACTGAACCCCTCGGCGGAAACTCTCAATCTATGGGCCAGATTTAAGATTCTCTATAAGTAGAATTTTTAGTGCGAGTTTTCTACCCTCATTGTCCGAAAGCTCCCATATAGTGGAAAAAGGTGATCCATGGACTTTTCCAACAACCCTGTATCCGTAGAATATGTTTTGTGGCTCATCCGGCGTAATATGCCAGGCTTGGTGCACATTGGATGAATAGGTAGAAAGAAAACTCATGTAAGATGGATCAGAAGTATTAGAAGAGGTTTCTTCCAGTATCTTTTTCGCAAATCCAGATAACTTTTTTCTAAGATCGTCGTCATCAAGCATTCGAAGCTCTCGAGAGCTCGGCAAACTCTCAACCCTATCAACATCTGGAACAATGGTCGCAGCAGGGGTGTCGTGAGAGGTGAAATTTATTATATCTCCAAATAACTCACGCAATGGAGGGATATGACGAAGAGATTCTTGCCCCTCTTTAATAGGAGTGTAGCTGATTATCTGCACGCCAGCTTTGTCGGCCCACTCCCCAGCACCAGATCGATCTGTAATCCAATAGTGCGCTCCGAGATCCAGCCCCAGCTCAGTAGGCGAGCTAAAGTGCCTCCGGCAGCACCATCCTCCGCGGATATACCAGCAAATACTACAGTCATATTTCCAAATACTATGCTAAGAAAATTTCTATATGACTCGCTTGAAAACAATTTTTCGACATCCGACTGAGTAAAAATCCAAGACGTTTGATCATCAATTATGCCATGAAGATTTGCTATAAACGGCCTTCTTGCGCCTACAACGTGTGCATAGGAGGGAGCGTCTCTTCCACTAAAACTCGCCGGTCGTTCTTGTGGTCTAATAATTCTATGGGATCCATCGACAAATCCATCTAGGTTCAACGTCAAAACCGCTCCAACTCCCGGCAATCTCCATACATCGTTATACAGTTCTGGTATTTGTATTTTCTCGACATCGCCTATTTTTTCTCTTATACTGGCAACAAAATTTGTTCTACCAATGATGTTCTTGATGGTTTCAAAGGAACTCCAATAGTTTTGGTTTAATTTTATTTCTTCAAGTTTTCTTTCTTTCAGTTCAGTTTCGTCTTTTTCGAGACCGGATAATGAGTCGAGAGCCTCACCAATAAGATCATCTTTGAGTTTTTGCCATGTAGGCAATCCAGCGGGAGCACTAAAGCCTGCTCCTATCCAGAAAGCGATGGGTCGACGACGTTCTGCATGTTCTGTACGCAGTCTCTGATATGTTCGTTGAGATAATTTGAACATCCTATCACCTCAGATTATCAAACGTTTATACATATTTATTTTAACATCACGGCAACGAAGACCTCTCTTCCATTCAGGTTGAATCCAAACCTAGAATCCTGTCTATTCTTGACCACCATACTCCCTTCATCATATTTTAGCTTCGCACCACCCTTCGGCTAAAGAATCTCACGCCTCGCTTATGAGGTCACGAATCTGTAACTCCATATTGGACTAGCGCCAAGCGGCTTCTCAAACCACTGGACAGCATCTTGAGTCAGCACCGGTCCCGCGCCTTGGATTGTCGGGGACATGAGAGTGCCGGCACAATCATAGTCGTGCACAGACGCTCCTCGGGATCTCCCACCACGTTCGAGTTATAATTCCCAGATTTTGCGCCTCGCCAAGGATCACCCCCATACCCACCCTCCTCCCCGCCGAGCTCGTCTGGTATGTCACCGGCCGCTTCTAACAGGCCGAGCCGGACGGCCCGGTGGCGGATTACGGCTATTTCCTGCACCTGCCCTTCCTCGACGTGCCGCTGATCCCCGGCCGCGCGGCGAAGGCACCGCCCACTTCACCTTGGCCGCCCGATAACGCCCAGCAATCCTGACTACGCCTCCACTTTCGGCCGGAACGTCTCCACCGCCTCCCGATCGCCCACCCTGGCCCGGACGTAGCAATCGGCCCAGGCGGCGACGTCCGGGTAACCGGACCGCGCCACCGTCGCGGCGCAGGCCGCGTCGAGGTCGAGATTCGTGCGCCGGAGGTGCACGCCGCGGTCGAGCAGGGCCCAATGCGCGCCCGGCCGGCCATAGGGCATGCCGATGCTGCCGGGATTGACCACCAGGCGGCCGTTCACCAGGCGCAGGAACGGCATATGGGTGTGGCCGCACACCACCGTCCCGACCTCGGCGCCCAGCCCGTCGAAGACCTCCGCCCAGCGGTCGAAGCCGGAGTCGACCAGGACCATCTCGTCGTCGCGGCGCGGGGTGGCGTGGCAGAAATGCACGCGGCCGAGGCCGGCGACCGGCAGGGACAGCGAGAGCGGCAGCCGCGACAGCCAATCGAGGTGGCGGTCGCTCAGCTGCCCGGCGGCCCAGGCCCCGATCAATCCGGGGGTCGCCGCCGGCTTGCCGCGCCGGTATTCGACCAGCTCGCGGTCGGCATTGCCGCGAATCCAGGCGGCGCGGTCGCCGAGGGCGAGCAGCCGGTCGAGCACCTCGCAGGGATGCGGCCCCGCCGCCGCGTCGCCGAGGATGACGATGCGCTCGGCGCCCGCCACCTCGGGCTCGGCCAGCACTGCGTCGAGGGCGGGCAGGACGCCGTGAATATCGGCGAGGACAACGATCCGGTCCGGCATGGCTCCCCCAGGGGATCGAAGGATCGATCGGCGCCATCGAGACCCGGCACCCGTTCCGGCATCATAGCGCGCCCCCGCCCCGGCGCATGGTATCGATCAGCTTTGACACGACCAGCCCATGACCGAGGCCATGCCCCATGTCGCCATGGGCCGCCTTCTTCACTGCCGCATCTCTCGCTGAATTCAGCTCCCAGATCGGCTCTGCGATTTTAGGTAAAATCAAACCTCTTTTCATCATCTGAATTTCTAAATTGATATCGTGTTTTAGTATTGAAAATACCTGTTTTTCATAAAAATAAATTCTTTGACTAACTGTCGAATCGGAATGACTTTGCTGCTACCCGCCGCTCCGACTTGGCATTTTGCAGAAGAACTGTCCTGAACGCAGATGCCGATCCGGAGATCGCGGGTGGTCGACGCCTACGCCAAGCGGCTGCACGGCGGCGGGGCGCGCAGACGGCTCTCGCCAGATCGGGAGGGCCCGCGTTGCAACAGACCGTCATGATCGTCGGCAACGGGCCGGTCGGCGCCCACGCCGCCGCAAGAATTGCCACGGCGGCCTATGTCATCCGCTTCAACGACTGCCGCTCCTTCCCGGAAGCGCGAGGCCGCACCGATGTGGTCGCGGTCTGCAACACCGGCAGGCCGGGCCCGGCCATGCTGTCCAGCCAATCCTGGCGCCGGCATCCCGCAATCCGCGTTGCCTCCGAGATCTGGTCCGTCCGCGATCCGCAGAAATTCGCCGAGATGCGCGGCCCGCTGTCGGCACGCCGTCCCGACCTGCACGATTTCTGCGACGACCACACCGACGGGTTCGCCGCCTTCGCCGCCGACACCGGCAAGCTGCACCGGATCCTCGCCCGGTCGATCCACGAGCATGTCGACGCGCAGCTCGCCGCCTTCGACCCGCCCCCCTATATCGTGCCGAGCAGCGGCGCGGTCGTGATCGCCGCGGCCCTGCAGTGGTTTCCGGATCATGCCGTGGCTCTCGCCGGATTCTCCCACCAGGGCTCGGATTGCCACCCGTTCTCGGCCGAGCGGTGCTTCGTCGACGCGCTCGTCGCCGCAGGACGGCTGCACCGCGTCGGTCCCGACCAGGAACTGACGTCGGCGGGGATCGAGTTGGCCGGCAGCCCGGCAGCCGGATGATGCCGGGGGCGGGGCGGTCGTGGACCGCAAGCGGGACATCCGGTAAGCACGAGGTCTCCGACGCCATGATCCCCGTCCCCCGACGAAGGACCGCCGTATGACCGCCCTGCTTCCCGCCGAGCTCGCCTGGTACGTCACCGGCCGCTTCTACCAGGCCGAGCAGGACGGCCCGGTGGCGGATTACGGCTATTTCCTGCACCTGCCCTTCCTCGACGTGCCGCTGTTCGACGGCAAGCGCGGTGAGACGACCGCCCATTTCACCTTCGCCGCCCGCCCGTTCCAGGCGCATGGCGTTGGCAATGGCGGGCTGCAGCTCGGGATTGATCCGGTCGGCGAGTTCTCGATCTACCTGCAGCGCCGGCCGGAAGGGACCTTCGACGACCCGGCCTCCTTCGCCCGGGGCGACTGCATCGCCACCTTCCGCCGCGCCAGCCTGGTGGTCGGCACCACGGTCACCCAGCCCGACGGCTCGAAATCGACTGCGCTGGTCGGCACCAACGTGTTCTCCGCCCGCCTGGTCGACAGCCGGCCCTTCGACTTCGCCGGCAGCCGCCACGACGTCGCCGAGCATCTCGGCCGCGGCGTCACCCAGTTCGGCACCGCCGCGGGCGCGCCGATCCTGCCGACGCCGGCGGGCTTCTACCTCGTGGTGCCCTTCACCGGCTCGGCCATCGCGCTGGGCCGGTAGGCGGGATGGAGGGTCCCCTCGCGCGGCTGCTGCAGCACGTCCTTCCCGGCGCCCGCCTGCGCGCCGCGCGCCCCCTGGCCGGCGGTGTCTCGGCCGAGGTGACGGCGCTGGAGGTCGTGCATCCGGACGGACGGGCCGAGACCCTGGTGCTGCGCCGGCACGGCGCCGCCGACCTGGCGCGCGACCCGGACATCGCGGCGCATGAGTTTCGGCTGCTGCAGCTGCTGCAGGCGGCCGGCGTGCCCGCGCCCCTGCCGCTGTATCTGGACGAGAGCGGCACGATCCTGCCCACGCCCTTCCTGCTGCAGAGCTTCGTCGACGGCGACACCGAGGACGTGCCGGCCGACCTCGACGACCATATGCGCCAGCTGGCCGGGGCGCTGGCCGCGATCCACCGCGTGCCGGCGTCCGAGGTGCCGTTCCTGCCGCTGCAGGAAGAGCAGGCGGCGGCGCTGATCGCCCAGCCGAGGCCCGAGCTGGATGAGAGCTTGGCCGAATCCCGCCTGCGCACCGCCCTGGCCGCCTCCTGGCCCCCGCCCCGCCGCAACCCGCCGGTGCTGCTGCATGGCGATGTCTGGCCCGGCAACCTGCTGTGGCGCGGCGGCCGGCTGCAGGCGATGGTCGACTGGGAGGACGCCGCCATCGGCGACCCGCTGGCCGACCTGGCCAATGCCCGGCTGGAGCTGTTCATCGCTCTCGGCGAAAACGCCATGGCCGCCCTCACCCGCCACTATCTCGCCATCTCCGCGATCGACACGGCCGCCCTGCCCCTCTGGGATCTATGGGCGGCGCTGCGCCCGATCGCCGGCCTGCCCGGCTGGGGCCTGGAGCCGGAGGTCGAGCACCGCCTGCGGGAAAGGCACCGCGCCTTTACCGCCCGCGCATTGGCGGCAGAAGCATCGCCGACCTCCGGACCGGCGGCCGCCGCACCGGCGCGTTTATGAGCGACACTCCCGCTCCAGGCGCGTTATCGTGCCTCGCATAGCCGGCCGCCCCCGCTGGAAGCGCCGTCGCTGCGCCGAATATTGGATGGGAGATCGTCGATGTCGTTCCGTCTCTGCGCCATTGCCGCCGCCCTCACCGCCACATTGGCCATGCCGGCCCAAGCCCAGCTCCTGTTCATGCTCACCCGCAGCGGCGCCAAGCTGACGGCCGAGGACATGGCCACGGTGCGCGGCTCAGTGGGGCGCCTGCTCGCCCAGCAGAAAGTCGGGACGTCCGACGGCTGGACCGCCTCGAACGGCGTGACGGGCGAGACCACCCTGGCGCGCCTGTTCGAGAGCGACGGCTATCCCTGCGCCGAGATCAAGCTCCAGATCAGCCGCGCCGGCCGGCAGACGCCCTACGCCTTCAACGTCTGCAAGAACACCGACGGCCAGTGGCTGATCGCGCCCTGACGCCGCCGGATCCGGTCACGTCGCCGATCCCGGCAAGGCGGTCAGCCAGATCAGCAGCGTCGGGACCGACAGCAGCGTCGTGATCGAGACCGTGGCGGCGACCAGCGGCTCCTCGACCTTGTACTCGCCGGCCAGGATATAGACCGTCTTCGCGGTCGGCACGGCGGCGCAGACCACGGCGGCGATGGTGTAGAGCGGGTTCAAGCCCGTCGCCAGGCACAGGCCGTAGACGATCAGCGGCATGACCACCAGCTTCACGGCCGCGAGGATGAGCGACGCCCGCAGGTTCGCGCGCAGCCCCGCGACCGACAGGCCGAGCCCGATGGCGAACAGCGCGCAGGGCGTCAGCGCGTCCGCGAAGATGGTCAGATAGGCCGCGACCGGGGCCGGGATCGGCAGGCCCGCGACCGCCCCGGCCAGGCCGAGCAGGGTGGACAGCACCATCGGGTTGAGCAGGATCTGCCGCGCCAGGGCCGCCGGGCGCACCCCCTGCCCGCCCCGCCCGCCGCTTTCCAGCAGGATCACGGCCGCCGGGAACATCACCCCCGCCACGAACACCGTGGCGATGGCGGCTGGCAGGACGGCGGGCTGGCCGTAGATCGAATGCAGGATCGGCAGCGCCACGAAGCCGGTGTTGGTCATCGCCGCGGCCATGCCGTGGATCGTGCTGCTGGCGAGGCCGCGCCCCCACGCGGCGCGGACCGCCAGGAACACCAGTGCGAAGCACAGGGCGGAGCCGCCGCCGAACGCCAGCAGGAAGCGTCCTTGCAGCAGGTTGCGCGCCGGCTCCTGCGCGATGGTGACGACCAGCAGCGCCGGCATCGCGACGTTGTAGGCGAAATGCACCAGCCCGTCGGCCAGCGACCGCGAGACATAGCCGGACCAACCGGCCAGCCAGCCGGTGACGATGATCGCGAACACGGGAAGAACCAGGTTGGCGACGTCCATCCGGATCTGCTCCCCCGATCGGGCCGCGGTGCGCACCCACGGCGCAGCATATCGCGCCGGGCGGTGTCGCGGGTGGCACATGTTGGTGGTCGCCGACGACCGCCCTACGCCCTCCGACTTATCTCCTAGGAGCCATGTCCAGCCCTCCGGAGAATGGGCATGCGATGAACGAGGGATTCGGACGCGCCGGAAAGGCTCTCTTGGTGGAGATGCTCGCCACGGATAGGATGCTACGCAAAGTCGTTGTATAGGGAACGGCAAACATGAACGAACTCCCCGAATCCCACGATCCGGACAGTTCAAAACAAAATCGGCGTGACTTCATGTCGAAATGCGGACGGTTTGCGGTGATTACACCGCCTGCGATGACGATCTTGTTGTCGACGAGCCTGACGTCCGAGGCCATCGCCAAATCAGGCGGCAAAAAAGGCGGCTCCTTCGCCGAGCACACCCCCTCCACGAGGCCCGGAAGCTGATCCAAATCTCAGTGTGACGTCGAGATCGCTCCTCGACGGATCACAGGCCTGGGCAGGGTACTGCACCGCAGCCTTGGGGGCCGACCCGCAACCCGGCCCCCTCTTTTTTTGCGGCTTCGGCCGATCAGGCCTGCAACTGCCCGGGGTCGGCCGGCGAAGTGCGGACGCGCCGCAGCAGCCCGTTCTTCGGGGCGAACAGGAAGGCCAGGGCGAACAGCAGCGCCTGGACCACGACGATCGACGGGCCGGTGGCGCCGTCGAGCCAGAAGCTGAGCAGGGTGCCGAGGACGCTGGACAGCACCGCGGACCCGACCGCCGCCGCCATCACCCGGCCGAAGCGGTCGGCCAGCAGGAGGCCGATGCAGCCCGGCGTCACCAGCATCGCCATCACCAGCACCACGCCGACCGCCTGCAGCGCCGCGACGATGGTGGCGGCCACCAAGAGCAGCAGGATCAGCTCCAGCCGCCGCGGCGAGATCCCGGTCACCCGGGCCTGGCCGGGGTCGAAGCAGAACAGGATCAGGTCGCGGCGCAGCACCAGCACCGCGGCGAGCGTGACCGACCCGACCGCCAGGGTCTGGATCATGTCCGCCGGCTCGATGCCCAGCAGGTTGCCGAACAGCACATGCATGAAGTGGATGTCGCTCGGCGTCGCCACCAGCAGCACCATGCCGAGCGCCAGGAAGCCGGTGAAGGCGATGCCGAGCACGGCGTCGCTCTTGACCCGGCAGCGTGCCTCGATCGCCCCGGCCGACAGCACGCAGGCCATGCCGCTGGCGACCGCGCCGAGCGACATCGGCAGCCCGGCGACATAGGCCAGGATGATGCCGGGCAGCACGGCGTGCGAGACCGCGTCGCCGACCAGGGCCCAGCCCTTCAGCACGACGAAGCAGGACAGCACGGCGCAGACCGTGCCGACGAAAGCGGCGACCAGCATCGCCTCGACCATGAAGCCGTGCCGCAGCGGCTCGGCCGCGGCCTCGAGCAGGGATTGGAGGGCGGTCACGGCACCGCCTCCTCGACCTTGGCCCGCCGCAGCAGCCCGTGCTTCGGCGCCAGGGCCAGCGCCAGCAGGAACAGGCCGGTCTGGGCCAGCACGATCAGCCCGCCGGTCGACCCGTCGAGGAAATAGCTGGCATAGGCGCCGGCCATCGCCGTCACCGCTCCCATCGCCGCGGCCAGGACCAGCATGCGCGGGAAGCGGTCGGTCAGCAGATGGGCGGTGGCGCCGGGCGTGATCAGCATGGCGACGACCAGCAGCGCGCCGACCGCCTGCAGCGCCGCCACCGCGGTCAGCGACAGGAGGCCGAGCAGCAGCAGGTGCAGCCGCCCGCTCGGCAGGCCGATGGCGCGGGCATGCTGGGCGTCGAAGCAGTACAGCAGCAGGTCCTTCCACTTCGCCGCCACCACCAGGAGACAGCCGGCGCCGACGGCGAAAAGCTGCCACAGATCGGCGTCGGCGATGCCCAGCAGGTTGCCGAACAGGATCGTGGTCAGCCGCAGGTTGCTGGGATACAGCGAGATCAGCAGCAGGCCGAGGGCGAAGAAGGCGGTGAAGACGACGCCGATCACCGCGTCGCCGCGCAGCCGGGTGGCGCGCTCGATCGCGCCGATGCCGAGCACCGCGAACAGGCCGGACAGCGCGGCGCCGAGCAGGAAGGGCGCGCCGGCCAGATAGGCGATGGCGACGCCCGGCACCACGGCGTGCGACAGCGCGTCGCCCAGCAGCGACCAGCCCTTCAGCGTGACGAAGCACGACAGGACGGCGCAGACCGCCCCGACCGCGCCGCCGCCGAGGATGGCCTTGACCATGAACTGGTAGCCGAAAGGCTCGGCCAGCAAGTCGAGCGGCGCGGTCATCCCGCCGCCCGCCGTCGCGGCTCCGCCAGATCGGTCAGGCCGAAGGGCAGCTGGTGCAGCGCGCCGCCGAAGGTGCGGGCCAGGGTGTCGGCGGTGAACACCTCCGCGACCGGGCCGAAGGCGACCAGGCTGCGATGGATCAGCGCCGCCTGGTCGCAGAATTCCGGCACGCTGGCCAGGTTGTGGGTCGACACCAGGATCAGGTGGCCGGCGTCGCGCAGCCCGGACAGGATGCCGGTGATCGCCCGCTCGGTCTTGACGTCGACGCCGGTGAAGGGCTCGTCCAGCAGGATGATCCGCGCCTCCTGCGCCAGCGCCCGGGCCAGGAACACCCGCTTGCGCTGGCCGCCGGACAGCTCGCCGATCTGGCGGCCGGCGAAATCCTGCATCCCCACCCGCTCCAGGCTGGCCGCCACTGCCGCGCGGTCGGCGGCCGACGGGATGCGCAGGACGCCCATCCGCCCCTGCCGCCCCATCATCACCACGTCGCGGACCGAGACCGGGAAGCTCCAATCCACCTCCTCGGTCTGCGGCACATAGGCGACGATCTGGGCCTTCTGCGCCCAGGCCACCGGCCGGCCGCAGATCGCGACCGAGCCGGCGGCCGGCGCGACGAAGCCCATGATCGCCTTGAACAGGGTCGACTTGCCGCTGCCGTTCATGCCGATCAGGCCGCAGATGCTGGGTCGGTCGAGCGTCAGCGACACGTCGCTGAGGGCGACATTGCCGGCGCGATAGCGGACGGTGATGCCGGAGACCGCGATCGAGGGCGCCTCGGTGGCCAAAGCGTTATTGGCCGACATTGAAGCCGTCCTGGATCACCTTGGCGTTGTACCGAAGCATGGCGAGATAGGTCGGCGCCGGACCGTCCTCGGTGGTCAGGCTGTCGACATAGAGGGTGCCGCCGAAGCGGGTGCCGGTCTCCTGCGCCACCTGCCGCATCGCCTTGTCGTTGACCGTGCTCTCGCAGAACGCCACCGGCACGTGGTCGCGGCGCACCGTGTCGATCACCTTGCGGATCTGCTGCGGCGTGCCCTCCTCATCGGCGTTGACGGCCCAGAGGTAACCCTCCTTCAGCCCGTAGTCGCGGGCCAGGTAGGAAAAGGCGCCCTCGCAGCTGACCAGCATCCGCTGGTCGGCCGGGATCCTGGCCAGCGCCTCGCGGATCGGCGCGTCCAGCGCCTTCAGCTCGGCGGTATAGGCGGCGGCGTTGCGGTCGTAGGTGGCGGTGTTGGCGGGGTCGAGCGCGACCAGCGCCTTGCGGATGTTCTCCACGTAGATCACGGCGTTTGCCGGCGACATCCAGCTGTGCGGGTTCGGCTTGTCGGTGTAGGGGCCCTCGGTGATCGAGACCGGCTGGATGCCGTCGGTCACCACCACGCTCGGCACGTCCTTGACGCCCTGGAAGAACTTCTCGAACCAGCGCTCGAGGCCCAGGCCGTTCCACAGCACCAGGTCGGCGTCCTGCGCCTTGACCACGTCCAGTGGCGTCGGGTCGTAGTCGTGGATCTCCGCCCCCGGCTTGGTGATCGATTCGACGATCGCCGCGTCGCCGGCCACCTGCTGCGCCATGTCCTGCAGGATGGTGAAGGTGGTGACGATGCGCTTCGGCCGCGCCCCGTCCGCCCAGGCGCTCCCGGCCGTCAGCACGCCCGCCAGTGCCAGCACCGCCGCCAGCATGCTCCGAATCCCCGACCGCGCCATGAGCCTCTCCATCGCTTCGCCATCCGATGCGAATCCCTCGCATCGATTCAAATGTAGCTCAAGCTAAATTTTGAGATTCAGGCTTAAGAGAGAATCATGAGCTTCTTCTTGATGCCTGGGCACGAGGTGAAAACAAGCCAAACCACCGGCGGCCGGCTTTGATCCGGCGCTGTCGTGGGTCGGCTGGTGGTGGCATCGAGAACCGGAGCGCAGCGGACGTTTGGGTCCGTGAGCACCGGAAGCGGAGAGGCCGCCATCAGACGGCCGCGACAGGTGCAGTATCAGGCAGTCTCAGCGGCGGCCGCCGACCTCGTCGATGTGCAGCAGCATATCCGCAGGGTCCTCGAAAACCCGGTAGGCGCCGGCGCGCTCCAGCTCGTCCTGGCCGTAGCCGCCGGACAGGAAGCCGATGCCCAGCGCCCGCGCCCGCTGCGCCGCCAGCATGTCCCAGACGCTGTCGCCGACGACATGGGCGCGCTCGATCGGCACGCCCAGCTTCTCCGCCGCGGCCAGGAACAGGTCGGGGTCGGGCTTGGCGTATTTCACCAGGTCGCGGGTGACGACCGGCACCTTGTCGAAATCGACGCCGAGATTCTCCAGCACGGGCCGGGCCGTCTCCATCCGGCCGCTGGTGGCGATGGCCCAGGGGATGCCGGCCTCGGTCAGCCAGGCCAGCAGCTCGCGCGCGCCGGGCAGCGGCACGCTCTGCTCCGGGTGACGGTTATAGGCCTCGGCATGGCGGCGGCGCAGCCGCTCCACCCGCTCGTCGCTGATGTCGAGGCCGGTCTCGCGCAGCAGCATGTTGGTGAACAGCCCGCCGCTCATGCCGATCTTGCGGTGGATGCGCCACACCGACAGCTCGATGCCCTCGGCGTCCAGCGCCTCGCGCCAGGCCATGACGTGGTGATAGACGCTGTCGACCAGCGTGCCGTCGAGGTCGAACAGGAACGAGGTCTGCTGGCGCATCGGACTCTCCTGGGTTCAGCGGACGGGGTCGGGATGGTGCGGCACGAACAGCCGGCCGCGCTCGGTCCACAGCACGATCAAGAGCGCCAGCAGGCCGAGGCCGAAATAGCCGAAGGCCAGCGGCACCACCGTGCCGTCGAAGGCCTGGCCGACGAAGGCGCCGAGGATCGCGCTGACGATGGTGGTGTAGCTGCCGAACACCGAGGAGGCGGTGCCGGCGACGTCGCCCAGCGGCTCCATCGCCATGGCGTTGAAGTTCGGCACGGTCAGGCTGAACAGGAACATGTTGGCGGCCAGCACCACGCCGAACAGGAACAGCGGCGGCTTGCCGCCGAAGACGTGGGCGAAGATCACCTGCAGCGCGCCGACGGCGACGAAGCCGAGGATGCCGGTGTGCGACAGGCGCCGCATGCCCAGCCGGCGCACCAGCCGCGAGTTGA
This sequence comes from Mycobacterium sp. KBS0706, assembly GCF_005938675.2. Taxonomy (GTDB): domain Bacteria; phylum Pseudomonadota; class Alphaproteobacteria; order DSM-16000; family Inquilinaceae; genus Inquilinus. The sequence goes on from NZ_VCCH02000052.1 coordinate 44,637, forward strand.
GGAAGGAGGCGAAGCCCATCACCATCGCGATCAGCCCGAAGGCCATCGGGAAATAGGTGCCCAGCGCGTAGACATCGGTCTCGAAGATCGCCTGGGACGAGCCGAGATAGGACATCAGCGCGCCCATCATCAGCCCCATGGCGGTGGCGTAACCGATCGACACCCGGGTGGTGACGCAGCGCCGCGCGGCGCCGGCGATCTGCGACGGCGAGAACCGCTTGCGGTATTCCGGATGCAGCGTCTCGGGCATGCGCAGGTTGAACCAGACGATCTGCACCAGGGCCAGCACCAGCATGCTGGCGAAGATCGCGTGCCAGCCGCCGAGGAACAGGAAACCCTGGCCGATCGCCGGGGCGAGGATCGGCACGATGATGAACACCATCATGGTCAGCGACATCACCCGCGCCATCTCGCGGCCGGAGTAGCGGTCGCGGACGATGGTGACGGTCAGGACGCGCGCCGCGGCGGCGCCCATGCCCTGCACCACCCGGGCGATCAGCAGCCATTCGAAGCCATGGGCGACGATCGCCAGGATGCTGCCGAAGGTGTAGATGGTCAGCCCGATCATCAGCGTCGGCCGCCGCCCGATGACGTCGGAGACCGGGCCGTAGACCAGCTGCATCACGCCGAAGCCGGCCATATAGGCGGTCAGCACATATTGCAGCGAATTGGCGTCGGCGATGCCGAGATCGGCCTGGATGGCGCCGAAGGCCGGCAGCAGGTTGTCGATCGACAGCGAGATCAGCGCCATCATGAAGGCGATCAGGCCGACGAACTCGACGAAGCCCGGCGCCGGCATGGCGCGGCCGGACGCGGTGCCGGTGATCCTGCTGACGAACGACATCGCGATCGGTCTCGCCTAAACGCGGCACGGCACGGCCCGCGCCATGCCGCCTGGGCGGTGGTGCCGGTCGAGCGCTGCCCGCCCCCGCGGGGATGATTGAGAAACAGGATGAGCTTCGGCCAGGACCGCAATCCGGGCAAGGGCTTGTCGTGCAAGGCTGCTGCGCGCCCGCAGGGCGGGTCTTCACATTTGGTCCGAGCGTCCGGCTACATCCCGCCGCCCAGCGCCAGTGCCAGCGACAGGCCGCCGACCAGGATCAGGCTGCCGGCCCAGACGATGTCGAGGTTGAACCAGCTGCGCGCCACCGCCTTGAGGCCGAGAACGCGATAGACCAGCCAGGCGAAGGCTCCGCCGGCCGCGACCATGGCCACGGAATGCACGGCCGCGACCAGCACGCCCATGCCGAGGCTGCCGCCGATCAGCGCCCCCGCCGCCTGGTCGGTGCCGGCCGCGCGGCAGAGGCCGAGATAGATCGGCACCAGCATCAGCCCGGCGCCATGCGCCGTCGCCACGGCGAAGGACCACAGCCCCAGCTGGGCCGGCCGGATCCGCGCCAGCGCCCGCGGATGGCGCCGGTTTACCAGGCGGAACACGCCGAAGCCGATCACCAGCAGGCTGGCGCCGATCCGGATCGGCTGCTGCCAGGCCACCAGCGTCACCAGCAGGGCGAAGGGCAGGATCACCACCGCCATCGCCAGCAGATGGCCGATGGTGAGCGGCCCCAGCGCCGCCACCAAGGCGCGCGGGCTGCGCTCCATCAGCCCGGCGGAAACGGCGAGCGGCCAGCCCATCCCCGGGTTCACCCCGTGATAGAGGCCGCTCGCCACCACCGCGAGCCACAGGCCGGCCGCCTCCGGCATCGCTCAGGCCGACGGGTAGCAGAAGCTGTCGGTCGAGCAGTCGCCGCCCTGCAGCCGGACCTGATGCGCCCGGTAGCCGTCCGGGAACTCGACCCAGTAGTCCTTGGCCAGCTCCAGCCCGCCATCCGGCCCGGCCTGCGCCATCACCTGGGCGCCGGGCACGCCGTCCGGATAGAACTGGTCGTCCCAGGTCGAGTACAGCGAGTTGGTCCAGTACACCCGGCGGCCGTCGCGGCTGATCTCGACCATCTGCGGCCCGCCGGTATAGGCCTTGCCGTTCGGATGGGCCGTGCGCCGGGCGATGCCGCCGATATGGACCGAGCCGGACAGCTTCGGCTTGCGCGGGTCGCTGACATCGTATTGCCGCATCTCGCCGGTGCCCCAGCAGGAGACGTAGAGGAAGCGGTCGTCCATCGACAGGTCGATGTCGGTGACCAGCGGCGGCACCGCGCCGAAGCCCTTCAGCAGCGGCGGCAGCCGGTCGGCCTCCGCTGGCTCGGGCGGGATCGTCGCGGTCTTCTCGATGTGGAACCGGCCATCCTCGCGCCACCAGGTCCAGATTGACCCCTCAAGGTTGGTGGTGTCGACCACGACGCCGAGGAAGCCGTATTCCTTCGCCGGGTCATGCGCCGGCCGGATCTCCAGCGCCATCTGGTGGTTGGCGCCGAGATCGATGGTCTGGACGTTGCGCCGGGCCCGCAGGTCCCAGAAATGCACCCGGTGGCCGTATTTGTTGGCCAGCAGGTCTTCCGGCACAATGCCGTTCTCGAATTGCGGCGGCAGCCCCCATTCGCTGGAGACCATGTAGTCGCGCGGCAGGTTCCACCAGAAATCGTAATGCAGCTCCTGCGGCCCGCGGTCGATCTCCCAGCGGCCCATCACCTCGAAGCTCTCGCAATCCATGATGAAGATGCCGGGCGGGCCGTCGGTGCCGTCCTTGCCGCCGCCGCCGAGGGTCGAGACATAGATGCCGTCCGGGCCGCAATGCACGGTGTGCGGCCGGGAATATCCGGTCTTCCGGAACACCTCCTCCGGCTCGATGACCTTGTGGATCTTGGCCTGGGTCGGGTCCGGCCTGGTGTCCACGACATAGATCCGGGAGGATCGGATGCCGGGGATGATCAGGTAGCGCCGCTCCAGGAAGGCATGCCCGGTCAGCGGCGACAGGGCTGAGGAGCAGGCGTTCCAGCCGAAATGGTGGAACTCGTCGCCCTTCTCCGGCATCGTCACCGTGTGGACGATGCGGCTGTAGCTAGGCGATCCGGGCTTGACGTCGATCACCGCCAGCGCGTCGGGCTGTGAGAAGTCCGGGCTGAGCAGCAGCGTGTAGGCGAAATCTTCGGGCGGAGCTTCCATCGCCAGCTTCGGCGAGGCGTGGAAGGTCGGGTCGGGCCTCATGGCCATGGGCTGTCTCTCCCTCTCAGCGTCGAGGCGCAACGGCCTCTCGTCATCACGGGTTCGGCACCCTTTCCGAACGAAGCGAGCCTACCACACGACATGGCCGAAACCGGGCCGGATCATTGTCCGTCTTTAGGCGCCGCGCACCTGCCGCGCGGCGTCGCGCACCATGGCCATGAAGATCCGGCCGGAATCGGTCGGCGGCACCTCGGCCCGCATGGTCAGCCCGACCGGGCCGGTGGAATCGCCGTCGTCGAGCGGCAGCTCGGCCAGCACGCCCTCCTCCACATCCTGGGCCACGGCGCCGCGCGAGATGATCCAGACCGCGTCGGTGCGGCGGACATAGGATCGGCCGAAGGTCGGCGACACGCTCTCGATCCGGTCCGGCAGCGCCTCGATGCCGGCGGCGATCAGCAGGCGGTCGACGGTCGGCTGGATCACCGATCCCGGCGGCGGCGCGATCACCGGATAGGCGCGGATATCGCGCATCGCCACCGCCGGGCGCGACAGCAGCGGATGGCCGGGCCGCACGGCGAAGGCGATGCGCTCGGAATAGAGATGCTCGAAGGAGAGGCCGGTCATCTGCTCCGGCTCCGCCAGCCGGCCGAGCACGAGGTCCAGCCCGCCGACGCGCAGCTGCCCCAGCAGCATCTGGTTCGGCCCGTCCACCACCCGCACCACCACGCCGGGGCAGGCCGTGCGGAACCGCTCCAGCGCCGCCGGCATCATCTGGCCGGCCACGGTCGGCAGCACGCCGACGCGCAGCAGCTCCTCCCCCGCCGCCCGCGCCCGCACCACGCTCTCGATGCCCTGGCGCAGCGCCGTGACGCTGGTGCCGGCATGGTGCAGGAAGGTCCGGCCGAACGGCGTCAGCACCACGCCCTTGCGGCTGCGGTCGAACAGCGGCGCGCCCAGCGCCTCCTCCAGCTCGCGCAGGGTCTTCGACACCGCCGGCTGGCTGATCCCCAGCGCATCTGCCGCCGCCACCACGCTGCGCAGCCGCACCGCCTCGAGGAAGCATTGCAGGTGGCGCAGCTTGATCCGCCGCTCGATCGACCCCGCGCTGTCGCGTTCCACCATAATCGTCCGGTTATGTTTATCGGCGAATTCCTCATTTTACATAACCGTGCCCGCCGCGCACAGTGCAGCACGACACCCGGGCGGAACCAGGGACGAGGGATGGACGCGGTCAAGGCGAACGGCATCGTGCTGCATGTCGAGGACAGGGGCCCGCGCGACGCGCCCGCTTTGGTCTTCATCAACTCGGTCGGCACCGATTTCCGCATCTGGGATGCGGTGGTGCCGCGGTTCCAGGACCACCGGACCCTGCGCTACGACAAGCGCGGCCACGGCCTGTCCGGCAGCGAGGGCGGCGACAGCATCGAGCCCCATGCCGCCGACCTCGCTGCGCTGCTCGACGCCCGCGGCATCCGCCGAGCCACCATTGTCGGCCTGTCGATCGGCGGCATGATCGCGCTCGGCCTCACCCGGCTGCGGCCGGACCTGGTCGGCCGGCTGATCCTGTGCGACACGGCCCACAAGATCGGCACGGCCGAGGCCTGGCAGGCGCGGATCGCTGCGGTCGAGGCCAATGGCGTCGCCAGCATCGCCGAGGCGACGATGGAGCGCTGGTTCTCCACCGACTTTCGCGCCCGGCAGCCGGACCTGGTCGCGGCCGCCCGCAACATGCTCAGCCGCACCCCGGCCGACGGCTACATCCGCGCCTGCGCCGCCCTGCGCGACGCCGACCTGACCGCGGCGGCCCGGGCCGTGGCGGTGCCGACCCTGTGCCTGTGCGGCACCGCGGATATCGCGACGACGCCGGAGCTTGTGCGGTCCCTGGCCGCCCTGATCCCCGGCGCGCGCTACGCGGACATCCCGGGCGCCGGCCATATCCCCTGCGTCGAGGCGCCGGAGCTTCTGGGCGGGCTGATCCGCGACTTCATCGGAAACGAGGACGCCCATGGCTGACCCGCTGCACGACCAGGGCATGGCGGTGCGCCGCACCGTGCTGGGCGACGCCCATGTCGACCGCGCCCAGGCCCGCACCACGGAGTTCGACGCGCCGTTCCAGGAGTTCATCACCCGCGGCGCCTGGGGCGGCGTGTGGAGCCGGCCTCACCTCACCCATCGCGAGCGGTCGATGCTGACCATCGCCCTCCTGGCCGCGCTGGGCCATCATGAAGAGCTGGCGATGCATATCCGCGCTACCGCCAACACCGGCGCGACGCCGGAGGACATCCGCGAGGCGCTGCTGCATGTCGCGGTCTATGCCGGGGTGCCGGCGGCAAACGCCGCCTTCGCCATCGCCAGGAAGGTGCTCGCCGAAGGGGAGGAACCCAAGTGAGCTTCCAACCGCGCGACTGGCACATCCATCCGCCGCATCTCTACGAGGGCTACCGCTCCACCGTGCTGCGGGCACCGTCGCAGACGCTGGTGCCGCTCTCCGGCGCGCTGTCCGAGCATCAGGGCCCGTCCTTCGCCGCGGCCCCGGCGGGCGAGGCCGACCTGACCCGCAACGGCCGGGTCAATGGCGAGCCTCTGGGCGAGCGCATCATCGTCACCGGAAGGGTGCTGGACGAGGACGCCCGCCCGGTGGTGAACACGCTGGTCGAGCTGTGGCAGGCCAACGCCTCCGGCCGCTACATCCACAAGGTCGACCAGCACGACGCGCCGCTGGACCCGAATTTTCTGGGCGCCGGCCGCTGCGTCACCGACGCCGAGGGCCGCTACCGCTTCCTGACGATCAAGCCGGGCGCCTATCCCTGGCGCAACCACCCGAACGCCTGGCGGCCGCAGCACATCCATTTCTCGCTGTTCGGCCCGGCCTTCGCCACCCGGCTGGTGACACAGATGTACTTCCCCGGCGACCCGCTGCACACGCTGGACCCGATGTTCAACAGCATCCCCGACCCGGCCGGGCGCGAACGCCTGATCGCGGCCTTCAGCCTCGACCTCACCGAGCCGGAGGTCGCGCTGGGCTACGCATTCGACATCGTGCTGCGCGGGCGCCTGGCGACGCCGATGGAGAAGTGAAAGTGGCGAAACTTCCCCAGACCGGGTCCCAGACCGTCGGCCCCTTCTTCGCCTATGGCCTGACACCGCGGCAATATGGCTACGACTTCCCGCAGATCGCCGACGGCACCATCGCCGGCGACGCCGTGCCGGGTGAGCGCATCCGCGTCACCGGCCGGGTGCTGGACGGCGCCGGCCAGCCGATCGAGGATGCGCTGATCGAGATCTGGCAGGCGGATTCGAAGGGCGTGTTCCCGGGGCCGCAGCGTAATGACGGCTTCACCGGCTTCGGCCGCTGCGGCACCGGCACGGATCCGGAGCGGCGCTTCGTCTTCGACACCATCCGGCCGGGCGCGCCGGGGCCAGGCCAGGCGCCGCATCTCAGCGTCATCGTCTTCATGCGCGGCCTGCTGGTGCATTGCTTCACCCGCATCTACTTCCCCGAGGAAGCGGCCAACGCAAGCGACCCGGTGCTGAACGCGGTGCCCGAGGCACGCCGCGGCACTCTTATCGCTCAAAGCGACGGCCCCGGCCGCTACCGCTTCGACATCCGCATGCAGGGCGACGGCGAGACCGTCTTCTTCGAGATCTGACCCATGGCAAAATTCCAGACCCTGGCCGAGGCCGTCGCCGAGAACCTCCATGACGGCGACACCGCGGCCTTCGAGGGCTTCACCCATCTGATCCCGCACGCCGCCGCGCATGAGGCGATCCGCCAGGGCCGGCACGGCCTGACCCTGGTGCGGATGACGCCCGACCTGGTCTACGACCAGATGATCGGCATGGGCTGCGCCCGCAAGCTGGTGTTCTCCTATGCCGGCAACCCCGGCGTCGGCCTGCTGCGCCGCGTCCGCGACGCGATCGAGAAGGGCTGGCCGAACCCGGTCGAGATCGAGGAGCACTCCCACGCCGCCATGGCCAACGCCTATGAGGCCGGGGCGGCCGGCCTGCCCTGCGCCGTGTTCCGCGGCTATCGCGGCGCCGGCCTGGCCGAGGTGAACCCGAACATCAGATCGGTCACCTGCCCCTTCACCGGCGAGACCCTGGCCGCCGTCCCGGCGATCCGCCCGGACGTCACCTTCATCCACGCCCAGAAGGCCAACCGCCGCGGCGACGTGCTGATCGAGGGCATCGTCGGGGTGCAGAAGGAGGCGGTGCTGGCGGCGAAGCGGTCGGTGGTGACGGCTGAGGAGATCGTCGAGGATTTCGACGGCGTCCATCCCAATGCCTGCGTGCTGCCGCGCTGGACGGTGACCTCGATCGTCCATGTCCCGGGCGGCGCCCACCCCTCCTACGCCCATGGCTATTATCCGCGCGACAACGCCTTCTACCTGGCCTGGGATAGGATCGCCGCCGACCGCGAGACCTTCCTGGCCTGGATGAAAGAGAACGTGATCGAGAGCGGCCCCGACGCCTTCGCCGGCCGGGTCGCGCCGCTGAGCGGGAGGGCGTGAGCATGGCCGAGTTCACCCCCGACGAGATGATGACCATCGCGGCGGCCCGGGCGCTGCGCAACGACGATGTCTGCTTCGTCGGCATTGGCGCGCCGTCGGCCGCCTGCAATGTGGCGCGGCTGACCCACGCCCCGGATATCACCCTGATCTATGAATCCGGCACCATCGGCACCGCGCCCGACGTGCTGCCGCTGTCGATCGGCGACGGCGAGCTGTGCGACACCGCAATCACCACCGTCCCGGTGCCGGAAATGTTCCGCTACTGGCTGCAGGGCGGGCGCATCACCATCGGCTTCCTCGGCGCCGCCCAGCTCGACCGCTTCGGCAACATCAACACCACGGTGATCGGCGACTATCACAAGCCGTCCGTCCGGCTGCCAGGCGGCGGCGGCGCGCCGGAGATCGCGACCTCCTCGGGCGAGATCTTCATCACCATGAAGCAGAACAAGCGCGGCATGGTGGAAAAGATCGACTTCTTCACCTCGCTCGGCCACGGCACCGGCGGCGACGACCGCGCCCGCCACGGCGTCACCACCAAGGGCCCGACCCTGCTGGTCACCGACCTCGCCGTCTGGCGGCCCGACCCGGTGACCAAGGAGTTCACCGTCGTCTCGCTGCATCCGGGCGCGACCCGCGACCAGGTGCAGGACAGCTGCGGCTGGACCGTCCGCTTCGCCGACAATATCGAGCAGACGCCGCCGCCCTCGGCGCTGGAGTTGAAGACGCTCCGCGACCTGAAGGAGCGCACCCGCATCGCCCATGGAGAGGCCGCATGAGCCGCGACGCCTATATCTGCGCCTATCTGCGCACCCCGATCGGCCGCTATGCCGGCGCCCTGTCCGCCGTCCGCGCCGACGACCTCGCCGCCATCCCGCTGAAGGCGCTGATGGAACGCCATGCCAAGGTCGACTGGGAGGCGGTCGACGACGTCGTCCTCGGCTGCGCCAACCAGGCCGGCGAGGACAACCGCAACCTCGCCCGCATGGCCCTGCTGCTGGCCGGGCTGCCGGCCGCGATCCCCGGCTCGACCATCAACCGCCTCTGCGGCTCCGGCCTCGACGCCGTGACCATCGCCGCCCGCGCCATCAAGGCCGGCGAGGCCGAGCTGATGCTGGCCGGCGGCGCCGAGAGCATGTCGCGGGCGCCCTTTGTCATGCCGAAGGCCGACACCGCCTTCTCCCGGTCCAATGCGGTCTACGACACCACCATCGGCTGGCGCTTCGTCAACCCGCGGATGGAGCAGCTGTACGGCACGGATTCGATGCCGGAGACCGGCGAGAATGTGGCCGAGCAGTTCCGCGTCACCCGCGCCGACCAGGATGCCTTCGCCCTGCGCAGCCAGCAGAAGGCGCTGGCGGCCCAGGCCAATGGCCGCCTGGCGCGCGAGATCGCCCCGGTGACCATCCCGCAGAAGAAGGCCGAGCCGATCGTGGTCGACCGCGACGAGCATCCGCGCCAGACCTCGCTGGAGAAGCTGGCGGCGCTGCCCACCCCGTTCCGCAAGGGCGGCACGGTGACCGCCGGCAACGCGTCGGGCGTCAATGACGGCGCTGCGGCGCTGATCGTGGCGTCGGAGGAAGCGGCGGCGCGCCACGGCCTGACCCCGATCGCCCGGGTGCTCGGCGGCGCCGTGGCGGGCATCGAGCCACGGATCATGGGCTTCGGCCCCTCCCCGGCCAGCCGCAAGCTGCTGGCGCGGCTGGGCCTGTCGATCGGCGATTTCGACGTGATCGAGCTGAACGAGGCCTTCGCATCCCAGGCCCTGGCGGTGACCCGCGACCTCGGCCTGCCGGACGACGCGCCGCAGGTGAACCCGAATGGCGGCGCCATCGCTCTCGGCCACCCGCTCGGCATGTCCGGCGCCCGCCTCGCCGGCACCGCGGCGCTGCAGCTGAGCCTGGGCGGCGGCAAGCGGGCGCTCGCCACCATGTGCATCGGCGTCGGCCAGGGCATCGCCCTGGCGCTGGAAGCGGTCTGAAGTCCCCACCCCGTCATTGCGAGGAGGCGAAGCCGACGAAGCAATCCATCGGCCCGCACGAGCTGCGCTATGGATTGCTTCGCTGCGCTCGCAATGACGGCGCGGGATTCTCGGGAGAGGTGACGCAGAGCCCGATCCCCATCATGCTGCAGGCCATGACCGTCTCGCCCTTCGACTCCGCCCTCTTCGGCCCGCTCCTCTCCGACGCCGAGACCGCCCTCCTGTTCAGCGACAAGGCGGCGCTGCGGGCGATGCTGCGGGTCGAAGGCGCGCTGGCCGAGGCCGAGGCGCGCTGCGGCGTGATCCCGCCCGCATCCGCCAGCGCCATCGCCGCGGCCGCCGGCGCGCTCATTCCCGACCCGGCGGCACTGGCCGCGAAGACGGCCGAGGACGGCGTGCCGGTGCCGGCCCTGGTCGCGGCGCTGCGCCAGGCGGTGGCCGTGTCGGCCGGCGAGGATGCCGCCCAGGTGGTGCATTGGGGCGCCACCAGCCAGGATATCCTCGACACCGGGCTGGTGCTGCGGCTGCGCCGGCTGATCGCGATCCTGGAGACCCGGCTGGCGGCCCTGATCGAGGCCCTGGCCGGCCTCGCCGACGCCCATCGCGCCACGGTGATGCCGGGCCGCACCCGGTCGCAGCAGGCGACCCCCGTGTCCTTCGGCCTCAAGGCCGCCGGCTGGCTGGCGCCGCTGCTGCGCGACCGCGACCGGCTCTTCGAGCTGAAGCCCCGCCTGCTCGTGCTCTCCTTCGGCGGGGCGAGCGGGACGTTGGGCGCGCTGGGTGAGGACGGGGTGGAGGTCGAGGCGGCGCTGGCGGAGATCCTGGAGCTCGCCGTGCCGCCGATGCCCTGGCACAGCCAGCGCGACGGCATCGCCGAATTCGCCGGCTGGCTGGCGCTGGTCACCGGCACGCTGGGCAAGCTGGGCCGCGACCTGTGCCTCCTGGCCCAGACCGAGGTGGCGGAGGTGCGGCCGGGTGCCGGCGGCGGCTCCTCGACCATGCCGCAGAAATCGAACCCGGTGGGGCCGGAGACGCTGGTCGCCCTCGCCCGCTTCAACGCCGGCCTCGTCGGCCAGATCCACCAGGCGATGCTGCACGAGCACGAGCGCGACGGCGCCGCCTGGCCGGTCGAATGGCTGGCCCTGCCGCAGATGGCGGTGGCCGCCGGCGCGGCGCTGAACCATGCTTTGGCCGTCACCGCCAGCCTGACGGTCGACGCCGCCCGGATGGCAGAGCGATTCGAGGCCTCGCACGGCCTGCTGCTGGCCGAGGCGGCCAGCTTCGCCCTCGCCGCCCACATGCCGCGCCCCGAGGCGCAGCGCCTGGTGAAGGATGCGGCGACGAAGGCCACCGCCACCGGCCGCCATCTGTTCGACCTGCTGGCCGGGATGTCCCAGGCCCCGGTCGACTGGCCCGCCTTGCGCGACCCCGCCAGCCACCTCGGCGCCGCCGACGCCTTCATCGACCGCGTGCTGGCGGCAGCGAAGCAGGGCTGAGAGCCACGCACGCCGGATGGCGGCAAAGGGCGGGAGCGGTATGAGGCGAAGGCACGGTGACGCCCTGTCGCCTGGCCGCAAAGGGTGAGGAGCGGTCACCGCACCAAACTCCCGAGAGCGGACACGGCGAACGCGAGAGCGGCCGGTCTCTTGCTCCTGCCAAGCGTGGGCGGAAACCCGCTGAAAGTGCACTGTTGGAAGGCCCGATCCGGGCACTGGGCGCCTGATCGCGGCAGAGCGGTCCGTTGAAGGAGCTGGAACACTGTGTCGAGCCAGGATGCGCGGCGTGAGGCATGTTCAATCATGCATAACGGCACAATCCAAATATGGCGGGATCGCAATCATTGGCGGCTTGGCTCTCAGGGATTCTAAAAAATCCGAAGGTAGGAGGTAGAATCCTTGATAATCGGAACCTCGGCCCAGACGCCGCTTTCCGCGGCAGCCTCGTTGATACTATGGATCATGACTTCTATCTCAGTAAATTTGGTGCCGATCATCTGGGCAGCACGACCAGAAGGGCGATCCTCTTCTTCCAGTATTGCGTCCGCTACGGAAATTTCCAACCAGCTGGCGGTTTCAGCCCCCCAACGGGCGCGACTTCAGTGGGCGATGTCATCAGGTTGGACACATAGGCAGGGTCGCTTGGCACATGGTAGGAACATTTTCTATCTTCCACGTCCTGCCCATTGCCCGGGATTATCACGCTCCTTTCTTCATCATCCCGCGCAACCAAAATATATTCTCCAGCAGCCGCGAACTTGTCGAGTTGCTTTGGAATCTCATCTGGGTATTTCGAAATATGACAGCAGATTCCCAACCAGACATCGAATACTTGACAGAAATTGGATCGAGAGATGGCTTTCCATTCTGAAATGGATACCTCGGGTGGTTCCTCGCCAATCACAATTAGGCTATGATCTCCTGGAGGCCTAAGTCTGATAATGAACAAATTGTCGTCCGGAAATTGCTTATTTAACACGTATGCCGCATAAGCGGATGTTTCTGCACAATTCCCATATTTAGCATTGCTGCGGAATAATTCTTCGCCACGCTTTAAAGTTGGGAGCGGTTTGCCGTCTAATTTTATTCTAAATTTGCTAGTTTCTATAAAGGACTGCATCGCTTCGGCATTTCTTCGTTGCGCCTTCGGTGACGCACTGTCTAGTGGGAGGCAAATTCTATCCCACCATTTCGGTCCATCGCGGTAATGATTTTCAATATCGTCAAAAGTCTCCTTAACAGCAAACTCTTTTGCCGTAACCGATTCAGGTGGTCCAGGCTCTTGTGTCGGACTTTCAGAAATCGGGATTGTCAATGGCTCGGGTGGTGCTGCGGGCACCTCCGCTCCTGGAGCGTGTCGGTCGGCATAGCTCCGTAACGTTCTTGAACCCAAAATAGTGTCTGACTGCTCTCCACCAGTGAGGCGCGCAACCCAGTTTAAAACTATAGCTCGCCGCCGGACGCTCGTTTCACTGTGCATTTGCGATTCAGATTCGTTTGCCGTTTCCCCCGCTTCGTCGGCCATTGCACAGATCCTGAATGGTTGGTGTTCTCGCGCGTCCAGTATAGGGGGCGGTGCGGCGGAGAGGGAAAGCCAAGGGATGCATACCGGTATTCGGAAGGTTCTTCGCGGCAAGTGGAACAAACCTGACGGGTGAGTCCGGGAAGAGATTCTGGCGGGCTTCGATGCATGCGAGTCTGGAGCATGCGCCCTGGAAAGCGTCTCTGTGTGGTCGGCGGTGCGGACGATGATGTGCTCCCCGAGCCGCCCTCGCCATTCACCACAGTACCCGAGGCTCAAAGCGACCCGTCAAGTCGACTTGACAAGACCCTTGCCCCCGGAAGTCCCGATGGATCGCCGGAGGTGTCCGCTTTTGGGAAGCCAGGAGGCAATGGAGCGCCCGCAACGAGCCGAATCCGGACCATAGGGTGGGCTTGGCGAGGATGTCGGGTTCCCAGTCCGCCTTGGGTTGGCACTGGCCGGTGGGGTCGAATCTGGTTGGGCCGATCGCGGCGCCGGGTCTTCCGCGGTGTGTACACCCTTCGCGGAACGCCGCGGATTTCCTGATGTTTCGGCACGGCACTGGACTCGATCGCGATTCATGTTCATGATACGTTCCATGGATCAGGCGCAATCCGACTCCGACGAGATCAAACCGACCGACCCCGACATGAAATGGACGGGGTGGGCGCTGGACACGCTGCGCGAGCTGGTCGCGATCGACATGTTCGCCAAGCGGATGATCTCGACGCAGCAGCAGGCGACGCCGGCGGGGTCGGAGTCGATCCCCGAC
>NZ_VCCH02000053.1 GCF_005938675.2 Mycobacterium sp. KBS0706
GGGGTCCAGTTTTACGTGTCGCCCGACAGTTGCGGTCATCAGAAAATGACTTATCCTCCGATTATGCTGACCAAGCCCCCTACTGTAGTTCTCCAGGGAAGACGGGACCGGCTGTGGCTCCCCAAGAGGTTTTGCGAGCACTCCGGCCTGAGACTCACCCGGATATCCCGGCGTTCGCTCCGCTTCGGAGCCGCGGCTTATGAAATCGAGATTCCCGCGGATCTCTCGGGTGGCCGAGCCTTTCAGATTGCTCGAAGGATCAGAGCCTCACGCAAGTTGCTCAGGCTTGGACATTTGGCCAACCGTCTTCTTGCGCACTGTGGCAGAGAAGATCGTTGGCGCTATAGGGGCCCGAAGCTGAAGGTCCGCTAACCGCCCGTTCCGGTCGGCCGGGTCGGCTACGGGGTGCCGGAAACCGGCCATTCGACTCGGCGCTTCGGAGCGGACATGGCGGGATTCGACCCCTTGCGGAAGTCGGCCACCGTCGGCCTTGGTCCGGCCAGACATGGAAGAGGCGGTTCCTGGCCCGGAGCAAGTGCAGGAGCAGAGGCTATTGTTGAAACAATAGATTTTCCGGCATTTTGCTCTTCTTGTTAACGTTGACAACAAAACCATCGCCGCCAACCATTGGCTCCAACATAGATTTATCAGGATGTTTTGCAAAGTAATTCTTGTCCGGAAGATAATATACAATCCAGTAATCATCGTTTTGATCGATGCTTCGGATCGGGAAGTCGTGTATTAGCTGCGGATCCCTTTTTTTAACGTAGGTATCAGTTATATTCAAGACATCCGAGTCAGGTATATTGGGATATCCGCAGGCCGCAAGTGTGCTTACGATGATAAGAGAGAAAGCTCTTTTCAACCGGAAACCGATCATCAAATGCCTCCAGCATATACTCGATACGTGCTCGGCTCTGAGATTCGCAAGTATGCCAGCTTGGAATCGGAAAACTCAAATAGCCAGGTCTGCTTTCCGCCCTTTGCCGTCGGCGCGGCCAATGGGGTCGCGCCGAAAGCCGCCAGAGCCTTGGCTCCCTCGATGCTCGAACATCGTGCAACCCGAGGAAATCGCTGATGGACCCGTCTCTGGGCCGGGTCCGCTATCGGGCCTGGATGGTCGCTGGAGATTTCCGCTTCGGAGCAACCGATCGGGCCTCTAACCGTCCACTTGGGGGACCGAGCGACCACCGGTCTGGCGTCCGGTAGCGGGAGCCACCGCGGCGACGGGCAATGTCCGGTTCGGAGCGTCCTGGAAGGGCCCCGGATGGCGGCAATGGGGACGAACCGGATATCCAGCGCTCGGCAGAGGCTGCCCGAGAGGATGAGGTTTTCGGGCAGATGTGCTCATCTATCGACCTCGCGGATGTGAAATCTCGGTTCGGCGTTGCCGTCGGCCGCGCCACTGCCGGGACCGGGCGCCGAGACCGTCGGCGGGACGCAGACCATCGAACTCGGCGTCAACCGTCCGCCCACCCATGTCATCACCCCGTTGCGGCACCGAACAACGAGATTGGCGGATGAAGTGCGGGATGCACGTTCAGCCCGAGATTTCAGTGCACGATTTATATCAGGCATTACAAACAATAGCCCGTCATCCCGTGCACAGTGCTGCGTGCAATGATGCGCTACAACCACGGGATCTCTTCGGGATCGTGCGGAGATCCCGTGTCTGCGCAGCGGCTCTTCGCGCCGCAGCGCGCACGGGATGACGAATCAATATTTTCGACCATCGGCATTATTCCGCGGCCAAGGCGCGGGCGGGCCATCCGCTGGCAGCCGCCAGCTTCTCGTATGTCCGAATATACTCCTGGGCCATGACGCGGCTCGAGAAGCGCCGCTCGAAGCTGCGGCGGATCTTGCCGCGGTCCAGCTCCGGCAGCTGTCCGACCGCCGCCACCGCCTCGTCCATCGACCGGACGATGAAGCCGCTCACGCCATGGTCGATCACCTCCGGCACCGAGCCGCAGGCCCAGGCGATCACCGGCGTGCCGCAACCCATGGCCTCGATCATCACCAGGCCGAAGGGCTCGGGCCAGTCGATCGGGAACAGCAGGCCGGCGGCGTTGCCGAGGAACTCCGACTTGTCGGCGTCGCCGATCTCGCCGATGAACTCGACCAGCGGGTCGGACAAGAGCGGCTCGATCTCCTCCCTGAAATAGACCCGGTCGGCCTCGTCGACCTTGGCGGCGATGCGCAGGCGCCGGCCGGAGCGGCGGGCGATCTCGATCGCCCGGTCCGGCCGCTTCTCCGGCGCGATCCGGCCGAGAAAGGCGAGATAGTCGCCCCGCGGCGCGGGCGCCGGGTGGAACAATTCCTCCGCCAGTCCGTGATGGACGGTCGCCGCCCAGTTGGCGTCGGCCAGCGGCAGGCGCTGGGAGTCCGAGATCGAGATCAGCGGGTAGTGCGGCCAGCGGCGATAGGCCTCCGCCAGGTCCTTCAGGTCCAGCCTGCCGTGCAGCGTGGTCACGGTGCGGGGGGCGATCGCCTCGAACAGCGGGAAATGGATCAGATCGACATGGAAATGGAGGATGTCGAACTCATCCGCCCGCCGGCGCAGCTCGTGCAGCATCGAGAGGTGCGCGGCGTAGCCGGATTTGAGCGGGCAGGGGTCGAGCCGGATCGCCTGGTCGCGCACCGGCACCAGCGTCGCCCGCGTGTCGGCGTCGGCGCTGGAGAACAGCGTCACGTCATGCCCGAGATCGACCAGCGCGTCGCACAGATGGGCGACGATCCGTTCGGTGCCGCCGTAGAGCCTGGGCGGCACGGCTTCGTAGAGGGGGGCGATCTGAGCGATCTTCATCGTCGGACCCGAGGGTGACGGGCCAGGGTCAGAGGCCCGGTCGCAGACCCACCAATGCAACTGGCACGGCCTAGGCGGCGTTCCGTACTGCATTGAAATTCCACAAAAAATATCAAATGATAAAATGCAACATGTCTCCTGGCCCGGGATGTCTCGTCGTCGCGAGGGTGTTGGAGGGAGTCGTCTTGGCCGTCCAACCGTGAGCGCGTCCGGCCGCATCGTTTCGGAGCCGGAACCGGACGGCAAATGCCGCCGTTGTCCCCGCAGGATTCCCCCAAGCAGCGTCGGCCGACCGGCGCCTCGCGACGCTTGCAACAGGGCGCCACAGGTGAGGCAGCGATGGACCCGCAGGGTCACGACACCGGCATTTCCCCGAACGCAGACGAGTGGGGTGGGCCGCCGGCCCCCCCGACCCCCACATCCAGCGACACGGCGGCGGCCGGCGACCGGCACAAGGCCGGCGACACCATCCGCCAGGCCGTCCACGACGTCGCCGGGCGGCAGAAGCAGGCTGGCGCCGAGGTGATGGATGCGACCGGCCGGGCGATCCGCTCCGCCGCCGACGACCTCGAACAGCAGAGCCCCGCGGTCGCCGATCTGATCCGCAGCGGCGCCGAACGCGTGTCGAGCACCGCCGCCGCCCTGCGCGAGCGCAATGTCGACGAGCTGTTCGAAAGCGCCGGGCGCTTCGCCCGCGAACGGCCGGCGGCGCTGTTCGGCGTCGCCGTCGTCGCCGGGCTGGCGCTGTCGCGCTTCCTGAAAAGCTCGGCCAGGCCGTGAGGAGAGACGCCATGGCAATCACAGGACTCAATCGGCCGATCTTCGACATCATCGGCGACGCGGCGCAGAACCTGACCAACCTGGTGCGCGCCGAAAGCCGCCTGGCGCGGGCGGAGGTGGCCGAGAACATCGGCCGCGCCGGCGCCGGCATCGGCATGATGGCCTTCGGCGGCATCCTCGCCATCCCGGCCCTGGTGGTGCTGCTGGAAGCCGCCGTGGCCGCGCTGATGGCCTCCGGCATGTCGCCGGCGCTGGCGGCGGTCATCGTCGGCGGCGTCGCGCTGATCATCGGCATCGTGCTGCTGATGATCGGGATGAACCGGGTGAAGGCTGCGAGCCTGGTTCCCGACCGCACCATCCACCAGCTGCAGCGCGACGCCGCTGCGGCGACGCAGGAGGCGAGGCATGACCACCACCGAGCAGCTTGAGCGCGAAAGCGAGCAGTGCCGCGCCGCGCTGCGCGAGTCCCTGGCGGAGCTGCGCGCGCGGATGACCCCCGGCCATGTGCTCGACGAGGTGCTGGGCTATACGCGGGATTCGTCTGGCGCCGCCTTCGTCGACAACCTGAAGCACCGGGCGGTGGACAACCCGCTGCCCCTGGCCCTGGTCGGCACCGGGCTGGCCTGGCTGATGATGGGCGGCGGCGGCAACGGCCGGGCGCACCCGGACAGTCACCCGGACCGGCAGCCTTACGCGGCCGGGCCGCCGCGCCCGGACGACGACCCGGAGAGCGGGCGCCCGAGCGGGATCGGGGCGATGGCATCGCAGCTCGGCGACACGGCCGGCGATCTCGGCCGCCGGGTCGGGGAAACGGCGTCCGCGGTGGGCGACAGCCTGTCCTCGGCCTATGACAGCGTCGCCGGCCGGGCCAGACGCGGCGGTGCCGCCATCGGCCATGCGGGCGCCGCGGCCGGAGACCGCGCGGCGTCGATGGCCGGCGGCTTCAGCCGGCTGTGGCACGAGCAGCCGCTGGTCGTGGCCGGGCTGGGCATCGCCGTCGGCGCCGCGCTCGGCGCGCTGCTGCCGGCGACCGAATTCGAGAACCGCACGCTCGGCAGCAGCAAGGACAAGCTGAAGGACGAGGCCGAGGACTTCGCCCTGCGCCAGCTGGACAAGGCCGACAAGGTGGCCGAGCACGCCGTCAGGGCGGCCCAGAGCGCGGCGGAGCGCGAAGGGTTGACCGGCGCGGCGGTGGTCGGCGAGGCGGTCGAGTCGCTCGAACGCAGCGATGTCGTGCCGCCGGCGAATGACCCCGCCCGGGAGCCCGACCGCTCCGCTCCATCCTGACAATCCAGCCCTGCCGCTGGTGCATTCGCCGCCTCCTTGTCCCGATTGTCCCGATCATGCTCTGATGCGGATCGAGACAATCGGGGCTCAATCGAGCGCACCAAGGAGGAGGCCGCCATGTGGATGCCGTCGCTGGTCGACCGCGCGGGGCCGAAATATCTCCGCATCGCCGACGCCATTGCCGAGGACGTCTATGCCGGGCGGCTCAAGGTCGGCGAGCGGCTGCCCACCCATCGCGACCTCGCCTGGCGGCTCGGCGTCACCGTCGGCACCGTCAGCCGCGCCTATGCCGAGGCCGAGCGCCGCGGCCTCGTCGCCGGCGAGGTCGGGCGCGGCAGCTTCGTCAAGGCCGGCGCCCGGTCCCAGGCCACGCTCGACATGCCGGCCGTCGGCGGGCCGCAGACCATCGAGCTCGGCGTCAACCGGCCGCCCACCCATGTCGTCGCCCCGGAATATGCCGAGGCCATGCGCCGCATCGCCGGGTCCAATTCGCTCGGCGAGCTGATCAACTACCAGGCCCATACCGGGCGGTGGGAGCACCGCGCCGCCGGGGCGCAGTGGATCCGCCGCCGCGGCATCGAGGTCGGGCCCGAGCGCGTCCTGGTCACCAGCGGCGCCGAGCACGCCATCACCGCCGCGCTGATGGCGTTCTGCGACCCCGGCGACCCGATCCTGGTCGAGGAGCTGACCTGGTCCGGCGTCCGCGCCTTGTCCAGCCTGCTGCGCCTGTCGCTCAAGGCCGTCGCCATGGACGGGGAGGGGATGATCCCGGAGGCGCTGGAGGCCGCGGCCCGCGCCTCGGGCGCGCGGCTGCTCTACACCACCCCGACGCTGCACAACCCGACCACAAAGACCATGTCGGTCGAGCGCCGGCGCGCCATCGCCGAGCTGTGCCGCGATCTCGGCATCACCATCGTCGAGGACGACATCTACGGCACGGTCGCCGAGGACCCGCCGCCGGCCCTGTCCAGCTTCGCGCCGGAGCGCAGCATCTACATCACCGCGGCGTCGAAGGCGATGGCGCCGTCGCTGCGCATCGGCTTCGCCGCCATGCCGTCCGACCGGCTGGGGCGCTTCAGCTCCGCCGCCCGCGCCACCAACTGGATGGCGCCGCCGGTGATGGGGCAGATCGTCGCCGACTGGATCGAGGACGGCACCTGCGACGTGCTGGCCGACCGCATCCGGCGCGAGACCAAGGCGCGCCACGCCGTGGCGGCGCGGGCGCTGGAGGGGCTGACCTGGCACAGCCAGCCCGGCTGCTTCCACATCTGGCTCGAACTGCCGGAGCCGTGGCGGGCGCAGGAGGTGGTGGCGGCGGCGCGGCAGCGCGGCCTGGCCATGACCTCGACCGAGCTGTTCGTGCCCGGCCGGGCCGAGACGCCGCACGCCATGCGCATCACTTTGACCGCCGCCGCCGACGCCGAGGAGCTGGAGCGGGGGCTGCGCACGCTGGTGGATCTGCTGCGGAGCGATCCGGATCTCAGCCTGGCGGCCGCCTGATGAGGCCAGTGTTCGGAGTTCTCTCGGATTGCCTCTCCCGCCTGGCGGGAGAGGTCGGGCGTCCGCAGGACGACCGGGTGAGGGCGGGCCGAGGCCTCGACACCACCCCCTCACCCGGAGCCGCTACGCGTCTCCGACCCCTCCCGCAAGCGGGAGAGGCAATCGTTCGAGCGGGGGAGGCAACGGGTATCGTCTCTCGTCCGCGACTCGCCTATTCCTAGCCGCCCAAACCCAGAAAGCCGCCTCGTGACCGCCATCCTGTCGATCCAGTCCTCCGTCGCCTATGGCCATGTCGGCAACAGCGCCGCGGTGTTCCCGCTGCAGCGCCTCGGCATCGATGTCTGGCCCGTCCTGACCGTGCATTTCTCGAACCACACCGGCTACGGCAGCTTCCGCGGCCCGGTGCTGCCGGCCGACCAGATCGCCGAGGTGCTGCGCGGGGTCGAGGAGCGCGGCGTGCTGCCGGGCTGCGACGCCGTGCTGTCCGGCTATATGGGCGACGTGTCGCTCGGCCATGTCGTGCTCGACGCCGTGGCGAAGGTGAAGGCGGCCAACCCGAAGGCGATCTATTGCTGCGACCCGGTGCTGGGCGATGTCGACCGCGGCTTCTTCGTCCGCCCCGGCCTGCCGGAGTTCATGCGCGACAAGGCGGTGCCGCAGGCCGACATCATCACCCCGAACCAGTTCGAACTGGAATACCTGGCCGGGCTCGGCGCCGGGGTCGGCGACGACCGCGCCATCGCCACGCTGGACGACGCGCTCAAGGCCGCGCGGACCGTGCAGGCGACCGGGCCGAAGATCGTGCTGGTCACCAGCCTGATCCGCCGCGACGCGCCGGACGGGGTGATCGAGATGCTGGCGGTGGCGCCGGACGGGGCCTGGATCGTGGCGACGCCGCGGCTGCCGATCGCGGTCAACGGCTCGGGCGACATCACCGCGGCGCTGTTCCTGGCGCATTACCTCAGGAGCGGCGACCCGGCCACGGCCCTGGGCCGCACCGCCGGCACCGTCTATGCGGTGATGGAGGCGACGCATCTCTCGGGCAAGCGCGAGATCCAACTGGTCGCCGCCCAGGACGCCATCGCCAATCCGCCGGGGCATTTCGAGGTGAAGGCGGTGCAGGGGTAGGGGATTCCGGCCAGGGCATCGGCGCCGGACATAAGGAAAGTCGTCCGCGCCACCCCCCATCTGGGAGATGCGCCACATCTGATCTTATGCAGAATCACCGGCCGGCGCGGGTTGCCGCGCCTGTTCAGTCAGGAGATCGATAGACATGGCCGTCGTCAACGGAACCGCGGGAAACGACCTGATCCATCTGCTCGGCGACGGGGTGGTCCTCCCGCCCGGCTACAACGATATACCCCTGGCGACGGCCTTCAACGACACCCTGAACGGTCTCGGCGGCAACGACATCATCCATGGCGGCGGCGGCATCGACCTGATCGATGGCGGCATCGGCGACGATAAGCTCGTCGGCGGCAACGGCGATGACGTGCTCACGGGCGGCGCCGGCGCGGACCGGCTCGAAGGCGGCAGCGGCATCGACACCGTCAGCTACGCCGGCGCCATCGCCGGGGTGACCCTCAACCTCTTGAACGGCGTCGGCTCCGGCGGCGCCAACGACTCCAGCGGCGACAGCGTCATCGACGTGGAGAACATCATCGGTGGCCTGGGCGGGGACACGCTCATCGGCAACAATGTCGCTGCCAACGTCCTCAACGGCGGCGACGGCAATGACGACCTCGACGGGCTGAACGGCAACGATACGCTGATCGGTGGGGCCGGCGACGATCACCTCACGGGCGGCAGCGGCGCGGACCAGATCGACGGCGGCGCCGGGGTCGACCTGGTCGACTATGCCGGCTCCGCCGCCGTGACCATCAATCTCAGCACCGGCAGCGCCAGCGGCGGCGATGCCACGGGCGACGTGCTGACCGGCATCGAGAATGTCTACGGTGCCTTCCTCGTCAACGATATCCTGACCGGCTCGGCCGGGAACAACCTGCTCGACGGCCGGGGCGGGGACGACATCCTCAACGGTCTCGGCGGCGTCGACATCCTGCGGGGCCACGATGATGACGACATCCTCAACGGCGGCGACGGCAACGATGTGCTCTATGGCGAGAACGGTGCCGACCAGCTCGACGGCAGCGCCGGCATCGACACCGCCAGCTACTACCTCCGTCCGGAGGCCGTCGTCGTCGACCTCGCCGCCGGGACCGGCAGCGGCGGCGAGGCCCAGGGCGACACCCTGGTCGCGATCGAGAACCTCAGCGGCAGCCAGGGCAGCGACATCCTTTCCGGCGATGCCGGCGCCAACACGCTCCAGGGCTGGAACGGCGACGACGTGCTCCGCGGCCGCGGCGGCGCGGACAAGCTGGACGGCGGCGTCGGCACCGACCTCGCCAGCTATTGGGGCGAGGCCACCGGCGTCACGGTGAATCTCACCACCGGCACCGGCAGCGGCGGCAACGCAGCCGGCGACACCTATGTCGCAATCGAGAACGTCAACGGCAGCCAGGGCGGCGATACGCTGATCGGCAGCAGCGGCGCCAATGCGCTGAACGGCTTCGAAAGCAACGACGTGATCAGCGGCGGCGGCGGCAAGGACCTGCTGGGTGGTGGTGCGGGGGCCGACCGCTTCGTCTATGCGTCGATCGCCGAGAGCGTGGTGGGCGCCAATGCCGACCGGATCACCGATTTCAGCCACGCCCAGGGCGACAGGATCGACCTGTCGCTGATCGACGCGAACTCCGGCGCGCCCGGCGACCAGGCCTTCACCTATATCGGCGCCGGCCTCTACACCGGTGTGGCCGGGCAGCTGCGCGCCGCCGTCACCGCCCCCGGCGTCACCACCGTCGCCGGCGACGTCAACGGTGACGGCGTCTCTGACTTCCACATCCAGCTCACCGGCGCCCTGGCGCTCGTCGCAGCGGATTTCGTGCTCTGACCCTCGACGAAGCCCCGGCCGGACGCTGCCAGCCGAGTCCGCTGGCTGCGTCCGGCCGACATGGCTGCAGGGTTGCAAGAGGCGATACGTCCAGGCTGATCTCGTCCTCCAGTGACCACCATCACCGGCGACACCGGGCGCGGGTCGTGTAGTATCGCCGTGCCGGGCGAGGGGACGCCCGGTTCTGCCGATGGGAAGCCATGCCCGATATCGCCCTGGCGGTGCTCGCCATATCCATCCTGATCGTGCTGGTGGCGCTGCTGCAGCCGCTGGCCACGCGCCTGGCGCTGCCGCATTCGGTGCTGATCGCCGCGCTCGGCATCGCCATCGGCAGCATCGGCAGCGTCACCGGCGTGATCGGCGGCGGCGGGCCGCTGTCCGAATTCGCCCATGCGCTGACCGGCGGCGAGATCCGGTCCGAGGCGATCCTGCACATCTTCCTGCCGATCCTGCTGTTCGAGGCCGGGCTGCACATGGATGTGCGGCGGATGATGGATGACGGGGCGACGATCCTGACCCTCGCCGTGGTCGCCGTGCTGGTGTGCAGCCTGGTGGTCGGGGTGGCGCTGTGGGGCACCTCGAGCCAGGGGCTGGTGCTGTGCCTGCTGCTGGGCGCCATCGTCGCCACCACCGACCCGGCGGCGGTGATCGGCATCTTCCGCGACGCCGGCGCGCCACGGCGCCTGACCATCCTGGTCGAGGGCGAGAGCCTGCTCAACGACGCCGCGGCCATCACCCTCTACATCGTCCTGATCGGCCTGCTGACCGCCGGCGCCGGCGCCGGCCATGGCGACGCCGATGCGGGCGGCGCGCCGCTGTTGTTCCTGCGCTTCTTCATCGGCGGCGGGCTGTTCGGCTTCATCGCCGGGCGCCTGGCCTTCATGGTGATGCGGCCGCTGAACCGCTACCCGGTGGCCGAGGTCGCCTTCACCCTGGCGCTGCCCTACATCGCCTATGTCGTGGCCGAGCGCTACCTGCACGTCTCCGGCGTGGTCGCGGTGGTGACGGTGGCGCTGGTGGTCGGGTCCACCGGCCGGGTGCGGATCTCGGCCGAGGGCTGGGAGGGGCTGGAGAAGGTGTGGGCGCTGCTCGGCTTCTGCGCCTCGACCCTGATCTTCATCTTCGCCGCCATGCTGGTGCCGGAGTTCCTGCGCGACGCCACGGTCGAGGACGGCTACCTGCTGCTGGTGCTGGTCGCCGCTGCCTTCGCCGCCCGCGCCATCGTGCTGTGGGCGATGCTGCCGCTGCTGACTTGGCTCAAGGTGGCGCAGCCGGTCAGCACGCCCTATCGCCTCGTCATCCTGTGGGGTGGGCTGCGCGGCGCCGTCACCCTGGCGCTGGCGCTGGCGGTCAGCGAGAACCCGCTGCTCGGGCCCGAGGCGACGCATTTCGTGGTGGTGCTGGCCACCGGCTTCGTGCTGTGGACGCTGCTGATCAACGCCACCACGCTGCGGCTGGTGATGCGGGCGCTGGGCCTGAACGCGCTGAGCCCGACCGAGCTGGCGCTGCGCGACCGCGCCCTGCACCAGGCGCGCGAGGGCATCGCCGAGCGGATCGAGGAGATCGGCGCAGAGCAGCATCTGGCGCCGGAGGTGGCGAAGGAGGCCGCCGAGGCCTATCGCAGCCGGCTCAGCGGCCTGGCCAGCCGGCCCTTCATGCTCGATCCGAAGGAGCGCGAGCGGATGGGGCTGATGGCCCTGGCCAACCGCGAACGCGACCTGGTGGTCGAGCATTTCGATCAGAAGCTGATGTCGCGTCGCACTGCCGCCGACCTGCTGACCCAGGTCGGGCGGCTGCACGACGCGGCGATGACCGACGGCCGCGCCGGCTATCTCGCTGCTGCCACCCGCAACATCGGCTTCGGCACGAGCTTCCGCCTCGCCATCCAGCTGCAGCGCTACACCGGTTGGGACCGGTCGCTATCCAGCCGCATCGCCGACCGCCTCGAGATGCTGAAGGTGGCGCGGATGATGATCGAGATGCTGAAGCGCCATGCCGAGGCCGAGATGCGCCGGCTGCTCGGTGCCGAGGTATGGCAGTCGCTCGACGCCGTGCTGACCACCCGGCTCGACGCCGTCGTCGCCGCGATCGAAGCGTGGCGGCTGCAATATCCGGACTATGAGCGCCGGATGTCCGAGCGCTTCCTGCGCTGGGCGGCGCTGCGGCTGGAAGCGGCGGAATATGACGAGCTGCGCAACCAGCAGTTCATCAGCGGCGAGATCTACGAGGACCTGCAGCGCGACGTCGGCCGGCTGTACGAGACGCTGCAGAAGCGGCCGCAGTTGGACCTCGGCCTCAGCACCGAGGAGCTGGTGCGGCGCCTGCCGTTCTTCCAGGGCCTGTCGGAGGAACGGATCGGCCAGATCTGCAAGCTGCTGAAGCCGATCTTCGCGGTGCCGGGCGAGGCCATCGTCCAGGCCGGCGACCGCGGCGACACCATGTATTTCATCTCCTCCGGCGCGGTCGAGGTCGGCCGCGGCGGGCGCAAGTTCCGGCTCGGCCGCGGCGACTTCTTCGGCGAGATGGCGCTGTTGATCAGCGGCCGCCGCAACGCCACCGTCACCGCCATCGCCTTCTGCAAGCTCCTGGCGCTGACCGCCCGCGACCTGCAGGCTCTGGCCAGCGCCCATCCCGATTTGCGCCGCACCATCACCGAGGTCGCCCGCGCCCGCAGCACCGAGACCGAACGCACGATCTCGGCGCTGGGGGAGGAGGAGGCGGTGTGACGCCGCCTCAGAGCGGCCCGCGCTCCCAGGGGCCGGTGATGGCGAAGGTGATGCCCGGGGTCTGGATGTTGACGAACAGGGTGCGGCCCTCCGGGCTCCAGCACGCGCCGGCGAACTCGCTGGCGCGGTAGTCGCCCTCGGCGATGGTCTTGCCGGCGTCGGCGATCTGGCCGGCGGTCAGCTCAATATTGTTCTTCAACAGGTAGAACGGCGCGCCCTGGCGGGTCAGCGCGACCAGCCGGGTGCCGGGGCCATAGGTGTCCGGGCTGCCGGCCGGGGCCGCGTCCGGGTCCTCGCACAGCACCACGCCGCCGCGCGGGCTGACCGTGACGTTGTCCGGGTTGTGCGCCGCGATCTGGCTGTCGCTGACGAACAGCGCCCGCAGCCGCTGGGTGAACAGGTCCAGCACCCAGACCGCGCCATAGCCGCGGCCGAGCCGGCCGCTCGGCTCCTTGCCCGTGCTGGTGTCGACGATGAACATGCGGCCATCGGCGTAGAAGATGCCCTCGCCGCGGCTCATCCGCAGCCCGCCCTCGGCCCAGCTCTGGGCGAAGGGGCCGCTCAGCGTCTCACCGGTCCCGATGTCGGGGAAGCCGATCGGCGCGGTGACCGAATCCATGTCCGGCTGCTCGATGTCGATCCAGTCCAGCTGGTACTCGTCGCCGACATGGGCGACCACCAGGTCGGCGTTCGGACGGCGGCGGACGCGGGCCGCCTGCAGCCGGCCGCCGTGGTCCAGCGCGCCGTGCCGGCCCGAGCGGTCGTCCGGGATGAAGCGGTACAGCCCCGATTTGTTGCGGTCGTCCTCGGTCAGATAGATGATGCCGGTGCGCGGGTCGACGGCCACCGCCTCATGGCTGAAGCGGCCCATCGCCACCAGCGGGCGGCCGGTGGTGCGCTCGGCCTCCGGATGGACCTCGAACACGTAGCCGTGGCGGCGGCCGGCGGTGGACCGGGCGTTGGTCTTGACCTCCTCGCAGCTCAGCCAGGTGCCCCAGGGCGTGCGGCCGCCGGCGCAGTTCTGCAGGGTGCCGGCCAGGCTGGCTTCGGCCGAGACCCAGCGGCCGTTGCGGAAGCGCAGCGTGGTGGTGCCGCCGCCGGCGCGCGAGCCGCTGGTGTCGACCGTGCCGGTGTCGTAGGTGCCCGGCGCGGTGATCATGGTGCCGGCGGCGCTGATCTCGTGGTTGCGGACCAGGATCAGCTCGTCGCCCCGGTCGTGGCCATGGCCGTGACCGCGGCCGAGACCGAACCAGCGGCCGCCCTTGCCGTGCACCACCGCCATGCCGTCATGCTTGCCCGGCGCCGGCTGGCCGTCGGCCATGCGGTCGCCGGTCCAGGAGAAGGAGCTGTAGCGGAAGCCGGGCGGCAGCAGCAGCAGCGGCAGGCCGGTGCTCTCGTCGGCGGCCGGGGCCAGGGGGCCGTAGGGGCTGCGGACCGGGGCGGTCCAGTTCTCGCCGGTGGCGGCGGCCTGGGCCTGGCGCTGCGACAGCGCACCCAGGCTGCCGATGGCGCCCAGGGCCAGGGCGGCGCCGCCGCCTTGGAGGAGGAGGCGTCGGGAGGTGGGGATGGACATAAGGTCTCCTGCTGGCTGTCCGTCGACCTGGGTCCTGCAAACGCCTGAGGCGAAGGATGGTTGTCCCAAAGCCAAGGGGATCACTGACCGGCAGGGCTATAGCCAAGATCAGATAAACTTTTGTTAAGGAGACTCGGCAGCGATCAATAAATAAAATCAAATCCCCTATCATGTTTCACATTTATGGCATATTAATTGTGTTTAAAATTAAAGTATAAATTCCAATTTTTTTTGACGGTGAATCGATAGTCATGTCGGCGGCAAGTGTTTAGAAGTATCCCCCGGGTCCCATGTCGGAGATCGGATTGGAGCATACCAACTCATGGTCACGCAACGGGCATAGGACCGGCGACCGGCCGACGCGCCTCGTCTACGAGCCAGTCGCGAAAGCGAAGCACCATGGGTCGCGCCTCGCCGGGCTGAAGCAGGGCGTAATGGGCGGCCGGGCCGCGGATGGCATGCGGGAAGGGCTGGATGAGCTTGCCGTCCCGCAGCAGCGGTCCGAAGAACCGTGGCGAGAGCAGCGCCACGCCGGCGCCCTCGACGGCGGCCGCGGCGTCCAGCTCATGCGTCGGGTAGTCGTCGGCGTAGAAGCGCAGGCCGGGCACCTCCACACCCGCCTCGCGGAACCAGCGCCGCCAGCCGTCATGGGGTAGCAGCGGCAAGGCCGCCAGGTCCGCGGGCGACGACAGCTTTGCCCCGGCCGCCAGCGCCGGGCTCAGCATCGACGTGGCCTCGACCGGCATCAGGGCCGTCGCCTCGAAGCCGGGCCAGTCGCCATTCCCGGTCCGGATCGCGATGTCGAAGCCGTCGGCCGGCCGCAATTCGGCCGAGACATCGAGCGTGATCGGGACGGCATCGGGCAGGGCGTGATACGCGGCGAGCCGGGGCGTCAGCCAGCGCATGGCGAAGGTCGGGACGGCGGTCACGCGCAGGGGCTCGGCCGCACCACGACAATCGTCGACCGCCGAGCGGATCAGGCCCAGGGCCTGGGCCATCCGTGCCGCGAGCGCCGTGCCGGCTTCGGTCGGGGTCACGTTCGGGCCCGAGCGGCGGAACAGCCTCACCCCGAGCTCCGCCTCGAGATCGCGGATCCGCAGGCTGATGGCGGCCGGGGTCACGCCGAGCTCGGCCGCCGCCCGGGTGAAGTTCGCATGGCGGACGCCGGCTTCGAGGACGCGCAGCGATTCCAGAGCCGGCAGGCGTTTCGGCATGGCCCATGTTAAGGGCAGCTTAAGATGACAGGCAAGATCGATCGCTTTGGGCCGGCTGGCTCGCCCGCGCTTAATGCGGTCTTTCGCCGGACCGGAGATCCCCATGATCGAGCTGAAATCGCGCGCCTTGTTCACCCTCTCGCTGAACCTCCATCCCATTCACGAACTGGGCCTGACGCCGGCCGGCGAGCGCCGGGTCGTGCCGGTCTCCGGCGGGCGGTTCGAGGGCGACAGGCTGGCCGGCGAGGTCCTGCCGCATGGCGGCTCGGACCTGCTGCTCACTCGCGCCGACGGCTCGTTCCAGCAGGATGTCCGGCTGACCCTCCGGACCGGGGACGGGGCGCTGGTCCTGATGACCTATCGCGGCGTGCGGCATGCCGCGCCCGAGGTCGGCGACCGGATCGCGCGGGGCGAGGCGGTCGAAGGGTCGGAGTACTATCTGCGGATTGTCCCGTTCTTCGAGACGGCCTCGCCGGCCCATGCCTGGCTCAACCGGATCGTGGCTGTCGGCATCGGCGAGCGCCGTCCGGGCGGCGTGACCTACGATATCTTCGAGATCCTGTGAGGCCGGGCGGCCGACATCGGCATCGGCCACCCGGCCGCGACGGCTCAGAAGTCGCCCTCGGCGCCCTTTTGGGGCTCGCCATGACGGGTGAATACGTCCGGCTGTCGGTCCCAGCCATCCTTTGGGAAACACCGTGCCCTGGGAATTTCACCTGCGGCCTGCGGAAGGGACTGGCGGGCATTCCTAGGGAGGCGTAAAGGTCGGACATACCCCTTCAGGAGAGCGGCCATGGCGACCTCCTTGCCCGACGATCTGCTGATCGGCGCCGAGGACGAGGTGGCGATCCGCCAGGACCTGGTGCTGACCGCGCTGGGCAAGCGCCCGGCCGACACGCTGCTGCGGGTGGGCCGGCTGCTGGACGTCCACACCCGGAGCTGGCGCGACGACCAGGAGATCGCGATCAAGGGCCGGCGCATCGCCTGGACCGGGCCGGCCGGGACCTTCCCGGGCACCGCGGCGCGGCGGGTGGAGAAGCCGGATTTGGTGGCCGTGCCGGGCTTCGGCGAGGTGCACAAGCATATCGAGAGCACGCATCTGACGCCGGAATGGGAGGCGGCGCTGGTGCTGCCGCGCGGCAACACCTGGACCTGCGAGGCCAGCCACGAATTCTCCAATGTCGACGGGCCGAACAACCTGGCCTTCTGGTTCGAGGCCCGGCGCCGCGGCTCGCCGCTGAAGATCTTCCCGCTGCCGGGGTCGGCAGTGCCGCCGACCGCCTATGAATGGGGCGGCGGCTGGTACGGCTATGACGAGCAGAAAGGCTTCCTGCAGGACAGCCTGATGGTCGCCGGGCTGGACGAGGTGATGGACTGGCCGGCGGTCTGGAACCCGGAGAACCCGTCCTATCCGCGGCTCTGGGGCATGATCCGCGCCACCTTCGAGCAGCGCGGCGTGGTCGAGGGCCATGGCGCCGGGCTGCGCGACACCGCCGCGATCAGCGCCTTCGCCGCCGCCGGCCTCGCCTCAGACCACGAGGCGTGGACGCCAGAGGAGGTGTGGGAAAAGCTGGCCCACGGCATCTTCGTCGAGCTGCGGCCCTATTCGATGCCGGAGGTGATCCCCTGGCTGATCGAAAAGGGCCTGGCCGAATGGTCGCAGATCGCCTTCACCACCGACGACCGCAGCGTCTCCGACACCTTCAGGCTCGGCGCCACCGACCACAACGCCCGGCTAGCGATCCAGCACGGGCTGGCGCCGGAGATCGCGATCCAGTGCATCACCCTGAACCCGGCGCGGCACATGCGGCTGACGCCCTGGGTCGGCAGCCTGGCGCCGGGGCGCTATGCCGATGTCGTGCTGCTGTCGGATGTCGCCAGCCTCGAGATCGCCGAGGTCTGGTCCGACGGGCAGCCGGTGTCCGACGGCAAGCGCTACACCGGCGCGGTGCCGGCGATCGACTGGCCGGGCTGGGCGCGACAGACGGTGAACATCCGGCGTGACCTGACCGCGGCGGATTTCGCCCTGCCCGCCGCGCTGGGCCGCGAGACCATGCAGGCGGCGCTGCTGCGGCCGTTCCACTGGGCCGACGGCTTCATCACCGCCGAGCTGCCGGTGCGCGACGGCGCGGTGCAGCGCGACCCTGAGCGCAACATCACCAAATTCGCCATTGTCGACCGCTTCTCCGGCGACGGGCGGGTGGCAAAGATGTTCTGGCTCGGCTGCGGCCCGCGCACGCCGGACACGGCGCTGGCCTGCTCGGTGGCGCATGACAAGCACAATATCTGGGTCACCGGCTCCTCCGACGCGGCCATGGCGCTGGCGGTCAACACGCTCACCGACCAGCAGGGCGGCTGGGCCCTGGTGCGCGATGGCCGGGTGCTGGCCACGGTGTGCTACGAGATCGGCGGGCTGATGAGCTGCCGGCCGCCGGAAGAGCTCGATGCCGAGATGCAGGCGCTCTACGCCGCGGCCGAGGGCATCGACTGGATGTACGAGCCGACCTTCCACCCGCGCTGGTTTCCGGGATTCCCCGAACGGCTGATCTTCGCCACCCTGACCTGCGCACCGTGGCGCTGGGTGCTGGTGGCGCCCTGCGAGCAGGCGCCGCAGGGCTTCGTCAATGTGCAGAGCGGGGAGACCCACCCCGTCGTCTGGTAGGGGGACCGCCATTTCGTTCGACCGACCCGGCGCAGACCCGGGCGAGGGGGGCTCATGACCGTTTCCAGTGTGCGGGCATCGTCTACGGAGGGGGGCACGGGGGGCTGGCTCGACCGCCGCTTCAAGCTGTCCGAGCGCGGCAGCTCGGTGCCGCAGGAGGTGGTCGCCGGCATCACCACCTTCGCGGCGATGGCCTATATCGTCGCCGTCAACCCGGCGATCATGTCCGCCGCCGGGATGGACCGCGGCGACCTGGTGATCGCGACGGCCCTGGCCGCGATCTTCGGCAGCCTGATGATGGGGATGACCGCCAACCTGCCGCTGGCCGTGGCCCCGGCCATGGGGTCCAACATCGTCTTCGCCTATGTCATGGTGAAGCAGATGGGCATCCCCTGGCAGGGGGCGCTGGCCATGGTCGCCGTCACCGGCGTGATCTTCTTGGCCCTCAGCCTGTCGAAGTTGCGCGAGAAGGTGGCGAAGGAGGTGCCGGACGCGCTGAAGATCGGCATCCAGGCCGCGGTCGGCACGCTGATCGTGTTCATCGGCCTGCGCGGCGCCGGCTTCATCGTCGCCAATCCGAACACCTATGTAGCGATGGGATCGCTGGCCAGCCCGCCAGTGCTGCTGACCCTAGCCGGCATCCTGGTCACGCCGGTGCTGGTCGCCCGCCGCGTGCCGGGCGCGCTGGTCCTGTCGATCGCCGCCATCACCGTGATCGGCATCTTCGTGCCGCTGAAGGATGACGGCACCATGGTGACGACGCTGCCGGCCACAGTCTTCGCCCTGCCGAAATGGCCTGAAAGCACCTTCCTGGCGCTCGATTTCAGCTACCTCGTCTCGCATTTCGTGGTGGCGCTGCCGCTGATGTTCTACTTCCTGTGCGGCGAGTTCTTCAGCACCCTGGCGACGCTGATCGGCGTCACCGGTGCGGCCAATCTGCGCAAGCCGGACGGGTCGATCCCGAACGCCACCGCCGCCTTCTCGACCGACGCGACCGCGACCATCGTCGGGCCGCTGCTCGGCACCTCGGTGGTGACGGCTTTCATCGAATCCGTGGCCGGCGTCCAGGCCGGTGGCCGCACCGGGCTGACCTCGATCGTGGTCGCGATCGGCTTCGTGCTGGCGCTGTTCGTCTGGCCGGTCTTCGTCATCATCCCGCCCCAGGCCACGGCGCCGGCGCTGGTGGTGGTCGGCATCTTCATGCTGCAGGGGCTGGCGCGGGTCGACATGTCGGAACTCGCCAACGCCGTGCCGGTGGTGCTGATGCTGCTGGTCACGGTGCTCAGCAACAACCTGATCAACGGCATGGCGATCGGCACCTTCGCCTACATCCTGCTGTGCCTCGCCCTCGGCCGCCGCTCCGGCCTCACCGCGGTGGTGTGGGGGATCGGGGTGATCTTCGTGATGTACTTTGTCATCACCAGCCGGCTGATGTGACGGGCTGGCCGCGGTCGCCGGCTGGAGAGGGATGCGAAGGATGCGCATGTGGTCGATCGTGGGGGCGGCCGTCGCCCTGCAGATGATCCTCGTCGCGCCGGTGACGGCGCAGGCATCTGCCCCGCTGACCGGCAAAGCCGCGATCCGGGCGGTGATCGGGAATACGGTCGAGATCGCCGATGGCGGCCGGCAGAACGCCATATACTTCTCGCCGGACGGTAAGGCGCGATCGACGGTGGAGGCTGCCAGCCCCGATGGGAAGGTCGGCCACTGGAGTGTCGGGGCCGGGGGACAGCTCTGCGTGGTCGATCCGGGCAAGACGCCGCAGCCGAATGACTGTGTCGATCTGACGGTCGACGGCAACACCGTCACCCTAAGGATCGGCACGCAGCGGATGTCCGGTACGCTCGTGAAGGGTAACCCTCGGGGCCTCTAGCCCCCCTGGACGGCCCGCGACTTCACCCGATCCGCGGCCGGCCGGCGGCGGCCGCGGTGACGGTGCTTTCGACGAACAGGTCGAGGCCGCCGGCCATCGACACCACGCGGTCGGCGCGGGTGACGGTCACCGCCACCTCCTGGCCGCCGGCCTCGCGGGCCAGGGACTCGGCCCGGCCGCGGGCCTCGGCCTCGGCGTGGGCGGCGGCCTCCGCCAGGCTGCCGAAGGTGCGGATGCCGCCGGGGGCGTGGACGCGGAAGCGGCCTTCCTCCGGCGCGGTGATGGTGATCGCGACGGTCTGCAGCACGCCGCTGGCCACCGCGCCGATGGCGTTGGTGACGCCGGCATGCTCCGGCACCACGCTCTCGGTGCCGAGGCGCCGCGCGATCTCCGGATAATAGGTCCCGGCCGAGGCGCCGATGCCGACCAGCGGCAAGCCGAGGGCGAGAGCGGGACGCAGCAGGGCAGGGGCCGGGGCATCGCCCGCCACCGCGCGGCGCGGGAGCAGCCCACGGGCTTCGCGCGCGGGCTCGGCGACGCCGTCGCGGGCCAGCGCCGTCTCGACCAGCGCCAGGGCGCTGTCGGCGGTCAGCCGCTCCAGCACCGACCGGGCGAAGGCCTCGGCATCGGCGGGCGGGGTCCAGCCCGGCTCGGCCGGACGCCGGGCCCATAGCGCCGCGCCCAGCAGCGCCGCCTCGCGCGACCAGCCGCTGTGCAGCCCCAGCACATGGGCGGCGTCGGTCGGGGTGAAGCCGGACAGGATCACCAGCCCGCGCGCCACCAGCCGCTCCAGCGGCCGGTCGAGCAGATGGCTGGTCAGGACGGTCTCCAGCGGCTGCGGCCCGTCGGCCAGCGCCTGCCAGATCCGCCGCTCCGGCGGCGACAGCGTGTCTGTGTCCAGCGCCCGCAGGCGCAGGGCGAAGCGGCCGTCCAGGCTGAGGCCCTCGGCCCGCTCGGCCTGGCGGCGCAGCGCCACCAGCATCTCCGGATGCTGGTGCACCAAGAGGCTCAGCGGCACCGACCGGCGCGGCCCTACGGCCAGGCCGAGTCCCGGCTCGATGCGGACCTCGCTGTCGCCGCCCAGGCCGAAGGTGCGGATTTCCACCGCCTCGACCATGGTGCGCCAGCCGCCGACCTGGGCGCCCTCGCGGTTCACCAGGGGACGGCCGTCCTTGAGGACCGCGATGTCGGTGGTGGTGCCGCCGATATCCGAGACGAAGCAATCCTCGCGGCCGGTCAGCCAGCGGGCGCCGACGACGCTGGCGGCGGGGCCGGACAGCACCGTTTCGACCGGCCGGGCCAGGGCGAAGCGGTCGGCGATCAGCGACCCGTCGCCCTTCACCACCATCAGCGGCGCCGCGATGCCGCGGGCGTCCAGCCGGCCGCGCACCGCCCGGATCAGCGACGCGGTCAGCGGGATCAGCCGGGCGTTGAGCAGGGCGGTCAGCGCCCGGCGTGGCGCGTCGAGGCCGGAGGTCAGCTCGTGGCCGCAGGTCACCGGCTTGCCGGTCAGGTCGTCCACCAGGTCGCGCACCGCCTGCTCATGCGCCGGGTTGCGCACCGCGAAATAGCCGGCGACGGCGAAGGCGGTGACGCCAGGGGCGTGGTGCAGGACGGCGGCGCGGACCGCGTCGAGGTCGAGCGGCGCCTGCTCCTCGCCCGAGGGCCGGTGCCCGCCGGCCACGGCCACCACCGGGTCGCCGCCGAGCGCCTCGCGCAGCCCGGCGCGGTCCAGCGCCGCCTCCGGGTAGCCGATCAGGATCAGGCAGGCCGGGTTGCCCTGGCCCTCGACCACGGCGTTGGTGGCCAGGGTGGTGGACAGGCCGACGAAGGCGATCTCGGCCGGGTGCTGCTCCAGCACCGCGTCGATCGCGGCGCCGATGCCCAGCGCCAGGTCGTGCTTGGTGGTCAGTCGCTTGGCAGCGGCGACGACGCCACGGTCCGGGTCGAACAGGACCGCATCGGTGAAGGTGCCGCCGGTGTCGATGCCGAGAGAAAGGGACAAGATGTACCGCGCCAAGAGTGTCGTCTTCCGATTAGGACAAGCCCTCTCGCGCGGCAAAGCTTTTCGGCATGCGACGGGGATGGGTCCAACAGCGGCCGGCGCCGGGCCGGATCTACCAGGTGTTGCCGGTCACCAGGAATTCGGCCTCATCCAGAGCGGTGTCGAAATCCACGAGGTCGTAGTCGGCATCGTCGCATTCGTCGGGCTCGAAATTGGCGCCCGGCATCTCGACCAGCAGAGAGAGCACCTGTCCGGCGGCCTCGATGCGGTCGTATTCGTCACCGGACGGCGGATTCTGGCTGACCAGCAGGCACCACAGGATCTGGTCCAGGACCCAGCGCTCCTGCGGCGGCGGAACGTCGTCCTCGGACCACGATTCGCGAACCCGCCGGAGCGCGCGCAGGATCCTGGCGGCGTTCTGGCGCAAGGAATGGATCTCTTCCTGGCGGCCGACCGGCGATGCCTGGATGGCCCCGGGCGCCGTCGACGGGGAAATTTCGGAGCTGTCGAATTGCGTGAAGGGCATGATGGTCCCCCTCTGATCCTATGCGGCTCGTATGTCTTGACTATATGCCTACAATCTAAAGCATTTTATCTAATTTGCAATCATCCATTTGGGTAGGATCTGCCAGCCGGTTTGGGGATTGCAATCCGGGAAAGGCGCGGCCGGCGCCGGTCCTATGCCGCATTGGCCGCAGCCAGATCCTCCGCATCGTCGAGATCGGCGTCGAAATCGACCAGGTCGTAGTCGTCGTCATCCGCGGCGACGGCGGCGAACTCCTCATCCGACATGTCGAACAGAATGGCCAGCGCCTGGCCGGCCACCGCGATGCGGTCGAACTCGTCCCCGGTCGGCGGCTCGCAACTGACGGTCAGGCACTCCAGGACCTGCTGCAGCACCCAGCGTTCCTGGGCCGGCGGCACGTCGCTCTCGGACCAGGTCTCGCGGACGGCCCGCAGCCGGTACAGGATCTCGGATGCGTTCTGCCGCAGCGAGAGGATTTCGTCCTGGCGGCTGACCAGAGTGGTCCGGATGGAGGTCGCGGGCGCCGTTGCCGGCAGGGCCCGATCTTCGGCGATCTGAATGACAGACATGGCACCATCCCCCGAGCCAATGTGCTTCAAAAGCAAATGACTATATACCTACAAATTACGACATTTTATCTAATTTGCAAGTGATCCAATTGGGGTGGGTGGGCGAATCCGGTGACGGGCGGCTCAGCCGCCCTTCACCGCACCGGAGGTCAGGCCGGCCACGATCTGCTTCTGGGCGACCACGGTCAGCACCAGCACCGGGATAACCACCACCAGCGCCGCGGCCGAGAGCGGGCCCCAGCTGACCTGCTCGAAGGTCAGCGAGTTGTAGACCGCGACCGGCAGGGTGCGGGTGGTGCGCCCGGCCAGCACGATGCCGAACACGAAATTGTTCCAGGAGAAGATGAAGGACAGCAAGAGCGCCACCGTCAGGCCCGGTCGGGTCAGCGGCAGCACGACGTGGCGGAATACCTGCCAGCGATTGGCGCCGTCGATCCGCCCGGCCTCCTCCAGCTCGATCGGCAGGGCCTCGAAATAGGAGATCAGGACCCAGATCACGATCGGCAGGGTGATCACCAGATGGGTGATGATCTGCGGCCACAGCGTGCCCATCAGCCCGAGCCAGCGGAACATCAGGAACAG
This sequence comes from Mycobacterium sp. KBS0706, assembly GCF_005938675.2. Taxonomy (GTDB): domain Bacteria; phylum Pseudomonadota; class Alphaproteobacteria; order DSM-16000; family Inquilinaceae; genus Inquilinus. The sequence goes on from NZ_VCCH02000053.1 coordinate 23,051, forward strand.
CGGGATCAGGTAGCTGAGGCCCGGCGTCATCCGCGCGATCATGACGACCACGGACAGCTTGGTGGCCCTGGCCCGGGCGATGCCGTAGGCGGCCGGGGCGCCGATCACCAGGCCGATCAGCGTGGCGCTGCCGGTGACGATCAGGCTGTTGATGAAGTAGCGGCCGAAGGAGTTCTCGGCGAAGACCTGGGCGTAGTTGCTCCAGGCCAGGGTGGTCGGGATCAAGACCGGCGGGTAGCTGATGTTGTCGACCTCCGGCTTCAGCGACAGCGACAGCATCCACAGGAAGAACAGCAGCGCCGGCGACACGATCACCAGCACGGCGAAATACAGGGCGGCGCGGCGCAGGGCTTTGGCGAGGGGGCGGGGCATGGTCGTCGTCCTCAGGTGGCCGCGAGCTTGGCGCGCTGGCGCAGCCACAGCAGGGCCAGGGACATGGCGACGACGATGCCGAAGAACACCACCGCGATCGCCGAGCCGTAGCCGATGTCGTAGAAGCTGAAGGCCTGGGTGTAGAGGTAGATGTTGATCGTCTCCGACGCCGTGCCCGGGCCGCCCTGGGTGATGGCGTAGATGATGTCGAAGCTCTTCAGTGCGTCGATCGAGCGGATGATCACCGCCACCATCAGGAAGGGCGAGATCATCGGCAGGGTCAGGTAGCGGAACTGCTGCAGCCAGCCGGCACCGTCGATCTGGGCGCTCTCATAGGGCTCGGCGGGGAGGGCGGACAGGCCGCCCAGCACGATCAGCATGACCAGCGGCGTCCATTGCCAGGTCTCGACCAGCACCAGCGACGGGATCACCGTGCCCTGGTCGAACACCCAGAGCGAGGGCGGGATTCCGACCAGGCTGAGCAGGTAGTTCAGCACGCCGAGCTGGGGGTGGAACATCATGGTCCAGACCAGGGCGATGGCGACCGGGGTCGCCATCATCGGCATGATCACGATGCCGCGGGCCAGGCCGCGCAGGGGGAAGCGCTCGTTGAACACCAGCGCCGCCGCCAGCCCCAGCACCAGCGGCAGCAGCACGGACAGCACGGTGTAGAGCAGCGTGTGCCACACCGCCTCGCCGAAGCGGGCATCGGTGAACAGCCGGGCGTAGTTGTCGAGGCCGATGAAGCCGCCGGCGCCGGTGGCCTGCCAGTCATGCAGGCTGACCCAGCCGGTGAAGGCCCAGGGGAAGATGATCACCGCCCCCACCACCAGCACCGCCGGCAGGATGAAGGGCAGGTAGGTGCGCAGGCTCGGCGCGACGGCATTCGGCCGCCGCGCCCGCACGCGTTGTCTCCGTCCCACCCCGGCGTCGGCGGCGGTCATCGCTTAGCCCCCATATCTCCCCCTCGTTGCGCCCTGCGTCGCCTTGCGGTGAGTCGAATGAGGGCGCGGGCCGCGAAGAGCGTATCGGGCCATACGGTCGAGCGGCCCGCGCCCGCAGGCGGCCGCCGCAAGGCGACCCTTCGGGCCGGTTGAACATGCCGACATGGTGCGTCGAACGGCTTGCGCGATGCGCTGCATCGCGCTGCACCGTCCTCCTGCCCTGTCGGCATGTTGAACCGGCGCAGGACACAACGAGGGGGAGACATGGGGGCTTAGGCCTCGCTCTTGGCCAGGATCGGCTTGAACTGCTCGGTCGCCTTGGCCAGCTCGGCCGCCGGGTCGGCGCCGCCGGCGATGTTGGTCAGGGCGATGCCGAAGATGTCGCGGAACTCGGTGACCGGCACGATCACCGGCAGGCCGAGCTTGCTGACCTTGGACGAGCCGACGACGGCGTCGATCCATTCGGCCGGCAGGGTCACGCCTTTGCGCACCTCGGCATCGTCCAGGATCGAGGTGCGGAAAGGCACGCCCGAGCCGCTCTGCAGCAGGTCGGCCTGCACCGTGCGCGACACCGCCCACTGGCAGAACAGGAAGGCGGCCTCCTTGTTCTCGCTGGCCGCGGTGACGCCGATGCCGTCGCCGAAGGTGGCGGAGGCCTGGTCCTTCGGGCCCTTCGGCATGACGCCGTAGCCGGTCTTGCCGACCACGCGCGACAGCTTCGGGTCCTCCAGCGGCTTGGCGAAACCGACGCCGTCCAGCCACATCCCGACCTTGCCCTGCAGGAAGGCCGACTGGCACTCGTTCCAGTTGAAGCCGGCGACGCCGGGAGGGGCCGCCTTGGTCAGCAGGCGCTGGTACAGCTTTGCCGCCTCGACCGCGCCATCGGAGGTGGTGGCCAGGCTGCGGTCCTCGGCGAGGGGCGCGACGCCGTTGCCAAGCATGAACGAAGTCCAGACCGGGACGTTGGCGTTCTTCATGCCGCGGGCGACGAAGCCGTAGGTGCCGGCGGCCGGGTCGGTCAGCGCCTCGGCGGCGGACACCAGCTCCTCGAAGCTGGTCGGGTATTTCAGCCCCTTGGCGGCGAACAGCTCCTTGTTCCAGTAGATGATCCAGTAGTCGACGCTCAGCGGGAGGCTGCCGATGGCGCCGTCGGCCGCGGTGGCATAGTCCAGGCCGGCGCTGGAGAAGTCGGTCAGGCTGACGGCCGGGTCGGCGAGGGCGGGGTCGGCCAGGAACGGCCGCAGGTCGGCCAGCCAGCCGCCCTTCTCGAACATCCGCTTCTGCACATGGTAGCTGAGATGAATGACGTCGAAGCTCGGCGCGCCGCTGTTGAACTCGACCACCGCCTTCTGGCGCTGCTGCTGCTCCGGCGTCTGCTCCAGCCCGACATCGATGCCGGTCAGGTCGATGAACTCCTGCAGATGCCGGGCGATGGTCTCGCTGCGCGGGCTCTTGACCAGGTTCACCTCGATATGGGTGCCGGCGTACTTCTTCCAGTCCGGCGCGGCCCAGGCCGGGCGGATTCGGGGCAGGGCCGCCGCGGCGGCGGTTGCCGCGGTGCCGGCCAGGAGCGAGCGGCGGCTCAGATTCAGTATGGATGCCATGGTGTCCTCCCTTGATTGATTGGACCGGGCTTCGCCGGCTGGTTCAGGTTACAGCCCGAGGGCGCGATTGCGGGCGTTGGCGATATGCGCCGTCATCGCCTCGGCGGCACGGACCGGGTCCCGGCTCGCGATCGCGTCGATGATGCCGAGATGCTCCCGCATCACCGGCACCACCAGCCCGGCGATGCCGGTCAGCTCGCGCCGGATCAGCCGGATCTTGATCGAGTTGACGCGATAGGTCTTGGAGATGATCTCGTTGCCCAGCGCGTCGATGATGATGTCGTGCAGGCCCCAGTCGGTGGCCTGGGCGTCGTCGATCACCTGCTGGGTCGGGCCTTCGCGCTCGACCCGGGCGATGATCTCCTCATGCTGTGCCCGCAGCACCGCCAGGCCCCCGTCGGTGACCGATCGGGCGAAGGCGGCGGTCGCCTCCTTCTCCAGGAACAGCCGGAACTGGTAGGCGTCGCGGATCATGGTCAGGTCGATGTGCATGATCTGCATGCCGCGCTGCGGCACGGTCTTGATCAGCCCCTCGACCTCCAGCCGCGGCACCAGCTCCCGGATGGCGCCCAGCGGCATCTGGGTCAGCGCCACCAGTTCGCGCTGGGAGATGAACTGCCCGGCGTGCAGGTTGTTGGCCAGAAGGTGCTGGGTGAAGCTGTCATAGGCCTTCTCGCGCAGCTTCAGCGGTTCGCGGTCTTCGCTCATCCAGCCTCCGCCATGGTGGTGAACAGGCTGTCCGCCGCGGCGCCGAGCCGGGCCGCCTCGGCCGGCGACAGCGGCTGCAGCGGCGCGCGGGTGGCCAGCCAGGCCGGGTCGCCGCTGCGATGCGCCACCAGCGCCTTGACCGCCGGGATCACCGGATAGGCCAGCAGCGCCTCGACCAGGCGCTGGATGCGCTCGTCGTCGCGCCCCTCCTGCACCAGCGGCAGCATCGCCTCGGGGTAGATGTTGGCGATGCCGGAGATGGCGCCCTGGCCGCCCAGCCGCACCGCGGCGGCCAGGCAGCGCTCGTCACCGATCAGGATCGCCAGGTCGCGATGCTGCGCCAGCAGGGCCTGGGCGTAGTCCCAGTTGCCGGAGGAGTCCTTGACGCCGCGGATCACCTCGGGGAAGGCGGTGCGCAGTCGGCCGACCAGATCGACCGACAGCGGCACCTGGGTGACGCTGGGGATATGATAGAGGATCACGTCGCGGGCGGCGGCGCCCAGCTGCTCGAACACCCGGGCGAACCACGCGAACAGGCCGTCATCGCCGACGCCCTTGAAGTAGAAGGGCGGCGGCAGCAGCACGGCATCGGCCCCGAAATCGAGCGCCATGCGCGCCTGCGCCACGGCGTCCTCGGCGGCGGAGGCGGAGACGCCGCCGACCAGCTGGCACCCCTCGATGCCGGCGCCGGCCAGGGCGCCCAGCACCCGGTCGCGCTCGGCCAGCGAGAAGGCGGCGCCTTCGCCGGTGGTGCCGAAGGCGGTGACGGTGCGGCAGCCCTGCGCCAGGCACCAGCGCACATGGGCGACGAAGCGCGGGAAGTCGACGCCTCCATCGGGCCGGAAGGGGACGGTCAATGCCGCGGAAAGGCCGAAACGCTCGCCTGGCTGGGCCACGCCCATCTCCCTGTCGTCTGCCGTGCACGTTCTGCACGGCCAGTGATATCGATCTGACATGTCAGTCGTAGCGCGGGGCGTGAGAGACGTCAATATGTCGAACAAAAATGAATCGATCGGGCGGGCCGAGTAGGTTGGGTTCGCGGCACGCGAACCCAACAGGACTTCAGGCACCGCTGTGTTGGGTTCGCTGCGCGAACCCAGCCTACGCGGTGAGCTCCGGCAGCGCTTTGCGGATGCGGGCGATGTGCTCGGGCCCGATGCCGCAGCAGCCGCCGACCAGTGAGGCGCCGAGCCCGACCCAGCGCCGGATCCAGCCGAGATAGCTGTCGGGGTCGAGATCGGCCCGCAGCTCCGACAGGCCGTCATTGGCGGCGGCGTCCTCCGGCTGCGGCGGGAAGGCGTTGGCATAGACGCCGATCCGGGCCGGCGACCGGGCCGCGCCGATCACCCGCGCGGCGGCGGCGACGGCGTCGCCCATCGCCTCGGGCTGGCTGCAGTTGAACAGCACCGCCTCGGCGCCGAGGCCGAGCGCCGTCCGCACCGCCTCCGAGACCGGTTCGCCGGAGCGCAGCAGGGGCGCGCCGGGCTCGGGCCTCTCATCCTCGATGGTGTAGGAGATCCACAGCGTCTTGCCGTGCCCGGCCACGGCCGCCGCCGCGGCGGCGGCCTCGCGGATCGAGCTCTGGGTCTCGGCCAGCCAGAAATCGACATACGGCGCCAGCCCCTCGACCAGGATGTTCGCGATCTCCGGCGCGCGCTCCGGCTCGAACAGGTCGGGGCGGTACGAGCCGAACAGCGGCGGCAGGGATCCGGCCACACGCACCGGGGCGGCGGCTGACGCCGCGGCCTGCCGCGCCAGCCGGCCCGACAGGTCGGCCAGCTCCAGCCCCTGCGCGGCAAAGCGGTCCTCGCCGATATGGAAAGGGACGACGGCGTAGCTGTTGGTGGTGATCACCTCGGCCCCAGCGGCGATGAAGGCCGCATGCGCCGCCTGCACGGTCTCCGGCGCCTCGATCAGCGCCAGCGCCGACCATTCCGGCTGCCGGAACGGCGCCCCCATCCGGGCGAGCTGCCGCCCCATGCCGCCATCCAGCAGCGTCACGCCGGGTCCTGACATGTCGACTCCCTCGGTTCCGTCCGGGACGCGACACTGCAGCCCCGGCAAGGCTGCCGCCAGGAGATTTTCACTTCGGCGAGGGCGGGGCGGCCTGCGGTCCGGCCTGGACCAGGCCCATGCCCATGGCGAGCCACACCAGATGGGCGTCGGTGCGGGCGCCGACCTTCGCCTTGATCTGGTAGTGGTAGTTGCGGACGGTCTTCAGGCTGAGATGCAGCGAGGCCGCGATCTCCTCGTCCGACCAGCCTGAGGCGACGAGGCGCAGGATCTCGGCCTCCCGCGGGCTCAGCTCGTCCAGCGGGGAGCTCGGCCGGGCGAGGCGCTCGGCGGCGATCTCCCGGGCGACATCGTCGCTCATGGCCCGGCCGCCCCGAGCGACGACCGCGATCGAGCTGACAAGCTCGGCAGCGTCGCTGCCCTTGGTGACGTAGCCGGCCGCGCCCGCCTCGAAGGCCTTCAGGGCGAAGCCGGCGCCGCTGTGCATGGTGAAGATCAGGATACGCGCGTCGCGGTCCCATTGCCGGATGTGCCGCAGGGCCTCGATCCCGCCGATGCCGGGAAGCGAAAGGTCCATGACCACCACGTCGGGCCCGGACTTCTGGTAGGCTTGGTAGGCGGACATCGCGTCATGCGCCTCCGCCACCACCCTGTAGCCCGGTATGCGCTCCAGCAGCCGGCGATAGCCCTCTCGCACCACGGGGTGGTCGTCGACCAGCAGGATGGTCAGCTCGGTCATGCCGGGGCCGGCGCCTCGCGGCCGGGCATCAGCGGGATCAGCGCGGCGACGCGCACGCCCCAGCGCGCCTGGCTGATCGACAGGCTGCCGCCCAGCGCCGTCACCCGCTCGCGGATGCCGAGGATGCCGTAGCCCGGCGCCCAGCCCAGCCGGGACAGGGTGCCGCCGCCGTCATCCTCGACGCTCACGGCCACGGCGTCGCGCCCCTCGGCGTCGACCCGCTGCACCTGCAGCCGGACATCGCGCGGCTTGCCGTGCCGGGCGGCGTTGGTCAGGCATTCCTGGGCGATGCGGTAGATGCTCAGGCCGGTCGCCTCGGGCACCCCGGCGAGGCTGCCGACGATGTCGAGATGGAAGGCCGCCTGCCGGTCCTTCTGCGCGTTCCACCCGGCGACGAGCTGGGCCAGACTGGCCTCCAGCCCCAGCTCCTCGACCTCCTGCGACCGCAGCCGGGCCAGGGCGCCGCGCAAGGTCGCCGACATCCGCTTGCTGGTCTCGCGGATCGAGCGCGCATCCTTGGCGAGGTCGGGGCGGTCCGCCGCCTCCAGCTCGATCACCGTGGCCAGGGCGCCGACCGCGGCGAGGCACTGGCCGAACTCGTCGTGCAGGTCGCGGGCCAGCGCCCGGCGCTCCTCCTCCTGCACCTGGAACAGGCGGTTGGTCAGCGCCATCCGCTGCGCCGTGGTCTCGGCCAGGCGGGCGGTCAGGTCGTTGACCGCGCGGGAGATCTGGTCGAACTCCGCCGTGCGATAGCCGGGAAGGCGATAGCTGTAATCGCCTCGGCCGAGGCGCTGCAGGCCGGCGACGATGGTCCGGGCCGGCATCAGCGACTGGCCGACCAGCGCAGCGGCCAGGATGCCGATGCCGGCGGCGAGCAGCGCCGCGACGCTGAGCACGACATCGATCTGGTGCCAGGCCTGGCGGATGGCGGCGCCGCGATCCGGCTCGGCCGTGACCACGCCGGCCAGGGGCTGCCGTGCGGACAGCGGGCGCTCGACCCGGGCATAGGCGCCGAAGACATGGTCGTAGACGGCCTGGAACCAGGACGGCGCCGGGTCGCCGATCGCCTCCAGCTGGCTGCACAGGCGCCGCGGCGGCTCGCTGCCGGGAGAGAAGGTGACGCAGACACCGGGCGAGATGACTTTCATCGTCGCCATCGTCTCCCAGTCCGGGATCGGCACCAGATGCTCGCGGCTGAGCCCGCCGCGCCACATCAGCTCACGCCAGTACAGCGTCTCGAGCGTGCCGGCGACGCGGTCGGCGGAGGCCGCCGCCTCGGTTTCGATGGCGCGGTGTGTGTCGACCAGCACCCAGCCGACGGCGCAGGCCAGGCAGAGCAGGACGACCGCGGCCAGGCGCAAGACGAGATGAACGAAAAGGTTCATGGGTCGGTCCCCGCACGAAGGGATCTTGCCGATACTGGTCGCCGGCGCCCCGGGCTGGCAAGCACGGAGGCCTTGCTGCGGCGCAGTTCGGGCAAATTGCCCAGAGCCACTCGGGACCGGTGCCCAGGCCTTTCCGTCCGCTCCCCCGATAGGCTCCGAGCCATCGCCGACGAGCTGCCGGAGCCCTGCATGAGCCAGCGTAGAGTCGAGCTGCCCGGGCACGATCCGCTGCTGCCCTGGCTGATCTTCACCGGCATCAGCCTCTTTGCCTTCGTCCTGCTGTGGTATTTCGGGCTGATCGGCCGGATGGTCGCCAGCGACCCGACCCATATCTCGCTGATCATCTCATTGCTCTATGTCGCCAGCAGCCTGCATTGCCTGTGGCGCGTCCTGGCGATCTCGCGAGAAGGCAACGCGGCCTTGAAGGCGGCCCAGGCCGTGATCGGCAACGGCCGCGGGATCCTGGGCAAGGACGGCCTGCCGCCCGGCCTGGTCTCGACCCATATCCGCGACCTCGCCACCAAGGCCGCGCTGCAGGGGGCCGAGCGGCTCGACCAGACGCTGCTGCTGCGGGTGCTGGCCAGCCGGCTGCGCGGGTCGAACTCCTTCGGCGCCTTCGCCAGCGACACGCTGATGAAGCTCGGCCTGCTGGGCACCATCATCGGCTTCATCATGATGCTGGCGCCGATCGCCGGGCTGGACACCGAGAACCGCGAGGCGGTGCGGTCGTCGATGTCGCTGATGAGCGACGGCATGGCGGTGGCCATGTACACCACCCTGGTCGGGCTGGCGGGGTCGGTCCTGCTCAAGATCCAGTATTCGCTGCTGGACAGCGCCACGGCGAAGATCTTCGCCTTCGCCGTCGACCTCACCGAGGTCCATGTCGTCTCGGCGCTGGACAGCCGGACCCCCGCTGAATGATCGACGATTTCGACCTGTTGCCGCGCGACGAGGCCTTCGACCCGTTCAGCGTGGTGCTGTTCAAGGCCCTGCAGATCCTGGCCTTCCTGTTCTTCGTCGCGCTACTGATCGTGGCGCCGGAGGCCAAGGAGGGGAAGGTCGACAGCAAGGCCGAGTTCATGATCAGCATGGACTGGCCGGACAACCATCCCGACGATTTCGACATCTTTGTCCAGGACCCGATCGGCAATGTCGTCTGGTACCGCCGGCGCGACGCCGGCTTCATGGTGCTGGACCGCGACGACCGCGGCGGCCTGAACGACTTCGTGCTGGTCAACGGCGTCAAGGTGCCGACCGCGACGCGCCAGGAACTGGTGACCATCCGCGGCATCGTCGCCGGCGAATACACGGTGAACTTCTATCACTTCGCCGCCCTGACCGGGAAACCGGTGCCGGTGACGGTAACCGTGCAGAAGCTGAACCCGATCGTGACCATCGTGGCCAAGGAGACGATCGAATCCGCCGAGGGCGGTAGTGAACGGACCGTCGTGCGCTTCACCCTGGACGGGAAGGGCGCAGTCACCGGCACCAACCACGTGGCGCGATCGATCCTGCAGACCTTCAGCCGGACCTGGCAGGTGGGGCAGCCATGATGGGGTTGGAGACGAGCGTCCTCGGCCTGTCCCTGGCCTATGTGCTGCTGAGCACGATCCTGCTGGCGGTGCTGATCTGGCTACCGATCCGGCGGCTGTTCAAGATCGCCGCGATCCTGGCCGCGAGCGCTGCCTATGTCGCGGTGTTCTTCGCCACGCAGGGGCTGCTGGGCTGGTCGGCGCCGGTGGCGGTGCCGGACCGCTTCCAGGTGCTGTGGACGCGGGTGCTGGAGCCGAACCCGTCGCGCGGCGAACCTGGCGCCATCCATCTCTGGCTGGAGGAGCTGGATGATGCCAACCTGCCGAGCGGCGTGCCGCGGGCTTATCTGCTGCCCTATTCGCCGGAGCTGGCCGGCCGGGTCTCGGCGGCGCAGGCGGAGATCGAAAAGGGCCATCCGCAGGGCGGCCGGGCGCAGTTCTTCGGCAGCCCGACGCATGCCGGCGTGATGGGGTTCGTGAATGCCGGGGCGCCACCGGGCGGCGACCCTTCCGGCGGCGGGCTGCTCGACCCCGAGTTCCTCGGCGGCCAGTCCAAATCGGTCGACCTGATCCCGCTGCCCAGGCCGGTGCTGCCGCCGAAGAACATCCCGTGAGGGGCTCTCAGGCCGGCCACTCCACGATGTGGTATTCAAACTCGTCCTCCTCGACCTCGGTCTCGGAGATCACCTTGTCGCGCACGCTGATGCCGGCGATGTGCACCGTCTCCGGGTCGCCCGAGACCAGCGGGTGCCACCAGTACAGGTCGTGGCCTTCCGACAGCAGACGATAGGCGCAGGTCGAGGGCATCCAGCCGAGATGGTCGACATTCTTCGGCGTCAGCTGCACGCAGTCCGGCACGTAGCGGCGGCGGGTCGGGTAGTGCGTGCAGCGGCAGCTGTGGGTGTCCAGCAGCTTGCAGGCGATGTCGGTGTAGTCGACATTGGGCGTGTCCGGCGGCTCGTCGGCGTCGCGCAGCTTGTGCAGGCAGCAGCGGCCGCAGCCGTCGCACAGTGACTCCCACTCCTTGCGGCTCATCTCGTCCAGGCGCTTGCGGCGCCAGAAGGGCTTGGCTTCGGTCACGATCGGGCCAGCGGCGGCAGCGGCGCCGGGTGCAGCGCCTCGAAGGCGCGGGCGGCGCGCAGCACCAGCGCGTCCTGGAACATCGGGCCGATGATCTGCAGGCCGATCGGCAGGCCCGCCGCGGTCAGGCCGCAGGGCACGCTGGCCGCCGGCTGCTGCGTCAGGTTGAAGGGGTAGCTGAAGGGCGTCCAGTTGGCCCAGGTCGCGCCGTCCGGCCCCTGCGGCAGGTTGCGTCCCGCGGCGAAGGCCGGGATCGGCAGGGTCGGCATCAGCAGCAGGTCCCAGTCCTGATGGAACTGGTTCATCTTCACGCCCAGCCGGCCGCGGGCCAGCGTCGCCTTGGTGTAGTCGAGCAGCGGGATCGCCGCGCCCTCCGCCGCCACGGCGCGCAGGCCGGGGTCGATCAGGGCGTGCTTCTCCGGCGGGATCGAGGCCAGCAGCGTCGCCGCGCCGACGAACCAATGGGCGCGGAAGATGGGGCCGGTGTCGGGCAGGTCCAGCGTCACCGTCTCGACCCGGGCGCCGAGGCCGGCGAAGACCTCGACCGCCTTCGCCACCGAGGCCGCGACCTCAGGGTCGACCGGCGCGTCGTCCAGGGTCGGGGCATAGGCGATGCGCAGGCCGCGGACGCCGTCCTCCAGCCCTTCGGTGAAATCGGTCACCGGGAAGGGAAGGGCGGTCCAGTCGCGCGGGTCGGGCCGCGCCATCGCCGACAGCATCAGCGCCGCGTCGCCCACCGTGCGGGTCATCGGCCCGAGATGCGAGACCGTGCCGAACGGGCTCAGCGGATAGGCCGGCACCCGGCCGAAGCTGGGCTTCAGCCCGAAGATGCCGGTGAAGCCGGCGGGGATGCGGATCGACCCGCCGCCGTCGCTGCCGATGTTCAGCGCCGCCATGCCGGTGGCCGCCGCCACCGCCGCGCCGCCGGATGAGCCTCCGGGCGTCTTGCTCGGGTCCCAGGGGTTGCGGGTGATGCCGGTCAGCACCGAATCGGTGACGCCCTTCCAGCCGAATTCCGGCGTGGTGGTGCGGCCGACCAGCACCGCCCCGGCCTCGCGCAGCCGCGCCACCGACGGCGCGTCCTGGTCCCAGGGGCCGGCCGGGTCGATCGTCTTCGACCCGCGCAGCGTCGGCCAGCCGCGGGCCAGGACGAGGTCCTTCACCGAGGTCGGCACGCCGTCGATCGGGCTCAGCGGCCGGCCCTCGCGCCAGCGCGCCTCGGACTGGCGGGCCGCGGCCAGCGCCTCGTCGCCATGGACGCCGCAGAAGGCGTTGAGCTGCGGGTTCAGCCGCTCGATCCGGTCGAGGCTGGCCTGCGCCGCCTCGACCGGGGACAGGTCGCGGGCGGCGTAGAGGCTGGACAGCTCGGCTGCCGACAACAGGGCCGGATCGGTCACGCGGGGTCTCCCGGGTCGCTGTGGTGGTGGCGCAATGGCGTCGCGCCCATCATCGCCGCCCCGGCGGCGCAATCAAGAGGCAGGGCAAGAGGCGGACCACCATGCTTCCGCCAAGGGCGTTGCCGCGCTATGGCTTGGGGCAGAATTCGAGGAGAGGCCCGTGACCGCTGCGTCGATCGCCGTGATGACAGAGACCGCGATGGTGGTGCGCTTCGGCGAGACCATCGATGGCGCGATCGCCGGCGCCATCCACGCCTTGGCCCTGTCGCTGGAGAGCGACCCGTTCCCCGGCTTCGTCGAGGCGTCGCCCGGCTTCGCCACGCTGGCCGTGTTCTTCGACCCCGACGCCGTGCCGCGCGACCGCGACGAGCCGCCGGCCGCCACGGTGCAGCGGCTGCTGGAGGCGCGGCTGTCCGGCCTCGACCCGGAGGCGCTGGGGGAGCCCCGGCTGGTCGAGATCCCGGTCGCCTATGGCGGCGTCTTCGGCCCGGACCTGGCCGAGCTGGCGCAGCATCACGGCCTGACCGAGGAGGAGGTGGTGGCGCTGCATTCCGGCACCGAGTACCGGGTGCACATGATCGGCTTCAGCCCCGGCTTCCCCTTCCTCGGCGGGCTGACCGAGCGCCTGGCGACGCCGCGCCGGGCGTCGCCGCGGCTGAAGATCCCGGCCGGCACGGTCGCGATCGGCGGGCCGCAGACCGGGATCTACCCGGTCGAATCCCCGGGCGGCTGGAACCTGATCGGCCGCACGCCGCTGGCGCTGTTCCTGCCGGGCGAGGACCCGCCTTGCCTGCTGCAGGCGGGCGACCGCATCCGCTTCCGCCCGGTGGCGGTGGAAGAGTTCGAGGCCCTGGCTGGAGACGCCAAGTGACCGTTGCGGTGCTCGACCCCGGCCTGCTGTCGACGGTGCAGGATCTCGGCCGCTTCGGCCATCGCCGGCATGGCGTGGTGGTGGGCGGGGCGATGGACCGGCGCTCGCATGCCGTCGCCAACATCCTGGCCGGCAACGACCCCGGCGCCGCCACCCTCGAGATGACGCTGATGGGGGCGGCGCTGCGCTTCGAGGCCGAGACGCTGATCGCGCTGGCGGGCGGCGGCATGCGCGGGACGGTGGGCGGCGAGGCGGTGCCGCTGCGCCGGCCGGTGCTGCTGCCGAAGGGGGCGGAGCTGCGCTTCACCCCGACCAATATCGGCTGCCGCAGCTATCTGGCGATCGCCGGCGGCGTGGACGTGCCGCCGGTGCTGGGCAGCCGCTCGACCTATCTGCGGGCCGGGCTTGGCGGATTCGAGGGGCGGGCGCTGAAGGCGGGGGACCGGCTGCCGGCCGGCGCGCCGACGGCTTTGGGCGAGCGCCTGGCCAGGCTGCTTGCGGCGGAGCGCGGCGGATGGCCCTTCGCCACCACCGGCTGGTCCGCCGCCGCCGATCTCGACCCGTCGCTGCGGCGGTCGCCGCATGTCCGGGTGCTGCCCGGGCTGCAGGCGACCGATTTCGACCGCGACAGCCTGGCCGCGTTCCACGGCGAGCGCTTCACCGTCAGCCCGCGCTCCGACCGCATGGGCTACCGGCTGGACGGGCCGGTGCTCAGCCTGTCCTATCCGCGCGACCTGCTGTCCGAGGCGGTGACGACCGGTACGGTCCAGGTGCCGCCCGAGGGCAAGCCGATCGTGCTGATGGCCGACGCCCAGAGCACCGGCGGTTATCCCCGCATCGCCCAGGTGATCGAATGCGACCTGCCGGTGCTGGGCCAGCTGCGCCCGGGCGACGTGCTGCGCTTCGTGCCGGTCGGGCTGGCCGAGGCCGAGGAGCGGCGCCGGCGGGCGCGGCTGGATTTGCGCCGCCTGGCCGCCGGGGTGGCGGCCCACGCCGGGATCTGACTTTGAAGGGGATGTGATGCGCGCGAAGCTCCGCGACACCGAGATCTGGTTCGACATCGACGGCGCCGGGCTGGTGCCGGAGGGCGGCGCCATGCGCGAGCGCCCGGCCGGCTTCCTGATCCATGGCGGGCCGGGCTCGGACCACAGCGGCTTCAAGCCGAGCATGAGCCCGCTGGCCCAGCACCTGCAGCTGGTCTATTTCGACCATCGCGGCCAGGGCCGCTCCGCCCGCGGCGACCCGGCGCGCTACACGCTGGACGAGAATGTCGAGGACATGGAGGCGCTGCGCTGCCATCTCGGCCTCGGCCCGATCGCCAGCATCGGCACCAGCTATGGCGGCATGGTGGCGATGGCGCATGCCGCGCGCTATCCGGAAGCGGTGTCGCATCTGGTGCTGATCGTCACCGCCGCCCATGCCGGCTTCCACGAGCGGGCACAGCAGATCCTGCGCGAGCGCGGCAATGCCGAGCAGATCGCGGCCGGGGAGACGCTGTGGGCCGGCGGCTTCCGCACCGAGTCGGATCTCGAGGCCTATTACCAGGCGATGGGGCCGCTCTATTCCCGCCGCTACGACCCGGCGGCGGCCGCGGCGACGCGGGGCCGGGCGATCCATTCGCCGGACGCGATCAACCGCGCCTTCGGCCCCGACGGCTTCCTGCGCCGGCTCGACCTGCGGCCGGAGCTGGCGCGGATCACGGCGCCGACCCTGATCCTGGCCGGCCGGCACGACTGGATCTGCCCGCCGGAATTCTCCGAGGAGATCCACCGCCTGATGCCGGGCTCGACCCTGCGGATCTTCGAGGACAGCAGCCATTCGATCCGGGTCGACGAACCGGAGGCGCTGCGGGCGGCAATCGCCGGGTTCGTGGCTGGTTGACACCGACCCGCTCCGCCGGTCATCTGCGGCCATGAATTCGACCCGCCGCACCCTGCCGCGCCTGCTGCACCGCGCCCACAACGCCTATCTGCGGCTGCGCAAGCCGCTGACCCTCGGCGCCCGCATGGTGGTGCGGGACGGGGAGGGGCGCTTCCTGCTGGTGCATCACACCTACCGCCCCGGCTGGTTCTTCCCCGGCGGCGGGGTGAAGAAATGGGAGAGCTTCGAGGCCTGCGCCGTGCGCGAGGCGCGCGAGGAGGCGGCGGTCGAGGTCGAATCGGTCGACCGGCTGATCGGCCTCTACACCCATTTCGACCGGTTGCGTTGCGACCACGTCGCCCTGTTCCTCGCCGATCGCTGGCGCCCCTCCGGCGGCCGCCTGTCCTTCGAGATCGCCGAGGCCCGCTTTTTCCCGCCCGAGGATCTGCCGCGCGAGATGCACGACGCCACCAAGCGTCGGATCGATGAGATCCTAGGCCTTCGCAGCATCGATACCGTCTGGTGACGCCCATGACTGACGCCGCATCCCCGCCCGCCGACCGCCTGGCCCGGATCCAGGAATTCCTGCTGGTCTGCGACCAGTTCAAGCAGATCACCCGGCAGAACTACCTGATCGACGGCAGCCGGCGCGAGACCGACGCCGAGCACACCTGGCACATGGCGCTCTACGCCCTGCTGCTGAAGGACGAGATCGGCTTCGAGGTCGACATCGCCAAGGTGCTGTCGCTGGTGCTGACCCACGACCTGGTCGAGATCCATGCCGGCGACACCTTCGCCTATGACGATGTCGGTCTGCAGGGCCAGGCGGCGCGCGAGGCCGAGGCGGCGGTGAAGCTGTTCGGCCTGCTGCCGCCCGATCTGCGCGACAAGGTGCATGGCTGGTGGACCGAGTTCGAGGCCGGCAAGACGCCGGAGGCGCGCTACGCCCGCGCCCTCGACCGGCTGCAGGCCTTCGCCCAGAACGTGATGAGCGGCGGCAAGTCCTGGCACGAGCACGGCGTCACCCGGACCCGCACCTTCAGCCGGATGCAGGAGGCGCTGGACAGCGACCCGACGCTGCGGCTGCTGGTCGAGCGGCTGTATGGACACGCCGACCGGGAAGGCAGCTGGGTGCCGGAGCCTGTTTCCACAGACGCTCAGTCAGGCGGATAGGCCGGGGCCACCCCCTCACCCGAAATCGCGATGCGATTTCGATCTCTCCCCAAGGAGAGGTGACGAGGCGGGTTCCGGTCCCCTCTCCTCGGGGAGAGGGAGGGACCCATCGCGCGGCGATGGGAGGGTGAGGGGGAGAGCCGCCGTCGAGCGAGTGTTCCGGACTACACCTGCACTCCCTCCAGCCGGACGCGGTCCTCGGCTAGTGCTGCCGCCAGCCAATCGGCAACCACGCGGATGCGCGGCACGTCCTTGGCCGGGGCCGGCAGCACGATCCACAGCTCGCGGCTGGCCACCGGCACCGGGCCGGACAGGCGGCGCAGGCCTGGGGCCTCGTCCGCCATGTAGCAGGGGATCACGGCGCGCCCTAGCCCGGCGCGCACCGCCGCCAGCAGCTCCAGCCCGCCGGTGACGCGCAGCACCGGGTCGGTGCCGCCGGGCTGGTCGCGCAGCCAGACCATCTGCGGCACCGCGTCCAGCGCCGGCTCCAGTGCGATCCAGGCCTCGGCCGCGCCGTCCTCCGGGCCATAGACCGCATGGCCGATGCGGACGCCCAGCCGCGCCGCCAGGTCGCCGGTGCTTGGCCGGGCTTGGCGCAGCGCGATGTCGGCGTCCCGCCGCTCCAGATCGGTGTTGATGTCGGTGCTCAGCACCGTGGGCCGCAGCCCGGGATGGCGGCGGCGCAGATCGCCCAGGCGCGGGATCAGCCACTCGGCGGCGAAGCCGGGCAGGACCGAGATCCGCACCGGCCCCGACAGCGCCGCGTCGCGATCGCGGGCCGCATGCTCGATGGCGATCGCCGCCCGCTCCATGGTTTCCGCCTCGGCCACCACCGTGGCGCCGACCGGCGTCGGCCGGAACCGGCGCTCGACCCGATCGAACAGCGGCGTGCCCAGCACGGATTCGGCGGCCGATAGGCGGCGAGACACGGTGGTCTGGTCGACCCCCAGCGCCTGAGCCGCGGCGGAAGCGGTGCCATGCCGTGCAAGCGCCAGGACGAAGCGGGCGAGGTCCCAATCCATTCCTGCATTATTGCAGAGTGTATCGGCAGAATCTCGGCTTTCCTGCAGAGATGATGGCAGCCAAGTTCAGGGGCATGAACCGCCGCGATCCCCTGCGGCGGCCGATGCCGGAGCGCCGGATGAAGCTGTACTACGCCCCCGAGACCTGCTCGCTGTCGCCGCACATCGTGCTGCGCGAGCTCGGCCTGCCCTTCACCCCGGTCCGGGTCGACAACCGGACCAAGCGGACCGCCGATGGCGGCGACTTCCTGGCCGTCAATCCCAAGGGCTATGTCGCGGCGCTGCAGCTCGACGACGGCCGGGTGCTGACCGAGGGGGCGGTGATCGTGCAATACCTCGCTGACCTGAAGCCCGAGACCGGGCTGGCACCGGCGAACGGGACATGGGAGCGGGTGCGGCTGCAGGAATGGCTGAACTTCATCACCAGCGAGATCCATGCCGGCCTCAGCCCACTGTTCAACGCGGCGCTGCCCGAAGAGGCGAAGGCAGTCTTCCGGCAGAAGCTGTTCCGCCGCTTCGCCGTGATCGAGGACGCGCTGCGGGACCGGGACCATCTGCTCGAGGGCGGCTTCAGCGTCGCCGACGCGTATCTGTTCACGGTGCTGCGCTGGACCCGGTTCTTCGCCATCGACCTCGGCCGCTGGCCGGCGATCGCGGCCTATATGCGGCGTGTCGGCGCCCGCCCGTCGGTGACGGCCGCGCTGGCTGCCGAAGCGCCGGCCGAAGCCGCCTGATTCCCCTTCATTCCTGGAGACACGCCATGCTTCCCAAGACCCTGCTCGACCATGCCGGCGCCCGGCTGGAATCCGCCATCCTGACGGAATCGGTCCTCGTCCTGATCGATATGCAGCGCGAATACAGCGACGGCCAGCTGGCGCTGCCCGGCGTCGGTCCCGCGGTCGAGGAGGCGGCGGCCCTGCTGGCCCGGGCGCGCCGCCTGGGCACCCCGGTCATCCATGTGCTGAACGAGCGCAAGGGCGGGCTGTTCGACATCGACGGCCCCTATGTCGCCCCGATCGCGGCGGTGACGCCGGCGGCCGGGGAGGTGGTGGTGAAAAAGGGCCTGCCCAACGCCTTCGCCGGCACCGACCTGGCCGAGCGCATCGCCGCCACCGGGCGCCGCAAGCTGGTGACGGTCGGCTTCATGACGCATATGTGCGTCGACGCCACCACCCGCTCGGCGGTCGACCACGGGCTGTTCTCGACGGTGGTGGCCGCGGCCTGCGCCAGCCGCGACCTGCCGGACCCGCTCGGCGGCGTGCGGCCGGCGGCCGAGGTGCACCGGGCGGCGCTGACCGCCCTGGCCGACCGCTTCGCCGTGGTGGTGGCGCGGGGGGATGCCGTTCGCGACTGACGCTCTATCCTTCTGGGGGTGAAGGCGGCCTCGCCGGGGCCGCCGATCCCACCGGGAGGATCGCCATGGCCGCCAAACTGCACGCCTACCCGCCCGCGGAGGTCGAGGCCCGCCTGGCCCGCGACCTGCCGCGCTGGCGCTTTGAGGATGGCAGCATCCGCCGGCGCTACCAGACGCATGGCTGGAAGGGCTCGATGCTGGCCATCGGCGCCATCGGCCACCTGGCCGAGGCCGCCTGGCATCATCCCGAGATCGCCGCCGCCTGGGGCTGGGTCGAGGTCCGGCTGAACACACATGATGCCGGCGGCGGCATCACCGACCGCGACTTCGCCCTGGCCCGCAAGATCGAGGAGGTGGTGGCCTGGCACCCGGGCCAAGAGGGGGCCGGGCTGGACGGCACGCCCACCGACCCGCGCTTCGCCTACATCAAATACGACTGAGCCTCAGCCCTCTCGCCGGCGCTCGAACCGGACGCCGATGGAATCGGCCTCGGGGAAGACGTCGAGCTTCTCGACCTCGGCCGTCGCCCGCAGCACCATCGGATGGGCCATGGCCAGGTCGAGCACATGCTCGGCAACGGTCTCGATCAGCCGCACATGCTCCTTCTCGGCCAGGGCCTGCAGGCCCTGCACCAGACCCTCATAGGAGGGGATGCGGTCGATGTCGTCGCCGATGCCGCCGGCCGGCAGCTCGACCTCCATCTCGACGCTGATGCGGACGCGCTGGCGCCGCTGCTCCTCATGGGCATAGACGCCGATCGACATCGCCACCACGAAATGGCGCAGCCGGATCAGATAGGTCGCAGCGCGGGCGGTCTCGGCCGCCGGAAAGGCGGTCGGCTTCGATCCGGCGCGTGTGACGAGCGGAATCGGGGAACGGTACGGGGCACTCATGGGGCGATCCGATTGGCGCGGACGCAGGGCCGTGACTCTGCCGGCCGAGGGTCCGATGGCGAAGCACGGGCAATCTGGCCGCGCGATGGCCTCAAGATCGATATCGTGCCGCGATCGGTCCGGGAAGGCGAGAAGGAAGTGCACGCATTGCGTGCATGGCTCCCGCCACCAGGCGAGACGGATCCGGACCCGATCAGGTCGTCAGCAGGATGGCCCCGCGGCCCTCGATCGGTTCGGCGCCGGCGATCTTGGCGACGATGTCGCCGGGCCGCACCAGCCGGTGCAGGCATTGCGACCACAGCACCCCGTCGACCCCGGCATGGAGCGGGGTGCGCGCCAGCGCCGGATCCGCGGTCGGGTCGACGATGTCGGCGACATGCTCGCCGCGGCGCAGCCGGGCGCCGAGCGGCTGGGAGTAGGTGACGATGCCGGCGACCGGAGCGCGCAGCATCTCGTTGCCGGCCAGTGGCGTGGCGTCGCACCGCGCCTCGGGCAGCGGGCCGGGATCGCCGGCCACGACGCCGCGGCGCTGCAGGAAGCGGATCAGCGCGTCGGCGTCGGCCCCGGCGGTGGCGTCGTCGACATCGGCCTGGCCGCGCAGCTCGATCGTCGCCGCCAGGCAGGCCGGCGGCAGCGGATGGTCGTCGCCGAGCAGCCGGCGCAGCACCCACCATGGCGCCGAATTCGCCTCGTCGAACGGGTTGTCGCCGGACTCGTCGGCCAGCAGCACCGCCTCGGCCCCGACGTCGCGGGCGAGGTCCTCGGCGTCCGGCCACAGCGCCGTGCCGAGATAGACATGCACCGGCGCCCGGTTGTCGCAATGCAGGTCCAGCACGATGTCGGCGTCGATCGACAGGCCCAGCAGCAACTGGCGCAGCGCGCCGGTCTCGCCGGCCGGCTGCTGCTCCGCCAGCGCCGCCAGCAGGGCCGCCCGCACCAGCCGGACGTTGCGCTCGGCATCGTCTGTCAGCTGGCCGGCGATGCGCGGCGCCACGATCGGGGCCAGGTCGGGGTAGTGACGGTTGAAGTTGCCGCGGCCGTCCAGGGCGAAGCGGCCGACATGATACTCCAGCACCGATTGCGACAGGCCGATCGGGTTGGCGACGGGCACCACCACGATCTCGCCATGGATCGCGCCGGCGGCGTCCAGCGTGTCGAGCCGGCGCAGCAGGTGATGGGCAGCCAGCATGCCCGGCAGCTCGTCGGCATGCAGCCCGGCCTGGACATAGGCCTTGGGGCGGGCGCCCGGCTGGCCGTAGCGGTGCACGGTGACGGTGCGGCTGGTTCCAAGGGCGGGGGAGGGTAGCGGGATCCGGCTGACGGTCTTGCTCATTCCGGCACTCTGGACAAGGGCGCCGCACCCTACCGCGACGGCTGCCGGAAGGCACCCGTCATGGGGTGGTGATTTTTTCGCCAACGCTGCAGCGGTTGCCTAAAATTTGTTCACTCAGATTCCGCCTGCCGGCCATGATCCTTGGCTTCGCCCGCTGCCGGCAAAACCGGCATGGCACTTGCTTGGACCCCGGCGAAAAGGCGGTTCGTGCCGGTGCCGACAGGGCGGCTACCGACCGTCAGCCGGAAGGATGTAGGCTGGAGAGGACTCAATGAAGCGGACGTTTTGGGGAACGGGAATAACGGGGGCGGCCTTGCTGCTCGCCCTGCCGGCGCTGGCGCAGGACGCACCGGCCGTGCCGGATTCGGGAGCGACGGCCTGGATGCAGACCTCCACGCTGCTGGTCCTGCTGATGGCGATTCCGGGGCTGGCGCTGTTCTACGGCGGCATGGTGCGGAAGGCGAATGTGCTGTCGATGCTGATGCAGTGCTTCGCCACCACCTGCCTGATCAGCATCGCCTGGATGGTGCTCGGCTACAGCCTCGCCTTCACCAATGGCGGCGCCTATATCGGCGATCTATCGCGCTTCTTCCTCAACGGCCTGCCGGTGTCGGGCGTGTTCACGCTCGGCGCGGGCGGGGCGGCGACACCGGTCGCCACGGTCATCCCGGAATCGGTCTACATGATGTTCCAGATGACCTTCGCCGCGATCACGCCGGCGCTGATCGTCGGGGCATTCGCCGACCGGATGAAGTTCTCCTCGCTGCTGGTCTTCATGCTGCTTTGGTCGCTGATCGTCTATGCGCCGGTGGCCCATTGGGTGTGGCAGCCGAACGGCTGGCTGTTCGGGCTCGGCGTGCTCGACTTCGCCGGCGGCACCGTGGTGCACATCAATGCCGGCATCGCCGGGCTGGTCGCCTGCATCGTGATCGGCAAGCGCAAGGGCTACGGCACCGGCGCGGCGCATGCCTTCGCGCCGCACAATCTGGTCTACAGCGTGATCGGCGCCTCGCTGCTGTGGGTGGGCTGGTTCGGCTTCAACGCCGGCTCCTGGCTCGCCGCCGACGGCCGCTCGGGCATGGCGTTTGCGGCGACGCACATCGCCACCGCCGCGGC
The DNA here is from genome assembly GCF_005938675.2 of Mycobacterium sp. KBS0706. Lineage (GTDB taxonomy): Bacteria > Pseudomonadota > Alphaproteobacteria > DSM-16000 > Inquilinaceae > Inquilinus. The sequence continues at coordinate 44,447 of NZ_VCCH02000053.1, forward strand.
CGCGCTGGCCTGGATGTTCGTGGAATGGGCGGCGAAGGGTAAGCCCAGCGTGCTCGGCGTCATCTCCGGCGCCGTGGCCGGCCTGGTCGCGATCACCCCGGCCTGTGGCTACGTCAATCCGACGGGAGCGCTGGTGATCGGTATCGCTGCCGGGATCGTCTGCTTCATCGCCTCGACCTCGGTGAAGAAGGCGTTCGGCTATGACGACTCGCTCGACGTGTTCGGCGTCCACGGCGTCGGCGGCATCGTCGGCGCCCTGCTGACCGGCGTCTTCGCCGACCCGGCGATCTCGGCCGGAGCCGGCGACTATGCCGGCCTGCTCTACGGCAACCCCGGCCAGCTCTGGATCCAGGCCGAAGGCGTCATCGCCACCTTGGTCTGGAGCGGTGTGGTCACCCTGGTGCTGCTGTTCCTGATCAAGGCGGTGATGGGGCTGCGGGTTTCGGAAGAGGCGGAGCGCGATGGCCTCGACCTCGCGCTGCATGGCGAGGCGGTGCAATAGCGCGTCGCACAATTGGCGGCCAGACTTGGGGCGTCCTTCGGGACGCCCCTCTTTTTTACCCATGGCACGGGCTGCCGATTTTTCGGGCAATGGGAGGCCGGTGGACGCAACCACCGGCCGGGCCGGGACGAATTGTGGTGGAAAGGCGCGCTCGGTCGCGCCAGCCTTCGGGAGGAACCGCCATGAAAACCATCGCCATCGGCATTGCGGCGGGGCTGCTCGCCGCCGCTTCGGCTTTCGCCATGGACGATCCGGCGAAGACCATGAAGACCTCGGCCGGCGAGGTCTACACGGACGCGAAGGGCATGACCCTCTACGTCTACGACAAGGACGAGGCCGGCAAGTCGAACTGCTACGACAAATGCGCCACCAACTGGCCGCCGTTCAAGGCCGAGGCCGGCGCCAAGGCGATGGGCGAATGGACCATCGTCACCCGCACCGACGGCACCGCCATGTGGGCCTATGACGGCAAGCCGCTCTACACCTACATCAAGGACCAGAAGGCCGGCGACGTCACCGGCGACGGCGCGGGCGGCGCCTGGCACGTCGCCAAGCCCGACTGAGCGGCGGCTGAGCCAAAAGAAAGAGGGCGGCCGAAGCCGCCCTCTCGCAGTCCTGAATCGGGGATCCGACTCAGCGGGCCTGGGACATGGCGATCGCGGTGTCGCCCATCCGGTTCGAGAAGCCCCATTCGTTGTCGTACCAGGTCATGATCCGGACGAAGGTGCCGTCGATGACCTTGGTCTCGTTGATCGCGAAGATCGACGAGCGGGGGTCGTGGTTGAAGTCGGTCGACACCAGGTCTTCCTCGTAGAAGCCGAGGATGTCCTTCAGCTTGCCGCCGGCGGCCTGCTTGATCGCGGCGTTGACCTCCTCGACCGTGGTCGGGCGCTTGGCGACGAACTTGAAGTCGACCACCGAGACGTTCGGCGACGGCACGCGGATCGAGGTGCCGTCCAGCTTGCCCTTCAGCTCCGGCAGCACCTTGCCGACGGCCTTCGCGGCGCCGGTCGAGGTCGGGATCAGGTTCAGCGCCGCGGCCCGGGCCCGGTGCAGGTCCTTGTGCATCGTGTCGACGATGCGCTGGTCGCCGGTGTAGCTGTGGATCGTGGTCATGAAGCCGTGATCGATGCCGATCGCGTCATGCAGCACCCAGGCGACCGGCGCCAGGCAGTTGGTGGTGCAGGAGGCGTTGGAGACGATCGTGTGCGCGGCGGTCAGCTTGTCGTGGTTGACGCCGTAGACGACGGTCAGGTCCTCATCCGTCGCCGGGGCTGAGATCAGTACCTTCTTGGCGCCGGCGGTCAGCTGCTTCGCCGCATCGTCGCGCTTGGTGAAGATGCCGGAGCATTCCATCGCGATCTCGACGCCCATCGCGCCCCAGGGCAACTGGGTCGGGTCGCGCTGCTGCACCGCCTTGATGCCGTGGCCGTTGACGACCAGCGTGTCGCCCTCGACCTGGACATCGAACGGCGCCCGGCCGTGCACGCTGTCGTATTTCAGCAGATGGGCGTTGGTCTTGACGTCGGCGAGGTCGTTGATCGCGACCACCTCGATGTCCTTGCGCCCGGATTCGATCAGCGCCCGCAGCACCAGGCGGCCGATGCGCCCGAACCCGTTGATGGCAACCTTCACGGCCATGTCGTCTTCTCCGATCCGATGGTCTTGTACCGATAGCGCATGCGGAACCAACCCGTTCCCTTCCGTTCGGGAAGGGCTGGTTCCCGGCCTCGGCGTTACAGCTTGGCCTTGGCGGCGGCGACGACCGCCTCGGCCGTGATCCCGAAATGCTTGTACAGCTGGTCGTAGGGGCCCGACGCGCCGAAGCCGGTCATGCCGATGAAGCCGCCCTCCGAGCCGACATAGTGGTCCCAGCCCTGGCGCACGCCGGCCTCGACCGCGATGCGGACCACGCCCTGGCCCAGCACCCGGCGGCGGTAGTCCGACGGCTGGCGGTCGAACAGCGCGGTGCAGGGCATGGAGACCAGGCGCGTGCCGATGCCCTCGGCCTCCAGCGCGTCGCGCGCCTCGTTGGCGATCGACACTTCCGAGCCGGTGGCGACCAGCAGCACGCGCGGCGTGCCGGTCGCCTCCCGCAGGATGTACCCGCCCTTGGCCGACAGGTTCTCGGCATTGGCGTTCTGGCGCAGCGTCGGCAGGTTCTGGCGGGTCAGCGCCAGCACCGACGGGGCGTCCTCGGTTTCCAGCGCGATCTGCCAGGCCTCGGCGGTCTCGACCGCGTCGCAGGGGCGGAACACCATCAGGTGCGGGATCGCGCGCAGCGCCGCGACATGCTCGACCGGCTGGTGGGTCGGGCCGTCCTCGCCGAGGCCGATCGAATCATGGGTCATGACGAAGACGACGCGCTGGCGCATCAGCGCCGCCAGGCGGATCGACGGCCGGCAATAGTCGGTGAAGGTCAGGAAGGTGGCGCCGTAGGGGATGACGCCGCCATGTAGCGCCAGCCCGTTCATCGCCGCCGCCATGCCGTGCTCGCGTACGCCGTAGCGGACGTAGCGGCCGCCGTACTTGCCGGGCTCGATGTCGGTCGAGGCCTTGGTCTTGGTGTTGTTCGACGGCGTCAGGTCGGCCGACCCGCCGATCAGCTCCGGAATCGCCGGCACCAGCAGCTCCAGCACCTGGCCGGAGGCGACGCGGGTGGCCAGGCTTGGCTTGGTCTCCGAGATCTCTGCCTTGAACTTGGCCAGGATGCCGTCGAGGCCGGAGGGCAGGGCGCCGGTGTTGGCCTGGCGGAAGGCGGCGCGGGTCTCGGCCGGGGTCTTCAGCAGGCGCTGGTCCCAGGCCAGGCGCTCGGCCTCGCCGCGCTTGCCGATCTCGCGCCAGGCCGCGACCGTCGCCTCCGGCACCTCGAAGGGCGGGTAGGGCCAGTTCAGGTTGGCGCGGGTGGCGGCGACCTCGTCCTTGCCCAGCGGCGAGCCGTGGGTGGCGCTGGTGCCCTGCTTGTTCGGGGCGCCCCAGCCGATGATGGTCTTGCAGGCGATCAGGCTCGGCCGCTCATCGGCCAGCGCCGCGTCGATCGCGGCGGCGATCGCATCGGTGTCGTGGCCGTCGATGCGCTGGACGTGCCAGTGATAGCCCTCGAAGCGCTTCTGGACGTCGTCGCTGAAGGACAGCGAGGTCGGGCCGTCGATGGTGATGTGGTTGTCGTCGTAGAAGACGATCAGCCGGCCGAGCTTGAGGTGCCCGGCCAGCGAGCAGGCCTCGTGGCTGATCCCCTCCTCGAGGTCGCCGTCGCCGCAGGTGACCCAGGTGTGGTGGTTGACCAGGTCGTCGCCGAAGCGGGAATTGAGGATCCGCTCGGCCAGCGCGAAGCCGACGGAGTTGCCCAGGCCCTGGCCCAGCGGCCCGGTGGTGGTCTCGATCCCGGCGTCGTGATCGACCTCGGGATGGCCGGCGGTGTGGTGGCCCAGCTGGCGGAAATTCTCGATCTCTTCGAGCGTGATCTTGCTGTTGCCAGTGAGGTACAGCAGCGAATACAGCAGCATCGAGCCGTGGCCGCCGGACAGGATGAAGCGGTCGCGGTCGGCCCAGGTCGGGTGGGCGGCGTCGAACTTCAGATAGCGGCTGAACAGCACCGTGGCGACGTCGGCCATGCCCATCGGCATGCCGGGATGGCCGCTCTTCGCCTTCTCCACCGCGTCCAGGGACAGGAAGCGGATGGCGTTCGCCATGTCTGAGTGGGTCACGGTCCGGGGGCTGTCGCTCATGGCATCGATCCGTTCGGGGGCACGGGGATCCGGCGATGGCCCGCCCAGGCGTCAAGGCGGGCTGTCGTCGGGGGCGGGCGGCACCATGCAGCCCCGGTGCCCCCGCGTCAATGCCACCAAATGCCCATTTCAGGCCGATAATGTGGATGGAAACGTCTGACATTCCTGGTGCCGGGCGGAAGCTCTGGAGGTCCGCGGAGCGCTGCGCTAGAAACGTCGGACATAACGGCGCCGGCGCCGGCGAAAGGGTTGCGGAGACGCGGGATGGAACGGTTCGACGGGGTGCGGCTGAAGCGGGCGGTGCTGGAAGACTTCGCGGCAGCGCTCCTGCGCGGCGCCGGGATGTCGGACGACAGCGCGGCGGCGACGGCGCGGGCGATGACCGACGCCTCGGCTCGCGGCGTCGACACCCATGGCGTGCGCTTGATCCCGTTCTATCTCGACCAGCTGCAGAACGGGCGGGTCAACCCGGCCCCGGCGGTGACCGCCACCCGCACCGCGCCGGCCTGCGTCGTGGTCGACGCAGATGGCGGCCTCGGCCATCTCGCCAGCTACCGCGCCATCGACGAGGCGGCAAAGCTGGCGGAAGAGACCGGACTGGCCGCGGCGGTGGTCACCCGCTCGTCCCATCACGGCGCCACCGGCGTCTACACCCTGGCGGCGGCGCAGCGCGATTTCATCGCCTTCGGCTGCACCCATGCCGATGCGCTGGTGGTGCCGCATGGCGGGGTGAAGCCGTTCTTCGGCACCAACCCGATCAGCTTCGCCGCCCCGGCGCGGAACGAGGAGCCGGTGCTGCTGGACATGGCGACCAGCGCCATCCCGCTGAACCGGGTGCATCTGCGCCGCGACACCGGCACGCCGCTGCCGCCCGAGGTCGCGGTCGGCGACGACGGCATCGCCACCATCGACCCGCATATCGCCACCGGCCTGATCCCGGTCGGCGGCCTCGGCTACGGCTATAAGGGCGCCGGCCTGGCGATGATGGTCGAGATCCTGTGCGCCAGCCTGACCGGCATGCCGCATGGTCACCGCATGACCAAGTTCACCGGGCCTGGCGAGCCGGTGCATATCGGCCATTTCTTCCTGCTGCTGAAGCCGCAGGCCTTCGCCGCCGGCGGCTACGAATCGTCGCTCGCGGCGATTCTCGAGGATCTGCGGGCGCAGCCGGCCCAGCCGGGGCAGGAGGTGATGGCGCCCGGCGACCCGGAGAAGCGCGAGGCGGCGGAGCGCGAACGGCTCGGCGTGCCGCTGGACCGCCGCACCTGGGAGCGGCTGGTCGCCTTCGCCGGCACCGTCGGCGCGCCCGTGCCGGAGGCTTCCGTTGACGGGGACCGGAGCGGCGCATAGTTTCACCCGGATGACGCTGGATCTGGAGTCCCGCCGATGAGCGGGTTGGCCGCCGAGTTGGATCGCCTGGAGCGCGCCCTGGAGCGCCTGGACACCGCCATGGCGGCGCAGGCGGAGCGCAGCCAATCGCAGATCGACGAGATCGCGGATCGCGTGCGCTCGCAGGCGGTGACCGAGATCGAGACCGAACTGCGCGAGGACACGGCGACAGTGGCGGCGCGGGTCAACCAGGTGATCCAGCGCATCGAGACCCTTTTGGAAAAGTAGCGCCGTGGCCCGGGTCGAAATCAATCTGAACAACCGCCCCTATCCGATCGCCTGCGAAGACGGGCAGGAGGGGCGCGTCCGCGAGGTCGCCAGCTTCGTGCAGGAGCGGATCCGCGAGATCCAGGGCTCGGTGCGGACCGCGACCGACACGCATCTCCTGGTCATGGTCGCGCTGATGCTGGGCGACGAGCTGCTCGACCTGCGCGAGGGCAAGGTCCCGGGCGCCGCGGCCCCGGCGGCGTCGCCGCTGGACGACCCGGAGCTGTCGTCGCGGCTGCAGAAACTCGCGGATCGGATCGAGGCCATTGCAGCCCGGGTCGAGACACCCTAAATCTGTTCGCGGAGCGGGGCTGCGCGGTGCGACAGGTCGCTTTGTCCCTGGGGCCGTAGCACTTCTCTTAGGGAGCTGTCCCTGCCGGGATCGTGGTCCCGGCAAACGGCGCCCACCTGCTGTTGCAGGGCCCAAGAGGAGACGATATGACCACCGGCCGATGCGGCTCCGCTACTCCTTCTAGTTCCTCCTGCGATGCCTGACGGGAGCGAGCTGCGCGACGCCAAGAAGGCGTTCCGGGCCGCGGCGCGGGAGCACCGTGCGGCCTATCATCAAGACCACGGCGCTGGAGCGGGCGAAAGGCTGCGCGACATCGTCTTGAAGACGATTCCCCTTCCCCCGGGCGGCGTGGTCAGCGGCTATCTGCCGATCGACGACGAGCTCGACCCGCTGCCGCTGCTGCGCGCCGCGATCGATCGCGGCCATCACGCCTGCGTGCCGGTGGTGCAGGGCAAGGGCCGGCCCCTGGTGTTCCGCGACTGGAGGCCCGAGGCGCCGCTGGTCGAGGGCGTGTTCGGCGTGTCGGTGCCGGCGCCGTCGGCGGCCGAGCGGGTGCCGGATCTGCTGTTCGTGCCGCTGCTCGGCTTCGACCGCAAGGGCTTCCGCATGGGCTACGGCGCCGGCTTCTACGACCGCACCTTGGCCGGGCTGCGGGCGCAGAAGTCCGTGGTGGCGGTCGGGATCGGCTATGCCGGGCAGGAGGTCGCGGCGGTGCCGGTCGGCCTGCACGACGAAGCTTTGGATTGGATCGTGACGGATCGCGAGGCGATCCGCATCGCTGTTTGAGACGGATTTCGGATGCGAATTCTTTTCCTGGGTGATGTCGTCGGCCGCGCTGCCCGCGTGGCGGTGATGGAGCAGGTGCCGCGGCTGCGGCAGCGCCTCGACCTCGACTTCGTGGTGGTCAACGGCGAGAACTCGGCCGGAGGCTTCGGCATCACCCCGAAGATCGCCGAGGAGTTCTACGACTCCGGCGTCGACTGCCTGACCACCGGCAACCATATCTGGGACCAGCGCGAGCTCTTGGGCAGCATCGACCGCGACAAGCGGATGGTGCGCCCGGCCAATTTCCCGGCCGGCACGCCGGGGCGCGGCGCCACCCTGCTGCAGGCCCGCGGCGGCCGCCAGGTGCTGGTGATCAACCTGATGGCGCGGCTGTTCATGGACGCGCTGGACGATCCCTTCGCCGCGGTCGACCGGCTGCTCGCCGACATGGCCATGCCTGGGGTGGTCGACGCCATCATCGTCGATTTCCATGGCGAGGCGTCGAGCGAGAAGATGGCGATGGGCCATCATCTCGACGGCCGGGTGACACTGGTGGTCGGCACCCATACCCATGTCCCGACCTCGGACCTGCACATCCTGCGCGGCGGTACCGCCTACCAGACCGATGCCGGCATGTGCGGCGATTACGACAGCGTCATCGGCATGGTGAAGGAGCCGGCGATCGCTCGCTTCATCCGCAAGATGCCGACCGAGCGGCTGACCCCGGCCGAAGGCCAGCCGACGATCTGCGGCCTGGTCCTGGAGACCGACGAGACCACGGGACTCGCCCGCAAGGTCGAGCCGCTGCGCCTCGGCGGCCGGCTGGCGCCCGCCTGGCCGACCGGCTTCGCCCCGGCCGAATCGGCGGGCTGAGGCTATTCAACTTATTTCCCAGCAACCGCGGCTATCCGATTGCTGGGAAACAGAATCTTGCGAATCAGAAATTTTCGTGTCCCTTTCCTCCGGGCCACAAAAGCGCCATAGTCTGGGCCTAACGCGGCGCCGGTGAACGTGCGGTGACGCTTGCCGTCGCCGGTTCGGCCGCATATGTCTCGCGCCGCGAATTCTCCAAGTCAGTCAGGCACTGCCCCCATGGCCGGTCATTCACAGTTCAAGAACATCATGCATCGCAAGGGCGCGCAGGACGCCAAGCGAGGCAAGATCTTCACCAAGCTCCAGCGCGAGATCACCATTTCCGCCAAACTCGGCCTGCCCGACCCGGCGATGAATCCGCGCCTGCGCGCCGCCATCCAGGCTGCGCGCAAGGAGAACATGCCGAAGGACAACATCGAGCGGGCGATCAAGCGCGCCACCGGCGACGGCGACGACAGCGACTATGTCGAGATCCGGTACGAGGGCTACGGCCCGGCCGGCATCGCCGTGATCGTCGAGGCGCTGACCGACAACCGCAACCGCACCGCGGCGGAAGTGCGCTCGACCTTCGTCAAGCACGGCGGGTCGCTGGGCGAGACCAACTCGGTCAGCTTCATGTTCAACCGGGTCGGCGAGCTGGTGTTCCCGGCCAAGGCCGCCAGCGCCGACGCCGTGTTCGAGGCGGCGCTGGAAGCCGGCGCCGACGATGTGCAAAGCGACGACGAGACCCACACCGTGACCACCTCGGTCGAGGGCTTCGCCGCCGTGCGCGACGCGCTGGAGGAGAAATTCGGCACGCCGGATTCGTCCGGGCTGGTCTGGCGTCCGCTCAACACCATCGCGGTGAACGAGGAGCAGGGCGCGGCGCTGCTGAAGCTGCTCGACACGCTCGACGACAATGACGACGTGCAGCGGGTCTCGGCCAATTTCGAGATCCCGGACGACATCATGGCGCGGCTCACGGCCTGAGCCGGCGGAGGGGTGATGGCATTTCGGGGGATGGCGAGGGCAGGGGGGATGGACCGCCGATGAGGATCCTCGGCCTCGACCCCGGGCTGCGCCACACCGGCTGGGGCGTCCTCGATGTCGACGGCAACCGGTTGCGCTACATCGCCGACGGTCGCGTCGATTCCGACGACAAGGCCGACCTCGCCACCCGGCTGGTGCAGTTGCATGAGGGGCTGGTCGAGGTGATCCGGAGCTGGACGCCGGACGAGGCGGCGGTCGAGGAGACCTTCGTCAACAAGAACCCGAGCTCGACCCTGAAGCTGGGCCTGGCCCGCGGCGTGGTGCTGCTGGTGCCGGCCCTGGCCGGTCTGCGGGTCGCGGAATACGGCGCCAACCACATCAAGAAGTCGGTGGTCGGCGCCGGCCATGCCGACAAGACCCAGGTCCAGCACATGGTGCGGATGCTGCTGCCGGGCACCACCTTCAAGACCCCGGACGCCGCCGACGCCCTGGCTGTCGCCATCTGCCACGCCCATCACCGCCAGACCGAGGCCAGCATCGCCGGCATCCGGCTGCAGGTGGCGCGATGATCGCCCGGCTGCGCGGGCTGGTCGACAGCGCCGGGGCCGACCACGCCGTGATCGACTGCAACGGCGTCGGCTACCTCGTGTTCTGCTCGCGCCGCACCCTCGGCCTGCTCGGCGGCCCGCGCGAGGCGGTGGCGCTGCACATCGAGACCCATGTGCGCGAGGACCACATCCATCTCTACGGCTTCGCCGACACGGCGGAGCGCGACTGGTTCCGCATTCTGACCACGGTGCAAGGGGTGGGGGCCAAGGTCGGCCTCGCCATCCTGTCGGTGCTGTCGCCGGACCAGGTGGCGACCGCGATCGCCGCCGGCGACAAGGCGATGCTGGCCCGGGCCGAAGGCGTCGGGCCGAAGCTGGCCGGCCGGATCGCGTCGGAGCTGAAGGACAAGGTCGGCGGCATCGCCCTCGGGCCCGCCGTCGTCGCCCTCCACACCGGAGGTGCCGCCTTTGCCCCGGCGGAAGCGGGCGCCGCGGCCGACGCCGTCTCCGCTTTGGTCAATCTCGGCTACGGCCGGGCCGAGGCCTTTGCCGCCGTGGCCCGGGCCGGCGGCAAGCTGGGGCCCGAGGCGACAGTGTCGGCGATCATCCCCGCCGCCTTGCGTGAGCTGGCGTCATGAGTGACGCCGACCGCATCGTCACCGGCGAGCGCCAGGGCGACGACGACGCCTCGCTGCGGCCGCAGACGCTGGAGGATTTCGTCGGCCAGCGCGAGGTCTGCGAGAATCTCCGGGTCTTCGTCACCGCCGCCCGCGGCCGGGCCGAGGCGCTGGACCATGTGCTGCTGTTCGGCCCGCCCGGCCTGGGCAAGACCACGCTGGCGCAGATCGTGTCGCGCGAGCTCGGCGTCGGCTTCCGCGCCACCTCGGGCCCGGTGATCGCCCGCGCCGGCGACCTGGCGGCGATCCTGACCAACCTGCAGCCGCGCGACGTGCTGTTCATCGACGAGATCCACCGGCTGAACCCGGCGGTGGAGGAGATCCTCTATCCGGCGATGGAGGACTACCAGCTCGACCTGATCATCGGGGAGGGGCCGGCGGCGCGGTCGGTCCGTATCGACCTGCCGCCCTTCACCCTGGTCGGCGCCACCACCCGGTCGGGGCTGATCACCACGCCGCTGCGCGACCGCTTCGGCATTCCGCTGCGGCTGAACTTCTACGGCACGCCGGAGCTGGAATCGATCGTCGCCCGCGGCGCCCGGCTGCTCGGCTGCCCGCTGACCGACGAGGGCGCGCACGAGATCGCCAAGCGCTCGCGCGGCACCCCGCGCATCGCCGGCCGGCTGCTGCGCCGGGTGCGCGATTTCGGCGCCGTGGCCGGGCTGGCGCAGATCGACGCCCGCGCCGCCGACCAGGCGCTGAAGCGCCTAGATGTCGACGACGCCGGGCTGGACGCCATGGACCGGCGCTATCTGCGTCTGATCGCGGAGCATTACGGCGGCGGCCCGGTCGGGGTCGAAACGCTGGCGGCGGCGCTGAGCGAGCAGCGCGACATGATCGAGGACGTGATCGAGCCCTACCTGCTGCAGCAGGGCTTGGTGCAGCGCACGCCGCGCGGCCGCATGCTGGGCGACCGCGGCTACCGCGCGCTCGGACTGGCCGAACCGAAGCGCGCCGCCTCCCAGCTCGACCTGCTGGCGGAAGACGAGCCGTGACCGCCGCGCCGCATCTTTTCCCCGTCCGGGTCTATTGGGAGGACACGGACGGCTCGGGCATCGTCTATCATGCCTCCTATCTGCGCTTCGCCGAGCGGGCGCGGACCGAGGTTTTGCGCGCGGCGGGGTTCGAGCAGTGGTCGATGTTGGCGGAGACCGGCATCGCCTTCGCCGTGCGCCATTGCGCCATCGATTTCCGCCGTTCCGCCCGGCTCGACGACCAGCTGATGGTCGAGACGCGGGTGACGGCGATCGGGGGCGCCAGTCTCGAAATGTCGCAGGCGATCCGGCGCGACGGGGACGACATCGTCACATTGCTGCTGAAATTGGCCTGCATCACTCGTGACGGCCGGGCGGCGCGGATGCCGCCCCGGCTCCGCGAGGTCTTCAACGCGATCAAGGGTCAGACCGCGTCACACGCGGCGTAGGAAGGGCGAAGGTATGGAGCAGTCGGTGATCGAAACCGCCCAGGCGGTCGGGCAGGGTGCCGTGCACAATATGAGCATGTGGGGCCTGTTCCTGCAGGCCGACGTGATCGTCAAATTCGTGATGCTGCTGCTGCTGTCGGCATCCGTCTGGTGCTGGGCGATCATCTTCGAGAAATGGATTCGGGTCCGGCGGCTGAACCGCCAGGCCGATGCCTTCGAGGATGCGTTCTGGTCCGGCGGGTCGCTCGACGACCTGTACGACCAGGTCGGCGCCAACCCGCCCGACCCGATGGCCGCCACCTTCGCCGCCGGCATGAAGGAATGGCGCATCGCCGCCGATCGCGGCATCGCTGCCTCCGGCAGCATGCGGGCCGGGCTGCAGCAGCGCATCGACCGGGTGATGCAGGTGACCATGACGCGTGAGCTCGGGCGGGTCGAGCGTGGCATGACCGTGCTGGCCTCGGTCGGCTCGACCGCGCCCTTCATCGGCCTGTTCGGCACGGTCTGGGGCATCATGAACTCGTTCCAGTCGATCGCCGCCCAGGCCGACACCAGCCTCGCCGTGGTGGCGCCGGGCATCGCCGAGGCGCTGTTCGCCACCGCCATCGGCCTGTTCGCGGCCATTCCCGCCACCACCGCCTACAACAAGTTCTCGAACGACCTGAACAAGTACGCCGAGCGGCTGGAGAATTTCGCCGGCGAATTCGGCGCGATCCTGTCGCGCTATCTCGAGGACCGCAGCTGATGGGTGTCTCGCTCTCCCACGCCACCGGCCGGGGACGCGGCGGCCGCCGCACCCTCCGCCCCAATGCCGACATCAACGTCACCCCCTTCGTCGACGTCATGCTGGTGCTGCTGATCGTGTTCATGGTCACGGCGCCGCTGCTGACCGTCGGCGTGCCGGTCGACCTGCCGCAGACCCGGGCCCAGAACATCCCGACCAAGGAGGAGCCGCTCCAGGTCACGATCGACGCCGCCGGCCAGATCTACGTTCAGAAGAAGCAGGTGGCGACGGAGGACCTGGTGCCGATGCTGACCGCGATCGCCAAGGCCCAGGCCTCGGCGGCGGGCGGCGGCCCGAACGAGACCCGCATCTTCGTGTTCGGCGACCAGGCGCTGGCCTATGGCCGGATCATGCAGGTGATGGGCGCCATCACCGCGGCCGGCTTCACCCGGGTGGCGCTGATCTCCGAGACGCCGAAGGGCCAGGCCGCCGCGGCGCCGGTCCCCGCGTCCACCGCACCGGCACCGAGGCGCTGACAAGAGCCCCATGCGTCCCAGTCTCATCATCTCCCTGGCCCTGCACGCGATCCTGCTGATCGTGTTGATGTTGGGGCTGCCGCTGTTTCGGCGCGACGCGCCGGCGATCGCGGTCGTGCCGGTGGAGATCGTCAGCGCCGATGCGGTGAACGAGGGCGCCACCGGCGAGATCGCGCCGGACCGCCCGCCGGCGCCGGATGCCACCGGCGATGCCGAGGCGCCGCCGCCGCCGGCCGCGGCGAAGTCGC
>NZ_VCCH02000054.1 GCF_005938675.2 Mycobacterium sp. KBS0706
TGGCGCAGGGAGGGCGAACCGTCGGTGATGCGGTTCGTCGGCCAGATCGGAGTGCTCGGCTGGATCATCGTCGCGCCGACCCTGGTCGGCCTCTTCCTTGGGCGATGGCTCGACCATCGGTTCGGGACCGGCCTCTTCTGGAGCGCGCCGCTCCTGATCGTCGGCGTGGCGGTGGGCTTCTGGTCCGGATGGCGATGGATGCACCGACAATGAACATTCCCCTGACCGCCCACGGCATGTTGGCCTTTGCCCTTCACGCTGGCCTGTGGCTTCTGGCCGGAGCCTCGCTCGGCTCGCTTTACTTCCTGTCGCTGCGCTGGACCGTCCGGATGGTGGCGGGGGGGCGGGCCCTCCCGGCGCTGGCGCTCCAAGTTCTTCGCCTCGCCCTGATGGCGGCTGCGCTGACGACCGTCGTGCGCTCGCTCGGCGCCATGGCGCTGCTGGCCGCAACCCTCGGGCTGCTCGCGGCCCGGTCGGCCGTGCTCCGCCGGGAGGCGCGGCCATGATCGACTCCCCGCTCCTCGCCAAGGTCGTCTTCACGATAGGGCCGGTCCCCATCACCGAGCCCGTCGTGGTAACCTGGGGCCTGATCGCCGTGCTTTCGCTCGTCGGCTGGCTCGCCACCCGCCGCCTGTCGCTGAAACCGACGCCACGACAGACGGTGCTCGAACTGATCGTCGGCGTCATCGAAGACCAGGTCCAGGGGACGATGCGCGTCGCGCCGGCCCCCTACGTTCCGATGATCGGCACGCTGTTCCTCTTCATCCTGGCGGCGAACTGGTCGTCGTTGGTGCCGGGGATCGAGCCTCCGACGGCCCATATCGAGACCGATGCGGCGCTCGGCCTGATCGTGCTCGTCGCGATCCTCTATTTCGGCATCCGCGCGCGGGGGCTTGGCGGCTACCTCAGAACCTTTGCCGAACCGAGCCTGATCATGATCCCGCTGAACGTCGTGGAGACGTTCACCCGCACTTTTTCGCTGATCGTGCGCCTGTTCGGCAATGTGATGAGCGGCGTCTTCGTTATCGGCATCGTCCTGTCACTGGCCGGTCTCCTTGTGCCCGTTCCGCTGATGGCGCTCGACCTGCTCACTGGCGCGGTCCAGGCCTACATCTTCACGATTCTGGCCATGGTTTTCATCGGCAACGGGCTGACCGAGGGCCGCCCGGCGGAGCCCCGAAAAGGAAAAGACCATGAACTGGACTGAGATCGTCAGCATCCTCGCCGCCGCGGTGGCCGTCTCCTTCGGCGCGGTCGGGCCGGCGCTCGGCGAAGGTCGTGCCGTCGCCGCCGCCATGGACGCCATCGCCCGCCAGCCCGAAGCTGCCGGCACCATTTCGCGCACGCTGTTCGTCGGCCTCGCGATGATCGAGACCATGGCGATCTACTGCCTGGTCATCGCGCTCCTGGTGCTGTTCGCCAATCCGTTCCTCCGCTGAGCCGATGCGCATCGACTGGTGGACGCTGGCACTCCAGACAGTCAACGTCCTGATCCTCGTCTGGATCCTGGGCCGGTTCTTCTTCCGTCCGGTGGCCGGCATCGTGGCCAGGCGGCGGGAGGAGATAGACAAGCTTCTGGCCGACGCGGCAGCCGCCCGCCAGGATGCCGCGACGCTGAAGACCGAGGCGGAGGCGGCGCGCAGCGCGATCGATGCGGAACGCGACCGGCTGATGGCCGAAGCCCGCCAGGAGGCTCAGGCTGAGAAAGCCGGCCTGCTCGCGCAATCCGCCGACGATATTGCGAGACGGCGCAGCGAAGCCCAATCGATGATCGCCCGGGATCGGGCCACCGCGGCACGTGCGATCCTCGACCACGCCAGCGACCTCTCCGTCCAGATCGCGCGCCGGCTGCTGCTTCGACTTCCCGCCGACGCTTCCTCTGCCGCCTTTCTCGAAGGGCTTTGCGGCGAGTTGCGCGCGCTGTCGCCCGATCTGCGGCAGGCTCTGGCGTCCGCGGATCCGGACCATCCCGTGACGATGGTGTCGGCCGTCCCCTTGACCGAGGATCAGGCGAATCTGGTGCGCGAGACGCTGCGCGCGGCGATCGGTGTCGAGCCGCCCCTCTCCTTTCACACCGACCAGGACCTGATCGCCGGCTTCGAGATCCATGCCCGCAACACGGTCCTGCACAACGACTGGCGTTCGGATCTCGCCAGGATCCGAGAGGAACTGGACCATGACCGACTTCTCGGCCGATCTTGACCGGTGGCTCCGCGACGCCAGGGCCCGCATCGGCGCGGCTCCTCTGGCGCCGTCCGCCGAAACAATCGGCCGCGTGGAGTCGGTCGCGGACGGCATCGCGCTGGTCTCGGGCCTGGCCGATGTCCGCCTGGACGAGCTCCTTCGCTTCGAGCGTGGCCAGGTCGGCTTCGCCGCGACGCTCGACCGGGACCTGATCGGATGCGTGCTCCTGGACGACTCGGACAAGGTTGAAGCCGGTCATCGGGTGCACGGCACGGGCGAGGTCGTGCGCGTGCCGGTGGGGTCCTCGCTGCTCGGCCGCATCGTCGATCCGCTGGGTCGTCCGCTGGATCGCGACGGCGAGATCGAAGCGGCGGACCACCAGCCCATCGAGCGGCCCGCCCCCGCGATCATCGATCGCGATTTCGTCACGGAACCTGTGCAGACGGGGCTTCTCGTCCTCGATTCGATGTTCGCGCTCGGCCGCGGCCAGCGCGAGCTGATCATCGGCGACCGCGCCATCGGCAAGACCGCGTTGGCGGTCGACTGCATCATCAATCAGAAAGCCAGCGACATCGTCTGCGTCTATGTCGCCGTCGGGCAGAAGTCGTCGACGGTCAGGCGCGTGATCGATGCGGTGCGCCGCCACGGCGCGCCCGAGCGCTGCATCTTCGTGATTGCCAGTGCATCGGCCTCGCCCGGCCTGCAATGGATCGCACCCTTCGCCGGCTTCACCATGGCCGAGTACTTTCGCGACCGCGGCCGGCACGCGCTGGTCGTGATCGACGACATGACGAAGCATGCCGCCACCCATCGGGAGATCGCGTTGCTGACACGCCAGCCGCCGGGCCGCGAGGCCTATCCCGGCGACGTGTTCTACGTTCATGCGCGGCTCCTCGAACGCGCGGCCAAGTTGTCCGAGGTGGCCGGCGGGGGATCCCTGACCGCGCTGCCGATCGCCGAACTCGATGCCGGCAACCTGAGCGCCTATATCCCTACCAACCTCATCTCCATCACCGACGGCCAGATCGTCCTCGACTCCCGGCTGTTCCATGAAGGCCACAAGCCGGCGGTCGATGTCGGCACCAGCGTCAGCCGCGTCGGAGGCAAGACGCAGGCGCCGGCCCTGCGCGAGGCCGCGCACTCGCTGCGTCTCGATTACGCGCAGTTCCTGGAGCTCGAGATGTTCACGCGTTTCGGCGGCGTGACCGACGCCCAGGTCAAGGACAGGATCGCGCGCGGCAGGCGCATGCGCACCGTGCTGGCGCAGCCGCAATATGCGCCCATGCGGCTCGCGGACGAGGTGGCGCTGGTGACGGCGCTGCAGGACGGAACACTCGACCGCATCCCGCCCGACTGCATCGGCGGGTTCCGGACGGAGCTGCCGGCCTGGCTCGACCGCACGGCAAAGGACGTGGTCGACGCCATCGAGCGGACCGGGCGGCTCGACGACACGCAGCACGCAAGCCTGAAGGCCGCGCTCGCGGCGCTCGCGTCCCGGATCGCCCCGCCCGAGGTCGGACCTGGACCGGAGGCGGGCTGATGGCCGAGCGGCTCGCCGATATCGTCGCCCAGATCCAGAACGTCCGGCAGCTCGGCGCGGTGGTCACCGCCATGCGCGGGATAGCGGCGTCCCGAGCCCAGCGCGGGCGGTCGCAGCTTGCCGGCATCGACGCCTATACCGAGGTGGTGTCCCGCGCCATCGGCCATGCGCTCGGCCTACTGCCGGCTGACGGGGTGTCGGTGCCATCGATCCGGGCCGGGAAAGCCGGCTTCGTGCTGTTCTGCGCCGAACAGGGTTTCGCGGGAGCCTTCAGCGAGCGCGTCCTCGACACGGCAATGGCCAACCGCGCGGGCGGCGCGGTCCTGATCGTCGGGACCCATGGCCTGACAGTGGCCGAAGAACGGGGCCTGACGCCGATCTGGTCGGCATCGATGGCCACTCACGTCGACGCCATTTCTTCGCTCGCGAACCGGCTGGCCGACGAACTTTACGAGATGATCGCGGCAGGGGCCGTGTCGACGGTCGATATCGTGTTCTCGCGCTCGGTCTCTGGGTCAGGCATCCGCATCGATCGACACTCGCTGCTGCCGCTGGATTTCGGGCGCTTCGCCATGCCCGGCGGGACCCGAGAGCCTCTTACCACCCTGCGCCCTCGAGTCCTGCTCGAGCGACTGGCCGTGGAATACGTCTACGCGCAGCTCTGCGAAGCGGCGATGCACGCCTTCGTGGCCGAGAACGATGCACGCACGATCGCCATGACCTCGGCCAAGACCAACATCGACGCCAAGCTCTCGTCGCTCTCTCAACGGGAGCGCCAGCTCCGGCAGGAGGAGATCACCTCCGAAATCATCGAGCTGGCGGCCGGGGCGGCGGCGTTGCGCTCTGCCTGAGCGAGATTTTTGGTCCCACGTCATCGACCAAGCCGAGGGCATTTGATCGAGATCAACGTGCCCGGCGGCGACGGGCGCATTCTTGCCTGCGGAACGCCGGTGCCGATGCAAGGCACGGTACCGGGAGACGGCTCTCGGGGAGCAACGACATGGTCAGGCTCTCGATCCCGACCATCACCGCCGGAGCGGCCGCTACCGCGCTCGGGCTGCCGATGGCATGGGCGCAGACGTCATCCGACGCCGACAGATACGCCTACGGCCCGCACATGATGTGGTGGGGCGGAGGTTGGGGTGGCATGATCTTCGGCCCGCTGATCATGATCCTCGTGCTCGCGTTGGCGATCGCTGTCGCGGTTCTCCTGCTCCGCTGGGTTGCAGGCCTGTGGCGAGAAGAGGCACCGACCGCCCGCACGCCGGGCTGCACGCCGATCGATATCCTCAAAGAGCGGTTCGCTCGGGGCGAGATTGACAAGGCCGAATTCGAGGAGCGACGACGCGTCCTCGGCGATTGAGCCCTAGCTAGCCCGGATATCTCACCCCCCCTGCGTCCTGCGCCGGTTCAAAATGCCGACGGGGCAGGAGAGCGGCGCAGCGCGATGCTCATGCATCGGGCAAGCCGTTCGACGCACCCTGTCGGCATTTTCAACCGGCCCGAAGGGTCGTCTTGCGACGGCCGCCTGCGGGGGCGGGCCGCTCAACCGTATGTCCCTATACGCTTTTTCGCGTCCCACCCCCGCATCCGACTCGCCGCAAGACGTAGGGGGTGTGAGATATCCGGGCTAGGCCGGCCGGTCCGGGTCGGTGTTCGGCTCCAGCGGGCCTTCGGCCTCCTCCTCCTCGGGCAGCATGTCGCCATGCACCGGCAGTGGCGCCCCGATCCAGACCGGGTCGACCAGATGGTCCCGGCGCGGATTGCTGGTGTTGGGATGGACCAGGATGCTCAAGCCCCCATGGTTCAGCATCAGCCAGGGCACCAGCGTCGCGAACAGCTCCGCGGCGAAGGAGACCTGGAACATCGCCTGGTCGTGCGGCCCGACCCTGACCTCGTGCCAGCGGCCGAGGCGGACGCGGAAGCGCTCGCCGATCCAGCCGCGCAACCGCTCCGCCCGGTCGCGGGTCGCCGCCGGGTCGAAATAGACATGGGCGTGGTAGCTGGCGATCTCCGCCACCGGCCGCGGTGCTTCCTTCGAGTCCATGGTGCGTCTCCCGCTCTCGTCGCCCGACTGTAGCGCAGGACGGGCGAAAGCGGGGGCGTCACACCGCGCCGATCCGCAGCAGGATCCGGGCCAGGGCGTCGAAATGCTCGGCCGGGATGGCCTCGCCGATCTTGCCGTCGGCCTGCAACTGCCGCGCCAGCAGGGGCGCCGTCTCCATCGGCACGCTGGCCATGCCGCCCTTGAACGACTTGCTGACCAGGATCGGCACCGAGGTCTCGCCGGCGACGAAGCGGATGCCGACGGTGGTCTCGCCGTCGGTGACGAACAGCGTCGGTGCGGAGGACTGGCCTTCGCCGCGGGCCAGGCCGCGATGCAGCTGCCGCCGGGTGCTGCGGATGAACGGATCGCCGTCCTGCTCCTTGCGCTCACGCTTCATCTCGCTGCGGGTCATCCGCTGGTCGCGCTGGAACAGCCAGCGCTGCAGCATCATGTCGATCAGGGCGAAGACCAGCAGCACCGCGATGATGCCGATCAGCACCGGCTTCAGCGTCGCCACCAGCACCAGGCCGATGCAGTCGCGGCCGCATTGCGGCGTCACCAGCACCGCCCGCAGCGCCGCGAGGGCCAGCAGCCCGATCACCCCGATCAGGGTGCAGGCCTTCACCACCGCCTTGATGAATTCCAGCAGGTTGCGCAGGCTGAACAGGCGCTGGAAGCCGGCCACCGGGTTGATCTTGTCGCCGCGCGGCACCAGCGGGTCGATCGAGAACGGGATGCCGCGCAGGAAGCCGACATTGGCGAGGACGCTGGCGACGACGATCACCAGCACCAGCGGCGCGACGATCCTGGCCGCCAGCGCCAGCAGCGTCGGCATGATGGTGTAGCTCTGGTCGAACGGCTTGGCCGTCAGGGCGATCGGCTCGGTCAGGATGGCGCGGAACGCCTCCATGATCGCCGGCCCCTCGACCCCGAGATAGAGGAAGCCGGCGACCAGGGCGACCACCGTGACCAGGTCGCGGCTGTGCGCCACCTGGCCCTTGCGCCGGGCATCCGCCAGCTTTTTGGTGCTGGCGGGAAGGCTCTTGTCTTCGCTGGTCTGCTGGCTCACGGCAGCACCGTGCGGGCGAGGTCGAGCACGCCGCGGAGCGAGCCCAGGCTGTCGTTGAAATAGGGCACCAGGAAGATGGCGTAGATCGGCAGCACCAGCACCAGCGCCGCCGACTTCACCGACAGCGACAGGTCGAAGACGTTGAGCTGCGGCGCCATCCGGCCGATCACCGCCAGCGCGATGTCGGCCAGCAGCATCACGATCACCAGCGGCACGGCGAGCAGCAGGCCGAGCCGGACCACGTGGTCGAGCAGGCCGAGCAGCAGCGTCGGCGTCTCGCCGGTGAAGGGCGGCAGCAGCTCGGTGACCGGCCACAGGGCATAGCTGCTGTAGAGAGCCTCGGCCAGCACGCCGAGGCCGTTGCCGGCGAAGAACAGGGCCAGCAGCACCAGCACGAACAGCGTGCCCACAGGCGAGGCCTGGCCCGAGGCGTTGGGGTCGAGCAGATAGGCGCCGTTGACGCCGCGCTGCATGTCGATCAGCTCGCCCGCCGCCTCCACCGCCCAGAAGGGCAGGCCGAACAGCAGGCCGAGCAGGATGCCGATCACCGCCTCCTTGGCCACCAGCATCAGCACCTGCGCGGGCTGCAGTGGTGTCAGCACCGCCAGCTCCGACGTCACCTGCGACACCACCGGCAGCGCGATCGCGATCATCACCGCGTTGCGCAGGATGCCGGTGAGGCCGAGCCAGGAGAACATCGGCAGCACCGCGGCCAGGGCGATGGCGCGGGCGATGGCGATCGAGATCGCGGTGACATAGGGGCCGACCAGCTCGGCCAGGAGCCGGAAGGATTCGATCATCAGGGCGGCCCGGCATCGGCCGGGATGGCGCCGCGCGTGATCGCCGGGAAGTCGGTGAAGATCCGGTCGGTGAAGCGGACCAGAGGGCTGGCCAGCATCGGGCCCAGCAGCACCAGGGCCAGCACCACGGCGATCACCTTGACCGCCATCGGCAGGGTCTGGTCCTGGATCTGCGTCACGGCCTGGAACAGGCCGACCAGCAGGCCGACCGCGGCGGCGATGGCGAGCGCCGGCAGCGACAGCAGCAGCGTCAGGGTCAGCGCCTCCTGCAGCAGATGCGAGATCGTCGCCTGGTTCATCGCCGCCTCAGCTGCTGTAGCTCAGGATCAGGCCGTGCAGCAGGCGCGACCAGCCGTCGACCATGACGAACAGGAACAGCTTGAACGGCACCGAGATGGCCAGCGGCGAGACCATCATCATGCCCATCGCCATCAGGATCGCCGAGACGATCAGGTCGATGACGATGAAGGGCAGGTACAAGAGGAAGCCGATCTCGAAGGCCCGGGTCAGCTCGGAGATGACGAAGGACGGGATCAAGATGACCATGTCGTTCGGCGTCGCTGCGGCGCTGGCCTCCGGCGGCCACACCCGGGCGGTGGCGGAGAGCAGGAAGTCGCGCTCCGCCGGGTCGGTGAAGCGCATCAGATAGGCGCGCACCGGCTCGATCGCCGACTGGATCACCGCCTGCCAGTCCTGGATGCTGCGCAGCCGCAGCGCCGGGTCGCTGACCCGGGCGTAGACCTCGGCGATCACCGGCCCGGTGATGTAGACCGTCAGCATCAGGGCGATGCCGTACAGCACCATGTTCGGCGGCGTCTGCTGGATGCCGAGCGCGTTGCGCAGCAGCAGCATCACCACCGAGATCTTCAGGAAGGCCGTCAGGGTAACGATCAGGAACGGTACCAGCCCGACCAGCGTGACGACGCCGAGAAGCGGCAGGACATCCGGCGGCGCCTCATTCATCGCCGAACAGCCGCACCACGCGCACGCCCAGCTCGCCCTCGATCCGCACGATCTCGCCGCGGCCGACGCGCCGCCCATTGGCGACGATGTCGACCGCCTCGCCCGGGTCGCGGCCGAGCGGGATGACCGCGCCGGGCGCCAGGCCCTGCACCGCGGCCAGCGGCAGCTCGCTGCGCCCCAGCTCGAACACCAGCGTCACCGGAAGCTCGTCCAGCCGCTCCGCCGGCGGCACCGCGGCGCCGCTGTCGGGATCCGCCATCCATCCTCCTCCATCCTGCAGGGCCAGGGGCCGCCGCGGCCCCGCGACCGTGACCGTCGCGCGGTCGTGCTTCGCCGCATGCGACCAGCCCTCGCCATAGACCACCAGCGCTTCGCCGCGCGGGCAGGCGACATCGGCAAAGACGACGTCGCCGGGCTCGATCCCCTTGAGCTCGGCCAGGCTCAGCCGCACCGCGCCGACACGGATGGCCAGCGGCACCGGCAGGCCGGCGCAGGGCGCGGGCAGCGCCGGCGCGGCGTCGATCAGGCGGCGCAGGGCCGGCCGGGCGGCGGCATCGGCGGCGAGATGCAGCGCCGTCTCGGCGAACGCGTGGCGGATGGCGACGGCACAGCGGAAGGCGGGCGCAATGGCCGGTGCTGCCGGGCCGACGCTCTCGATCGCGATCGCCACCCCGGCTGCCGCTTCCAGCGCCGGCAGCAAGTCCGACGCCACGGCCTCGATCAGCAGCGCCGCCAGCTCCGGCTCCAGCTCGGCGGCCGGCAGCCCGGCGGTGTCCGCCAGCGCCTGCTCGACCAGCAGCGCCGGCACCAGCAGCACCAGGCGTCCCGGGCCGAGACGGAGGGTGATGGCGACGCCGTCGGCGTCGGGCGGGGCCAGGGTCGGGGTGATGGCGAGCGGCGCCTCGATCTCCAGCCCGCCGATCCGGACCGTCACGGGCGCGCAGCGCCGGGCGATGGCATTGGCGTCGCCGGCCTGCTCGAAGGTCATTCGTGGCGGATCGTAGGGGCGGGCGGCGGGATCGGAGGGATCCGCCGCGCGGATCCACGGCGCGGCGGCGGTCATGATCGGCCTCCCGGCGGGGTCAGGCTGGCCTCGTCCTCGGCGGCGACGTCGTCGCGGATCTCGGCGGCCTTGCGCCGGGCGGTGCCGCGGCGCTCGGCCAGCCGGTCCAGCCGGTCGGCATCCCGCCGCCGCTGCCGCCAGGCCTCGCGTGCCGTGGCGGTGTCGGCCTCGGCCCGGCTGGTCTCGGCCTGCCGCTCCCGCACCACGGCGGCCTGGTGCCGGGATCCGGCGGCGAGCTCCGACACCCGGTCGCCCAGCCGCTCCAGCGAATCGACCAGGACCGGCTTCTCCAGCGCCGCGGCGTAGAGCCGGGCCTCTTGAACGGTGCGCTGCTCCTCATAGGCGGCGCGGTCGGCCTCGGCCTGACGCTCCCGCGTCTCGGCGGCGGTCAGGGCGGTGCGCTCGCGGCCCAGGCTCTCGGCCGCCAACTTTTCCCGGTCATGTCGCAGCTTGCGCAGCTTGTCGAGGGCGTCCGGCTTCTTCATCGGCTCAGCCGCTCCAGCTGCTCGCGGGTCTGGGCGAAGGGCGTCGCCTCCTCGAAATCCTGCTGCAGGAAGCGGCGGATGTCGCCGATCTTGGCCACCGCCTCGTCGGCCAGCGTGTCGGCGCCGGCCCGGTATTCGCCGACCTGCAGCAGCAGCTCGATATCGGCATGCTTGGCCATCAGCCGGCGCATCTGCACCGCGGCGCGGCGATGCCCGGTGTCGATCACCGCCTCCATCACCCGGCTGCGGCTGGCCAGCACGTCGATCGCCGGGAAATGCCCGGCGCTGGCCAGGGCCTGCGACAGCACGACGTGCCCGTCCAGCAGGCCGCGGGTCTCGTCGGCGATCGGGTCGGTCTCGGCGTCGCCCTCAACCAGCACGGTATAGAAGCCGGTGATCGACCCCGTCGCCGCCGGCCCGGCCCGCTCCAAGAGGCGCGGCAGCATGGCGAAGAAGGAGGGCGGGAAGCCGCGCCGGGTCGGCGGCTCGCCGGCGGCCAGGCCGATCTCGCGCACGGCGCGAGCGAATCGGGTGATGCTGTCCATCAGCAGGGCGACGCGCTTCCCCTGGTCGCGGAAATACTCGGCGATGGCGGTGGCGACGAAGGCGGCTTTCACGCGCTCGATCGCCGGCCGGTCGGAGGTGGCGGTGACGATCACCGCCCGGCGCAGCGCCTGCGGGCCGAGATGGCGGTCGATGAACTCGCGCACCTCGCGGCCGCGCTCGCCGATCAGGCCGATGACGATGGCGTCGGCGTCGGCGCCTTTGACGATCTGCGCCAGCAGCGAGGATTTGCCAGTGCCGGGCGACCCGTAGATGCCGATGCGCTGGCCCTCGCCGCAGGTCAGCAGCCCGTCGATCGCCCGGATGCCGAGCGGCATCGGCCGGCTGATCAGGGGGCGCAGCAGCGCCGGCGGCGCCTCGGCATGCAGCGGATAGGTGGTGGTGGTGTCGAGCGGCCCGCGCTCGGCGGTGTCGAGCGGCCGGCCCAGGCTGTCCAGCACCCGGCCCAGCAGGGCAGGGCCGACGCCGAGCCGCAGGGCGCGGCCGGTCGGGATCGCCTCGGTCCGGGTCGACAGGCCCTGCAGGCTGCCGATCGGCGTCAGCACCGCGGCGCCGTCGACCAGCCCGACCACCTCGGCCAGGATGCTGTGGCCGGTCTGCGGGTCGCGCAGCTCGCAGATCTCGCCGAGCCGGGCGTCGTTGATCTCGGCATGGACGGTGACGCCGATCGCCTTCACCACCCGGCCTTTGACCGGACGCGGATCGGCCTCCTCCAGCCGCCGGCGCAGCGCCTGCAGCGGGTCGGCCCGCAGCTGCAGGCCGGGCACGGGCCGGGGCAGGGCGTCCGGGCTCACGGCGCCGTCTCGCCCGGGCGGGTGCGGCGCAGCGCGTCGCGCAGGGCGCGCAGCTGGGCGTCGATGCCAAGCTCGACATGGCCGTATTTGGTCACCATCACGCAGGTGTCGGCGGCCAGGCCGGGGTCGGATTCGACCGTCACCCGGCGGCCGATATCGGCCAGCGCCGGGTCCGCCAGCCGGCCGCGCAGCGCCTCGACCATGTCCGGCGCCACCCGCAGCGTCGCCGCATGGTCCAGCCGGGACTGGCGCAGCGCGTGGTCGACCGCCTGCAGCAGCAGCTCGCGCCGGTCGAAGCGGCCGAGGATGCGCTCGATCGTCTCCTGCACCAGGTCGGCCAGGGTCTGGTCCAGCCCGGCGAGGTATCGGTCGATCTGCAGCCCGGTCGCGGCCACCAGCGCCGCGGCCTCCTCGCGGGCGGCGGCCAGCCCCTCGGCGTGGCCGCGCTCGCGCCCGGCGGTGAAGGCGGCGTCGGCCTCGGCCCGCAGGTGGTCGGCATGGGCCTCGGCCTCGGCCAAATAGCGCCGCGCATCCCGCCACTGGCCGAGCGCCTCGGCCTTCAAGACCGGGCCGCCGCGGCGGAAGGCCGGGGCCTCAGCCATGGGGCGCCACCGCCCGGGACGCGGCCGCAAACAGGGCGGCGGCGCGGGGCCGCTCGGCCGGCGGCAGTCCGCCCTCGGGCCAGCGCTCCGGCGCCAGCCGCAGGCGCAGCCTTTCGCCGACCGCCGGACCCGCCTCGCCGCACCAGGCCGCGAGGCACAGCAGGCCGGCGCGGTCGATCGCGTCCTCGACCGGCACCGCGTCCAGCCTGGCCAGCACCGGGGCCGGGCCCTTATGGCCGAGGCCGAAGGCGTAGGCGTCGGCCCCGATCAGGCCGGTGACGCGGCGGATCTCGGCGCCGAGCACGATGGTGCGCAGCCGCGCCGCCAGCGCCGCAGCGCCGGCATGGCAGACGGCGCGGTCGAGATCGGCCGCCGCCAGGCCGGCCGCGCGGGCGACATCGCCCTGCCAGGCTGCCGCGTCGCAGGGCGCGAGGTCGAGGCGCCGGCGCAGCAGCTCCGACAGGCGGGGCCGGAGCCGCGGCGTGTCGAGCAATAGCCCTGCCGCCGCCTCGGCCAGGCCCGGGAAGGCCCGGCCGAGCTGCGCCGGATGGGGGCGCAGCGCCACCGCCCGGTCGAAGCGCCGGAGGGCCAGCCGGTCCGCGATCTCCGGAGGCATGGTCATTCAGCCGCTTGCGGGGCGGCGCCGCGGCGCCAGATCCTCCAACCGACGGTGCCGCCGACGGCCACCACCGCGATGGCGACCAGGGCCAGCAGCCCCTGCAGCCAGGGCGCGCTGGAGCGGTGCACCCAGAAGCCGGCGACATTGGTCAGGGGGTCGGTGATCGGCGGCATCGCCGCCTCCGGATCGGTCGGCAGGAACACCACCGAGACGTTCTCGTACAGCAGGCCCTTGATGCCGTTCGCCACCAGCATCTTGATCTCGGGCGTCAGCTTCGACAGGTCGACATCGGCGCGGTGGCGGATGACCACCGAGGCGGAGGAGGGGCTGGACGCCGTCTTCAGCCCCTCGTTGTCCGGCAGCACGACATGGACGCGGGCGGAATAGACCCCGTCGATCTCCGAGATCGTGCTCGACAGCTCCTGGCTCAGCGCATAGATCAGCCGCGCCTGCTCCTCCACCGGCGACGAGACCAGGCCCTCGCCCTTGAACAGGTCGGGGATCTTGGCATAGCGCTCGCGCGGGTAGCCATTGCGGCGCAACACGTCGACGGCGTCGGCGAAGCGATCCTCCTCGACCGAGACGACCAGGCCGCGGTCCTTGATCACCTCGCGCTCGGCCGGGATGCCCTGGTGCAGCAGGATCGCGACCATCTCGTTGGCCTCGCGCTCCTCGAGGCCGCTGTAGAGTTCGACCTTGCAGGCGGCGAGCAGCAGCAGCGCGGCCAAAGCGAGGGGCTTGACCCAGGGGTTGAGCAATTCCGGTCGACCTTTCTGAGATCCTGTCGAAACCCGCTGGGGCGGCCGGCGCGGCTATCCGCGCAGCAGGGTTTCCGGAACGTTGCCGAGCTGCTTGGAGGCGGTGGTGACCAGCGTGGTCCGCAGCACGCCGTTGTTGAACTCCCGCGTCGCCTGCCGCATCTCGCGCATCTCCGCCCGGAAGTCGGTCTCCGCGCCCTGCTGCGCCGGCCGTGCCGAGGCGGGCCCCGGCTGCACGCCCGGCTTGGCCGTCCCCGGAATCGTCGCCGATGCCGATGCCTGCATCGTCGTGGCGGGCCGCGGCTCGGTGAGCCTGGTGCCTAGGGACGTCGTGTCCTTGTGGAACTGCTGCAGCGAGTTGAGCAGCTGGTCGCCCATCGCCGCCGGATTCGCCAGCAGCCGGGCCTTCAGGCTCGGCGCGTAGTCGGCGACCGATTTGTGCGCCTGCTGCAGCGGCAGGGCGTAGTCGAAGACATTGGCCGCCTTCTGATCCAGCGGCAGGGCGACGGGCGTGAGCGCGGCCTTGGGTTCGATCAGCGCCGGCGCCTGCAGAACGGAGGGCGAGATGACAACCATGGGATCAGCCTCGGCTCATGGAACGGGTCTGGGCTAGGGGACTGCGTGGCGGCCGGCTCATGATCCGGGCTTTCCGGTGCGGCCGCGCACGATCGTGGTCTGGAACTGATAGGCCTGCTGCAGCGCCTGCATGGTCTCCTTGACCAGGGCGACGTAGCGGGGCGGCCCCGACACCAGCGCGACATTGGCGCTGGCCAAAGGCCGCGGCGGGAAGCGGGGGTCGTCGAGCTGCAGGCTGGCCAGCGACGCCTGCAGCTCCTCGAATCGGATCGCGCCGAGGGGCAGCATCTCCGACACCGCCTCCTCGACCGTGGTCACATACAGCACTTGGCCGTCATAATACCATTGCAGGCCGAAGCTGGCGGCGAGCTGGTCGAGCAGCTTCTGCGGCGTCAGCTCCGGCAGCCGGCCGCGCACCCGGCCGGAGACCTTGTCGCTAACCTTGACCGGGATATCGAGGTTGCTGCCGAAGGCCCCCAGCACGTCGCGCACATCCTGATCCAGGACGACATAGGGGTAAGGCTTGTCGGGCCAGGGCAGGGTGCGACGGCCCTGGGTGGCGGCGAGATCGGCCGGAAGCGGCGTCGCGGCAACGGGCGGGGCCGGGGCGGCGGGCACCGTCACGATGGCCGGAGGGGCGGCCTGCTGCTGCGCCGCCACCGGTCCGGCCGAAAGCGTGATCAGAATGGCGGATGCGAGCATGGCAGGACGTCGCCGAAACTTGTCGGACAATACTCCTGACAGCCCTGTGGTCCTGATCGCCATCCACACCCGCATCAAGACATCCCGCCGATAAGCTCGCGACTGTCGACCCGCCTGGTCTTTATAACGCCGCATAGCCGGAGGTGCAAAAGCCAATCCAAACACCCGGCTCGCTTGAAACGGCCAGCGGATCGCCCAGACGTCGGGCAGACCTAAACGCTTAGACCGCCAGCAGGGTTCCAGGGTTTTTGTTAAAGTTCTGTTGAACAGGCCGGTAGTTGAAATCTGAATGCACTGAGACATTGAAGTGCTTGACCTGACGGCGGTTTGCCGCATAGTCGAGTAGTAGTTTTGAGGGGTGGGCAGGCCTTGGTGTCGAACCGACGTTCCGGTCGAGTTGGCCAAGGTGGTGGGTCTAGGATTGTTTGGCCCAGACGCTGGCGAATGATTCGGCGAATCGGTGTGTCAGACCAGGGCTTCGGACCTGCATTCCACTGTGTTTGGTGTTGTAACTCTCAGAATCGCACTAGGAGGAATGGGTTATGGCTTCGACTTCCGGCAACGGCAACGTCTCCGATATCCAGCAGGAGATGGCCAAGATCCGCGAGCAGAACAAGCAGGACACGATCGACACCGCTCGGGAAACCCAGAAGAACCAGCAGTTGGACAAGTGGGCCCAGGCGCTGTCGGACGCGGCCCGCAAGGGCTGAGCCCGGATCTCGTTCCGGTTCCTGAGCTTTATCGCTGTCAGTATGGCGAGCGCGGTCGGCCCCGGCCGCGCTCGCTTTCGCCACTGATCGAGGCGCCTCGTGGGGTGGGCCATGCTCTCGAAATTCAAGGCGTTCCTGTCTGACAGCCCCCTCCAGGGGCAGATCCAGCGATTCTTCCCACAGCCGCACTCGGTCACGCTGTTCGTGCTCGAAGGGCCGAATGCCGGCACCGTCCAGAAGCTGGCGCCCGCCGCCTACCGGGTCGGCAGCGGCCTCGATTCCGACATCGTCCTGGCCGACGAGACCCTGGCCCCGGTCCATGCCCTGATCGACATCGCCCGCCATCGTGTGCGGGTGGAGCCCCTGGCCGGCGCCGTTTGCGTGCCGGGCCGGGCCGGGACGACCGAACCCGGCGGGGCCCTGACCCTGCCGCTGCCGGCCGAACTGACGCTGGGATCCTCGCGCATCGTGCTGCGCAGCCCGGTCGAGGCGTCCGCCGGCGGTCCGCATCTTCGCGCCGTCACCGTGACCATCGCGCTGCTGGTGATCCTCGGCGGCCTGTCCGGGATCGCCCTGTCGTCTGGTGGATCGGGCGGCGGCTCCGACACGCCGGCGGCCGGCCAGGCCGCGGCGCCCGAGGCCGGCAAGCCGGTGCAGACCGCCGCGCTGGCGCCGGTCGTGCCGCGGCAGCAGACTCCGCAGGAGGCGCTGCAGGACCGCATCGACGCGGCGCAGCTCCAGGGGGTGACCCTCTCGGCCAAGGGCAGCCGCATCGTCGCCTCGGGCCGGCTGTCGCCGGACGACATGGCGAAGTGGCGCGAGATCCAGGCCTGGTTCGACCGCACCTTCGCCTCCTCGGCCCTGCTGTCGTCGGAGGTTGCGACCGGGGCGGGCAGCGGTGCGCCGGAGCTCGTGATCCAGGCGGTCTGGACCGGCGACAACCCCTATCTGATCACCCACACCGGCTCGAAATACTTCGAAGGCGCGGATCTCGGCGGGGGCTGGTCGGTCGACAGGATCCGGGCCGACGCCGTCACCCTGCGCAGCCGGGCCGGGCAGACCTTCGTGATGGTCCTGGCCGACCCCGGCAAGCCATAGGGACGCCGGGGAAGGGGGAATCGAGATGACGACGATCCAGCCACGCACCGAGCCGCTCGACGGTGTCCGGCCCGGCCAGCAGCCGGACGGCATCGCCGGGCGCCCGGTCACCGCCGCCGGCGCGCCGGTGCAGCGCCGGGCCGGGTCGGTGCGCGGCCGGCGCGACAAGGCCTCGCGGCTGCGCGAAGAGCTGCTGGACTATATCCGCCCCGCCACGGCCGGAACGATCCATGCCACCCCCGGCGGCCAGGCCGAGACCCTGGCCGACATCCTGGACCTGCTGCAGGCGGAGGCGCCGGATGATCGGCTGGCCCGCTGGGGCAGCGCCGTGCTGCTGCAGGAGCTGCGCAAGCACGACCTGCTGCGCGCCCGGCTGAACGACCTGATCGGCGGATGATGCGGATGACGCAGATCCAGCGCGACACCCTGCACCGCCTCGTCTTCGACTATCTGCGGCACGGCCAGAACCGGCGGGCGCTGGCCCTGGCGATGCTGCTGGCCTCGCGCGACGACGAGGTCGATCCGGCGGCGCTGCGCGCGCTCGCCGTCGCCCTGCTCGCGGTCGGCCGGCCGGATCAGGCGATCGAGGTTCTCGACCGGCTCGACCGCGAGGAGCCGCCGGCCGCGGCGCGGCACCTGCTGCGCAGCCGGGCGCTGCACCAGCTCGGCGAGATCGAGGCGGCGCGCCGCGCCTTCCGCGACTATCTCGACGCCCCCGACCGGCGGGTGGCGGCATGACCGGCACGACGAATCCGCGGGCGAACCGCTGGCAATCGGCCCTGGCCGCCGCGACGGGGCGGCAGGACCTGATGATCGTGGCCCTGCTGGTCGCGACCATCCTCCTGATGATCCTGCCGCTGCCGACGCTGCTGGTCGACGCGCTGATCGCCTGCAACATTACCTTCGCGGTCCTGCTGCTGATGGTGGCGGTCTATCTGCGCAGCCCGCTCGAGCTGTCGGTGCTGCCGTCGGTGATCCTGATCACCACGGTGTTCCGCCTGGCGCTGTCGATCGGCGTCACCCGCCTGATCCTGATGGACGCCGATGCCGGCGCCATCATCCAGACCTTCGGCGAGTTCGTCATCGGCGGCAGCCTGGCCATCGGCCTGGTGATTTTCCTGATCATCACCGTGGTCCAGTTCGTGGTGGTGGTGAAGGGCGCCGAGCGCGTGGCCGAGGTGGCGGCCCGCTTCACCCTCGACGCCCTGCCCGGGAAGCAGATGAGCATCGACGGCGAACTGCGCTCGGGCGACATCGACCTGGCCGAGGCGACGCGCCGGCGCCAGACGCTGGAGAAGGAAAGCCAGCTCTACGGCGCCATGGACGGCGCCATGAAGTTCGTGAAGGGCGACGCCATCGCCGGCCTGCTGATCGTCGCGGTCAACCTGATCGGCGGCCTCGCCGTCGGCATGCTGCAGCATGGCATGTCGCTGGGCCAGGCGATGCATGTCTATTCGCTGCTGACCATCGGCGACGGGCTGGTGTCGCAGATCCCGGCGCTGTTCGTCGCCATCACCTCCGGCACCATCGTCACCCGGGTCACGACGTCCGAGAGCCGCAACCTGGGCGCCGACATCGCCCACCAGATCGGCGCCAACCCGACGGCGCTGCTGATGGCGGCTGGCGTGGTGGCGCTGCTCGGCTTCATCCCAGGGTTCCCGACCCTGATCTTCCTGGCCATCGCCGGGCTCATGGCCGGCGGCGTGCTGCTGCGCCGGCGTCGCGCCCTGCGTGAGGCCGGGGCCGCCGCGGCGCTGGAGGAGGCCGCCTCCGACACGGCGGCGACGGCGGACGAGACGGTGACGCTGCATTTCGGCGCCGATCTGGCGGCCGGTCTGGGCCGTGCCAATGTCGAGCGGCTGGCGCGGGACGTGGCGGAGGATCTGGGGCAGGCGCTGGGCGTGCCGTTCCCGGCCGGCCGCGTCGGGCCCGGCGGGACGCTGCCGCCGGACGGCTTCCGCATCGACATCGATGGGGTCCCGGTCGAGGCCGGGACGGCGCGGCCGGGCCGGATCCTGCTGCGCGACGACCCGATGCATCTCGACCTTCTGGGCCTGGCCGCCGACACCGGCGAGGGCCCCGGCGGCGCGGTCCAGCATTGGATCGACGCCCGGCAGGAGGCGACGCTGGCCGAGGCCGGCATCGGCCATGCCACGGCGGAGGAGATCGTGGCCGAGGCGCTGACCCGGGCGCTGCGCCGCTACGCCCCGCATTTCCTCGGCATCCAGGAGACCCAGGCCTTCCTCAAGGGCATCGAGGCGACGCGCGGCGATCTGGTGCGCGAGGCGCAGCGCCACCTCTCGGTCAACCAGGTCGCCGACGTGTTCCGCCGGCTGCTGGAGGAGGGCATCTCGCTGCGCAACCACCGGCTGGTGCTGGAGACGCTGGCCGAATGGGGACAGAAGGAGCAGGACGTGATCCTGCTGACCGAATATGTCCGCGGCGGGCTGAAGCGGCAGATCTGCCACGCCCATGCCGACGACCGGAAGGTGATCCACGCGCTGATCCTGGACCGCGGCGCCGAGGAGGTGCTGCGCCAGTCGATCCGGCAGACCACGGTCGGCGCCTATCTCGCCTTGCCCGAGGGCCAGGCCGAGGAACTGGTCGACACCATTCGCGGCCATCTCGGCCGGGTCGTCGCCGGCGGCCGGCCGCCGGTGATCCTGACCGCGCTCGACACCCGCCGCTTCCTGCGCCAGACGCTGGCCCGCAACCACGTCGAGGCGGCGGTGCTGTCCTATGCCGAGATCGCGTCGGACTACACGGTGCAGCCGGTGGCTGTGGTGCGGCTGACCGGCCGCCGGCCACGCCAGGATGCCGGGGCCGGGCTCGACCGGGCCGCCGCGGAGTGAGGGGGAAGATGAACCAGCCGCGATCTCGATTGCGTCACGCACTCGCCGCCACGGTGGTTCTGGCCGCAGCCCTTGCCGCCGGCATTCCGCTCGCCCAGGCCCAGGCCGATCCGCCGGGCATGACGGTGCAGCCGTTGCCGCCGCAGGCCCAGGCGGGGCCGGCGGCGCCGGCGGCGCCCGGCGCGACCGTGACCCCGACCGAGGACATCACCGCGATGCGGGCGCCTGCCACGGCGCCGAAGATCGTCACCCTGCCGCCGGGTGCGCCGGCCGACCCGCCGCCGGGGGCGACGCCGGCGATGCAGCCGCCGCCATCGCTGCAGCCGGGCCAGCCGACGATGCAGGTGTCGCCGGCGCCGCCGCGGCAGCCGGCTCAGCCGGCGCTGACGCCCAGCCGCTCGATGATCGAGATGAAGGTCGGGCAGGGCAACCTGCTGACCTTCGCCCTGCCGGTGCAGACCGTGCTGGTGGCCAATCCGAACGTGCTCGACGTCGAGATGGTGTCCGCCCGCTCGGCCTATATCTACGGCGTGTCCTCTGGCACCACCAACCTGTTCGCGCTCAGCAGCGCCGACCAGGTGGTGGCGGCCGCCAATGTCCGGGTCAGCCAGGACGCGGCGGCGGCGCAGCGCGAGATGATGCAGGTGGCCCCGGCCGCCGGCGGCCAGATGGGCTACATCCAGGACCGGCCGGTCACCACCGGGACGGTGGCCGATCTCGGCAGCGCGATGAAGCTCGACGCCCTGGCCCAGCAGCTCGGCACCAACTCCGGCGGGGCGATGAACCTGAACACGCTGCGCGGCTCGCAGCAGGTCGGCATCCGCGTCCGCTTCGCCGAGGTCCAGCGCAACGCGGTGGAGAATCTCGGCGTCAACTGGCAGGCGATGTTCGACATCGGCAAGTTCAACATCGGCCTGGTCAGCGGCGGCTTCCCCGCGGTCGTCGGCGGGCGCGGCACCGCCTTCGCCGGCTACCACAGCGGCGGCAACAATGTCGACGCGGTGATCGACGCGCTGCAGCGGGAGGGGCTGGTCAGCATCCTGGCCGAGCCGACCCTGACCGCGGTCAGCGGCGAGACCGCAAACTTCCTGGCCGGCGGCGAGTTCCCGATCCCGGTGCCGCAGGGCAACGAGACGGTGACGATCGAATACAAGCAGTTCGGCGTGTCGCTGTCCTTCGTCCCGACCGTGCTGCCGGGCGACCGCATCGCCATGCGGGTGAAGCCGGAGGTCAGCGAGCTCAGCGACGACGCCCGGGTCGAGAGCGAGGGCGTCTCGGTGCCGTCGCTGATCGTGCGCCGGGCCGAGACCACGATCGAGCTGGCCTCGGGCCAGACCTTTGCGCTGGCGGGCATGTTCCAGCGCAACATGTCGAATTCCGCTGACAAGATCCCGGTGCTCGGCGACGTGCCGATCCTCGGCAAGCTGTTCCAGTCGAGCCGGTACAAGCGCAACGAGACCGAGCTGGTGATCCTGATCACCCCGTACCTGATGCAGCCGGCGGACACGCCCAAGGCGATGGCGGTGCCGGCGCAGCGCACCGAGCCGACCGTGCGGCGGGTGCGCCAATCCCCCTCCATGACCGGCGGCAGCGCCGGCTTCGTGCTCGAATAGGACGTGCCATGAGGTTCCCGATCCAGCATCTCGCGGTCCTGGCCCTGGCCGGCGTCCTCGCCGCCTGCGAACACAAGATCCCGGACTGGCCCGAGGACGGCTACACCACCCTGTCGACCCCGATGGCCCATCCGGTGATGTTCGCGCCCCAGGCGTCGAGCCTGAGCGCGACCGAGCGCACCCGGCTGGTCGAGTTCGTCCGCGGCGCCGGCCTGACGCCCGGTTCATCGGTCACCGTCGCCGCCGGCGGCCCGAAGGCGGCGGCGCGGCAGGAGGCGGTCGCGGCGGCGGTGCGCAGCGCCGGGCCCTACAGCGTCTCGCTGGTCAACGATCCGTCCGCCTCCGACACGGTGCAGGTGGCGGCGGCCGGCCGGCCGGTGCTGTGGCCGAAGCGCTGCATGAACGCGGACGGCTCATTGCCGGAGGACCTGCCGCTCGGCTGCGCCAGCGACCTCAACCTGGCGCAGCAGGTCGAGCGCAAGAGCGACCTGTTCCAGGGGCGCCAGATGGGGCCGGCCTTCGCCAACCCCTCGGTCCGCGCGGCCGAGCGCTATCTGCAGCTCGACGGCAACGGCCGGACCGGTGCCGGGACCGATTCCCGGGACAATGGCAGCCAGGCGGGCATGGTCCTGCCACCGCCGCCGGCCGGGACCGGGTCCGATACCACCGACGTCTCCGGCACCACCCAATAGCTCGGGGGGCGGCGTCGCCGCCGCGCTGGGCTCAGCCGATCGTGCCGATCGCCTGGGCCCGCCGCACCGGGTCCTTCATGCCGCTGATCCGGCGCGCCGCGTTGACCAGGTTGCGCGCCTCCTTCGCCGGCAGGACCGCATCGGCCACCTTGCGCGCCTCCTGGGTCTTGCCGTCCATGGCCAGGACCAGTGCCAGGTTGCGCTGCTGCACCGCGGTGGCGTCCGGCGCCGCGGCCGCCTCGCGCATCACCCGCACCGCCTCGCCGGTGTTGCCGGCCAGGGCATAGGACAGCGCCAGGTTGGTCTTCAGGCTGACATTGGCGGGGGCCTTGGCCAGCGCCTTCTGATACAGCCCCTGCGCCTCCTGCGGCCGGCCCAGCAGGGCGAGGGCCGTGCCCTTGGCCAGCACGGTCGACGGGTCGTCCGGCTTGCGG
The DNA here is from genome assembly GCF_005938675.2 of Mycobacterium sp. KBS0706. Lineage (GTDB taxonomy): Bacteria > Pseudomonadota > Alphaproteobacteria > DSM-16000 > Inquilinaceae > Inquilinus. The sequence continues at coordinate 22,166 of NZ_VCCH02000054.1, forward strand.
GCCAGTGCCTGGTCCAGCACGGCGATCGCCTCCTGCGGCTTGCCCTGGGCCAGCTGCACCTTGCCCAGGCCGCGCAGCGCATCGGCGTTGGTCGGCTCGATCGCCAGGGCGGCGTGATAGTAGCTGGCGGCCCGCACCGGGTCTCCGGCCTGGAGAGTCGCATCGCCCAGCTTGATCATCGGCTGGGGATTGTCGGGGTCCTCGGTCGCGGCGCGCTGGTAGAAGGTGACCGCGGTGTCCGGGTCGCCCGCGGCACGGATGCTGTCGCCCATCCGCAGCAGCGAGGTCGTCGACGATTCGCCGCAACCCGCGACGATTAGGGCGAGGCCGAACGCGGCGACGGTCCTGGTGAATGGGAACGGCATGGCGGCGGGCTCTCCCCTCGAAACAGCGAGTCCGGGGCGCCTCTGACGGGCGCGCCCCCACGGTCACGCATGGCTGGGTCATGGATAGAACGATCGCGTCGTCGCGTCGACCCCGCGATTGGGACTCTTGTCCCTGGTCTCAGCCCTGCCAGGTGCGCAGGTTGCCCGAATCGATATGGGTGAAGCCGGGATACTGGCCGACGCCGCCGATCTGCAGCGCCAGGGCGCAGCCGACGAGCTGGCTCGGCGGCACCTTCTCGAAGGTCAGGTCGACGGCCCGGCCCGCCATGTGCAGGGAGTTGCGGGCCGTCCCTTCGAGCGAGGAGTTGGTCTTCAGCGTGCGATAGCCCGAATTGACCGTCGCCTTGCCGCTGAAGCCGGCCCGCTGGGTCACGGCGCGGATCACCGCCAGCGCCCAGAACAGCCGCGGATCCATCTGCACGATCGCGGCCTGCCGCCAGTCGCGCAGGAACCAGTCGAGCTTCTGCAGCTCGGCGACGTCATAGCCGGCGGCGCCGTAGAACCGGCCGGTATAGGTCTCGCCGGTGTGGGCGTGGCCGAGTTCGAGATAGGGCTCGACCCGGTTGTGCACCTCGTCCAGCAGCGAACCGGGCCGGGCCGCCGGGGGCAGGGCATAGGCGGCCGGCCCGGCCAGGGCAATGCCGCCGACGACGCCGAGCGCAGCGCGGCGAGTCAGAGTCGGGCCCAGGGGCCGGGAGGGTATGGACGCAGACATGCTAAGACAGCCTCGGCAGGCAGCGGAACCCAGCGCGACGTCTATATCATTTCGCAGGACCGGCGACGGATTGCAATCGCCTCGGCGTGTGTGGACGCATCGCCGGTTCGATACCTTGGCATAGCCGGGCCCGTTGCCTTGCTTTCGGCGTGATGGTTTAGAAGTCTTGAGAGGGCGCCTCCGGGACGGGCGCGGAGACGGCAGACCTAGGATGAGCCACGACACCCTGATCCACCGCATCGTCCGGCCGGTCGTCCGGCGGATCGCGCCGATCGGCGTCACCCCGAACCAGCTCACCAGCGTGCGGCTGGTGACCGGCGTGGCGGCGGCGGTGGCCTTCGCCTGCGGCGGGATCTGGGCCGATCTCGGCGGGGTCGTGTTCCTGCTGTCGATGCTGTTCGACCGGGCCGACGGCGAGCTGGCCCGCCAGACCGGGCAGATGAGCCCGGAGGGCCACCGCTACGATCTGTGCGTCGACTGCCTGTGCGACGCGATCGCCTTCATCGGCATCGGCATCGGGCTGGCCCTGGCCGGTCTCGGTGTCGCCCCGGTCCTGCTCGGCGCCGTGGCCGGGATCGGCATCGGCGTGCTGTTCTGGCAGCTCAACGTCACCAAGGTGATCGAGCTGTCGCGCTATGCCATGCGCCATCGCGGCGTGGTGGTGGACCCGGACGACGCCCTGGCCCTGGTGCCGGTCTTCGTCTGGCTCGGCCTGGCCTGGCCGATGCTGATCGCGGCGGCGGTGATCACCCCGGCGGGCGCGCTCTGGCTCGGGGTGCTGGCGCGACGGCCGAAGCCCGCGGTTCAGAAGTAGCGCAGGTGGAGGTTGATCAGCGCCTCGCGCGGGCCGACCGTGAAAGCGGCGTCCTTGAAGTCCGGCGGCGCGAAGAAATAGGAGGGGTCGCGCGAGAAGGCGACGCCTTCCTCCGGCACGCCCAGCAGGGTGCGGTCGATCTTGTGGTTGTCATTGACGTCCTGATAGCCCTGGGCGGCGTAGACGCCCGGGGCGACGTTCTGGATCACCACGGTCGCCTGAGGAACCCTGGCCGGCGCGGTGCCGCTGTAGGGGCAGTCATCCCCCAGGAACTTGTCCTGCGGGCACAGCGACATCCGGATCGTGCCCTTGGCTTCCTTGATGTTGGCCACGACGATCTCGACCGTCGCCGCCGAGGCGGTGGCGGCGCCGAGGCCGAACCAGGCGGAGGCGAGGAGCAGGGGGATCTTCATCGGCGCATCTCCGACAACGCTTCCTCGATGGCAACGAGCAGAGCCCGGAAATCGTTGCGGTCGAGGGCCCCGATGCAGCCGATGCGGAAGCTGTCGGCCTGGGTCAGCTTCCCTGGATAGATCAGGAAGCCGCGCGCGGCCAGCGCCTCGTAGAAACGGTCGAAGGCGAAGCGCGGATCGTCCAGCGGGTGGAAGGTGGCGATGATCGGCGTCTGCACCGCCGGGTCGAGGAACAGTCGGAAGCCCAGCCGGGCCATGCCGGCGGCCAGCGTGGCGAAATTGTCCTGGTAGCGGCGCAGCCGCGCGGCCTGGCCGCCCTCCGCCTCCAGCAGGCGCAGCGCCTCGACCAGCGCCGCCACGACCTGCACCGGCGGGGTGAAGCGCCACTGGCCGTTGCCCTCGAAGCCACGCCACTGGTCGTGCAGGTCGAGGCTGATCGACGGGCTGTTGCCCTTCGCCGCCGCGATCGCCTGCCGTTCCACCAGGGCGAAGCCGAGGCCGGGCACGCCTTCCAGCCCCTTGTTGCTGGAGGCCAGCACCGCGATCGCCGGCGTGGCGGACAGGTCGATCGGCAGCGCGCCGAAGCTGCTCATCGCGTCCAGGATCAGCGCCCGGCCGCGGCCGGCGACGATTTCGGCCACCGTCTCGAACGGGTTCAGGATGCCCGAGGTGGTCTCGCAGTGGACCAGGGCGACATGGCTGATGGACGGATCGGTGGCCAATGCCTGGTCGACCCGCTCCGGCTCGACCGGCCGGTCCTCCGGCCAGCGCAGCGCCTCGACCTGCCGACCGAGGCGATTGGCGATGGCGACCATGCGCTCGCCATAGGCGCCGTTGGCCAGAACCAACAGCTTGCCCGCCGGCGGCAGCAGCGTGGCAATCGCGGCTTCGACGATGAAGGTGCCGCTGCCCTGCAGCGGGATCGCGACATGGCTGGCCTCGCCTCCGGCGACGGCCAGCAGCCGCTGCCGCAGCTCCGCGGTCAGGGCGATGAAGGCGCGGTCGCGCGAGCCCCAGTCGCGCAGCATGGCCCGGCGGGTCTCGATCCGGGTGGTCAGCGGCCCTGGCGTCAGCAGGGCCGGATCTTCGGCGGACCAGGGCATCACGAGGCCTCCGAGGCGCGGGCGCGGCGGCGCCGGGCCAGGTGCCGGCCTTCCATCACCTGCCAGGCCATCAGCCCGGGCACGCCAAGCGCGATTTCGCGGATGCGCCGGATCAGGGCCATGGCCACGGCGCTGTGCGGCGGGATGCCCAGCAGGCCGCAGATGACGATGAAGCCGCCCTCCTGCACGCCCAGCGCGCCGGGCACCAGCACACCGGCGATGCGGACCGCCTGGGCCAGGCTCTCGATGATTACCGCGTCGCGCAGGCTGGGCTCGAGGCCGAGCGCCCAAAGCGTCACCCAGATCTCCAGGCAGCCCAGCAGCCAGGACACCAGGTGGTGACCGCCGGAGGTCCAGACCCGGCGGGCATGATCGCCATACAGCGACACGATCGAATCGTGCAGGCCGGAAACCTCGCCCAGCGACTCCCAGCCGAACTTGTCGGCCAAGCGGATCAGGCCGCGCTCCAGCACCTTGAACATGCCGAAGCGCTGGGCGCCGACGAACAGCACCACCAGAACGAAGCCGACGCCGGCGCCGGCGATGATCCAGGGCGTCATCGCGCCGTCATGGGCGCCAAGGAAAAGCAGCACCAGGCCGAAGACGGTGAACACCACCTGGCTGGCCATCTGCGTGGTCAGGTCGACGACGATGGCGGCGCCGGACCGGTTCAGCGGCACGCCGCGCATTGCCAGCAGGCGCGCGGTGATCAGCTCGCCGCCGATCTGCGCCACCGGCAGCAGCGAATTGATCGCCTCGCGGATCCACCGCAGCCGGATGAAGAAGCTCAGGGGCGGCACCGGCCGCTCCGGCACCAGCACGCGCCAGCCGAGCGAGGAGAACAGGAATTGCGGGAAGTGCAGGGCGATGACGGCCAGGATGCCCCAGCCGGCGCCAGCCAGCGCCGCCCAGATCTCGGCCGCGCCGGTCAGCCAGACCAGCACGACCGCGACCGCCAGGCCGACGGCGATTCCGATGCAGGCGGGCCATTTCATGATACGGAACCGGCACCGGTTGCCGCCGGGCGCAGGCCGGCGAGGAAGGCTTTGAACCGGCGGGCGACGTCGGCCGGGCCGACCGTCGGCCGCCCCAGCTTGTCCATCGAGCCCGGCGCGATGCGGACATGGATCAGGGCGGGCCGCGGCGCCTCGGAGGCGGCGCGGAACGCAGCCTCGAACCCGTCCAGGCTGGCGCAGGAGGCGGCGAACTGATAGCCGCACGCCAGCGCCACCGCGGCGAAGTCGACCGAGGCGGAGACGGTGGCCTGACCGCCGGTCGAGTCATGCACGCCGTTGTCGAGCAGGATGTGGATCAGGTTGTCGGGCGCCTGAGCACCGATGGTGGCGAAGGTGCCCAGCTTCATCAGCGCGGCGCCGTCGCCGTCCAGCACCACGACCGGCGCCGGGGTGTTGAGCGCCACGCCCAGCGCCATGCCGGAGGCGCCGCCCATCGACCCGACCTGGTAGATGTGCTGCGGTCGGTCAGCCAGGGTGAACAGCTCGCGCCCGGCCTTGCCGGTGGTGGCGACCACGGCGGTGCGGTCGTCGGCCAGGGCCAGGAAACGCTCCAGCACGGCGGCCCGGGTCGGGCGCGGCCCGGCCTCCGGCCAGTCGGCGCGGCGGCCGGGACGGGGCAGGGAAAGGGGCGCGGCCTGCAGATCCTCGTCGCGGACGTCGCCCTTCTTCATGACGAAGGCATAGGGCAGGCCGGTTTCGTCCATCCGGGCCGCGGCCTGGTCCAGCGCCGGACCCAGCGCCTCGGTCGCGGCCGGAAATTGCGCCTGCGGCAGCTCGATCAACTCAAGCAGGTCCTGGGTGATGCGGCCCATCACCTCGTGCTGCGGCTCGTCCGGTTGGCCGGGCTGGCCGCGCCAGGTGGTGACGAACAGGGTCGGGATGCGGAACGGCGCGTTCAGCGAGGTCAGCGGGTTGACCGCGTTGCCCAGGCCGGAGTTCTGGCACATGACGACCGTCCTGCGCCCGGCCAGCCAGGCACCGGCGGCGATCGCCACCGCCTCGCCCTCGCTGGCGGCGCCGACATAGGTCAGGGCCCGGCTCGACAGCACGCCGTTGATCAGCGGGGTCAGGAAGCTGCACGGGACCCCGGTGTAGAAGTCGTGGCCGCGCGCCTTCGCCGCTGCGATGAACTCGTCTGCGGTGATCATGCGGGACGTTCTAGAGCGCGATGGCGCTGGAGGGAAGCGGCGCACGGACGCATGGCAGGGTCGCGCGCCGCGGCTCCATTACGTAAAATTGCGCGCGTCGGCCAAGTCGCTCAGCGTGTCGACGTCCAGCCAATGGGCGGTGAAGTACTGCACAGCCACCGGATGGCGGGCGGCCAGCCGGGTCAGCAGCAGCGGCAGGTCCGCTGTCTCCAGCAGCCCCTCTGCCTCGATCCGGTCGATCTCCTCGCGCAGCCAGACCGCCCCCTGGGCGCTGAACCGGGCCAGGCCGATCCATTCGCCGCTGACCTCGCCGGCCGGGATCGATTCCGACATCGCCTTCAGATGCACCGGCGTGTCGTCCAGGTAGCTGCCGGAATAGGGCCGGTCGGCCGCGACCAGGTCGCGCAGGGTCTTCTTCGGCTGCTTGACCGACAGGCTCATGGCGTCGACCGCCAGGACGATGTCGCCCTCGCTGGACATCAGCCCGTCCAGGATGTAGCGGCGGAACAGCACGTCGCCATAGGCCACCACCGTCTCGCCATCCAGCGCCTTGCGCGCCTGGGCCAGGGACCAGACCTCGCCGGTCTCGTCATAGCGATCGTTGTCGACCGTCTTGATGCCCGGCACCACCACCGCTTCCTTGCGGTAGCCGCGGACCACGGTGACGTCCTTCAAGCCGCTGTCGCCCAGGGTCGACACCAGGCGCTGCAGCAGCGACTGGCCGCGGACGTCGATCATGCATTTCGGCTGGTCGCGGGTCAGCTCGTCGCCCAGGTCGCCGCGCGATGCGGCCAGCACCACGGCCTTCGGCGCCGCCTTGCCGGGCAGGTAGCGCCGCTCCGCCGCCTCCAGCTCGGCATTGCCGACGATGGCGAAGATGTCGCGGACGCTGGCCACCCGGCCCTCGACCTCGCGCAGCGACTGGTCCTCGAAGATCTGCTTGGCCGTCTCGCGCATCGCGGTGATCGAGGAGCGCAGCAGATGGTTGGCCCAGATCACCGTCGAGATGCCGGCCTGGCGGAACAGGTCGGTCGAGGTCGCGTAGTACATGGTCGGCACGATCACCACCGGCGACCGGTTGGCCCAGCGCTCGGTGAACTCAAAGATCTCGTTGGCGGTCGACTTCTTGGAATGGATCAGCACGGCATCGGCGCCGGCGGCGTGATAGGCCTCGGCCCGGCGCAGCGCCTCTTCCATGCCTCGGCCGGAGATCAGCGCCTCGATCCGCGCCACCAGCACGAAATCATCGTCGGTCTGGCTGTCCTTGCCCGCCTTGATGCGGCCGCAGAACTCGTCGATATCGGCCAGCGGCTGGGCCTCGCCGATGAAGGAGTTGGTCTTCGGGAACAGCTTGTCCTCGATGCAGACCCCGGCGATCCGCCGCTCGCCCAGCTTACGCACCAGGCGGCGGACATTGTTGAAGTTGCCGTAGCCGGTGTCGCCGTCGACCAGGATCGGCAGCGTGGTCGCGTCGGCCATGTATTCGAGCACGTCCAGCACCTGGGTCCAGGACGCCTCGTTGCTGTCGCGCAGGCCCAGGCTGGCCGAATTGGTCAGGCCCGAAGCCCAGATGCCGCGGAACCCGGCTTCCTCGACGATCTTGGCGGAGAGGCCGTTATGCGCCTCCATCAGGAAGGAGAGGGTGGGGGAGAAGATCTCCTGGCGCAGCGCCGCGAACACCGTCTTCGGGCGGTCGGCCTTGGCCGAGGTGCCGCTGCCGGACCGGCCCGCCGGAGCGGTGTCTTCCAAGGCCTTCATCGCTTCTTCACTCATGAATCCGGATGTCCGGGTTGCGGAATCTCGGCCGCCCGACTGCTTGCCGGGCCGGCAATTCGGCCTGTATCTTCGTTCGACTTCAGAAAAATGCAACCGGAGCATCACGGACTTGTCATCCTCCGATACGCGGACGGCCGCCGCGATCATCCTCGCGGCCGGAGTCGGCCGGCGCCTGGGAACGGCCGTGGACGGCCCGAAGATCCTGCTCCGATTCGGCGGAAAGTCGCTGCTGGAACGGCATATTGCCGCGCTCCACGCGAACGGTGTCGAAGACATCTCGATCACCATCGGCCATGAGGGCGACTCGATCCGGCGCGAGATCGACCGGCTCGGCCTCGGCGGCCGCATCGGCTTTGTCGAGAACCCGCGCTACCGCGAGGGCAGCCTGGTCTCGCTCTGGGTCCAGCGCGAGCGGCTCGCTGTCGGCGCGCCGGTCGTGCTGATGGATGGCGACGTGCTGTATCCCGAGCCGATGATCGGCCGTTTGCTGGACGCGACACCGGAGAACGCGCTGCTGCTCGACCGCGAGATCGAGCCGGGCGACGAGCCGGTGAAGATCTGCTTCCGCGGCGACACCATCGTCGATTTCCGCAAGAAGCCCGAGCATGCACATGACTGGCATGGCGAGTCGGTCGGCTTCTTCCGTTTTTCGCCCGACATGGCCCGTGCGCTCGGCGACCGCACCGACTGGTATGTCCGCCAGGGCATCACCACTGTTGAGTATGAGGAAGCGATCCGCGACCTGATCCTGGCGCAGCCGCACCGGTTCGGTGTCGAGGACATCAGCGACCTGCCCTGGACCGAGATCGATTTCGACGTGGATGTGGCCCGCGCGCAGCGGGAGATCCTGCCGCAGCTGGAGCATTGAGAATGCCCGACTCCGTGACCCCCGCCGACGCCAAGGCCGGCCCGCTTTCGGCGGAAGACTTGGCGGCCTATGCGCGCACCGGCTGGGTCGCCGCCCGCGGCTTCTTCGACGCTGCCGAGACCGCGGCGATCACGCGCTGGACCGAGGAGCTCAGCGCCATGCCCGAGGAGCCGGGCAAGCACATGGTCTATTACGAGCCGAGCCTGCTCGACCCGAGCAAGCGGGTGGTGCAGCGGATCGAGAATTTCTGCCCTTACCATGCCCAGTTCGACGGGCTGGTCCGGTACGGCCGGCTGTTCCAGGCGGTGGAGCAGCTGCTGGAGGCTCCGTCCTGCCTCTACAAGGAGAAGATCAACTTCAAGATGGCGGGCGGCGCCGGCTTCGAGCCGCACCAGGACCAGCAGGCCGGCTGGTCGCGCTATGCGCCGATCTTCCTGACCGTGATGGTCTCGGTCGACCGCGCCACGGTCGAGAATGGCTGCCTGGAGATGGCCGACATGCCGCGCCTGACCGGGCTGATCGGCGAGGAATGGAAGCCGCTGACCGACGAGCAGATGGCCAGCTTCAAGCTGGTGCCGGTGCCGACCGAGCCGGGCGACGTGCTGTTCTTCGACAGCTACGCCCCGCATGCGTCGAAGCCGAACCTGACCGATGCGGCGCGGCGGATCCTGTACCTGACCTACAACCGCTTGGCCGATGGCGACCACCGTGAGCGCTACTTCGCCGAGAAGCGCGCCAACTTCCCGCCCGACATCGAGCGGCAGCCGGGCAAGGAGTACAAGTTCCGGGTGTGATGCCCGTCCCGGCTTCCCTGTTCTGTCATTGCCGGGCTTGACCCGGCAATCCAGAGAGCGTCGATATTTTCTGGATGCCCGGGTCAAGCCCGGGCATGACAATGAGGGGGATTCGAGCGCTGAGGCAGGCCCCCAAGTCGCCGCACAAATCTCCGCCCGAGGTTCCCCATGCTCGATCGCCTGAAGGATCAGTTCGAGGACGCGTCCTGCCGCTATGCCGAGGCCAACGGGCTGCGGCGCGACCCCGACTGGTTCCTGCTCAAGCTGCAGGAGGAGCTGGGCGAGCTGACCCAGGTCTCGAACAAGCTGACCGGCCGCGGCCGGACGCATGGCCGGTCCGAGGTGGAGCTGCGGCAGGCGCTGGCCGACGAGACCGCCGACATGCTCGGTCACATCCTGCTGTTCGCGCGGGCGAACGGGATCGACCTGGCTGCGGCGGTCGAACGGAAATGGCGCTTCCGGCCGGACTGAAGGGTTCCGCTGATAGGACAGTCTGTTTCCCATCAGGGACGTTGATCGTCCGAGGGTGGTGGCCATCTCTGCGATGACCTCACTTCGCGATCCAGAGACCATCATGGCCCAGCCTCTCGAATTCGGACTCGACACCTTCGGCGACGTGACCACCGGGCCGGACGGCGCCCCGCTGCCGCACGCCCAGGTGCTGCGGAACGTGGTCGAGGAAGCCGTGCTGGCCGACCAGCTCGGCATCGGCTTCTTTGGCGTCGGCGAGCATCACCGCGCCGATTTCGCGGTCTCCGCGCCCGAGGTGCTGCTGGCGGCGATCGCCGGCCGCACGACGCAGATCCATCTCGGCTCGGCCGTCACCGTGCTCAGCTCCGACGACCCGATCCGCGTGTTCCAGCGCTTCTCGACCTTGGACGCAGCGTCGAAGGGCCGGGCGGAGGTGATCCTCGGCCGCGGCTCCTTCACCGAATCCTTCCCGCTGTTCGGCTTTGAGCTCAGCGACTACGAGACGCTGTTCGAGGAGAAGCTGGACCTGTTCGCGGCGCTGCTGAAGCAGGAGCCGGTGAGCTGGCAGGGCAGCACCCGGCCGCCGCTGCGCAACCAGAGCGTCTTCCCGCCGGTCGAGGGCGAGCGCCGGCTGAAGACCTGGATCGGCGTCGGCGGCAGCCCGGAATCGGTGGTCCGCGCCGCGCGCTACGACCTGCCGTTGATGCTGGCCATCATCGGCGGCGACCCGAAGCGCTTCCGCCCCTATGTCGACCTCTACCACCGTGCCTTCGAACAGCTGGGCCGGCCGGTGCTTCCGATCGGCGTCCATTCGCCGGGCTATGTCGCTGACACCGACGCCCAGGCGCACGAGGAGCTGTTCGCCGATTACAAGCGGATGCGCGACAAGATCGGGGCAGAGCGCGGCTGGCCGCCGATGGGGCAGGGCGAGTTCGAGCGCGAGGCCGAGCACGGCTCGCTTTATGTCGGGTCGCCCGAGACCGTGGCGCGCAAGATCGCCTCCACCGTCACCGCGCTCGGCGCCGCGCGCTTCCAGATGAAGTACAGCGCCGGGCCGCTGCCGCACGACAAGCTGATGCGCAGCATCGAGCTCTACGGCAGCAAGGTCATGCCGCTCGTCCGCGAGATGCTGGCTTGACCTTGCCTTTCCGCGCCGGCCCAGGGGATGCCCCGGCGGCGCGGACATGGTCGGCGGCGCGGAAGCCGGACAAGAGGCTGCCCTCGATCGTCGCCGGCAGCCCGGTCGCGGTCCAGTCGCCGGCCAGCCAGAGATTGGGGTAGGGCGTCGGGCAGCCCGGCCGCCGGGCCTCGTCGGCCGGGCTCTGGCGGATCGTCGCCCGCTTCTCCTTGATGATGCGATAGGCGGGCAGGGGGCCGGCCAGGTCCGGGAAGGCCCGGACCACATCGGCCCACAGCAGCGACGCCAGCTCCTCCGCCGGCGCGTCGACCAGGCCGCGGGCGGCGCTGACCGTGGTGCTGGCGATGCCAGGGCGGCGGAACACCCAATGGGCGGTGCCGCCGACGATGCCGGCGATGTCGTGCGGCTCCTCGGCGAGAGGGATGGCGAAGTGGCCGTTGACGATCGGCTCGTCCGTCTCCGGCGGCGTCAACCCCGGTACCAGCCGCGCCGCGATCGCCGGCGGCACCGCCAGGATGATCTGGTCATCCGGCGCCAGGGGCAGGGTGCCCTGGTCCAGCTCCAGCGCGATGATGCGGCCTTCCTCGAACTCCAGCGCCTTGACCCGCATGCCGGTCCGGACCGTCACGCGGTGCCGGTGCAGGAAGTCCAGCGCCGGGTTGATGAAGGTGTCGGCCAGGTCGGTGCGGGCGATCAGCGGGATGGTCTGGGCGCCGCCCTTGGCCAGGGTCTGCTCCACCACCGCCCACAGGCCGCGGGCCGAGGCCTCGTCGGCCGGGGTGTTGAGGGCGGAGACGGCCAGAGGCTCGATCAGGCAGCGATACAGCTCGCCCGGCGGCACCATGCCGGCCACGGTGTCCTCCGGCCCGGCCTTGGACAGCCGGCGCAGCGCCAGGTAGTCGCGCGGGCGCGTGCCGGGCACTCGGCGCCGGGCCAGCAGCACCCACCAGGGCAGCCGGCCGCGGTTCGGCCGCACGGTGAATTCGCGGTTACGCTCCAGGTCGACGAAGCGGAAGCCGGGCCGGGCCGGTGCCGCCAGCCGGTCACGGGCGCCGATCAGGTCGAGATAGCGCCGGACATTGCGATTGCCCGACAGCACCAGGTGGTTGCCGTTGTCGATCACCCGGTCCAGCGCCGGCTCGTGGAAGGCGCGGCAGCGGCCGCCGGGCCGGGGCGTGGCCTCGTACACCACCGCCGGGACGCCGGTGCGGGCAAGTTCGACCGCGGCGGCGAGGCCGGCCAGCCCGCCGCCGATGACATGGACGGTCATTTCAGCAGGACCGAGAGCAGGATGCCGATCTTCTCACGCTTCGACAGGCGCGGCCGCACCGACCGGTCGGCATAGCCGCGGGCCTGCAGCATCTCGAAGATCCGGCGATAGCTGCGCTGCATGATCAGCGCCGCCTTCATCCGCTTCTCCGTCCCGGCCGGCATCAGCCCGGGCAGGGCGGCGTAGAGCGGCTGGATCTCGGCCGCCAGCCGGGCGCAGACCGTGGCGATGCGCGGGTCGGCGGCGATGGCCGGGATCGGCGCGTCGGTCGGGATCCCGGCCTCGCGCAGCCAGCTCTCCGGCAGGTACAGTCGGCCCAGCCCGGCATCCTCGTCGACGTCGCGCAGGATGTTGGTCAGCTGCAGCGCCTCGCCCTGGGCCACGGCGAAGGCCTCGCTGGCCTGGTCCGGGCAGCCGAAGATCTTGACCGCCATGACGCCGACGGTGCCGGCGACGCAGCGGGCGTAATGCGCCAGCCCGGCGCGATCGGCGATCCGCACCTCGGCGGCGGCGTCGATGGTCATGCCGTCCAGCATGCCGTCGAACTCGGCGCGCGGCAGGCCGAAGCGGCGGATCGCCCAGATCAGCTCGCGGTCCAGCGGGTCACCGCCCCCATTGGCGCCCTGGGGCCCGGCGAAGATCCGGTCCAGCCGCTCCCGCCACGCCTGCAGGTCGGCGGTCTTCTCCGCCGCCGACGCACTGGAATCGGCGATGTCGTCGACCTGCCGGCAGAAGCCGTAGACGGCGTAGATGGCGCGGCGGCCATCGGCCGGCAGGATGCGCATGCCGGACGCGAAGGAGGATTTGGCGCGGAACACCGCCATCCGCACCAGCGCCGCATCGTCCAGCGGCCTGGCGCCGAAGGCCATGACGGAGAGGCCGGGGCGAAGCGCGCAGGCGAAATCCGGCTTGCTCAGCGCCACCCGGGCCAGGATCGGGTCGCCCTGGCGCAGCCGGCCCGCCAGGCGTCGGGCCAGCCACAGCATGACGCTGACCTCCGCCGCCAGCGGCCGCGAGGTCAGCTGGCCGGGCAGGGTGCTGGCGGTGTCGAGCATGGCGTCGACCAGGTCGAGGCAACGGTCGAGCACCGGCCGGCGCAGCGCGGCCTGGTCCGGGGTGAAGAAGCGGTCGACGCCGCCGGCCGCCTCGATCCAGTCGATCGGCACATAGATCCGGCGCAGCTTGCGCCAATCGTCGCCGCAATCCTGCAGGTGGTTCAGGATCTGCAGCACCGTGCACAGCGCGTCGCCGGCCGGGAAGGTCGATTCGGCCTGGCCGTGCAGCCGCAGCAGGTAGCGCCCGACCGGGTTGGCCGAATAGCGGCAATAGTCGATCAGGTCGTCCCACGTCCGGCAACTGCGGTTCTCGGAATCGCGGCGGAAGGCGACCAGCAGGTCGCGGCAGTCGACCAGGCCGACGCCGGTGGCGGCGATCGAGGCGCGCATCCGGTCGGCAGCCTCCGGCCCCCCGTGGAGCAGCCCTGCCTCTAGCGCGTCTAGCCGGGCGAGCTTTTCGGCCGTCGGCAGGGCAGGGTCGTCGCCGATATCGTCGGCGGCGCGGGCGAAGCGGTAGAAGGTGGCGATGTGCGGCCGGTGGCGTTTCGGCAGCAGCCACGACCCGACCGGGAAGTTCTCCTGGCCCGAGGTCTTCGACGCCGGCAGCTCGACGGCGTCCGCGCGGGAGGACGGGGCGCCGGCGGGCGGGGAAGAGTCGACGATGGCTCGGTCGGCCGGCACGGTCATGATCGCCTGTCTTGCCTCGGCCAGGGCGCTCGGAAACGGGGGTTCGGCGGCGGTTCCGCCGCACGGCCCTGGACGGGGCCACCAGACCGCAGAGCCCCCTGAATTGTCAAGGCAAACGCCGATGACGAAGGGCCGCACGCAGGGGTGACTTACGGCTTTTTCGGTTGCGGTCGCCGGTCCGGTTCGACAGTGTCGCCGCCATGATGACAATGCCGCGACAGGCCAAGCTTCCGGCAGATCCCCGCGGGGACGAATGAGCGAGATCGCCCTCGTCACCGGGGCCACCGGCTTCGTCGGCTCGGCCGTGGCCCGCGCGCTGCTGGCCGAAGGCCATCGGGTCAAGGCGCTGGTGCGCCCGAACAGCGATCGCCGCAACCTGGCCGGGCTCGACGCCGAGCCGGTGACCGGCGACCTCGACGACCCGGCCTCGCTGGCGCCGGCGCTGAAGGGCTGCACCGCGCTGTTCCATGTCGCGGCCGACTATCGGCTGTGGGTCCGGAACCCGAAGGCGATGCTGCGCACCAATGTCGCGGGCACTGCGGCGATCCTGCGCGCCGCCGCTATGGCTGGAGTTGGCCGCGCCGTCTACACCTCGAGCGTCGCGACGCTCGGCCATCACGCCGATGGCCGGCCGGCGGACGAGACCACGATCGCGACCGAAGGCCAGATGATCGGTCTCTACAAGCGCTCCAAATTCCTGGCCGAGGATGCGGCGCGCGAGGCGGCGGCCGCGACTGGGCTGCCGGTGGTGATCGTCAACCCCTCCACCCCGATCGGGCCGCGCGACGTCAAGCCGACCCCGACCGGGCGGATCATCGTCGAAGCCGCGACCGGCCGCATCCCGGCCTTCGTCGACACCGGGCTGAACCTGGTCCATGTCGACGATGTCGCCCAGGGTCACCTCTCCGCCTTCGCCCGCGGCGTGCCGGGCGAGCGCTACATCCTGGGCGGCGAGGATTTCGCGCTCTCCGCCATCCTGGCCGAGATCGCCGGCCTGGTCGGCCGCAAGGCGCCGAAGATCCGGCTGCCGCTGGGGCCGATCTGGCCGGTGGCGCTGGCGGCGGAGACGGTGTCGCGCTTCACCGGCAAGGAACCGATGGTGACGCGCGACGCGCTGCGCATGGCGCGCAAGACCATGTACTTCTCCTCGGACAAGGCCCGGGGCGCGCTGGACTACCGGCCGCGGCCGGCACGGCAGGCCCTGGTCGATGCGCTCGACTGGTTCCGGGCCAATGGCTACCTGACATGATCGGCCTGATCCTCGCTTTCGCGAGTCTCGCCGCGTGGCTCAAGCTGTGGCTGGCCCAGGGCCGGTTCTGGGAGACCGCGACCGCACCCGCCGCGCCGCCGCCGGCCGAATGGCCCGGCGTGGTCGTGGTGATCCCGGCGCGCAACGAGGCCGAGGGCATCGGCGCCGCGGTCGGCTCGCATCTGCGCCAGGCCTATCCGGGGCGGCTGCAGGTGGTGGTGGTCGACGACCAGTCGACCGACGGCACTGCCGATCTCGCCCGGGCCGCGGCGGAGGCGGCGGGCGCGCCCGACCGCCTGACCGTGATCTCCGGCGCGCCGCTGCCGCCCGGCTGGGTCGGCAAGATGTGGGCGGTGTCGCAGGGCATCGCGGCGGCGGAGCGGGCCGACCCCGAGGCGCGCTGGATCCTGCTGACCGACGGCGACATCGTCCACCGGCCGGCCAACGTGGCGCAGCTGGTGGCGCGCGGCGAGGCCGATGGGCTCGAGCTGGTGTCGCTGATGGTGCGGCTGCGCTGCCTCGACTTCGCCGAGCGCTGGCTGGTGCCGCCCTTCGTCTTCTTCTTCAAGATGCTGTACCCCTTCGCCTGGGTGAACCGGTCGGACAAGGCCACCGCGGGCGCGGCCGGCGGCTGCATGCTGGTGCGGCGCGAGGCCCTGGCTCGGATCGGCGGCATCGCCGCCATCCGCGACGCGCTGATCGACGACTGCACCCTGGCGGCGGCGCTCAAGCGCGACGGCCGGATCCGGCTCGACCTCACCGACGAGGCGGAGAGCCTGCGCGTCTATGGCGATGTCGGCGAGATCTGGCGCATGGTCGCCCGCACCGCCTACACCCAGCTGCGCTATTCGCCCTGGCTGCTGCTCGGCACCGTCGCCGGCCTGATCGTCACCTATGTCGCGCCGCCGGCCCTGACGATCCTGGGGGAGGGGGCGGCGCGCTATGTCGCCCTGGCCGCCTGGGCGATCATGATCGGCATCTACGTGCCGATGCTGCGCTTCTACCGGCGCTCGCCGCTGTGGGCGCCCTTCCTGCCGCTTGCCGCGGTGGTGTATCTCGGCGCCACCATCGATTCGGCGCGGCGCCACTGGGCCGGTGTCGGCGGGGCCTGGAAGGGCCGCGTCTACGACCAGCCCGGCGCCTCCCTGTCCCGTCAGCCGTCAGATCCGTCCCCATGACCATCTCCAGCCCTTCCTTCCAGAGCGAAGACCTCGCCGGGCCTACCCGCGCCAGCCTCGACGATGCGATCGGCCGCGGCGTCGGCGGGCTGCTCGGCCTGCAGCGTGAGGACGGCCACTGGGCCTTCATCCTGGAGGCCGACGCCACCATCCCGGCCGAGTACATCCTGCTGAAGCACTTCCTCGGCGTGGTCGACCGGGAGAAGGAGGCGCTGCTGGCAACCTATATCCGCAGCATCCAGTCGAAGGTGCATGACGGCTGGCCGCTATGGCATGACGGCCCGCTCAACATCAGCGCCAGCGTGAAGGCCTATTTCGCGCTGAAGGCGGCGGGCGACGACCCGGACGCGCCACATATGGCCCGCGCCCGCGCCGCCATTCTGGCCGCCGGCGGCGCCGCGCGCTCCAACGTCTTCACCCGCATCCTGTTGGCGCTGTTCGAGCAGGTGCCGTGGCGCGCCGTGCCGGTGATGCCGGTGCAGATCATGGTGCTGCCGTCCTGGTTCCCGTTCCAGCTCAACAAGGTGTCGTATTGGAGCCGCACGGTGATCGTGCCGCTCTTGGTGATCATGGCGAAGAAGCCGCGTCCGGTGAATCCCGGGGCGCTGTCGATCCAGGAGCTGATGGTCGAGCCGCCGGAGCAGGTGAAGAACTGGCATGTCCATGTCGACGGCACTTTCTGGGGCCGGTTCTTCCGTCGCCTGGATGGCGTGCTGCGGCCGATCGAGCTGTTCTTCCCGCGCCGGCAGAAATCGATTGAGAAGGCGGTCGCTTTCGTCACCGAGAGGCTGAACGGCGAGGACGGGCTGGGCGCGATCTACCCGGCCATGGCCAATTCCGTGATGATGTTCAAATGCCTCGGCTATGCAGACGACCATCCGGACCTGAAGATCGCCTGGGCCTCGGTGGAAAAGCTGGTCGACACGGTCGACGGCGTGACTTACGCGCAGCCCTGCCTGTCGCCGGTCTGGGACACGGCGCTGACCGCGCATGCGCTGCTGGAATCCGACGACCCTGAGGCGGTGGCCCGGGCGAAGCGGGGGCTCGACTGGCTGGTGCCGCGCCAGGTGCTGGACGTCAAGGGCGACTGGGCCGAGCGCCGGCCCGACGTGCGGCCGGGCGGCTGGGCCTTCCAGTACAACAACGCGCATTATCCGGACCTCGACGACACTGCGGTCGTGGTCATGGCCATGCACCGGGCCGACCCGGAGCGCTATCGCGAGGCGATCGACCGCGGCGTCGAATGGCTGCTCGGACTGCAGAGCAAGAATGGCGGCTGGGCGGCCTTCGAGGTCGACAACACCTATCACTACCTCAACCACATTCCCTTCGCCGACCATGGCGCGCTCTTGGACCCGCCGACCTCCGACGTGACGGCGCGCTGCCTCAGCATGCTGGGCCAGCTCGGCCGGCGCATCGACGACCCGGCGGTGGCGCGCGGCGTGGAGTTCCTGCGCCAGGAGCAGGAGCGTGACGGTTCCTGGTTCGGGCGCTGGGGCACCAACTACATCTACGGCACCTGGTCGGTGCTATGCGCCTTGAATGCGATCGCGATGGACCCGCAGGACCCGATGATCCGCCGGGCCGTCGACTGGCTCGCGGCGCAGCAGCGCGAGGATGGCGGCTGGGGCGAAAGCGGCGACAGCTATTACGAGGGTAAGCCGGAGATGACGCCGGCCACCTCGACCGCGTCGCAGACCGCCTGGGCAGTGCTGGGGCTGATGGCAGTGGGCGAGGCGGGGCATCCGGCGGTCGAACGCGGCGTCGCCTGGCTGTCGGCGCATCAGCGCGCGGACGGGCTGTGGGACGAGCCGAGCTTCACCGCAGTCGGCTTCCCGCGCGTGTTCTACCTGCGCTACCACGGCTACCCGGCCTTCTTCCCGACCTGGGCCCTGTCCCGCTATCGCCGCCTGCGCGACAGCAACAGCGGCCGGGTCGAGGTCGGGATGTGAGAGACCACCCGGAATCGCGCCGGCGCGGCCACCTGACGGCTGGCGGGCTGTCTCTTCTGCAAGCAACTCAGCCCTCTTTAGTCCCCCCTCCCCTTGCGGGAGGGGGGCAGGGGGAGGGGGTTGTCGATCGAAAGGCGCCCACGCCTGAGCGGCGGAACGGATTATCTTTTGGGGCAGAATGCGCCGGTCTGCTTTGGCGGCACGAACCCCCTCCCCCTACCCCCCTCCCGCGAGGGGAGGGGGGACACACAAAAGAAACTGGGCCGTTCGCATGCTCGGCATCCTGACCGGACTGGCGCGGGAGGCGGAGATCGCGCGGCGGATCTCGCCGCTGGTCGCCTGCGCGGCCAGCGATCCGGCCCGGGCAGAGCAGCTGGCGCGAGACCTCGTCGGCAGCGGCGCCACAGCGCTGCTCAGCTTCGGCATCGCCGGCGGGTTGGCGCCGGAGCTGGCGACCGGGGCTTTGGTGATCGGCACAGCCGTGGCGACGGGCGCAGTGGCCTATCCTTGCGATCCGGACCTGGCGGCGCGGCTCGCAGCGGCCCTGCCGGGCGCCACTCGTGGGGATGTCTGGGGCGGCGACCTCATCGTCGACACCGCCGCGGCCAAGGCCCGGCTGTACCGCGATAGCGGCGCCGTCATCGTCGATCTGGAAAGCGCCGCGGTCGCGCAGGCCGCTACGGAAGCGGGGTTGCCCTTCGGCGTGCTGCGGGCCGTGGCCGACCCGGCGGCGCATGGCTTGCCGCCGGCGGCTCTGGTCGGCCTCGACAGCGAGGGACGCCCGGCGATCGGGCCGGTGCTGCGGGCTCTGGCCCGCAGCCCTGGTCAGCTGCCGGCGCTGATCCGCCTGGGGCGGCAGAGCAGCGCGGCGATGGCGGCGCTACTTGCCGCCGCCGGCGCCCTTGGCCGCGACCTTCGGGGTGTGCCGTAGCTTCTCCAGCGCCTTCTGGACGTGGGAGGAGAACACGAACTCGGCCGGGCGCTGCCGCTCAAGCGAGATCTCCGGCGCCATCGGCCCTTCGGTGCGGATGCCGCGCATGCCGACAATGAAGGCCTTCAGCGGGTTGCGGAACATGTCCTTCACCGCGCTGGCCTCATAGCCCGAATGCACCATGCAGTTGGCGCACTTCTCATAATTGCCGGTGCCGTACTTGTCCCAGTCCGTCTCCTCCATCAGCTCCTTGTAGGTCTGGGCGTAGCCCTCGCCGAGGAGGTAGCAGGGACGCTGCCAGCCGAAATAGGTGCGGGTCGGGTTGCCCCAGGGCGTGCAGTGGTACGTCTGGTTGCCGGCCAGGAAGTCGAGGAACATCGACGACTGGCTGAACGACCAGCGCTTGCCGCTGTCGCCGCGCTTGAAGATGTCGCGGAACAGCTGCTTGGTGGTCTGGCGGTTCAGGAAGTGCTGCTGGTCCGGCGCCCGCTCATAGGCGTAGCCGGGCGACACGGTGATGGCATCGACGCCCATCGCCTTGACGTCGTCGAAGAAGTTCGCGACGCGCTCGGGATCGGCGTTGTTGAACAGGGTGCAGTTGATGTTGACGCGGAAGCCGCGGGCCTTGGCGGCCTTGATCGCCTTCACCGCTCGGTCGTAGACGCCGTCCTGGCACACCGACCGGTCGTGGTCCTCGCGGTCGCCGTCGAGATGCACCGACCAGATCAGGAACGGGCTCGGCTTGTACTGATCGAGCTTCTTCTCCATCAGCAGCGCGTTGGTGCACAGATAGACGTATTTCTTGCGGTCGATGATGCCCTGCACCACCTCCGCCATCTCCTTGTGCAGCAGCGGCTCGCCGCCGGCGATCGAGACCACCGGCACCCCCGAATCATCCACCGCCTGCAGGCAGTCGGCCACCGACAGGCGCTGGTTCAGGATCTCGTCCGGGTAGTCGATCTTGCCGCAGCCGGCGCAGGCTAGGTTGCAGCGGAACAGCGGTTCCAGCATCAGAACCATCGGGTACCGCTTGGTGCCCATCAGGTGGTTCTTCAGAAGGTAAGCGCCGATACGGATCTGCTGTTGAAGCGGGATACCCATGGGGACCTTCGCAAAACTGTCGGCTGAAACCCGAGCCAAGCGACACTGCCTACTCGGCAGGCACCGGTGCGGTCAATTGGGATGGCAGGCGGAAACGGATATTCTCATCGACGCCCTGCAGCGTCGAGACCTCGACTTCGCCATAACGTCGCAGGGTCTCGACCAGCTCCTGCACCAGGCTGTCGGGGGCGGAGGCGCCGGCGGTGATGCCCACGGCCTCCTTGCCCGCCAGCCAGGCCGGATCCAGCGCCGAGGCGTCGTCGATCAGATAGCTCGGCACGCCGAGCTCGGCCCCGATCTCGCGCAGGCGGTTCGAGTTCGAGCTGTTGCGGGCGCCGATCACCAGCAGCACGTCGACCATTTGCGCCAGCTCGCGCACCGCCCCCTGGCGGTTCTGGGTGGCGTAGCAGATGTCCTTGGTGTCCGGCCCGACGATCGCCGGGAACTTCGCCGTCAGCGCGTCGATCACCGCCTTGGTATCGTCGACGCTGAGCGTGGTCTGGGTGATGTAGGAGACCCGCTCCGGATCCGGCACCTCGAGCGCCGCGACCTCCTCGACTGTCGAGATCAGGGTGACGCCGCCGGGGATCTGCCCGGTGGTGCCCTCGACCTCGGCATGGCCGGCATGGCCGATCAGGATGACGGTGCGGTCCTGCGCCGCGTATTTGCGGCCTTCGATATGCACCTTCGACACCAGCGGGCAGGTCGCATCGATCACCTGCAGCCCACGCTGTGCCGCATCGTTCTCCACCGATCGGGCGACGCCATGCGCGCTGAAGATCGTGATGCTGCCGGCCGGCACCTCGTCCAGCTCGTCGACGAAGCGGGCGCCCTTCGCCCGCAGGCTCTCGACCACGTGCCGGTTGTGCACGATCTCGTGCCGGACATAGACAGGCTGGCCATAGATCTCCAGCGCGCGCTCGACGATCTCGATCGCGCGCTCGACGCCGGCGCAAAAGCCTCGCGGCTGGGCCAAGATGATCCGCATTCCGCACCTTGATGTTCTGGCTGGGGCTAGGGATTCGCCAGAGTGAATCGCTCTCAATTTGGACCATACTACGCGCCAACTTTGCGTGTCACTAACGTGACCACGGCCGGGACGTGCAATAGGTTTCGATTGATCTTTATCAAAATGGCCGCATCGGCCGATGTGCTGGCCGTCACAGCCGAATTCCGACGCCGCGGCGGTCGGAACTTCTCGGCAAAGGAGCGGGTTGAGGACATCATGGGCCATTGTGCCGCGTCGCAAGCCGGTTGGCGGCGGACCCCAATGTTCCGAATCGGAAGAGACAACCATGCGCTCGCCTGACCTTCCCCGCCGTTTTGCCCTGGCCTTCGCACTGCTGTTGCCGTTGCCCTTCGTGGCGCCGGCGGCACAGGCCGCGGAGCCGCGCCAAGTGATCGAGACTCTCGACAGCGCCCTGCTCGATGTCATGAAGAACGCCGCCTCGCTGGGCTTCCAAGGGCGCTACCAGAAGCTCGCGCCGGTGCTCGACCAGACCTTCAACCTGCCGCTGATGGCGCGAATCTCCGTGGGTCCGGACTGGTCGACCCTGAGCGCGGCCCAGCAGCAGAAGGTGACGGACGCCTTCCGCCGCTTCAGCATCACCACCTATGCCGCCCGCTTCAACGGCTACAGCGGCGAGAGCTTCCAGGCCGAGGACGCCAAGCCGGTCAGCGGCGGCGACCAGGTGGTCAACACCAAGCTGGTGCGGCCGAATGCGGATCCGGTGCCACTGAACTATCGGCTGCGGGGGCCGAACTGGCAGATCATCGACATCTACCTGAACGGCACGATCAGCCAGCTCGCCAACTACCGGTCGGAATTCGGAGCAACCCTTCGCAGCGGCGGCGGTGACGCGCTGATCAAGCTGATCGAAGGCAAGATCGCCGAGCTGACGCCGAAGAAATAGGCTTCGATCGGGGCGGGAGCGCTGCTCCCGCCCGCCTGTCGATCAAGGAATATCCGGCAGCTGCGAGGCTGGGACGGCGCCGGCCGCAGCCGGGGCAGCCGCACCGCCGGCCGCCGCTGCTCCGGCGGGGTCGGTGTAGAGGTCGCCGCCCGACGGCGCCTGACCGCCGTCGAGCTCGGCCTGCCGGTACTGGCGGAACACGCTGCGCAGCGTCGCGTAGTAATCGACCGAGTTGCGCTCCAGTTCGTCCGTGGCGTCTACCGTGCGCGACCGCACATCGACCCCCTTGAACACGAACTGGCCGATGCTCGCCTCGGTCGGGATGTTGACGATGTAGCCCCAGGGGCTGCTGACCGAATCAACCGCGAAGCCGACGGCATCGCGCGGGTTGGAGGGGCCGAGCAGGGGCAGCATCAGGTATGGGCCGTCGCCGATGCCCCATTTGTACAGCGTGGCGCCGAAATCGCCGGCCTGCTGCCGGACCACGCCGCGCGGCGTGGCGACGTCGAAGAAGCCGCCGAGGCCGAAGGTCGAGTTCGCCATGAAGCGCAGCAACGTCTTGATGGCGGCGATCGGCTCGCCCTGCAGCACCTTGTTGAGGAAGACCACCGGCTCGCCGAAATTCTGCAGCGCGTTGTGCAGCCCGTCGCGGGCGAATTCCGGCACCGTGTCGCGATAGGCGATCGCCACCGGCCGGATGGCGTTCTTGTCGAGCGCCTGGTTGAAGTCGAAGATCGCCCGGTTCATCGGCTCGAGCGGATCGTTGATCCGGTCGAACTCCGCCCGCTGCGCCGGGTCGGTCGGCGGCGTGGCGCAGCCGCTCAGGGCGGTGGCGGCGATGAGCACGGCCATGCCGAGGGCGACAGGGCGAGAGGATGAGCGCAACGGCATGTCCGGTCCGATCCCGTAAGCAAACCGAAAGTCGGTGATCTAGCTTGGCACATTTCCGTTCGCGGCTCGGATCGACCCAACCCCGCGACGGGGAAGAAAGTTAGAATGCGAACAATATCCTGCGGCCTGTGCGGCAACAACCACCTGACGAAAAACTTTGTTCCCCTTCCGTCAGGCCGCATCTTGTTGGTCGCCGAGACCCGGGGCGCCAGCGGGGCCGCGGGAGCCGCGGCCCGGCGAGATTAGCCGCATCCGGCCGGGCCGTCACCGGTCCTGATCCGCATGCTCGGTGAAGCCTGGCTTCACGGTGGGGCTGGATGATGGCGCCGTGGTGGCGCGGGCGGCCCGAGCAGCGCCGGCATGAACACCAGCACGGAGAACAGGGTGAACAGCAGCTCGATCGTCAGCAGCTCACCCATGCCCGACGTGCCGGGATGGGGCGAGAGCCATAGGCTGCCGAAGGCCGAGGCCGTGGTCAGGGCGCTGAACACGATGGCGCGGGTGGTGCTGGACTGCAGCGGCTCGCCGCGCCGGGCGCGCCAGTTCACCACGAAGTAGATGTCGAAGGCGACGCCGACCCCGAGCAGCAGCGGCAGGGCGATGATGTTGGCGAAGTTGATCGGCATGCCGGTGACGACGGTGGTCGCCAGCGTCAGGAGCCCGGCCAGCAGCAGCGGCGTCAGCGCCAGCAGCACGTCGCGCAGCCGGCGCAGCGCGACCGCGAGCAGCAGCGCGATCATCACGGTCGCCAGGATGCCGGCGGTGATGAAGGCGTCGACGATGGTGCGGCTCGATTCCTGGATCGTCACCGCGGTGCCGGTGGCGTGCGGCGCGACCTTGCGGACGGCGTCGACGAATCGCTCCATGACGGCGTTGTCGACGGCATTGCCCTTGGGAAAGACGGTCAGCTTGGCCCGGCCGTCCGGCGCGACCCAGGTCTCCCTCAGCTCCTTCGGCAGGTCGGCCAAGGTGACCGGGCCGGCCGAGAGCAGCAGCCGCAGCCGGTCCAGCGTCGCCGGCAGCCCACCCAGCATCGCCTCGCCGACCCGCGTCAGCGTGGCGGCATCGGCCTTGGCCAAGCGGTCCAGCCCGTCGGCCAGGCGCCGCTCGGGGCTGTCCGGCTCCGGCCCGATCTCGCGCAGCGCTGCCGCGGTCTTGGTGGCGGCGGCACGGATCGCGGCGTCGGAGGGCGGATCCGCCGCCGCGGGGGTGTCCAGAACCGGGCCGACCAGCAGGGCGAGGTCGGACAGGATCGCCAGCTTGGCCTCCTGGTCGCCGGGCACGAAGCTGTTCAGCGACAGCACGGTATCGACCTCAGGCAGGGCCTGCAGCTTCGGCGTCAGCGCCGCCGCGGCCTCGACCGACGGGGTCAGGATGTCGATGGTGTTCGGAGTGGTCAGCGGATCCCGCATCAGCTCGAGCATCGTCGACGCCGCTTCGGAGCGCGGATCGACCAGGTTCAGCGGGTTGAAGTCGAAGGTCAGCCGCGGCATCAGCGCCAGCGACGCCAGTGCCAGCAGCGCACCGGCGGCCAGCACCCAGCGCCGGTACTTCAGCAGGAAATGATCGACCGGGGCCAGCGCCTGCCACCCGACCTCGCGCGGCTCGGCTCGCACCGGCAGCACCGCCAACAAGGCCGGCAGCAGCGTCAGGTTGAGCGTGACGGCGATCAGCATGCCGACGCCGGCGATCAGCCCGAGCTCGGAGACGCCGCGATAGTCGGTCGGGAGGAAGGCGAAGAAGCCACTGGCGGCGGACAGCGCGGCCAGGAACAGGGCGGCGCCGACGCGGCGGATGGCGGCGTTGGTGGCGGCGAAGATATTGGGGGCGGTGGTGCGCTTGGCTCGCACGGCGATGCAGAGCTGGACGCCGAAATCGACGGCGATGCCGACGAACAGTACAGCGAAAGCGACCGAGATCAGGTTCAGGGCACCCACGGCCAGCGCCGCGAAGGCCGCGGTCAGCAAGAGGCCGACGAACAGCGTGACCATGATCGCCCCGGTCATGGCGAAGGAGCGCAGGGCCAGCAGCAGCAGCCCCAGCACCAGCACCACCGACACCGTGGTCGACACGCCGATGCCTTCGCTGACGCTGGCGAACTGGTCGTCGTTGAGCGGGATGTTGCCGGTCTGCCGCACGGTAACGCCGTAATCCGGGGTCAGGTGCAGCTTCTCCGCCGTGGCGCGGACGAAGTCGGTGGCCTTCGCCCCCGGCTCGAGCGCGCCGTAGTCGAGCACCGGCTGCGCCAGCACGAAGCGCCGCAGCGCCCGCGGCGACGGCGGACCCGACGACAGCAGCGACTGCCAGGACAGCGGCTGCACCACATGCGCCGAGGTCAGGTTGGCATCGATCGTCGCCGCCATCCGGGTGAGCGCCGGCTGCACGCGCGACCGCGGCGCCTGTCCGCTCTCGACGCCTTGCAGAAACAGTTGGACGACGTTGAGCAGTCCGCGCAGCGTCGGGTCGGCCGCCAGGCCGGCGAGCAGCGGCTGGGCGGCGATGATGTCGTCCGCGGTCTGCTGCACCTCCTTCAACGGCAGGAGCAGGATGCCGTTCTTATCGAAGAAGGGCCCGCCATCCGGGCGGCGGACTGTCTTGAACAGCGACGGCTCCGCCGCCAGCGCCTTGGTCAGCTGCGTCGCCGCGGCTTCCGCCAGCTCCGGCGTCTTGCCGTCGATGACGATGGCCAGCAGGTTGGTGTTCTGCGGAAACGCCTTGTCGAGCGCGGCGTTGTCCTGCTGCCAGGGCAGGTCGGGGTCGATCAGCTTGCCGGTGTCGGTGTTGATCGACAGGCGGTGCATCACCACCAGCACGGCACAGACCGACAAAACCAGCGCGGCGCCGATCACCCACGGCGCGCGGCGCTGGCAGATGGCGCCCAGATAGACCAGGGCGCGGGTCGCGGACAGTTTGGAGGCAGGCACGCGGTCTGCTTTGCGATTATGGGAAGGGCAGGCGGGCGGGCGGAGTTGTATCCTGCTTCGCCGATGGGCGGAAGCGGTCCGGTGACCGCGGCAACACTATGGCGCGGGGCGGGCGACCCGGGTCAGGCCCAGCCAGGCCAGCGCCGCCGCGGCGATCGCGGCCATCAACAGCCAGGGATCGGCGCCGGTGACGCGCATGGCCCAGGGAATCAGCGCGGTGGTCCCGGCCAGGCCGACGAAGGTGGTCAGGAAGGCATAGCCGGCCTGGGCCATGTAGTGCAGCTCCGGCCGGATCCGGGTGCGGATCACGGTCTGTGCGGCCAGATAGGCGCCACCGAAGGTCATGGCGTGGCCGAACTGGCTGAGGATGATCAGCGGCAAAGACGGGTTGGTCGCCAGCAGCAGCCAGCGGCCGATCGCGACCACGCAGCACACCGCCAGCAGCGTCGCCGGCGGGATGGTCTCCAGCCGCCGGGCGGCGTAGCGGTAGACCACGATCTCGGCGGCGACCGCGGCGCCCCAGACGATGCCGGTGCTGCCCTTGGCGACGCCATGGTCGATCCACCAGATCGTGCCGAAGGAATAGTAGAAGGCGTGCGACGCCTGCAGCAGCAGGGCCGGCGCCAGCAGCGGCGCCGCCACCGCCAGGGCAGCGGCGGCGGCGCGCGGGTCGAGGCGCGGCGTCGGCGGCTGCCAGGTCGGGCCCAGCACCGACAGGCACAGGCACAGCAGCAGGCCGGCGGTGATGAAGGGCAGCAGCGCGGCGCCGTGGGGCAGGATCAGCAGCGCGCCCATGCCGACATTGCCGATCATGAAGGCGAAGGACCCCCAGGCCCGCATCCGGCCATAGCCATGGCCGCTGCGCAGGGTGACGGTGTTGGCGAAGCTCTCGATCAGCGGGATCGAGCCGTAGACGAGCCCGACCGCCAGCACCGACAGCAGGCCGATGGTGCCGGGGTCGGCGATCAGCGTGGCCGCGACCAGCACCAGCGCGGCGGCGAGCGCGGCGCCGGCGGCCACGCCGCCGGCCGGCAGCAGCAGGGTCGCGACCATGCCGAAGCCGAGGATGCAGACGGCGCGCAGGGCGAAGCCAGCGGCCATCGTCCAGCCGACCGCGTCGGCCGCGAGGCCGCTGGCCGCCAGCCACACCGGCAGATACGGAGTCAGGATGCCGCTGACCCCGTAATGCGCCGACAGGGCGGCCACGGCGCGCAGCCGGTCGTGATCCGGCCGCGTCCCGGCTCCGCCCGCCGAGCCGTCGCTCAAGATCGGCCCGTCACAGCCGGACCACGGTGCCGGTGCGGCGCGAGCGTTCGGCGGCGAAGGCCATGAAGTGGCTGTCCAGCGATTCTTCCAGCGAGGTCAGGGCGACATTCACCTGGCTGCGGCCGCGGCGCTGGATCTGCCGGCCCAGGAATTCGGCCATCAGCCGGTCGTCGCCGCCGGCATGGCCGCCATCCCCGGTCGCGGTCAGTCGGATGGTGGTGACGTCGTCGGTGCGGAAGTCGATCACCGTGATCTCGTTCTTCTCCAGATGCCCGGCGATCTCGCCATGCGTGCCCATCAGATGCAACGTCCGGGTGTTCTCGGCGGTGAAGGCGCTGACGTTCAGCGTGGCGCTGACGCCGTTGGCGAAGCGCATCGCCACCACCTGGTTGTCGACCACGTCGTTGTCGCAGCGATAGACGCAACGGCCATAGGGGCCTTCATGCAGCGCCGCGCGGATGCCGTCGGGCGAGGTGTCGAGGCTCAGCACCTTGTGCGGCCAGGCATCGGCCGGCTTGAACTTCTCCAGATAGATGCGCTGGGCGGAATAGGGGCAGACGCGCTCGACCTTGCAGCCCTCGTCGCAGCGGTCGGTCGACCCGTCGGGCGCGTTCTCGCGCCGGAAATGCGCCAGCGAGCCGTAGGAGGAGACCTCCTGGCACGGTGCCCCGGCCAGCCAGCGGATGATGTCCAGGTCGTGGCAGGTCTTGGCCAGGATCAGCGGGCTGGACTCCTCCTCGCGCCGCCAGTTGCCGCGCACGAAGCTGTGGGCGAAGTGCCAGTAGCCGATGTGCTCGGTCTGGCGCAGCGTCACCAGCCGGCCGATCACGCCACGGTCCAGGATCTCCTTGATGCGGGAGAAGAAGGCGGTGTAGCGCAGCACATGGGCGACGGTGACGTCGGCGCCGGTCTCCCGGGCCGCCTCGGCCAGGGTGCGGGTCTCCTCCTCGGTCGGCGAGATCGGCTTCTCCAGCAGGATCCCCAGGCCGCGGCGGATCGCGGCCAGCGCCGGCTCGAGATGCAGCGCGTCCGGGGTGGTGATCAGCACCGCATCCAGCTCGGTCTCACGCGCCAGCAGGTCGCGCCAGTCGGTATAGAGATGCTCGGACGCCAGGCCGTGCCGGGCGGCGGCGTCCTGCAGCCGGTCGGCCCGCGGGTCGGCGATGGCGACGATCCGCGCCTGGTCGGGACGGCGGCGGATATAGTCGCCATAGGCCTCGATGCCGCGGTTGCCGGCGCCAATCACGGCGACGCGGATCTGCTGGGATTTCAGGGATTTGGACATCGGTCTTGGCTTTCGGCTCGAACGATGGTTGAGAGCGAGGATTAACCTTTCACCGCGCCGGCGACCATGCCGCGGGTGAAGTGCTTCTGGACCAGGGCGAACAGGATGGCGGCGGGCAGGGTGGTGACGACGCCGGCGGCCATCAGATAGTCCCAGCGGATCACGTTCTCGCCGACGAAGCGGGTCAGGGCCAGGGTGACCGGCCATTTGCCGTCGTCGGTCAGCATCACCAGCGGGAAGATCAGGTCGCTCCAGGCATGAATGAAGGTGTAGATCGCGGTCATCGCCAGCCCCGGCCGCACCACCGGCAAGATGATGTGCCACAGGCTCTTCAGCCGCGAGCAGCCGTCGACCATCGCCGCCTCCTCGAGCTCACGCGGGATGCCCAGCAGGAAGCCGTGCAGCAGCCAGATCGCGATCGGCGTGGCCAAAGCGGTGTTGCACAGGATCACCGAGAGGTAGGTGTCGAGCAGACCGGCCGCGATCATGAATTCATAGAGCGGGAGGACGATGACGACCGGCGACAGCATCTGCGTCGCCAGCACCAGGAACAGCAGCGCGGTGCGGCCGGTGAAGCGGAACCGGGCCAGGCCGTAGGCGCCGAGGAAGCCGAAGCTGGTCGAGATGGCGGCGGCGGCGGCGGCGATGATCAAGCTGTTGCCCAGCGCCTCGATCACGCGGTACTGGCCGAACAGGGCGCGGGCGTAGTTGCCGAAATCCAGGCTGCGCGGCAGGAACTCCGGCGGCCAGACATAGAGCCGGTCATAGGGGGTGAAGGAGGTCTTCAGCATCACCCAGACCGGCAGCAGCAGGAAGCCGAGCAGCACGATCAGCGCACCGTGGCGGCCGATCTCGGGCAGCGTGCGGCGTGCCGTCATTCCTCGCCTCCCTTCAGCACGCGCCAGTACAGCAGCGACACCGACATCAGGATGACGAAGATCACGACGGCCATGGCCGAGGAGGTGCCGAAGTCGAAGCTGCCGAAGGCGGTCTCGTAGATCTGGATCGGCAGGGTGGCGGTGGCGCCAGCCGGGCCGCCCTTGGTCAACGGCCAGATCACCTGGAAGGAGTTGAAGGTCCAGACCGTCGACAGCAGCACGCAGGTCATCAACACCGGCCGCAGCAGCGGCAGGGTGATGCGGCGGAAGATCTGGACCGGGCCGGCGCCATCGATCCGCGCCGCCTCGATGGTGTCGTCGGGGATGCGCTGCAGCCCGGCCATCAGCGTCACCACCATGAACGGGATGCCCAGCCAGGCGTCGACCACCACGGTGGCGACGAAGGCCGTGGTCTCCTGGCCGAGGAACGAGATCGGCTCGCGGATCGCGCCGGTCACCAGCAGCACGGCGTTGATCCAGCCGGACTGGCCGTCCAGCACCCAGCGCCAGGAGATGGCGGCGATCACCGCCGGAGTCACCCAGGGCAGCAGCAACAGGGCCAGATAGACCTTGCGGCCGGGGAAGGGGCGCTGCAGCAGCAGCGCCCCGCCCAGGCCGATCAGCAGCTTCACCCCGACCGAGCAGGCGGTCCACACCACCGTCAGCTGCAGCGTCCGCAGGAAGGCCGGCTCCTGCACCAGCGCCAGGAAGTTCTCGGCACCGACGAAGTCGTTGCCCTCCCAGGGCGCGGTCAGCACCACATGGTGCACCGACTGCCAGAAGATGCGCAGGACGGGCAGGCCCAGCAGCGCCGCGATCAGCAGCAGCGGCAGCGCCAGATAGGGCCAGGGCGCCCGGTCCGGCGACCAGGGGCGGGTCCGAGTCGCCCGGCGCGGCGTGGCGGAGGCGAGCGCGACCACGGGGTCAGGCGCGCGGTTCGATGCGGGCCTTGCGGATCTTCTCCGCCGCCGCGTCCAGCGCCTCCTGCGGCGTCGCCTTGCCCAGGATCGCCGATTGCACCGCCTCGACCAGGATCTTCTCGAAGGGCTGCCAGGCCCTCGGCGTCGGCTGGGCGAAGCCGTTGGCCTTCATGGCGATGAAGGTCTGCCAGAACGGCGTCTTGAAGGTGTCCATCTGCTCTTCCTCCGCCAGCAGCGGCACCAGCCCGCTGGTCGCGTCCCACTTGGCGTGGATGTCGGGCTGCAGCAGATAGGCGACGAACTTGCCGGCCGCCTCGGGATGCTCGCTCTTGGCCGAGATGGCGAGGCTGTCGGAGACCAGCTCGCCCTTGCATTCCTTGCCGCAGGGCAGCGGCGCGACGGCGTAGGGGGCGGTCTTGTTGTCCGGGTCCAGGCCCATGATCGCCTTGCCCCAGGGGCCGCTGACCATCATCGCGATCTTGCCCTGGGCGAACAGCGGCGGGTGCTGCTCGCGGTTCAGCTCCAGCGGGTTGGGCACGACCTTGTCCTTCTGGAACAGGTCGACATAGAACTGCAGCGCGCCCACCGCCTCCGGGCTGTTGATCTTGGTCTCGCCTGACGAATCAAAGGCTTCGCCGCCGTTCTGGTAGACGAAGTTCAGGAACTGGCTGACCAGGGTGACATGCGCGGCCGCGGCGGTGGCGTAGCCATACATGCCGGGGTTCTTCTCGGTCACCGCCTTGGCCGTCGCCACCAGCTCGTCCCAGGTCTTGGGCGGGGTCGGGATCAGGTCGGTGCGGTAGTAGAGGGCCTGGGTCGAGAAGGCCATCGGGACGGCCATCTGCTTGCCGCCGAACTGGGCCGCGACGCGCACTGGCTCGGGGATCCGGCCCAGGGTCTCGGCGTCGACCAGCCCGTCCACCGGCTGGATCGCACCCATCATCGAGAACTCGGCGACGTTGCGGGTGCCGATATAGGCGACGTCGGCGGCACGGCCGGCGATGAAGTCGGTCGACAGCTTCTGGAACGCCTCGTCCCAGCCCACGCCCTCGACCTTCACGGTGATGTCCGGGTTCTTCTCCTGGAAGCCGGCGACGATCTCGCCCAGCAGCTTCTGGTTCCGCTCCTCGCTGGCGCCGGGGATGAAGAAGCGGATCTCGGTGGTCTCGGCCAGGGCCGGCCCGGCGAGGCCGGCGGCAATGGCGAGGACACAAAGGCTCGGCCCGAGCCGCATGCTGCGCAGGTTCATGTCTCACCTCCCGTGGCTGGCTGGTGTTGCTTGGCTTCGGACGCCCCGATACCGGAGGATCAGGGCGGGCGTCTCATCCCGCCCTGGCGCAAGAGAAGATCCAGGGCCAGGCCGACCGCGCCGCGCAGATAGCCGTCGCCCTCGTCGGGGCTGATGACGATCCCGGTGCGGCATTCGTCGAAATTGTAGCCATGGGCGCGGAAGCTCTCGTTCAGCGCCTTCAGCAGGTAGATGTTCAGCGCCGGCTGCGGCGCCCGGAACACGATCGCCTCCAGGTCGAACAGGTTGGCGACCTGGGCCAGGGCCTGGCCGATCCAGCGCCCGGCGCAGTCGAAGATCTCGATCGCCTCCGGGTCGCCCTGCGACGCGATATGGGCCAGGACGGCGATGTCGTCGGACAGGCCGCGCTTCAGCGCCTGGCGCGAGATGGCGGAGAGCGAGGCGAGAGAGGCCAGGCAGCCGCATTTGCCGCAGCGGCAGGCGGCGCCGGAATAAGGCGCCAGCGACAGGTGGCCGATCTCGCCGGCCTGGCCCTTGCCGCGATAGACGTCGCCATTGATCGAGATGCCGGAGCCGATCTCGTTCTGCAGGCTCACGACAGCGTAGTTCTCATAGGCCCGGGCCAGGCCCAGCATGCGCTCGGCGACGACGATGGCGTTGGACGGGGTCTCGGCCGCGACACCGATGCCGAAGGCATCCTGCAGCGCCGCTGTCAGGCGCTGGCCGGCGCCGATCACCTCGGCCCGGCGCGGCCCGACCTCGCCCAGCACCACGCCGCCGGCGGCCAGCGCGTCCCAGCCGGGGCCGCCCTTACGGCGCAGGCGGTCGAGCGCGTCGACCAGCGGTGACGGGTCGTCATTGGCCGGGGCGGGCAGGGGGATCGGGCTCTGGTTCGGCGTGCCGGCCAGGTCGGCGATCACCAGCTGTGCTGTGTCGGCGCCGAGATGCAGGCCCAGCAGCGTGCCGTAGTCCGGGTCGAGGTCCAGCATCATCCGCGGCCGGCCGCCGCCCGACGCCTTGGCGCCGGTCTCGCGCAGCAGGCCGTGGTCGATCAGGGTGCGGACCAGGGGAGTCATGGCCGAGGCGCTGAGGCCGAGCTCGCGCGCCGCCTCGATCCGGCTGGCACCGCCGCGGCGGTGGATCAGGCGCAGCAGCTCCGAGGCATCGCGCCCACGCAGATCCAGCTCTCCGGTGCCTCGCCCCATCTTGCCCCCGTTGGCCGCTCTTCGTTCGCGAGAGCGGCACCTGGTCAGACTCATATTTCAGGATGCCGGGTCGGGCAACCCGGATAATTTCCATTTCAGAAATAAGTCGGAGGCGCAATCGGGACGCCTTCGCATCGGCGCTCTGCGTCCGGGCGGGGTTGTTAACCTCGAGGCCGTGGTCGGAAGATGGCGGCCTGATTCCCCAAGCTGCGACTGACGATGCCCGACACCCTCACCCTCTACGAGCTGGCCGGCGCCGATGCCGCGCTGCGCTTCAGCCCGCATTGCTGGAAGACCCGCATGGCCCTGGCCCATAAGGGGCTGGAGGCCGACCGGTTGCCCTGGCGGTTCACCGAGAAGGAGGCGATCGCCTTCTCCGGCCAGGGGCTGGTGCCGGTGCTGGTGCATGACGGCGAGACCATCTCCGACTCCTGGCGCATCGCGCTGCATCTGGAGCAGCGCTTCCCCGACCGGCCGTCGCTGTTCGGCAGCGCCGAAGCCATTGCGCCGGCGCGCTTCGTCAACGACTGGGCCGACATGACCCTGTCCCCCGCGATCGCGCGCGTCATCCTGCTCGACATCCATGGCCGCCTGCACGACTGCGACCGCGACTATTTCCGCAGCTCGCGCGAGACCCGGTTCGGGCGGACGCTGGAGGAGGCAACCGCCGACCGGCCGGCGCATCTGGCCGCCTTCCGCCAGGCCCTGGCGCCGCTGCGGCGGACCCTGGCCAACACTCCGTTCATCGCCGGGCCGGCGCCGGCCTATGCCGATTACTGCGTGTTCGGCATGCTGATGTGGGCCCGCTGCACCAGCACGGTCGAGCTGCTGCAGCCCGACGACCCGGTCTTCGCCTGGCGCGACCGGCTGCTCGACGCCTTCGGCGGCATGGCCCGGGCGGCGCCCTGCGCCTAGGGCTCGGCGTCGAACGCCTGGTGGAACGTCACCGTCCCGCCCGGCACCTCGGCGCCGAAGGGCAGCACCAGGAAGTATTGGGGCGGGATGCCGGGCGACTGCAGCCGCGGATCGGCGGTGAAGCCGAAGCGGCCGTAGTAGCCTGGCGCGCCGGCCAGGACGCAGCCCTGGGCGCCGAGGGCGCGAATCCGGTCCAGCCCGGCGCGAATCAGGGCCCGGCCGGCGCCCTGTCCCTGCCGGTCCGGACGCACCGCCACGGGTCCGAGCCCGTACCAGTCCCGGATCGCGCCATCGATGGCGACGGGCGAGAAAGCGACCTGGCCGAGGATCTCGCCGTCCTCTTCCGCCACCAGCGCCACCGTCAGCGCCCCGGCGGCCCGCAGGGCGTCGAGGATCGCCGGCTCGCGGCCGTCGCTGTAGGGCCGGCCGCGGAAGGCGTCCTCGACCAGCTGCCGCACCACGGCGTCGTCCTTCGGCAACTGGTCCCTGATCAATCCGTCCTCCACCCCTCGACGAAGCCAGTATGGAGGAACCGGACGGTTGAGCCCAGATTACGGCCCGGTGCGCTCGAAGCGCATGATCCAGTTGGTCTCCCAGCTGGCGCCGCCATCGGTCGAGAAGGCCTGCTCCCAGCGCGCCGAATGGCCGGTGATCTCCGACCAGATGAAGCGCACCCGGATCGGCGTGCCCTCCCAGACATCGTCGCCGAAGAAGGTGCCCACGCCGTTCTCGAACCGGCCGCGCAGCGGCGCCTCGTCCATCTGCAGGGTGCGGCCGTCGAACCACCAGATCGACCACAGCTTCGACGCCGCGTCGAACAGGCGCAGCGTGGCGGCGCGATAGGTCCCGGCCGGCAGCTCCAGGATGTTGTCGTCGATCGTGCCCAGGCCGCCGATCAGCGCCCGCATCTCCGAGGCGCCGGCGAACTCGTCCCAATGGATGTCGCCGGCCAGGCGGCGGCGCAGCCGGCGGTGCGACACCGACCAGCGGCCGAACAGCGGGCCGAAATCGTCGCGGCGGTCGCCGGCCGAGTCCGGGACGCTGGGGTCGGTGCCGGGGGCGGGCTTGGCGAACAGCGCGGTCATCGGTCTCTCCGTCATGGAATGGCGATGCGACGGAGGATGCCGGCGCCCAGCTGACATCCAATGTCAGGATTTTTTCGGCTATGCTCGAACCATGCGCGCCAACCGCCTGCTGTCGATCCTGCTGCTGCTGCAGTCCCGCGGCCGCCTGACCGCCCAGGCGCTGGCGGCGGAGTTCGAGGTGTCGGTGCGCACCGTCTACCGCGACATCGACGAGCTCTCGGCCGCCGGGGTGCCGGTCTATGCCGATCGCGGTCCTGGCGGCGGCTTCGCGCTGCTGGACGGCTACCGCACCCGGCTGACCGGGATGACCGCAGGCGAGGCCGAGACCCTGCTGCTGG